>NZ_JBVKCA010000001.1:191822-1199955 GCF_055656965.1 Streptomyces sp. NPDC111656
CCCCGGAGGGGGGGGAGGGGGGGGCGGACGGTTGGGGGGTGGGCGGGAGGTTCCCCCCAACCGAAAGGCAGGGGGCCCGGCCCCCCGCGCGCTCAGCCGAAGACAACTCGCAGCCGACACCCGACCTCAGAACCCAGGACCCCCGACACGATCGCCGGCCGCGGCCAGCCGGCCCCACAACAGGTCGGCCAGACTCCGTACCAACTCGGCCCGTGAGCAGGGCTGCTCACCGAGCCACCAGTCCCCGGCGGCATGCATCATGCCGACGATCCCGTGCCCCCACACCCGCGCCAGTTGCTGACTGCCCGGTCCGAGATCCACCCGTTCCTCGATGACCTCGGCCAACTCCTCGCCCATGCGGCGCAGCAGCGGCGCGGAGTGCTTGCCCAGGTCGAAGCCCTGGTCGGCGGACGAGGCGCCCTCCGTGGGGTGCATCAGGAAGCGGTAGACCTGAGGGTGCGCCTCGATGGCCGCGAGATACGTGTCGAGCGTGGCCTCCACCCGCTCCCGGCGCTCCGCGGGCGCGTCCAGCGCGGCCCGCAGCGCTCCGAGGAGGGCGTCGGTGTGCCGCTTGGCCAGGGCCGCGTAGAGTCCACCCTTGTCGCCGAAGTGGCGGTACAGGATCGGCTTGGTGATGCCCGCCTCGGCGGCGATGGCGTTCATCGAGGCCCCGGGGCCGTCGCGGAGCACCACTCTGTCGGCGGCCTCCAGCAGCTCGCGCCGGCGGCGGTCGGCGGACCTCTGCTGATCGGTTCGCTGTGTGGTGTCCATGATCTCTCCCCACCCGTGGTGATTCGGTGACGCCTGCGCAAAGTAACACTCATCGGCCCATGCGTATCGAACGGGCTGCCGAGCGGAACGTGGGAGTTGACTTTTACTACTGATCAGTAACAGACTCCAGTTACCGCAAGTAACACTTTAGTGCAGTGCTGGAGGGGACATGGCCGAGTTCACCATGGAGCTCAACGACGAACAGAGGGAGGTCCGCGACTGGCTCCACGGGTTCGCCGCCGATGTGATCCGCCCCGCGGCCGCCGAGTGGGACGAGCGCGAGGAGACTCCCTGGCCGGTCATCCAGGAGGCCGCGAAGGTCGGCATCTACTCCCTGGACTTCTACGCCCAGCAGTACTTCGACCCGACCGGTCTCGGTATACCCATGGCCATGGAGGAGCTGTTCTGGGGCGACGCGGGCATCGCCCTGTCGATCGTCGGCACCGGCCTCGCCGCCGTGGGCGTCCTCGCCAACGGCACCGAGGAGCAGATCGGCACCTGGATCCCCCAGATGTACGGCGACGCGGGCGATGTCAAGGTCGCGGCCTTCTGCTCCTCCGAGCCCGACGCCGGCTCCGACGTCGCCTCGATGCGCACGCGTGCCGTCTATGACGAGGCCAAGGACGAGTGGGTGCTCAACGGCACCAAGACCTGGGCGACCAACGGTGGTATCGCCAATGTCCATGTCGTCGTCGCGGTCGTCGACCCGGACCTCGGTTCCAAGGGGCACGCCTCCTTCATCGTGCCGCCGAACACGCCGGGCCTCTCCCAGGGTCAGAAGTTCAAGAAGCACGGCATTCGTGCCTCGCACACCGCCGAGGTCGTCCTCGACAACGTTCGCATCCCCGGTTCCTGCCTGCTCGGCGGCAAGGCGAAGCTGGACGAACGCCTGGCCCGCGCCCGGGAGCGCGCGAAGGCGGGTGGCGGCGAGCGGGTGAAGAACGCCGCGATGGCCACGTTCGAGGCGTCGCGTCCGGCCGTCGGGGCCATGGCGGTGGGCACGGCCCGCGCCGCGTACGAGGTCGCCCTCGACTATGCGATGACGCGTGAGCAGTTCGGGCGTCCGATCATCGACAATCAGGGTGTCGCGTTCCAGCTCGCCGACATGCGTACGTCGATCGATGCCGCGCGTCTGCTGGTGTGGCGGGCTTCGTGGATGGCGATCAACGGGAAGCCGTTCACCGCGGCCGAGGGGTCGATGTCCAAGCTGTTCGCCAGTGAGACGGCGAAGAAGGTCACCGGTCAGGCGATCCAGATCCTGGGTGGAAATGGCTACACCCGCGAGTATCCGGTGGAGCGAATGCATCGGGATGCGGCCATTTACACCATTTTCGAGGGTACGAGTGAGATCCAGCGGCTGGTGATCGCGCGGACGCTTTCCGGGATGCCGATTCGGTAGCGGTTGCGCGCTGCCCTCACCGGAGTTTCAGAGGGGTGAGCTGCTCGATGTCGTACCTCGCCCTCAGTTCCTCGATGGCCGCGTGGTCCGGCGGACCCCCGTCCCTCAGGATCTCGAGCAGCTCCTCGAAGTAGCGCTCGTGGTCCGGGGGCGGGGAGGCCTGGAAGAACATCTTCGCCTGGTTCTCGGTGGGGTTGGAGAAGGCGTGGGGACAGCCCGGGGGCACGACGATGACCGTGCCCGGGGTTGCCCGTACCGCCCGGTTGCCCGAACTCGACTCCCACTTCTGCCAGTTGTCGGGGGTCCGGATCCGGGGCTCGAAGGCGAGCACGTCCAGCTCGCCTTCGAGCACGTAGAACAGCTCCTCGCTGCGCGTGTGCACATGGGCGCCCACGTCGAACCCGGGCGGTACCAGCACCTCGAAGGTGGACGCGGTGCGCGAGTGCGAGCCGGTCACCTTGAACGTCACGTGCTGGGCGGGGGTCTGCACGATCCGGCCGTGACCCGGTGGTACGAGGAGTCCTTCGGTCATGGTCATCGGGTCGCTCACCACATCACGGGCAGAGCTTCGGGGCCACGGATCAACGCGCCTTTCCTGAACGGGACCTGGCTTGGGGGGACGGCGAGCCGCAGCCCCGGCAGCCGGTCCACCAGCGCGTCGACCAGGAGTTCCGACTCCAGCCTGGCCAGCATCCCGCCCGGGCAGTAGTGCGGGCCGAAGCCGAACGCCACGTGCGGATTGGGGCTGCGGTCGAAGTCGATGTGCTCCGGGTCCGGGAAGACCTCCGGGTCGCGGTTGGCGGCCAGGTACGAGACGTAGATCGGATCGCCGGCCCGGATCAGCACGCCCCCGATCTCGACGTCCTCCCTCGCGATCCGCGACAGGCCGACCATGTTGCGGTGCGGGATGTAGCGCAGCAGCTCGTCGATGGCCTGGGGGCGGATCCGAGGGTCGGAGCGCAGCCGGTCGGCCAGCGCCGGGCGGGTCATGAGCAGGTAGAGCATCTGCCCGCAGTTGTTCGTGACCGCCTCGCCGCCGATCTGGAGGAGGACGGCGAGTCCGACGGCCTCCTCCAGATCGATCTCGTCCCGGCCCACGGCGGCGCCCAGCAGCGAGGTGACGTCCTCGTCCCTGCTGTCGTTCCGGGCGCCGATGAGCTTCCTGAAGTAGGCGCCCATCTCGTCCTTGGCCTTCTCGCTGACCTCGGCGCCGTGCGCGGAGGACAGGATCAGCTGCGCCCAGGTGTGCATGCCCCGCCGGTCGTCGGGCGGGACGCCCATCAGTTCGCAGATGACCGCGATGGGGAAGGGGGTGAGGATCGCCTCGGTGAGATCGGCGGGCGGTCCGACCCGCAGCAGCTCGTCGACCATCTCGTCGAGCGTGCGCCGGGCCTTGCCGCGGACCCGTTCCACCCCGCGTGCCGTGAAGGCCGCGGCCACCGAGCGGCGCAGCCGGGTGTGGTCGGGCGGGTCCAGGAAGCCCACCGCGCCGCGGGCCGGGATGAAGTGCGGGGCGAGCCGGGTGACCGGCTGGTCCATGACCGCCTCGCGGCCGAACCGTGGGTCGTTGGCGACCATGCGCACATCGTCGTGGCGGGTCACCAGCCAGGCCCAGCCCTCGCCGTTGGGCAGCTGGACCCGGGTGACCGGTCCTTCGCGCATCAGCTCGGTCAGGACCGGGTCGAAATCCACGCCCTTCAGGTCGAGGGCGGGCCAGTGCCGGACAGGCGGCAGTGGCCCGGGCATCGTCTTCTCGGTCATTCCGTTCACACCGTCTCGTTGCTGCTGTCGCGCCAGCGGCCCAGAGCCATTTCCGCGGTGATGCCGGGGCCGAAGCCCGCGAGCAGTCCGCGCGCGGCATGCTCGGCGCCGCCCTCGTCGAACAGCCGGCGCAGCGCGTCCAGGACGACGGCGCTGGCGATGTTCCCGTACTCGGTGAGGGTGGCCCGGCTGAACCGGAAGGCCTCCGGCGGGACCTCGAGGAACTTGCTGAGGTCGTCGAGGATCCTGGGGCCGCCCGCGTGGATGATGTAGAAGTCCAGGTCGGAGGCGTCCCAGTCGTGCTGTCGCGCGAGGGCGTGGAGGGCGGGGGCGAGTGGTTCCATCGTCCCGGGAACCCTCTTGTCCAGCAGGAAGTGGAAGCCCGTGGCGCGGACGTCATACATGATCCAGTCCTCGGTCTTCGGGACCAGGTAGGAGCCGTTGCGCTCCAGGTGGACGCCGGTGCCGCCGTTGCCGCGGACGACGGCGGCGGCGATGCCGTCGCCGAACAGGCCGTTGCAGAGCAGCGAGCCGACGCTGAGATCGGTCGGCTGATAGCAGAGCGAGCAGAACTCGCAGGCCACGATCAGCGCGTTGGCGTCGGGGTACGCCGTGCAGAAATCATGGGCCCGGTTGATCGCGGCGCCGCCTGCCGCGCAGCCCAGCTGGGCTATGGGTATCTGTCGGGTGTCGCTGCTGAAGTCCATCGAGTTGATCAGCCAGGCCGTGAGCGAGGGCATCATGAACCCGGTGCACGAGACGTAGATGATCATGTCGATGTCGGTGGTGAGCAGCTCGGCGTCATCCAGCGCCCGCTGTATGACGGCGGGGACGCGGGCCTTGGCCTCACTCTCGTAGACCTTGTTGCGTTCTTCGAAGCCCGGGTGTTTCAGCGTCTCCGCGATGGGCTGCACGATGTGCCTGGTTTGGACACCGGTGTTCTCGATCAGTCGGAGTGCCAACGGCAGCTGTGGGTGGTCCTCGTGACGGGAGCGAGCCAGCTCCAGCGTCTCCTCCATCGTGATCACGTATTCCGGCACGGAGACCGAAGGTCTGCACAAAGTCGCCATGACGCGCGCCTTCTTTCGCCTTCCGGGGAACTCTCGTCCCCCGGCGGAAGAGTGGTTCACCCAGCGGGGGTGGTTCACCCACCGGGGTGGTCCACCCACGATCACCCGGAAGCGTGGGGATCTCTCGTCGGGTTACTCCATTCCGGGGATTCTTGGGAGGGCGTAGAAGGGCGAGGGAAGAGGCCCCGGGACGGCCGAACCCAAGGCGTACGCCATGGTGCGCACGGCCAGGGAACGGCTGGAGGACGCCACGGGGAAGCTCGCCCCGGACCCCCACGCCAACCGGCTGTTGCCCCTCATCGCCCGGGGCGCGGCCCAGCGCTCCACGCTCGCCGTCCTGGCCCTCGAACGGCGCCACGTGCGGGCCGCGGACCGTCGTGCGTTCCTGCATCTGGCCGAGCGTCCGGACGTCGAGCCGCAGAGCACCGCCTTCTTCGTCATGCTCGCGGACTGTCGAACGGTTGTCCGGCGCCCAATCCTTCAGTGTGGAGAGGAGGGGCATCCTGACCGGGTGGCCTGGTGAGGGGCGGTGTCGCTGCTAGCGTCGGCTTGTCGGGCAGCGGAATCGCCGGGCCTACCGCCGGACGGGCGGGAAGCGACGCCTGTGGAGGCCCCTGTAAGACCAGCTCCCGTAGAGGGGAGGGCGAGGGCGTCAAGAGGCGAAGTTCTGGCAGACACTCTCGGAACTCGACCACCGACTGGGGCCGGTCCAACTCACGTGGGACCGGCCCTAGTCGGTGGACGCGCCGCTGCTGTGCGCGATGCAGGCCACGTCGATGCGGTCGGCGAGCTTGGCGAGTTCGATGGTCAGTGTCGCCACCGTGTCCTCGTCGAGTCCGTCCTGGCCGGCCTCCACCAGGTGCAGCCACCGGCCGCCCACCGTGCGCAGCAGTTTGCTGACGTCGGCGGCCGCCACCTGCAACGTGCCGCGGTCGTCGACGATCAGAGGCAGGGTCACTTCGCGGTTCACAGGGGGATCGTAGCTGCGGAACGCTTACGCTCCGTGCCATACGGTGGTGATGTTGCAGAACTCGCGGATTCCGTGTCCCGACAGTTCACGCCCGTAGCCGGACCGCTTGACCCCGCCGAACGGGAACGCCGGGTGGGAGGCGGTCATCCCGTTGAAGAACACGCCGCCCGCCTCCAGGTCGCGTACGAACCGGTCCGCTTCGGCTTCGTCGGTCGTCCAGACATTCGAACTCAGCCCGAACGGCGTGTCGTTCGCGAGCGCCACCGCCTCGTCGAGATCGGCGGCGCGGTAGAGCGTGGCGACCGGCCCGAAGGTCTCCTCCTGGTGGACGCGCATCTCGGGGGTGATGTCGGTGAGGATGGTCGGCGCGTAGTACCAGCCGTGCTCCGTGAAGCCTTCGGGGCGCTCGCCGCCGCAGAGCACGGTCGCGCCGCTCTCCACCGCGTCGTCGACGAGTTCCTCCAGGTCACCGCGGCCCTGTTCGGTGGAGAGCGGGCCGATGTCGGTGTCCTCGTCCAGCGGATCGCCGACCTTCAGCGCCTTCATGCCCGCCGTGAAGCGCTCGGCGAAGGCGTCGAACACGTCCGTGTGCACGATGAACCGCTTGGCGGCGATGCACGACTGCCCGTTGTTCTGCACCCGGGCCGTCACCGCGGTCCTCGCCGCCCGGTCCACGTCGGCGGACGGCATGACGACGAACGGGTCGCTGCCGCCCAGCTCCAGCACCGTCTTCTTGACCTCGTCCCCGGCGACCGAGGCCACCGCGCGCCCAGCCGGTTCGCTCCCGGTCAGCGTCGCCGCCTTCACCCGGGGGTCGCGCAGGATGCCCTCCACGGCGCCCGAGCCGATCAGCAGCGTCTGGAAGCAGCCCTCGGGGAAGCCCGCCCGGCGGAACAGGTCCTCCAGGTAGAGGGCGGTCTGCGGCACGTTCGAGGCGTGCTTGAGCAGGCCGACGTTGCCCGCCATCAGGGCGGGCGCGGCGAACCGGACCACCTGCCAGAGCGGGAAGTTCCACGGCATGACGGCCAGCACCGGGCCCAGCGGCCGGTAGCGCACCAGGACGCGGGAGGCGCCGGAGTCCTTGACGTCGAAGTCGGCGGGCTCCTCGTCGGCGAGCAGCTCCTCGGCGTGGTCGGCGTACCAGCGCATCGACTTCGCGCACTTGGCGGCCTCCGCGCGGGCCTGCTTGACGGGCTTGCCCATCTCCGTGGTCATCACCCGGCCGATGTCGTCCCGTTCCTCGTCGAGGAGGTCGGCTGCCCTGTGCAGCAGCCGTGCACGCTCGGCGAAGGACGTGGTGCGATAGTCGCGGAACGTGCTCTCGGCCGTGGCGAGCCTGCGCTCGATCTCCTCGGCGCCGAGCGCGTCGTACGTCTTGAGCGTCTCGCCGTTCGCCGGGTTCACCGTCGCGATGGGCATGGCCGACCTCCTGAAGCGGGCTGTTCTTCGAGCGGGCTGTGCTGGAACCCGAAGCGGGCTGTTCTCGACACGTCTCTGTAAGCGGGCTGTTTTCCGACCCTCCCGCGCGGCGCGGTGCGACGCAACGCGGAGGGCGCTCTCAGTCCGAGTGCTCCGCCAGCCGCTCGAGAAACGCCGCCTGCGCTGGCACGATCAGCTCCCCGGCCCGGTCCAGGCCGAACCATTCCACCCGGTCCAGCTCGGGAAACTCCTGGCGCCGCCCCGACTTCGGCGGCCACTCCATCTCGAACGTGCCCGGGACCACGGTCGCCGGGTCGAGGTCCGCCTCGATCGCCCAGGCCGTGACGACCTTGCCGTTCTTCTGCTCGACCTCGCCGAGCGGGACGGCCTCGCCGTCGGGCGGCGGCAGCCCCAGTTCCTCCTGGAACTCCCGGCGCGCCGCGTCCCAGGCGGTCTCGTCGGGCTCGTACTCGCCCTTGGGCACGGTCCACGCCCCGGCGTCCCGCCGCGCGAAGAAGGGGCCGCCCATGTGACCGAGCAGCACCTCCGGGCCGTCGTCGGTGCGCCGGTACAACAGCAGTCCCGCACTGCGCTTCCCCTTCACGGGGCCACCTCCGGGTGTGCGGCGAGCAGGGTCTCGACCGTGTCGGCCTCGGCGGGCGTCTTGTCCTCCCGGTAGCGCACCACGCGGGCGAACCGGAGGGTGACCCCGGCCGGGTAGCGGGTGGACTTCTGCAGACCGTCGTAGGCGATCTCCACGACGAGTTCGGGCCGTACGGTCACCACGTGGCCGCTGTCCTCGACGGCGAGCTCCTGGAGGCGCTCGGTCTGCCAGGCCAGCATCGCGTCCGTCATGCCCTTGAAGGTCTTGCCGAGCATCGCGAAGGAGCCGTCCGCGGCGCGGGCCCCGACGTGCAGGTTGGAGAGCTTGCCGGTGCGCCGCCCGTGGCCCCACTCGGCCGCCAGGACCACCAGGTCGAGGGTGTGCACGGGCTTGACCTTCAGCCACGACGCCCCGCGCCGGCCCGCGCTGTAGGGGGCGTCCAGGGCCTTCACCACCACGCCTTCGTGGCCGCGCTCCAGTGTCTCGGCGAGGAACCGTTCCGCCGTCGGGATGTCCTCGGGCCCGTGGGCGAGGGCGCGCCGCACCCGCATCGGCTCGGGCACCAGCCGCGCCAGCTCCGCGTGCCGTTCGGCGAACGACAGATCCAGCAGATCCCGCCCGTCGACCGACAGCGCGTCGAAGAAGACGGGGGAGACCGGCACGCTCTTCGCGGCCGTGGCCACATCCACCCGCGAGCCCACCCGCCCGGCCGTCTCCTGGAAGGAGCGCGGCCGCCCGTCCCCGTCCAGCGCGATGACCTCGCCGTCCAGGATGAATCGGGTGCCCTTCAACTCCATCGCGATGGAGGTGAGTTCGGGCAGCCGGGCGGTGATGTCGTCGAGGGTGCGGGTGTAGATCCGTACGTCGTCGCCCTCGCGGTGCAGCTGTACGCGGATGCCGTCGAGCTTCTCCTCGACGGCACACGCGCCCAGCTTCGCCACGGCCTCGGACACGGACGTGGCGCTGTGCGCGAGCATGGGCAGCACCGGGCGGCCCACCGTGAGCCGGAAGTCGTCCAGGGCCCCCGGGCCGTCCGTCAGCAGCGCCTGCGCCACCGTCTGCAGCGATCCGGCGAGCATCACCGCCCGCCGTACGCCCGCGGCGGGCGCGCCGGTCGCCTCGGCGAGCCCCTCGACCGCGACCGCGTCCAGCGCGCCCTGCCGCACCTCGCCGGTGAGCAGCCCGAACAGGAACCGCTGCTCGTCCTCGGTGGCCGCCGCCCGCAGCTCGTCCATCAGCCGCCTGCGCTCCGCCTGCGAGCCGGCGCCCGTGACCGCGCCGACCTCCGTCAGCCGGGCGTCCACGTCCCGCACCGTGAGCGAGGGCTCGGGCGCGGGCGGCACCGGCCCGCTCAGCAGCTTCCAGCCGATGCCGAGCCGCCCCTGTGGGAGACGACCCGCCAGATACGGGATCACGATCGGCACGTCGTCCGCGTCGGCGTCCCGGAACAGCTCGGCGAGCAGGGCGGTCTTCCGGGACCGCGCCGAGGTGGCGGCGACCTCCCGGGACACATGGGCGAGCCGGGCGAGCAGCATGGAGCCATGGTGCTACGGAGGGGCGCCGTCCACACCCGGGCGGTTCAGCTCCAGGGTCAGGACCTGTCCTGGGCGGCGTCGAGGTCGGCGAAGAGCAGCTCGCCGTTGAGCGTGGCCGCCGCCCGGTAGCCCGCGCCCGCGGCGTTCACGACCTGCTCGGCGAAGCCCACCGAGTTGCCCGCCGCCCAGACGCCGGGCACGGTCGTCAGGCCCGTCTCGTCGACCACCGGGTACGTGTCGAACGGGGTCTCGCGCAGCTCGGCGCCCAGCCGCTCGAACAGGTCGTTGCGGGGGACCGCGCGCGGCGCCACGAAGAGCGTCGAGCGGTCGTGGACGGTGCCGTCCGTGAGCCGGACCCCCGTGAGCCGGTCGCCCTCGACGACGAGCCCCGCGACCTCACCGGGCACCACGACGACCCCGGCGGCGGCGAGCCGACGCGTGTCGTCGGCCGTCAGCTCCTCCTCGGCGACCGTGTGCAGGAAGAGGGTGACGTCCTTCGACCACTGGGAGACCATCAGCGCCTGGTGGACGCTCATCGGCGTGGCGGCCAGCACCCCGAAGGACTTGTCGCGGACCTCCCAGCCGTGGCAGTACGGGCAGTGCAGCACGTCCCGCCCGAAGCGCTCGGCGACCCCTGTGACCGTCGGGAGCTCGTCCGCCAGCCCGGTGGCGAGGATCAGCCGCCGCGCGTACACGGTCCGTCCGGCCGTGAGCGTCACGACGAACTCGCCGCTGTCCTGCCGGGACACGTCCACCGCCCGGTCCCGGACCAGCTCGACGCCGTACCGCGCGATCTCCTCGCGCCCCGCGGCGAGGAACTCCGCGGGCGGCATGCCGTCCCGGGTCAGATAGCCCTGCAGATGCGCCGCGGGCGCGTTGCGCGGCTCGCCCGCGTCGACGACGAGCGTGCGGCGCCGGGCCCGGCCGAGGACCAGTGCGGCGGACAGGCCGGCCGCGCCGCCTCCGACGACGACGGCCTCGTACCTCTCGGTCATGTCGGTCATGGTGACCACCTCCACCGCAGACGGTCGCCCGACCGGTGCCGCATTGACAAATGGCTTTGCCGAATCTGCAATATGGGCATGAGCAAGGGCATGGATGACGAGGCAGGGACGGACGAGGTGCTGGCCGAGGTCGGGCCGAGGCTGCGGCGCATCCGCAAGGAGCGGGGCGCGACACTCGCCGGTCTTTCCGAGGCGACCGGCATCTCCGTGAGCACGCTGTCGCGGCTGGAGTCGGGGCTGCGCAAGCCCAGTCTGGAGCTCCTGCTGCCGATCGCCCGGGCTCACGAGGTGCCGCTGGACGAGCTGGTCGGCGCGCCCCCGGTGCGCGACCCGCGGGTACGCGCCCAGCCGATCGTGCGCGGCGGCCGCACCCACTGGCCGCTCACCCGGCAGCCCGGCGGACTCCAGGCGTACAAGGTGCTCGAACCGCAGCGCAAGCTCGAGCCGGAACCCCGGACCCACGAGGGCTATGAGTGGCTGTACGTGATGTCGGGGCGGCTCAGGCTCGTGCTGGCCGACCACGACGTGGTGCTCGGTCCGGGGGAGGCCGCCGAGTTCGACACGCGGGTGCCGCACTGGTTCGGGTCGACGGGGGAGGGGCCCGTGGAGTTCCTGAGCCTGTTCGGGCCACAGGGGGAGCGGATGCATGTGAGGGCGCGTCCGGCCCGCTCGTGAGGGCGTGACGCACCTGACTGTTCCCTGATCGGCAAGCGACCGCTTAGTATGCGGTCGAGCCCGGTCAGACAGAGCAGTCCCGTGGAGGCCCCGCATGCAGGCATGGCAAGTACACCAGCTCGGCGAACCGAGCCAGGTGATGCAGCTCCAGGACGTGGAGCGACCGGTGCCCGGTGAGGGGCAGGTCCTGCTCAAGGTGCGCGCGGCGAACATCAACTTCCCGGACGTGCTGATGTGCCGCGGGCACTACCAGGTCAGGCCGCCACTGCCGTTCACGCCCGGTGTGGAGATCTGCGGCGAGACCGAGGACGGACGCCGCGTGCTGGCCAACCCCGCGCTGCCGCACGGCGGATTCGCCGAGTACGCCGTCGCGGACGCCGCCGCCCTGCTGCCCGCGCCCGACACCCTCGACGACGCCGAGGCGGCCGCCCTGCACATCGGCTACCAGACGGGGTGGTTCGGTCTGCACCGCCGGGCCCGTCTCGAAGCCGGCGAGACGCTGCTCGTCCACGCCGCCGCCGGAGGGGTCGGCAGCGCGGCCGTGCAGCTGGGCAAGGCCGCGGGCGCCACCGTCATCGGCGTGGTCGGCGGGGCCGACAAGGTGGCCGTGGCGCGTGAGCTGGGCTGCGACGTCGTCATCGACCGGCGTACCCAGGACGTCATCGCCGCCGTGAAGGAAGCCACCGGCGGCCGCGGCGCCGACGTGATCTACGACCCCGTCGGCGGTGAGGCGTACACCCAGTCCACCAAGGTCGTCGCCTTCGAGGGCCGGATCGTCGTCGTGGGCTTCGCCAGCGGCTCGATCCCCAGCCCGGCGCTCAACCACGCCCTGGTGAAGAACTACGCGATCCTCGGCCTGCACTGGGGTCTGTACGGCACCAAGAACCCCAAGCTGATCCAGCACTGCCACGAGCAGCTCACCGAGCTGGCCGCGCGCGGCGCCATCAAGCCGCTGGTCAGCGAGCGCGTGCCGCTGGGCGGCGGTGCGGCCGCCGTGCAGCGGGTCGGCGACGGTGTCACCACCGGCCGGGTCGTCGTGGTGCCCTCTCTCGAGAACGGAGCAGCCGCATGACCGACGCAGCCGAACTGCGCACCCGTACGAAGGAGTTGCTGGCGGCGCACCCGCCCGCGACCACGGACCGCCTCGACTTCCTCAAGGCCCGTTTCGACGCCGGACTCGCCTGGGTGCACTACCCCGAGGGCCTCGGCGGGCTCGGCGCCCCGCGCACCCTCCAGGCCGTCGTGGACGCCGAACTGGAGGCCGCCGGCGCCCCCGACAACGACCCGCGGCGCATCGGCATCGGCCTCGGCATGGCCGCGCCGACCATCCTCGGCTTCGGCACCGAGGAGCAGAAGCGGGACTTCCTCAGGCCGTTGTGGGTCGGCGAGGAGGTCTGGTGCCAGCTCTTCAGCGAGCCCGGCGCCGGGTCCGACCTGGCCGCGCTCGGTACGCGTGCCGTCCGGGAGGGCGACACCTGGGTGGTCAACGGGCAGAAGGTGTGGACGTCCAGCGCCCACCTCGCCCGCTGGGCCATCCTCATCGCCCGCACCGACCCGGACGTGCCCAAGCACCGCGGCATCACGTACTTCATCTGCGACATGACCGACCCCGGCGTCGAGGTACGGCCGCTGCGCCAGATCACCGGCGAGGCCGAGTTCAACGAGGTCTTCCTCACCGACGTCCGCATTCCCGACGCGCACCGGTTGGGTGAGGTCGGCGACGGCTGGCGGGTCGCGCAGACCACGCTCATGAACGAGCGCGTCTCCATCGGCGGTATGCGCATCCCCCGCGAGGGCGGCATGATCGGCCCGGTCTCCAGGACCTGGCGCGAGCGTCCCGAACTGCGTACCCACGATCTGCACCAGCGGCTGCTGAAGCTGTGGGTGGAGGCCGAGGTCGCCCGGCTCTCCGGCGAGCGGCTGCGTCAGCAGCTCGCCCTGGGCCAGCCCGGCCACGAGGGCTCCGGGATGAAGCTCGGATTCGCCCGCCTCAACCAGGAGATCAGCGGCCTGGAGGTCGAACTCCTCGGCGAGGAAGGCCTGCTGTACGACGACTGGACGATGCGCCGACCGGAACTGGTCGACTTCACCGGCCGCGACGCCGGCTACCGCTATCTGCGCTCCAAGGGCAACAGCATCGAGGGCGGGACCAGCGAGGTCCTGCTGAACATCGTCGCCGAACGCGTGCTGGGCCTGCCGTCCGAGCCGCGCACCGACAAGGACGTCGCGTGGAAGGACCTGACCCGATGATGATGACGACGACACAGAGCACCCAGCCCGATCTGCTGTACTCCGAGGAGGAAGAGGCGCTGCGCGCCGCCGTCCGCGACCTCCTCACCGACCACTGCGACGCGGCGGGCGTCATCACCCGCACCGAGACGGACACCCCGCACGACCCCGAGCTGTGGAAGGCGCTCTCGGACGGGATGGGCCTGGCGGGCCTGCTCGTACCCGAGTCGCTGGGCGGCCAGGGCGCCACCCACCGTGAAGTCGCCGTGGTGCTGGAGGAGCTGGGGCGTGCGGTCGCGCCGGTGCCGTATCTGACCAGCGCCGTCGTCGCCACCGAGGCGCTGCTGGCCTGCGAGGGCGAGGAGGCCGCCGGGCTGCTGACGGCGCTGGCGTCGGGCCGGACGATCGGCGCGCTCGCCGTCGCGCTGTCCGTGGCACCCGGCGGCGCCCACAAGACCGTACGGAACGAGGACGGTGTTCTGCACGGGGAGCTGACGGGGATCGCGGACGCGGCGGTGGCCGACGTGCTGCTGGTTCCGGCGGACGACGGCGGGCTGTACGCGGTGGACGCGGCCGCCGTGACGGTCACCCCGCAGGTGTCCCTCGACCTCACCCGGCCGCTCGCCACGGTCACCTTCGACGGGGTGCGGGCACGTCGCCTCGGCGCCGCCGAACCCGCCGTACGACGAGCCCTGCGCAGCGGCGCAGGACTGCTCGCCTCCGAGCAACTCGGCCTCGCCGACTGGTGCTTGACCGAGACGGTCCGCTACCTCAAGGATCGCAAGCAGTTCAACCGGCCCGTCGGCGGATTCCAGGCGCTCAAGCACCGGCTCGCGCAGCTGTGGCTGGAGGTCGTCAACACGCGTGCCGCCGCCCGCGGTGCCGCCGACGCGCTCGCGACCGGCAGCGCGGACACCGACGTGTCGGTCGCCGTCGCCCAGGCGTACGCGGCGCCCGTCGCCGTCCACACCGCCGAGGAGGCCCTCCAACTGCACGGGGGCATCGGGATGACCTGGGAGCACCCGGTTCACCTCTTTCTGAAGCGGGCCAAGGCGGACTCGATCGCGTACGGCACGGCGGGAGCCCACCGCACGGCGCTGGCCGAACTGGTGGACCTGCAAGCCCCCTGACGTACCTCTGCCAGAGGCCCGCCCCACCAGGGGCGGGCCTCTCGGCGTGCGCACCGCGGGTGAAGTGAACGGACAGCGGCAGTCCGGCCAACTCCCCTCACCTCAAGGTTTGTCGGTCCCCCGAGGACCGCATACTCGCTGAGGTCCGTAGCGCACCCCTCAAGGGAGGCAGAGCATGGCCCTCACCACCCGTCGCAGAGCCCTCACCACCCTCGGCGCCGCCCTAGCGGGCTCGGTCGCCCTGCCCGCCTCGCGAGCACTGGCGGGGGAGGAGAAGCACCACACGCGCCCCCTGTGGCGTGCCCACGCGCACAACGACTACGAGCACCCGCGACCCCTGTTCGACGCCCTCGACCACCGCTTCGGCAGCGTCGAGGCCGACATCTACCTCGTCGGCGACCAACTCCTCGTCGCCCACGACCCGGTCGACCTCGACCCGACCCGCACCCTCGAATCCCTCTACCTCGCCCCGCTCGCCGCCCGTGTGAAGGCCAACCACGGCTCGGTCTACCGGGGATACCGGAGGCCCCTGCAACTCCTCATCGACATCAAGACCGAGGGCTCGTCGACGTACCTCGAACTCGACCGCCATCTGAGCCGCTACCCGCACCTGTTCACCACCTACGCGCACGGCCGGGTGCGCCCGGGGCCGATCACCGCGGTGATCTCCGGCGACCGTGCCGCCCGTACGCCCATGGAGGCGCAGAACGTGCGGCGTGCCTTCTACGACGGCAGGCTCACCGACCTCGGCAGCGCGGCCCCCGCCTCCTTCATCCCGCTGATCTCGGACAACTGGACGCTCAACTTCACCTGGCTGGGTGACGGCCCGTTCCCCGACGCCGAGCGTGCGAAGCTGCGCGGCATCATCGCGGCGGCCCACCGGCGCCACCAGAAGGTGCGGTTCTGGGCCACGCCCGACCTGGCGGGCCCGGCGCGCGAGGCCCTGTGGGGCGAAGTACTGGCCGCCGACCTCGACTACTTCAACACCGACGACCTCGCCGGGCTCGAAGCCTTCCTCGACGCGCACGAGTAGACGCGGGCGCGTAAGACGCACGCGAGTGGACGCGCACGATCAGGTGCACGCGCTGGTGTGCGAGCGGGCGTAGACACCACACGTTCGGAGGACACGTCAGCCGCCCGGACGAACCCTCCGCTACGCGACACTTGCGGCCGAAAGCCGCGGTGTCGACGTGGCGGAGGAGGTTGACGATGGCCATTTCCATCTCTGTGGTGGTACTGCTCCTGATCCTCGCGGTGGTCTTCCTGCGCAACGGCGCGCTGAAACCCTCGCACGCGGTGGTCTGCGTACTGCTCGGCTTCTATCTGTCGACCACCAGCATGGCGCCGACCATTCAGAACGGGCTCACCGCGACGGCGGACATCGTGAGCAGCCTGCGCCCCTGATGTTCGGCTTCAGGTGTGTCAGCTGTGTGAGAACACCCCGATGCCGTTGGGGACCGGGCGTTCGGCGCCGCCGGAGGGGTGGTTGAGGACGCTCACCGCGCCCGCTCCCGGCATCCGCGCCACCATGGTCGTGGAGCCGCCGCCGTCCAGACCGAACGCGTCGACGGAGCCCAACGACCGCATGGTGTGCGCCACTTCGGCGACGGTCAGTCCGCCGCGGTAGGCGGCCGCGCCGTCGAGGGCGAGCAGAAGCAGGCGCCGCCCCTTGTTCGCGATGCCCACGGCGGTCCGTACGGCCGAGGTGGTGTTGTTCAGACCGGGCAGCGGCTGCCCGTGGGTGAGGACCGGATAGCCGCCGATGGCGAAGCGGTACCGGATCCGGGTGCCGGCCGCGACGAGCCAGTGCTGAATGCGGACCGCCTGCCCCTTCGCCAGCTCGCGCAACTGCTGCGCGCCCGCCTCGCGCCCCACCAGCACGGTGGTGCCGGACGCGATGGGACCGCCGCCGGGTGTGGTGGCCGTCGACACGACCCGGCCGCGGCGGACCGTCACCTCGTAGGTGTCCGCGCTGCAGGGCGCGGCGCGGTCGATGTCGGTGCCGCAGACGGCCCGCTTGCGGGAGACACCGCCCCAGGCCGAGGTGAACGCGCCGATGGAACCCTGCGGCAGCGCGTACTGGTTGAGCCCACCGAGCGCCCACCGCCCACGGGAGCTGCGCACGGAACCGTCGAGGGCCAGACTGTCCAGCCGGCCCCGGCCGTCCAGGCCCACGCCGAGCACGTTCTTCGTGGTCGTGCCGGGCGGGAGGGCGGGGCCGAAGCGCTGACCGTCCGGGACCGCCGCCTTCAGAGCGCGGCCGTTCGCGATCGCAGGACCCACGGTCGCGCCCGTGACCTCGACCCCAGGATGCTGGGCCTCGGAGATGTCGAAGAAGTCACCGTTGACGCCGGCGACGGCGCCCTGCGCCGCGGCCATCCGGGAGACGGCCGCCCGGGAGGCCACGGCCGCGGAGTGAAGGAGATCGACGCGCACATGACGGTTGCTCAGATCAACGCTCAGTACGTGTGCGCGCGCCACGCCCTGGGCGGCCGGGAGGTCGAACTCCCTGTACGTGATGCCCGGGGCGACGGCCTTGCCGACGAGGGCCTTCGCGTCCTCGACCGTCCCGTTCCAGGTGCGGGCGCCTTCCACACCGCTGGCCGGTGCCGCCCCCACCAGGGCCGCACCGGCCAGCGCGCTCCATGCCGTGAGAACCGTCAGTGCTGTTCTGAGTCGTCCGTCGCGAGGTGTCACGGTGCCCCCTGAGGTCTCGTCAACTGTCCATGGACTCAGGGGGATTGCAGCAGACCGCGACGACCTCCGCGGGGCCTAGGCGTCTACGACGCGGGAACGGATGAGAAAACGCACTCCTTCGGGTGCTTCCAGGGAGAAACCGCTGCCGCGGCCCGGCACGACGTCGACGATCAGTCGTGTGTGGCTCCACAGCTCGTACTGGCTCTTCGACATCCAGAACGTCACCGGCTCGTCGAGCCCCTCGACGTCCAACTCGGCGAGCAGCACGTCGGAGCCGCCGGTGCGGAACTCGCCCTCCGGGTAACACATGGGCGCACTGCCGTCGCAGCAGCCGCCGGACTGGTGGAACATCAACGGTCCGTGGACCGCCCGCAGCCGCCGCAGCAACTCGGCGGCCGAGGGCGTCAGCTCCACGCGCGGGGCGGCGTCCGTCGTCTCCTGCTGGTCCATGGCGTGTCCCTGCCTTGATGCGCGGAAACGGATGCCACCGTTTCGCGCGAGGGTCGGTCGGTCCGGCCCAGTCAACTCCCGGCTTGGTTGCAGACAGGTTGCATGACGGCGGGAGGGAGCGACCAGGTGGCAGGGCGAGGGGGAGAGCCATGTGCGCTCGGTGCGCGCCGGCCGCCCGTCAAGGTTGGTGTGTGACGCTCACCTCTACGGTCAGCGTGCCTCTGTTGTCCTCGGAGCAGGACCCGGCGGCGTCGTTGATCCCCAATTGCAGGGGGCCGTTCTGAGCTGCCCGGAAGGCCAGTTTCCGCCCGACGGAGTGGACGGGGGCGTCCTGACTGTCGGAGAGGCGTGCCAGCAGGGTGCCGAACGGCGCCGCCGGCTTGATCTTGCAGCCCTTCGCCCCGTCCAGTGACTGGTCCGTGAGCGCGTCGTAGCCGGTCGGCCCGGTCACGGGTTTGTTCCGGTAGTCGACCGTCCATTCCCCGGAAACGAACCGTACGGTGACCCGGTCTCCCTGCTGGACGGTCAGTCCGGTCACCGACTGCCAGCCGGTCGTCGACCGGACGACCTGACTGACGGTCGCCGTCGTGGGGTCCTTCTTGAGCGGCAGTACCCCGGTGAGGAAGAGACCGCCGCCGACGCCCGCCGCCAGCACCGCCGTACCGGCCAGTGCCCACCACAGCCGCTTCGGGCCCCTCGGGTGGGACGACTGCCGGGGCGCGGGCTCGAGCGACGTGGTGTGCCGGGCCGTCGGTACGGGTTCCCCGGCCGGGACGAGTCGCCCCTGGCCGCTGGTCACGGTGTCCGCGTCGGTCACCGCGGCTGAAGGCTGGAACACGCGCACGGTCGGTGACGGCAGTGGCCCGGCGTCCGCCTCTCCCGCCGCGACGCGTCGCAGCGCGGAACGCGCGGTGGCCGCCGAAGGGCGCTCGTCGGGGGACTTGCGCAGCAGCGCCTCGACGAGCGGGCGCAGTGGGCCGAGCCGCTCCGACAGGACGGCTTCCTCGTACGCCACCGCGTGCAGCGTCGCGGGCCGTGCCGGTCTGCGGAACGGGGACTGCCCGCCGCAGACCGTGGCGAGGGTCGCGCCCAGGGACCACAGGTCGGAGGCCGGGCCGACCGGCGATCCCATCACCCGCTCGGGTGCCATGTACTCGAGGGAGCCGATCAGTTCACCGGTGGTCGTCAGGAACTCGCCGTCGTCCAGGGCCGCGATACCGAAGTCGGTGAGGACGGCGTTGCCGTCGCGGCGCAGCAGGACGTTGGCGGGCTTGACGTCACGGTGCAGGGTGCCGGCCGTGTGCACGGCCTCCAGCGCGTCGAGCAGTTGCACACCCAGGGCGGCGGTGTGCTGCGGCGTGAGCGGCCCGCTCGCGGCGATCCGGTGGGCCAGCGAGGGCCCCTCGACGAGTTCCATGACGATCCACAGCCGGTCCTCGGACTCGACCAGGTCGTGGACACCCACCACATGGGGATGCGACACCCGGGCGACCGCGCGCGCCTCACGGACCGCGCGGCGTACCCGTACGCGCTGCTCCTCGTCGCCCTGGGTGAGGATGTGCAGTTCCTTGGCTGCGACCGGGCGGTCCAGCAGCTGGTCGTGGGCGCGCCAGACCGTGCCCATCCCGCCTCTGCCGAGAACGTCGTGAAGCAGATACCGACCGGCGATCAGCCGCCCCGAGCCTCGTTCCGAACGCGTCGCCGCCTGGTGATCGCCATCTCCGGGTATCACGCGCTCTCTCACGTTTCCTTCCCGGTGGACTGGGCGCCCGCCGGCCGTCGTTCGATCAGTCGTCGTTCGTTCGCTCGTTGTTCGGGGCTGAGCATAGCGGAGCGTATCGTGGCGATATGCCGTCAACTCGCGTGCGATGACCGGCTTTTGGCGGCCCATGCTCTTCGGGGCCCGACTGCCTCTCCGTCGGGGCCGCGGCGGGAAGGCCGCTGACCGTGATGGTCCGTGCAGGGGGTGTCAACGGGCGTCCAGGAGATCGCGCGGTACGCGGACGCGTTCGGACGGATCGTCACCTGCGGCCGTGCGGGCTGCCCAGGGTCCGGTGGTCAGGATGCCCAGGGCGAGGATGGCCAGACCGCAGCCGGCGATGATCCACCAGGCGGCCGGGCGTGCCCCGGCGGCGATCACTGCGCCGGTCACCGCGATGCCGAGCGCGGCGCCGACCTGACGGCTGGTCGCGGCGAGCGCGGCGGCCACCCCGGCCTGGGCGCGCGGCAGGCCCGAGACCGCGGTGTGGGTGATGGGCGCGTTGACGAAGCCGAAGCCCAGTCCGAACAGTGCGTACGCCGCGTAGAGCAGGATGTCCGAGCGGTCGGTGGATCGGGTGGCGGGGACGGCCAACAGGCCGCCGACGGTGATGCCGGCTCCGGCGAGCAGCAGCGGGACGCGCGGGCCGCGGCTGCCCACGATCCGCCCGGCCAGGGGCGGGCACACCAGTGACAGCACCGCCATCGGCAGCAGGTGCACTCCGGTGCTCAGGGCGCTCAGCCCCCGCACCTGTTGCAGGTAGAGGGTGTTGGCGAACAGGAAGCCGCCGAGCGCGGTGAAGGCGCACACCGCCGTCACCGTCGCCCCGGTGAAGGGCGCGCTGCGGAAGAGGCGCGGGTCGACCAGAGGTTCGTCGCGTCTCTTCTCGTAGGGGATGAAGGCGGCCAGCGCGCCGGCCGCGGTGATCAGGCAGATCACGATGGCGGGGGAGGTCCAGCCCCGGCCCGGTGCCTCGATGATGGCGTACGTCAGGGTGCCGAGCGCGGTGATCACCAGCAGTTGGCCCACCGGGTCCACCCTGCGGGGCCGTGGCGCGCGTGACTCGGGGACGAACAGGCTGGTGAGCAGGAGCGCGGCCAGCCCGATCGGCGCGTTCAGCCAGAACACCGACCGCCACCCGGCCGTCTGGACCAGTACGCCGCCGAGGATCGGCCCGGCCGCCATACTGATGCCCACCACCCCGCCCCACACGCCGATGGCCCTTGCCCGCTCCCGCGGCCCGGGGAAGGCGCCCGCGAGGATGGCCATGGCGACCGGGGTGAGCATGCAGCCGCCCACCGCCTGTGCCATGCGGAACACGATCAGCCAGTCCAGCGACGGTGCCAGGCTGCACAGCGCCGATCCGCCGGTGAACAACACGAGCCCGAGGAGGAAGACGCGCCGTCTCCCGACGCGGTCGGCCGTGGAGCCGGCCAGGATGAGCAGCGAGGCCAGCACGATGGTGTAGGCGTCGAGGGTCCACTGCAGGCCCGACATGGAGCTGTGCAGGTCTTCCTGTATCGAGGGCAGGGCGATGTTGAGGATGGTGGTGTCGAGGCTGACCAGGAGCACGCTCAGGCAGCAGACGGCCAGGACCAACGCGGGTCTGCTGCGGTCGGGTCGAGACACGTCGGCTCCTCGTTCCTGGGTCAGTGCCGCGGCCGGTCGGTGGTGTGGGCCTCGGCGAAGTCCCAGAGCACCGGGAGGAACTGCTCGGGCGTCTCGGTCTGGGGCATGTGGCCGGTGCCTTCCAGCAGAAGGAACTCCGCGTCGGGGATGGCCTGCGCGTACGCGTGTCCGTAGTCGGCGTCCACGACCTGGTCGCTTGCGCCCCATACGACCAGGGT
Organism: Streptomyces sp. NPDC111656; assembly: GCF_055656965.1. Taxonomy (NCBI): domain Bacteria; kingdom Bacillati; phylum Actinomycetota; class Actinomycetes; order Kitasatosporales; family Streptomycetaceae; genus Streptomyces; species Streptomyces sp. NPDC111656. The sequence goes on from NZ_JBVKCA010000001.1 coordinate 213,143, forward strand.
CGGGTGGCTGATCTTGGCGAGGCGGTCGGGAAGGGTGGAGTCGGCCATGGCGTGCGGGCCCGAATAGAGCTGCAGGGTGGCACGGTTGACGGCCATGACCGCGCGCTGCGCCTCGGTCAGCTTGCTGGGATCGAAGCGGAACTTCGAGGGGTCGTGGAAGGAGAGACGGGACAGCTCGACGGGCGTCAGGGAGAAGGTGTCGGCTATCGGGTGGCCGGGGACGGGGATGCCGACGGCGTTGACGAGGGTGACGCTACTGATCCGAGGGCTGCCCAGGGCCGCGAGTTCGGCGGCGATCCAGCCGCCGATCGAGTTGCCGACAACGGCGACGTCCCGCAGGTCGAGTACGTCGAGCAGTTGGGCGTAGACCTGGGCCAGGGTCGTGACGTCGGCCAGCCACTCAGGGCGGGCAGTGCCGTCGAAACCGGGGTGCACGGGGGTGAACACCCTGGCCGGACGCTGCTCGGCCAGCAGGCCGGCGAACGGGGTGACGGTCCCCGGGCCGCCGCCTCCGTGCAGCAGCAGGAAGGGGCGCCCCTCCTGCCCGAAGAGGTCGACGGTGACGTCGAGAGTGCCCTGGTCGAGCGTGAGCGTGTGGGTGCTGCGGGTCATTCGGTGCTCCTCAGATGGGCTGTGTCGAGAGGGAAGAGGGTTGCTCTCACGCTCACGCGAAGTCGGTCGCGGGGACGGTGGCGTAGCGGCTCATCACCGCGACGGTCGACTCCGGGGTCAGTTCCTGGCCACCCGCGATCATGTTCCGCAGGTCGCGGAAGTACTGGACGTACAGGTCGGGGGTGAAGGTGTTGAGCATCACCGCGGGCGTGTCGCCGAGGTTGGCGAAGGTGTGCGGGGCGCCGGGCGGAATCATGGCGAGCGTGCCGGCCGGGGCCACGTGGGTCGTCTCCCCGATGGTGAAGTGCACGGTGCCGGAGACGACGTAGAAGCCCTCGTCGTGCTGGGCGTGACGGTGCTGGGGCGGGCCCTGGGTGTGCGGGGCGATGGTGATCTCTCCGATTCCGAGGCGGTGCCCGGTGGTGCTGCCGTCCTCGAGGATGCGCATCTGCGTGGGGCCCAGCTGGATGGTCTCGCCGTCGTCCGGGCCGACCACGGAAACCGTGCTCATTGCTGCTCCTTCGTGAGAGTTGACTCTCATGAGGTTAGGGGAGTCGGATAGCATAATGCAAGTCAACTCTCACGACGAGGGAGGGCTGCTAAAATGCGGGTGAGTCAACAGGAGGAGTCCCACGATGACGGCGCAGGCGGGCACCGGCCGCACCAACCAGAAGCAGCGCACGCGAACGGCGATCGTGGCGGCCGCCCGGGATCTCATGGACACCGGCGCCGAGGTGACCATGCCCGCGATCGCCCGCGCGGCCCTCGTCTCCGAGGCCACCGCCTATCGGTACTTCCCCGACCTTCCGTCGCTGATCAGCGAGGCCCTGGCCGGCGTCTGGCCGCCCCCCGCCGAGGCGCTCGCGTCGGTCGCGGACTCCGCCGACCCCGTCGAGCGCGTCGCCTTCGCCTGCGAGTTCCTCCTCCGCGGCGTCCTCGCCCGCCAGGGCTCGGTACGCGCGATGATCGCCGCCACCATCACCCGGCCCGAGACGGTGACCACGCGACCGGGCGTTCGCTTCGGACTCATCGACCATGCGCTCCTCCCTCTGGAGGACACGCTCGGCGCGAGGGACCCGGACGGCTTCACCCAACTCAAGCGGGATCTCGCGGTGGTCGTGAGCGCCGAGGCGCTCTTCACCCTCACCGACCTGTGCGGGCTCGACCCCGACGAGGCCATCACCAGCGCCGTGCGCACAGCGGCCACCCTGACCGAGGCCGCGGTGCGCGCGATCGCGTAGGGGGCGCGGTCGGCATCGCGTAGTGGTGGGGCGCCGTCGCAATCGCGTGGCGGTGCGTCGCGGTCAGAAGGGTGTTGATGAACCGGCTCGGCTTCAGCCCACAGGCGCCCGCGAGGCGGGTGGCCGAGCGCGACGAGAAAGCCGTCGAGACTGCCCAGGCGGACCAGTTGGAGTGGACAGGACCCGAGCACCCGGGGCCAACTGGGAGAAGAGGTCCGCCGGGGTCGTTTCCCGCGGCTGCCTGGATGCGCCGTCCGACACCATGGAGCGCTCATGAAAGGAATGGCCGCGGCGACAGTGCCGGCGGTTTCCGCCATGCCGCCTGCTGCTGCAAGCGGCTGTCCCAGCCGGACGATCCCGTCCGCCCGCGCCAGGCCCACAGCTCGAGCGCTGTCAGCGGGTATCCCCCCATACAGCGGCTCGGCCGCACCCGGCAGCGCGGCCCCCGTCCCTGGCACGGCCACGGTGCACTTCAGCGAGCTCGGCCCCGTCCTGGATGACGCCAAGGGGCGGACGCTCTACCTCCCCCAGGCCGCCAAGTCGCCTATGCCGACCGGCGGCGGAGCAAGCGCGTTTGCCTGGCCGCCGCCGCTCACCTCCGGCACGCCCAAGGCGGCCCCGTTTGCCAGGAGCAACCTGATCAGCACCTCGAAATGCTCCACAGTGATACGTCGTCAACGCGTCCGGCCGCAAGGTCGACCCCGATCGATCGGGGACCGATGACCGGGCACACGGACACGCGGACGCGCCGTCCCGCACGAAAGGTTGCGGGCTTTTTGGCTGCCTTGCTGCCGGTCGCGGTCGCGGTGGGGGTATACGCGTTCGGCCGCACGCACACACCCGACTACACCAGCGGGCTGTTCGGGCAGCATGGCTCCGGCGTCTACGACCTCAAGGCGCGCCTGGGCAGCGCCCTGATGGCACTCGCGGTCGTCCAACTGCTGCTCGGGCTGTGGATGTACCAGCGCCTACCGGGAGCGGGGGCCGCGCCGCACCGGGTGCCCCCCACACACCGGCTCATCGGCCTCCTTGCCTTTCTGCTCTCGCTGCCCATCTCCTACCACTGCGTCACCGCCTACGGAGTTGAGTTCACGAGCAGCCGAGTGGCGGTGCACTCCATCGCTGGCTGCGTCCTGTACGGCGCGTTCGTCGCCAAGGTGCTGGTGGTACGCAGCCGCCGACTGCCCGGTTGGGCGCTTCCGGCCGCCGGCGGCGTTCTGGTCGCCGCCATCGCGCTGCTGTGGTACACAGCCGCCTTGTGGGTCTTCACCGGCTCCGCCCCCGGTTTCTCATGAGCCGACAGCTCACGGTGCGGGCCGACCAGCGTCGGCACGAGGCCCGGTACGAGGACGCCGATCAGCGGTGAGTCAGTGCACCGCGGGCAACACCTGCCTCGGCGTGCCTCTCGGCCTCGCGCGCAGGACTGCCCTCAGCCGCGCACGGTGGCACGCAGGCGCAAGCCGACCGTTGCGAGACCTACGAAGGTGGTGACCTGGTAGCTGGGTTCCGGTCCGGGCGGCTCGCTCACGTGGTAGCGGCGGGCGGTCTGCGCGGTCAGGAGCGTCAGCATCGCCATGGCCAGAGCGGCTCCCTCGCAGCCGTGGGGCCCGGTACCGAAGGAGAGGAAGACCCCGGGTTTCGCCGGCGAGCCCGAATCATCGAGCCAGCGCTCGGGCTGGAACCGGTCCGGCTCGGAGTGTTCCCGTGCGTCGCGGTGGGCGGTGTAGGGGCAGACGAGAACGGTGGACCCGGCATCGATGGTGTAGTCGGCGAGCTGAGTCTGTCGCGTGGCGCGCCGGGTCAGTAGCCAGCTCGGGGGGTGCAGTCGCAGCACCTCGCGTACCAGTGCCTGGGTGTATTGCAGGCTGTCGAGGTGGGCGCTGGTCGTCGCGGCAGGGTCCGCGGGCAGCACGTCGGCTTCGGCCGCGACGCGGCCCGCTGCCTGGGGGTGCCGGGCCAGGTGGAGCAGGATCCATCCGGCTGCTCGGGAAGGTGCCTCGAAGGTGGCGACGGTGATTCCGGGGAGAGTGTCGAGGATGGCCTCTTCCGGCAGCAGGCCGTAGCGGGAGGAGGGCCGGAGCATCTGTCCCAGCAGGTCGTCACCGAGCCGGCCCGATGAACGGCGCCGGCGGATGATGGGCTGCAAAGCGTTGGTAAAGGCGACTTGCTGCCGTGTACGGAACCGCCGCGCCGGTGTGGGGATCCAGCGCGGCCATACCCAGCGCGAGGGGCTTACGAGCACCTCTCGGGCCAGGAAGAGCTGTGAGGCAAAGGGCAGCAGGGTGGGGGCGTCTTCGGAGAAGAGGTAGCGCAAGCCGACGTCTGCCAGGGCGTGCCGGACCGGGGGCAGAATCTCGACGTCCCGGCCCGTGGGCCACTGGTCAGCAAATCGAGCGGTCAGGGGCGCGATCTCACCGATGCGGGCTGCAACCGCCTGCGGGCGCAGCCCGCGCATGCGGGCGGCGTGAGCGTGGGCACGCTCCTCAGGCGTCGGTGTTCCACTCGGCCCCTTCAACGGCGGGAAGAGAGGCGAGGATGCCTTGGGGAAGTCCTGAGCGCGGTGCAGGACCGCTTCACACGGTCCGGCCGTAGCGGCCACGTAGACACCCGGCTCCAGCTGCCAGACGTCCCCGCACTCGTCAGCGCCACGGCGTGCCACCGCCAGCCGGTCGCGGCTCCAGGCCGCGAAACTGCCTTCGGGCAACAGCGGCGGCTCATTCATTCGGCCCATGAGATCGTCCCTGACTCTGGTACCTGTCCAGGTCGATATCGTCGGCAGCGTGGCTGAGAACCGACGGACGCCCGGGGGCGCCCGTCGGCAGTGCGGTCAGGCCCGGTCGTCGCCGGCGTACCCGTCCCATTCGTGTTCCCCGTACGCACCGTAGTGGCGGGTGAAGGACAGTTTGCCGAGCAGCTTGGCGATCATGATGTACTCCTCTCGCCTGTCTGAACCCTCCCAGTCGAGGGTTCAGCAAAGAAGTTCTCGCCAGCACTAAATGGCACGCATACCATACTGTCACATATGCCGCATATGTCACCTTCAGGTCATCGCCGACGAGTGTGTGGTTCAGCCACCGCCGGTCGATCCGTGCAGGATCTTGACCGGCACACGGAAGGGCGGGAGAGCTCTCCGACCGTCATCGGCCGGATGCCCGGCAGGCAGCGACCTAGCCCCACGAGGTGCGCTCGCTCAAGCGTCGCGCGGCACGCGCGACGCACTGCTGAACCGGCGGTCAGGTCCGTGACTGGTCCGGAGGCATTGGTCAGGAGGGGTACGGCTGAGGGTGGAATGGGGAGTTGGCGCGCCGGCTGTGCCGGGCTCGGTCGAGAGCGGGCGGAGCGAAAGGCGCCTGACGGGTGAAAACCCAGGTCAGGCGCCTTTCTTCGGGCGCCTAGAAGAAGCCCAGCTTCTTCGGCGAGTACGACACCAGAAGATTCTTGGTCTGCTGGTAGTGCTCCAGCATCATCTTGTGCGTCTCGCGGCCGATCCCGGACTGCTTGTAGCCGCCGAACGCCGCGTGCGCGGGGTAGGCGTGGTAGCAGTTCGTCCACACCCGGCCCGCCTGGATCGCACGGCCCGCCCGGTACGCGGTGTTGATATCGCGCGTCCATACGCCGGCCCCGAGGCCGTACAGCGTGTCGTTGGCGGTCTTGATGGCGTCGTCGAAGTCGTCGAACGACGTGACCGAGACGACCGGGCCGAAGATCTCCTCCTGGAAGATCCGCATCCGGTTGTCACCCTCGAAGATCGTCGGCTGGACGTAGTAGCCGCCCTTCAACTCACCGTCGTACTCGACACGTTCGCCACCGGTGAGGATCCTGGCGCCCTCCTGCCGACCGATGTCCAGGTAGGAGAGGATCTTCTCCAACTGGTCGTTGGAGGCCTGCGCGCCGATCATCGTGTCGGTGTCGAGCGGGTGGCCCGGCTTGATCAGCTCGGTGCGGGCGACCGCCGCCTCCATGAACTCGCCGTAGTGACCGCGCTGGACGAGCGCCCGTGACGGGCAGGTGCAGACCTCGCCCTGGTTGAGGGCGAACATCGTGAAGCCCTCGAGCGCCTTGTCCCGGAAGTCGTCGTTCTGCGCCCAGACGTCGTCGAAGAAGATGTTCGGGGACTTGCCGCCGAGTTCCAGCGTGACCGGCTTGATGTTCTCCGAGGCGTACTGCATGATCAGCCGCCCGGTCGTGGTCTCACCCGTGAACGCCACCTTCGCCACCCGCGGGCTGGACGCGAGCGGCTTGCCCGCCTCCACGCCGAAGCCGTTGACGATGTTGACGACGCCCGGCGGCAGCAGGTCCGCGATCAGGCTCATCCAGTAGTGAAGGGACGCCGGGGTCTGCTCGGCGGGCTTGATGACGACCGCGTTGCCCGCGGCCAGCGCCGGGGCGAGCTTCCAGACCGCCATCAGGATCGGGAAGTTCCAGGGAATGATCTGCGCGACGACCCCGAGCGGCTCGTGGAAGTGGTACGCGACGGTGTCGTCGTCGACCTCGCCGAGCGAACCCTCCTGGGCGCGGATCGCCCCCGCGAAGTAACGGAAGTGGTCGATGGCCAGCGGGATGTCGGCGGCCAGGGTCTCGCGGACCGGCTTGCCGTTCTCCCAGCTCTCGGCGACCGCCAGCTTCTCCAGGTTCGCCTCCATCCGGTCGGCGATCTTCAGCAGGATGTCGCCTCGCGCGGTGACGGAGGTGCGGCCCCAGCCGGGCGCGGCCGCGTGCGCCGCGTCCAGCGCGCGTTCCACGTCCTCGGCGGTGCCCCGCGCGACCTCCGTGAACGGCTGTCCGTTCACCGGACTCGGGTTCTCGAAGTACTGCCCACGAGCCGGCGGCACGTACTCGCCGCCGATGAAGTGGTCGTAACGCGCCTGGTAGGAGACGATCGCGCCCTCGGTGCCGGGCGCCGCGTAACGGGTCATGCTGGTCTGCCTCCCGGAGAAGCGCTGCCCGCCGTTGGACAGCTCTCGCCGCGAGGCTAGGAGCGCGGACGTTGCAACGACGTTGCGGACGAAGCAGGTCGGCCCTGCCCGGCAACCGACCGACGCCGCGCCGCGAGCGCCGCGGGGTACGGTCGGCCCGGTGGCGCGGCCTGTTCGCGCTCCAACTCCTCCAGCCGGGCCCGCACCGTCGTCGTCGGGCGTACGGCGGCCAGCGCCCGCCAGACGTCGAGGTCGTCCTCGCCCCATGGGGCGCGCGCCCAGTCCGCCAACAGGTCGGGGTCGCGACGCGCGAGGAGCGCCGTACGCAGCTCGTCGGCGAGGCGGCGCCGCAACCGCACCACGGCCGGGGCCCCCGAACCCGGCAGCAGCGGACCGGCGTACGCCGCCGCGGCCGCCGTGACCGCACCCGTAGCGAGCCGCCGTTCGACGACCGCCACGTCGGACTCGACCGGCGCCGTGAGCCGGTAGGGCCGCGAGCCCAGCAGCCCGGGGCCGAGCAGCCGGCGCAGTCGGGTCAGCTCGGCGCGCAGGGTCACCGGCGTCACCGACTCGTCCTCGTACAGCGCGCACAGCAACTCGTCGCCCGAGAGCCCCTCCGGGTGTCTTGCCAGCAGCACCAGGATCTCGCTGTGCCTGCGGCTGAGCCTGACCTTCCGGCCGCCCGCGACCAGTTGGGCCTCGTCGCGGCCGAGCGCGGTCAGTTCGACCGTGTCGGCAGCTGCTTCCGCCGGTGCGAGCAGTGCCAACTGGGACTCGGCGGCCCGCGCCACCGCCTGCACGAAACCGAGACTGTGCGGATGGGCGAGCCCGTCCCCGCCCGTGATGTCCACCGCGCCGAGCACCCGCCCGGTGCGCGGATCGTGCACCGGCGCCGCGGCGCACGTCCAGGGCTGAACCCGGCGGATGAAGTGCTCGGCCGCGAACACCTGCACCGGTCGGTCCACGGCGACCGCCGTTCCCGGCGCGTTGGTGCCGACCGAGGTCTCCGACCACCGCGCGCCCGGTACGAAGTTCATCCGCCCAGCCTGCCGCCGCGTCGCCGGATGTCCCTCGACCCACAACAGCCGGCCCTGCGCGTCGCACACCGCGAGAAGGTGCTCGCCGTCCGCCGCGAACGTCCCCATGAGCTCCCGGAAGAGCGGCATCACCCGGGCCAGCGGATGCTCCGACCGGTAGGAGCCCAGGTCGCCGTCCGTGAGTTCCACGTGTGCCGTGCCGTCCGGTGCGACACCGGCCCGTGCCGATCGCCGCCATGAATCGGCCACCACGGAGCGCACCGGTCGCGGCACCGTGCCCGCCTCGGTGAACGCCTCGTGCGCGCGGCGCAGTATCCGCACCCGCTCGACGGGATCGGCTCCTGGTTCGAGGGCCACCCACGGTTCGGTCAACTCGGCCTCCCGGTAGGCGATGCGGCTGAGACCATCGTCACTCCCGGTGCGGGCGCGGACAAGCGCCGTGACGGAGCTCCTCACGTGGCGCTCACATGGGCGTGGGTCGTCGGGGGCTGCGGCGGACGCTCCGTCAGGCGAAGTTGACGAGCTTTATGTACCGCGTCCAGTCCCAGTTCGGCCCCGGATCCGTGTGGTCGGTGCCCGGTACCTCATAGTGGCCGATGATGTGAGCCCGGTCCTTGGGGATGCCGTGCTTCGCGCAGATCGCGGCGGTCAGCTTGGCGGACTCCTCGTAGAGCGCGTTGGTGAAATAGGCGGGCCGGTCCACCCAGCCCTCGTGTTCGATGCCGATGCTGCGGGTGTTGTAGTCCCAGTTCCCCGCGTGCCAGGCGATGTCGCGCTCCCTGACACACTGGGCGACATGCCCGTCGGCTGATCGCACGAGGTAGTGCGCGGACACCTTCTTCTGGGGGTTCTGGAAGATGGCCACGGTTCTGGGACAGGTCTCCTGCGTGACGTGAATGACCACGTAGTCGAGCGGATAGGCCGTCGGCCGACCGGACGCCGTGTAGTTCGAGGTGCTCGCCGCTGCCCATTCGGCGAGCGGATAGTCGACCACCGCCGTCTCCGCCGTCGCCTGCGCACCGGGAAGTAACGCGTAGGGGAGGGCGGCGAGGGCGGCGCCGCCCTTGAGCAGGCGTCGCCGGCTCGGGAACGATCTGGCCCGTTCCATGGGGGAGTTGCCTTTCGGTGATGGGGGGACGAGGGTCAGCCGCGCTCAGCGGCGCAGCGTCGCGGCGGTGTCACGCAGTCGCGCGTGCAGGCCGCGGTGTGTCTCGCGCGCGGGCAGCCACTCCTTGCGGATCTTGGCGACGCACGTGTAGTTGGTGTCGCAGACGTTGGCGAGCGGCGATTCCACCGCCTGGGTCGCGAACTGGTAGGCGTCCAGTTCGCTGAACCCGTAGTCGCGCGCCAACCACTGCACCAGGTCGAGCTGCGATATGCGGAACGCGTCCTCCAGCGGGCGTGCCGAGCCGGTCGAGATGATGTGCGTGTCGGACTCGATGCGCGGCCAAGGGGTGGCGACTCCCTTGAGCAACTCGACGATCACCACCGTGTTCATCGCGCATTCGACGGCCACACCACATGTCTCGCCCTCGCCCTGCCGGGCATGCCCGTCACCGAGGCTCAACAGGGCGCCCTCGACGTTCACCCCGAGGAAACAGGTGACGCCGGCCCGCATCTCCGGAGTGTCCATGTTCCCGCCGTGCGCGTCGGGCACCAGCGCGGAGCGCACCTCGAGGTTCGCGGGCGCCACTCCGACCGTGCCGTGCATCGGGTCCATGGGCAACTCGATCCGGATGTCGTTGTCCCGGGCGCTGAACAGGGCGGTGCGCCGCTCCCGGTCGAGCTGCCAGATCCACACGGTCTCCGGCAGCGGAGGCTGCAGCGTGGCCGTGGTGTGCGTGGAGGTGAGCGCGCCGAACAGCGGGACAGTCGTCGAGGCCGCCCAGTCGCGAGCGGGCTCGATCGACACGAAGTGCACCGCCACGGTGTCGCCCGGCTCCGCGCCGTCCACATGGAAGGGGCCGGTCTGCGGATTGAGGAACGGGAACTCGCACACCTCGGACACCAGGTCCTTCTCCGAGCGCACCCGCCCGGCGAAGCAGTCCTCCGTGTACAGATCGAGGACGGTGCCCGGCGCGATGCGTGCCACGGGCGGTACGCCACCGAACGTCCAGGCGTACTCGCCCGGTTCGGGGCGCACGGTCAGGATGCGGGGGTCACTCATGGCTGCACGGCTCCGTTCTGCCGAAGGTCGGGGGACTCGGGGGGCGAGGTCTCGTCGAGGTGGACACGGGCGGTCTCGGCTAGGCGCCCGGGATGGCGGCGCGACAGGACGATCAATACCACGACCCCGACCGCCATCCAGACTCCGACAACCGGTCCCGCATACGAAACGGGCGCGGTGAGCTTCGAAACGAAGTCGAAGACGGGCAGGCCCGCGGCCGTCAGCAGCGCGGGCACGAAGGCGACGATGCCCAGCAGAGGGAAGAGCAGATGCCGCACCGGTTTGAACAACTCTCGTCTGCGGCGCAGGAAGTAGCCCGCACAGGCGAGATTCACCACGATGTACACGCCGATGACGACCGTGACGATCACTGTCGCGAGCAGCAGGAACGCCGTGACGGGGTCGTAGTACAGACCGAGGCCCAGCACAGCCGCGACCGCCACGCCGCACTGCGCGGCGACGCCGGCGACGGGGGAGCGGTGCCTCGGATGCACGTGCGCGAAGAGCCGCGGGAACACCTTGATCCGGGCCAGGGCGAAGGCCGTGCGGGTGGAGACCGTCGCGCAGGCGTTGGCGTTGGCGATCGTGGAGTTGACGACCGCCAGGAACACCAGGACCCAGAACAGTCCGAAGGAAGCGCGGGCCACGCCTTCCCAGGACGCCGCGCCGGAGGCCCCGAAGTCCCCGAAGCGCTCGGGGCCGAAGTGCACCGATATGGCGTACGTGGTGAGGACGTAGAAGAGACCGATCCCCAGCGCCGCGCCGAGGACCGCGCGGTGCATGGTCCGGCGGGGATCCTTCGTCTCCTCGGCGAGCGGTGCCGCCGCCTCGAATCCGGCGAAGGCCAGCACCGTGTAGACCGATCCCGCGAACACACCACTGACGCCTTCGTATCCCTCGGCCGTGTGAGAGGTCCCGAACACCGAGAGCGTGTTGTCGCCCCCGGCCTTGACGATCAGCCATATCGCGAAGACGAGGAAGACCAGCACCTCGAAGACGCCGAGGACGGTGCCGAAGCGGGCCGAGGCGCGCACTCCGAAGTATCCGGCGACCGCGATGATCGCCGCGCCCGCGAGCGACCACGGCCACCACAGGTCGTCCGGGTAGGAGGACCACTCCTGGTGGAGTGTGCCCGCCGTGGTGAAGCCGAGTTGCAGGAGCAGCAGCGGTGGCACCAGCGCCTCGACGAACACATAGCCCCAGCCGACGAGGAACCCCACGGCCGGGTGCAGTCCCTGGGCCGCGTACGTGGCCACCGAGCCCGCGGTGGGCAACTGTCGTGCCAGCTCGGCCACACAGGACGCGGTGAAGAGGCAGGCGACGAGGGCTATCAGCACGGATAGGGGCAGACTGCCGCCCGCGAAGGCCGCGCCCGACGGAATGGACGCGGCGACCGCCGCGGCCGGCGCCATGGCTGTGACGCTCTGGAACAGGACCTCCCGCAGCCCAACAGCCTCGCGCCGCAGCCCTGGAACCGTCTCCCCCGACATCTGAACCCCCCGATCCCCCGATTCGTCCGGACGACCAGCCATCGGCCCGACGGCTGCGCCTCGCGTGAATTACGGTACGGCGCTTGCCGGTTGGGCGGGAGGGCACGGCGTTCGGCGGTGGACAACTCCGGGACTGTGGACAACTCGGTCACCCGTGAGGGGGAAAGGGACCCTGAGTACCGCGCCGTCGACCGCGTCGACTGCGATGACCGCGATAGCCGCGATGGCCGTCATGACCGCGATGACCGCTCTACGCCCGCTCCGCGAACCCCGCCGGATCGTCGAGCACCGCCCGCACCACCGAGTGGGCGGCCCCCAGCAGTGGCCCCTCGGGCCCCAGGGGTGACACGGACACGGCACAGGCGGGGCCCGCCGTGCGCCGCGCCAACTCGCCCTCCAGAGAAGGCAGCAGCCACGGTGCGAGACCGGACAGCGCTCCACCCAGCACGACCGTCTCCGGATCGAGGAGGTTGACCGCGCCCGTGAGCGCGATACCGAGCGCGGTCCCGGCGTCGCGCAGGGCACGCCGTACCTCCGCATCGCCCTGGGCGGCACGCTCGGCCAGCAGCCCGACCCGGTCCTCACGCGGCTCCAGACCGGCCGCGCGCAGCACGGCCTCCTCACCCGCGTACTGCTCGAGGCAACCCCGTCCGCCGCACGGGCAAGGAGGCCCGTCCGGCCACACCGGTACATGCCCCAGCTCGCCCGCGAAACCGCGGGTTCCGCGGAGCAACCGTCCGTCCACGACCACGGCCGCACCGATGCCGATCTCCGCGGAGACATGCAGGAAGTCACGTGGGGTGGCATCGCCGAGCCAGAGTTCCGCCAGACCGCCGAAGTTGGCTTCGTTGTCCACGGTCAGCGGGAGGTCCCCGGGCAACAGCGCGCCGAGATCCGTGTCATTCCAGTCGAGGTTGGGGGCACGGACCACGGTTCGGTCGTCGCGGGCCACCAGGCCGGGCACCGCGACAGCGAGGCCCGCGGGCCACAGCCCCTCCCGTTCGGCCTCGGCGACGACCTGCCGCACCAGCGCGGTCAGCTCCTGGAGCACCGGCTCGGGCGGCCGCCCGCGGTTCGTGCCGTGCCGCACCGCCCGTGCCCGTACGTCACCGCGCAGATCGACGGCGCACACCGCCAGATGGTCGACCCCCACCTCCGCGCCTATCCCGGCGGGGCCGTGCCTGCTGACGGCGAGTGCCGAGCCCGGTCGCCCCACCCGTCCGGGCCGCTCGGGGCCCAGCTCTTCGAGGAGCCCCGAGCGGATCAGTTCGTCCACCAGTGTCGAGACCGCCGCCCGCGTCAGACCGATGTGCGAGGCGACGGCGGCACGCGACAGCGGCCCCTCCGCGCTCACGGTGTGCATGACACGGGAGAGGTTGCGGCGGCGCATGCCCTGTTGGGTGTCGGGCAGTCGACGGCCGGAACCGGTCGGGTGGGCCTCGTGCAGTGGTGCGGTCATGCCTCCGTCAGTCCTCGTCCGGCCGTTCCCCAAAGGGCTGTCCTCGTCCGTGCTCGCTCAGTCCTTGTTCGGTTCCCGTTCCAGGAGCGGGGCCGCGTCGGAGAGTACCCCGGCGATCCTGGCGAGCGTCTCCTCGTCCCGGTCCACGGCTTCGAGCACCGGCCCGTGGGCCGTTCCCCAGCGGCGGGCCACCGCGGCCGGGTCCTCGCCGGTCAGCAGGCCCGCGGCCTGCGCGGCGGCGCCCAGCGCGACCAGTTCCTTGGCCTCGGGCACCTGGACCGGACGTCCCGACAGCCGGCGTACGGTCTGCTGCCAGGCTGTTCCCCGGGCGCCCCCGCCGATGAGCAGCAGCGGCGCGGAGCGGTCCGCGTCCGGGTCGAGCACCAGGTCGAGGGCGCCGAGGAGGGAGTGGACCGCGCCGTCGTACGCCGCCTGCAGCAGCTGCCCGCCCGTCGTGTCGTGCCTGAGGCCGTGCAGCAGCCCCGAGGCATGGGGCAGGTTCGGGGTGCGCTCACCGTCCAGGTAGGGAAGCAGCGTCACGCCGGCGCCCGGTTCGACGGCCTCGCGATCGAGGCCCAGCAGCGCGGCGACACGATCGACGGCGAGTGTGCAGTTCAAGGTGCAGGCCAGTGGAAGCCAGTCGCCGCGTGCGTCGGCGAAGCCCGCGACGGTGCCGGTCGGGTCGGCGGAGCGCCGCGTCGAGACGGCGTACACCGTGCCGGAGGTGCCGAGGCTCAGTACGGCGGTGCCGGGACGCAGTCCGAGGCCGAGCGCGGCGGCGGCGTTGTCGCCGGTGCCGGCGGCGACCAGCGTGCCCCTGGAGAAGGGCAGCTCATCGCGGGCGTGCACGGTTCCGGCCACCTCACCGGGCCGGGCGATGCGGGGGAGCAGCGCCGGGTCGAGTCCGACGTGCGCGAGGACCTCTTCGTCGTACCTCTCCGTACCGGACGCCCACCAGCCGGTACCGGAGGCATCGCCGCGATCGGTCGTGCCCTCTCCCGTGAGGCGTTCGGTGAGGTAGTCGTGGGGCAGCCGTACTGCCGCGGTCGCGCGGACGGCGTCGGGTTCGTGCTCGGCCAGCCAGGCCCACTTCGTGACCGTGAAGGAGGGGCCGGGCACGCTGCCCGTGCGTTCGGCCCAGGCCTTAGGGCCGCCCAGCTCCTCGACCAACCGACGGGCCTGTGGCGCCGAGCGTACGTCGTTCCACAGCAAGGCCGGGCGTACGGGATCGCCCTGGGCGTCGAGGGTGACGAGCCCGTGCTGCTGGCCGCCGATCGACACCGCGGCGGCCTCGTGGGCCGCCTCGCCGCACTGGTGCAGCGCCTCGCGGAGCGCGTCCCACCACTGCCGCGGGTCGCTCTCGCGGCCCGCCCCGGTGGAGACGGTGTGCGGTGCCTGCCCGCTCGCCACCACCTGTCCGGTCGACGCGTCGACGACCAGGGCCTTGGTGGACTGGGTGGATGTGTCCACCCCGACGACGAGCGGACCCTCGGCTGCTGACATCGGGCTCTCCCTCTTCCGCGGCTCCGCGGGATCTGTCCTGATGGTGGGGCTTGCGGACCGGTGTGGCCCAGGTTTCGCATTTCGTCTCTTCCCAGAGATGCCTCCGCATACTAATTTGTTAACCGCCATGACGAAATAGTCGGAGCTAGCAAGGAGCCGCGGCATGAACTACCAGCCCACCCCCGAGGACAGGTTCACCTTCGGCCTGTGGACCGTCGGCTGGCAGGGAAGGGACCCGTTCGGCGACGCCACCCGGCGCGCCCTGGACCCGGTCGAGTCGGTGCAGCGCCTGGCCGAGCTCGGCGCCCACGGTGTGACCTTCCACGACGACGACCTGATTCCCTTCGGGTCCTCGGACAGCGAGCGTGAGTCGCACATCAAGCGCTTCCGCCAGGCCCTGGACGCGACCGGCATGCGGGTGCCGATGGCCACCACCAACCTGTTCACGCACCCCGTCTTCAAGGACGGCGCGTTCACCGCGAACGACAGGGACGTGCGTCGCTACGCGCTGCGCAAGACGATCCGCAACATCGACCTCGCGGTCGAACTCGGCGCGCAGACGTATGTCGCCTGGGGCGGCCGTGAGGGTGCCGAGTCCGGCGCCGCCAAGGACGTGCGCGTCGCGCTCGACCGCATGAAGGAGGCCTTCGACCTCCTCGGCGAGTACGTGATCTCCCAGGGTTACGACCTCAAGTTCGCGATCGAGCCGAAGCCGAACGAGCCACGCGGCGACATCCTGCTTCCCACCGTCGGCCACGCGCTCGCCTTCATCGAGCGCCTGGAGCGCCCGGAAATGTACGGCGTCAACCCCGAGGTGGGTCACGAGCAGATGGCCGGGCTGAACTTCCCGCACGGCATCGCGCAGGCCCTGTGGGCCGGCAAGCTCTTCCACATCGACCTCAACGGGCAGTCCGGCATCAAGTACGACCAGGACCTGCGCTTCGGCGCCGGTGACCTGCGCTCCGCGTTCTGGCTGGTCGACCTCCTGGAGAGCGCCGGGTACGCGGGGCCGAAGCACTTCGACTTCAAGCCCCCGCGGACCGAGGACTTCGACGGGGTGTGGGCGTCGGCCGCGGGCTGCATGCGCAACTACCTGATCCTGCGGGAGCGTACGTCCGCCTTCCGTGCCGACCCCGAGGTCCAGGAGGCGCTGCGCGCGTCGCGCCTCGACGAACTGGCGCAGCCCACCGCGGCGGACGGCCTGACGGGGCTGCTCGCGGACCGTGCGGCCTTCGAGGAGTTCGACGTGGAGGCGGCCGCCGCGCGTGGGATGGCCTTCGAGCGGCTGGACCAGCTCGCCATGGACCACCTGCTGGGCGCGCGGGGCTGATCGTGCCCTGGTGAGGTCTGGCCCGTATTCTGGCGGGCCGGGCCTCACCTTTTGCTGCGCGGCCCCGGCGGGGAATGCTCCGGAATCATGCGATCCACGGCATGAGTCCGTATCAACTTCGGCACAGGGGTCGCCCCATGACCGGTTCGAGGCGAGTCTTGACGCTATGGCCACCCCGCCCTTACCGCCCCAGCCTCCCCGGCCGCCAGGAAACACACCCCCTCCGGGAAACGGTGGCTTCGGCCCGCCGCCCGGAGGCTATGGGCCTCCTCCGGGAGACCAAGGTCCCCCTTTCGAGGGCTACGGTCCCCCTCCGGGGGGTGACGGTCCCGAGCCTCCCTCTGGATCTCCCGGTGGTCCGGGAGGCCCCGGTGGGGGGCGGCGCCGTACCCCGCTGTTCCTCGCGCTCGCCGCGCTCGTGGTCATCGTGGCTGTCGTCGCCGCGGTGCTGATGACCCGCGGCGGCAGCGACACGCCCGACAAGAAGGGGTCGACCGAGAGTGGCGGCACTCAGGGATCGTCGTCCCCGTCGCTGAGCATTCCGTCCGAGCTGCCCAGCGAGCTGCCTTCGTCCCTGCCTTCGTCCTTGCCCTCGGAGCTGCCGAGCGATCTGCGCAGCATCCTGCCGAGCGACCTGCAGTCGCTCCTGCCGACCTAGGAGAACGGCACGCTGCCGTAAGCCGCTGAGGCGATGGGCACGCGCGCGTGGACGCTGTTTCGCAACTCACGCACGCGTGCCCGACGCAAAGGGGTCCTGAGATCAGATCCCGTGCGGCAGCCGTACGTACGTGACCGTCGTCTCGATACCGCTGTCCACCAGGCGGCCCTGCGCGTCGAAGGCACCCGCCCCGTCGGTCATCCCGAAGTCGTTGTCGTTGATCAGTGCGAGTGTGTCGTGGTCCACGCGCGCGATGCCCTCGATCTTTCCGGGTACCCCCGCGACCGTTCCCAGGTCCACGACCAGATGCTTGGCGAGCACCGGGACGCCGGAGGCGGCCGGATCGTCGAGCTGTTCCAGAGAGGGGGACGTCGTGTCGCTGTCCCAGGGGCCGCCGAGGATGTTCGCGCTGCGCGTGAGCTCCACCACCTGCAACCGCGCCGCCTTGTCCGTGCGTTCCTCCACCAGCAGCCGATCACGGCCGACGGCCACCACGGAGGAGATCTTCAGCTCTGAGGTGTCGTCCTCGCTGGGGTCGACCACGTTCACCGGGTCGAAGCGGTAGGCGTACTCGGCGGTGACGGCCCGCTTCTTCGGGGAGAAGCGCAGCAGCCGCGTCGTGCGCGACGCGTCCCCCGCGTCGCCGTCCGGCACCGAGAGCGGGCTCTGCACGGCCATCACCAGGTCGCCGCCCGGAAGCTGGGCGAGCCCCTCGAAGCCGCGATTGATCTTCCGGTGCAGCAGGACGGCAGGCAGCGCCTCGACCACCGGGTAGTCGGTGCCGGTCAGGTTCAGCCCCTTGGGCACGTAGCGCGTGAGCACCTTCCCGCGCGCGGAGACATGGATCAACGAGGGACCGTACTCGTCGATGAGCCAGAAACTGCCGTCCGCGGAACGGACGATGCCTTCGGTGTCCACGCCGTTCGGGTTGTACGTGAGGGGGGTCTGCGCGTCATAGGAGTACGGCGCCTCGTCACGCCCCGCCTGGTTGGACAGCCCGGTGACGGGCTTCCCGGAGGACGTGGTGATCGGGAGCGCGTCCAGCACCTTCACGGTGTCACCGGACACCCTGATCTTCACGATCGCCGGGTCGAAGCCGGGCACCGGGAACGTGCGGCGCTTCTTGCCGTCGACCTTGATCTGCCCATTGGGGCCGCGGTCGGTGACCGTCCAGAACTCGCCCCGGCGCCCGGCCGGGTAGATGTCGCTGCCGATCCCACCGAGGTCCACGCCCCGGTCGTCGCCCACCGTGCCGGGCAGCAGCGCGTTGCTGAACGTGCCCAGGGGGATGTCGCCGAGGGTCGCGGTGCGCGTGACCCTCGGCTGCGACGGATGGCCCTGAGCATGCGCGGTGCCGACCGCCACGAGGGCGGCCAGCATCGCGAGCGGTACACCCGCTGCGACGGTTCGGTGGACGTGGCGCCGGCCGACGGCATGCGGGGACATCGGGCCTCCTGAGGCACAAGTTCGTTGACAGCGGCCAGAGTTGGCCGCTGCGCCGAACGTCGTACGACTTCGAGGTGAACGTGGGGAGTCAACCACTCATCGGGTCGCCGCCCGGGTCTCCCTGCGCCGTCGCGAAGGCGGTGGCCGGATCCCCTGCCGCCGGCCCCGCGGGGGTCCAACGGCCCCGCTCCTTGCGGTACGGCCACCATCGGCCGTCACGCCCCAGACGCAGCTGGGCAGGTACGCCGACGGCGGTCCAGCGGTTGCGGGTGGCCCGCAGTCGTGGCCGCTCGTCCTCGTCCCAGCCCGCCTCCAGGGCGGCACGCGCGCGTGCAAGTGCCTCCGCCTCCACGGCCCACTCGTCCTCCAGCACGGCCAGCGCGACCACACCCCCGTGGTGCCAGGCGCGTACGGCGAGCGCCAGTTCCTGCCGGTCGCGCCCCGATCCGTCGGCCAGCCGCTCGACGATCGCACCCTCGGGGGCCACCGCCGCAAGCCGTACCGCGTCCTGCTCAACCGTCAACTCCGCCGCCGGTGCTTCCTGCCCGTGAGTCGGTCTGAGCGCCTCGGCGAGCAGCCGGTGCGCCTCGGCCGCGGTCGCGGTAGCGAGGAACTCCAGGGCGGCCGGGTCGACGCCGGGCGCGGGCGCGGCCTCGGTGTCCAGGGAGGGCGGTCGACCGGGTACCTCGGGCAGTATCGGAGGAGCGGGCAGGGGCGGCAGGATGTCCCCGGCCGCGTACGCCTCGCTGGCGTCCACGCCCTGCTGAGTGGGTTCCGGGGCGTCCGGCCGATGCTTCGCGGTCGCGCTGCCGCGCGACTGAAGCTCGTCCAGCAACGTGCGTTCGGTGCGCCCGCGCATCAGCAGCAGGGCGAACGGATCCTGGTCGAGCAGCCGCGCCATCTGGTAGCAGAGCGCCGCGGTGTGCCCGCAGTGGTCCCAGGCCCCGCAGTCGCACTCGGCCTCCAAGTCACCCAAACCCGGAAGCAGCTCGACTCCCGACGCCGCCGCGTCCTCCACCAGATGCGGGGGCATCTCGCGGTCGAGCAGCGCCGCGACATGCCCGGCCCGTTCGACGGCCATGTCCAGGAAACGGTCCCACTGCTCCTCGGACAGTTCTTGAAGCAGCACGTCCGAGCGGTGCGCGGTGCCGTCCCGGTCCCGAACGACGGCGGTGACGCGCCCCGGCCGCACCGACACGGCGCCCACCGCCCCCGTACGCGCGAGTCGGCGGCCCGTCTTCACCTGCTCCGAGTCCAGCGCCGCGTCCTCCAGCGCCTTCAGCCAGGCCCGGCCCCACCACGTCTGCGCGAAGCCCTGCCCCTGTGCGGGCGGCAGCGCCGCGAACGTACGCTCCTCGTTCCCATCCGTCATCGTGCGTCCCCTCGCAGCTCCACCAGGTCGGCCAGTTCGGCGTCGGTCAGCTCCGTGAGCGCCGCCTCTCCGGCGCCGAGGACCGCGTCGGCCAACTGCTGCTTGCGCCGCAGCATCTCGGCGATGCGGTCCTCGATGGTCCCCTCGGCGATCAGTCGGTGCACCTGCACGGGCCGGGTCTGGCCGATGCGGTACGCGCGGTCCGTGGCCTGCGCCTCGACGGCCGGGTTCCACCAGCGGTCGTAGTGCACGACGTGCTCGGCCCGCGTCAGGTTCAGGCCCGTGCCCGCGGCCTTCAACGACAACAGGAAGACGGGGATTTCGCCCTCCTGGAAGCGCTCCACCATCGCCTCGCGCTCATGGACGGGCGTCCCGCCGTGCAGGAACTGCGTCGCGACGCCGCGCACCGCGAGATGGCGCTCGATGAGGCGCGCCATCCGCACGTACTGCGTGAAGACCAGAACGCTCGCTCCCTCGGAGAGGATGGTGTCGAGCAGTTCGTCCAGCAGCTCCAGCTTCCCGGACCTGCCCGGGATCTTCGGCCGGTCCTCCTTGAGGAACTGCGCCGGGTGGTTGCAGATCTGCTTCAGCCCGGTGAGCAGCTTCACGATCAGACCGCGCCGCGCCATGCTGTCCGCGCCCGAGATCTCCGCGAGGGTCTCACGCACCACCGCCTCGTACAGACCCGCCTGCTCCTTGGTGAGCGAGACGGCACGGTCGGTCTCGGTCTTCGGCGGCAGCTCGGGGGCGATACCGGGGTCCGACTTGCGCCGCCGCAGCAGGAACGGCCGGACCAACTGGGTGAGCCGCTCTGCTGCTGCAGGATCCTGAGCGTCTTCGACGGCCTGCGCGTAACGCGTCCGGAAGGAGCTGAGACTCCCGAGCAGGCCCGGCGTCGTCCAGTCGAGGATCGCCCACAGCTCCGAGAGGTTGTTCTCCACCGGCGTGCCGGTGAGCGCCACGCGCGCGCGTGCGCCGACGGAGCGCAGTGCCCGCGCCGTCGCAGAGAAGGGGTTCTTCACGTGCTGCGCCTCGTCCGCGACGACCATGCTCCACGGCACCGCGGCCAGTCGTGGCGCGTCGAGCCGCATCGTGCCGTACGTGGTGAGCACGAACTCCCCGTCCACCAGGCCTTCCAGACCGCGCCGCGAGCCGTGGAAACGGCGCACCGGCGTGCCGGGCGCGAACTTCTCGATCTCGCGCTGCCAGTTGCCCATCAGGGAGGCCGGACAGACCACGAGGGTGGGGCCCGCCGCCGAGATGTCGGTCTGCCGGTGCAGATGCAGGGCGATCAGCGTGATCGTCTTGCCCAGGCCCATGTCGTCGGCCAGACAGCCACCCAGACCCAAGGAGGTCATGCGGGCGAGCCAGTTGAGGCCCCGCACCTGGTAGTCCCGCAGCGTCGCGGCGAGCGCGGCGGGCTGCCCGACCGGCTCCTGTCCCTCCGGGTCCGAGAGCCGCTCCCGCAGCGTCGCCAGCCACCCCGTGGGCCGTACGTCGACCCTGCGGCCGTCGACCTCCGTGGAACCCGTCAGAGCGGCGCTCAGCGCCTCGACGGGCGTGACCTTGCGATCCTGTTGCGCCCGGGCACGGCGCACCTCCTGCGGGTCGACGAGGACCCACTGGTCGCGCAGCCGCACCATGGGGCGGTTCGCCTCCGCGAGGTGGTCCAGCTCCTGTCGTGTGAGTCGCTGATCGCCCAACGCGAACCACCAGTTGAACGCAAGCAGCGCGTCCGCGGACAGGAAGGAGGGCACGGCCGACGCGACCTTGTCCGGACTCCGCTCGTCGTCCGGCGGGCCGATGACGGCGCGCGCGGTCAGCTTGCGCGCCAACTCCTTGGGCCAGTGCACGTCGACGCCGGCGGACCCGAGCATGCGGGCGCCCTCGCCGAGGAGTTCGGTGACCTCCTCGTCGGCGAGTTCGACGGCGTCCGGCACGGTCGCCGAGAGCAACGGGGTGAGCGGGGGCCAGGCGCGCGCCGCACGGCGCAGGGCGAGCAGGACGTCCATCCGCGCGCGCGGGCCGAAGGCCGCCGATCCGGCCCAGACGGCGGAGGCGTCCGCGACAAGACCCGGGTCGTTCACGCTGTGCACCTGCAGCACCCCGCGGAACGGGAGCCGTGTCTCGTCCGCCCCGACCGACGCCAGCCCAGGGACCTCGACGCGCAACGAGACGCGTACGCCCGCGTCGTGCCCCGCGGCCACGTCGGCGGCCCAGGCGCGTTGCTCCGGCACATGCTGCGGCTCCGGCGCCGTGAAGGCCGCACCTCCCGCGGCCTGCGACGCGGCGGGGGAGCGGGGCAGCGCGTCGGCGACCGCGTCGAGGAAAGCTCGCAGCAACCGCTCCGGGTCGGGCAGTCGCACCGGCTCGCGGCCGTCCACCGGTACGGCGTGCGCGTCGGGCGGCATCGCCGCGGCGAGTTCGCGTACGCGCTCCAGGTCGTCGGCCCGCAGCGGACCGGCACGCCACGCGTCGTGGTCGCTCGCCGTCAGCCCCGGCAGCAGCAGCCCCCGTGCGGCGAGTTGGAGGGCGAGCACGGAGGCCGCGCCCCAGAAAGTGGTCGCCCGGTGTGCGTGTGCGGCGCCACGCGCGCGCGTGAGGACCGGCAACGCGGCGCGCACCGGGAGCAGGACGGCGGGCACGGTCACGAGCTCGACACCGTCGTCTCCGGGCAGTGCCACGGTCAGGTCGTCGAAGGCGCCGGACGCCACCACAGGTGGGACGTCGCCGTCGGGCCGCCAGAAAGCGACGCTTCCGGTACGGGACGGATCGGCGGGCATGAACACGGCACAGCATAGGGCCAGTTCGGAGATCTCGGCGGGCGTCGCCGCAGGAATTCTCTGCACAGCGATGGCGCATTCCTCAAATTTGACTACTGGGTCGGAGTCGCCGAGGGTACAGCACCGCGAACACCGGGCGGGGATGCCCGGACCGTGACGTGGCTCTCCCCGGGCCGGGGGTGTACGTAACCCCCCTCGATGGACGGGGAAAGCCTCAGTACGGACGCGGGTGGTGGCGTCATGGTCGCCGAGGGTCGCTGGTTCGTACGTTTCATCAGGTCAGCTCCTTGCCTGAGAAACCGGAGACCCGCCATGCCCCAGACCGCCACAGCCGTCGTGGAAGACCTTCCAGGGGTGGGTGTCGGGCAGAGCCCAGGAAGCGACTTCGCGCCCCTCCTGCGCACCGTCAGGGCTCGGGGTCTCCTGGACCGGCGCCATGGCTGGTACGCACGCGCGATCACCGTGAGCGCGCTGGCCCTGGCCGCGGTCGTGACGGGCGTCGCCCTGATCGGCAACTCCTGGTGGGCGCTCGTCCTCGCCCCGCTGCTCGCCGTGTTCTCGGCCCGCACGGCCTTCATAGGCCACGACGCGGGCCACACGCAGATCACCGGCAACAAGGGGGTCGGCCGTGCGATCGGCCTGGTCCACGGCAACCTGCTCCTCGGACTGAGCTACTCCTGGTGGAACCACAAGCACAACCGCCACCACGCCAACCCGAACCACATCGACAAGGATCCCGACGTCGTCGCCGACGTCCTGGTCTTCACCGGTGAGCAGGCCGAGGTCCGAGTGGGCTTCCGGCGCTGGCTCACCCGCAACCAGGCCTGGCTCTTCTTCCCGCTCACTCTCCTGGAAGGCGTCGCCCTGAAGGTCCACGGCTTCCAGGACCTGCGCCGGCAGCCCCCGCGTGATCGGGTGGTGGAGGCACTGCTGCTGGTGACCCACGTCGTGGCATATGCGACCTTGCTGCTCGCCTCCATGTCCCTCGGCAAGGCCCTGGCCTTCGCCGCTCTGCACCAGGCACTGTTCGGCCTGCACCTGGGCATGGCCTTCGCGCCCAACCACAAGGGCATGGAAATGCCCGACCCGGACGGCGAGCGCTGGGGCCATCTGCGCCGTCAGGTGCTCACCTCCCGCAATGTCCGCGGTGCCGCTCTGACCGACTGGTTCCTCGGTGGTCTCAACTACCAGATCGAGCACCACTTGTTTCCCAGCATGCCCCGACCCCATCTGAGGCTCGCCCAGCCGCTGGTGCGCGCACACTGTCGGGAATTGGGTATCCCATACGCGGAAACCGGGCTCGTCGACTCCTACCGGCAAGCCCTGCGTCACATGCACGAGGTCGGCGAATCCCTCAGGACCGAGCAGCCGCGGAAGGTCTCAGGGGGTGAGTGAGCGCGGTGGGTCTCAGGGGTGAGTCAGGGGAGCGCCTCAGGGATGTCTCAGGGTTGCGCACTGGAACCGTGAGAAGCGCGTACCCGTTTTCAGGACAGAGAGCGGCAGCAGCCGCGAAGGAGGCGACACATGTCGAAGAACGCGAAGATCGCTGCAGGTGGTGTGGCGGTCGGCCTCATCCTGCTGATCTGGTTGCCCTGGTGGGTCTCCTTCCTGATCGTGGTGGGAGTTCCGGCGGCCGCGTACCTGACACTGGATCCCTCGCAGCGGCGCAGGCTGCGCCGCATCACCCGCAAGGAACTCGGGCGCTGAGGCGCTGCCGATCGGGTGCGTCTCCCGGCATGCGGGAGGCGGCTCGGTCGCCGCTCGCGGACCGTGCCGTCGGCAGGGTCCGCGAGCGGGTGCGTGCCCCGCTTCGTCCGGGGCGAGGAGCGCCCCGCTGCGCGACCGGTCAGCTGGGGCGTACGGCCATCTTGTCGAGGGCCTCCAGGAGACCGGGCAGTTCCGGGCCCCGGCCGACGGGCAGGACCTCTCCGGGCTCCTCGTCAAGGAGGACGAAGGCGATGTCGTCGGTCCGGGCGACCATGGACCAGCCGGGGCCGTCCGCGCGCAGGGTCCGGGCGTCGCCGGTGGCGAAGGACGAGCGGACGCGGCCCAGGGGCGGCGGGGTGTCCACGTAGGAGCGCGCCTCCGCGAGCACCCGGCGGATACCGCTGCGGGTCTTGCCGCTGCCGCTGTCGACGTCGGTGCTCTCGGTCTCGTCCTGGTGGGCGTCCTCGGGCTCGGCGGCGTCCTCCGACGTGACGAAGTCGCCGTCGTCGATCTGTTCCCGCCAGATCGCCCACTGGAGGGCGATCTCGTCGGCTCCGAGCCGCCGTTGGGCCGGTCCCCAGGTTGCGGTGTTCGGTGGGGTGAGCGCGGGCCGCTCCGTGAGCTCGGGCGCGGGGTCGTGCGGGGCCGGCACCCCGGGAGCCGCGACAGCGACGTCCAGGGGCCAGCCGGGCAGCGCGGAGACGACCGTGCGCTCGTCGGGCGACAGCTCGTGCTCCATCCCGCAGTCCCAGGACGCGATGGCGACGGCGACCAGCGAGACGTCGTCGATCACGACCGTCCACCGTGCACCCTCGCCATCCTGGCCGAGCACGAGGCCGTACCCGTCGGCCAGGGGTGCCAGGTCGAGCGCCGCGCAGGCCTCCGGGTAGTCGTCCCCCAGCACGCTGGGGAACTTCGCGGGCGTCAGCAGCACCGCTGTCAGCACATACAGCGCGTCGTCGTCCCCGGTGGCGACGGCGCCATCGTCCGTCCCGGCCATCCCAGCCTCCCGATCGCTACGTTCGTCGGCGCACCATAATGCGCCCCGAAGGTGCTTGTCACGAGCCCGAAACAGACGCGGAGCTGCAGTTATCCGGCTGGACGGGGGCGAAACGCCCGACCTGCGTCCACCGCGGTCAGGCGGCGGGCAGGCCGAGCAGCGTCCGCGCCACCGTCCGAGGCGACTCGTCGCGCTCCCGCGCCAGAGCGATGACGGCACGGCAGGCCAGCTCATTCACCCCGAACGACAGGGCCTCGGGCGACACCCAGGCCGCGGCCTCGTCGATCTGCTCCTGGTCGTCCTCCGCGCAGGCCGACACATAGGCCGCGGCCGCCTCGAAAAGATTGTGTGTACGTTTCTCCGGTCGCCGCTTGGCGGGCCGCTGCGCCTCGGCCCCGTCGGCCGCCTTCCGGCGCCATATCTCGCGGAGTCTGCCGAACATTCCGGTCATCGGGCCACCTTCCCCCTGCGCGGTTGCCATCGCTGATCGTTCACCTGCTGCTACTCAACGTAGAGTTGAAGGCCCGGCGGCAGAAGAGGGACGGTCCGGTGAAGCGCCGCGAACTTTCCCTTCGAGTGAGTCGATCGTGGCCCGCAGCCAGGTGAGTTCGGCCTGGCTCGTGGCCCGGGCGATCGTGAGAATGCCCTGCCGGAAGGGATCGTCGAGCTCTTCGGCGCGCAATGGCCGGTCGCCTTCGTAGAAGAAGCTCGCGGGCTCCTCCAGGAAGGCGAGCCTGCGGCGCAGTACCGCGGCCTGCGCCGCGGGGTCGGCCAGATGCCTGAGGAAGGCGAGCACCGTGAACCAGCGGTTCTCGTCGGTGATGTCGCGCTGTACGGGGTCCGCGAGCCGGCGGCGCAACTCGCTTCTCCCCTCCTCGGTGAGCGTCAGGACATGACGAGGGGCAGCCACGGAGCCGGGCTGCGTCGCCCGCGCCAGCGACCCCGCCTTCTCCAGCCGCTTGATCGCGGGATAGAGCGTGCTCTCCGCGACGGGCTTCACGTGGCCGGTCAGCGCGGTGATGCGCTTGCGCAGCTCGTAGCCGTGCAGCGGGGCGTCGTACAGAAAGCCGAGGATGGCCAGCTCAAGCATGCTCCGCATTCTGCCGCACCAGCGGTGTACATCACTACCTTGGTACATCGCTTCCTCTATACATCGAACCCGAGGTATTCTCCTGGAGCACGAGAAACGATGACGCAGACCTGAGGGAGAGCGATGAGGCAGGCCGAGTTCGACGGCAAGGGAAGCCGCATCCGCTGGACGGAGGCGACGGGCGCTGAACCGGCCCGGGTGTACGTACACGGACTGGGGTCGGCCTCGACGGTCTACAACGCCCACATCGCGGCCCGGCCCGAACTGGCAGGGCGCCGGACCCTGTTCGTCGATCTGCCCGGTCACGGCATCAGTGATCGGCCCGCGGACTTCGGCTACACCCTGGAGGACCACGCGGACGCGCTGGCGGCCGCCCTGGACGAGGCCGGTGTCACGGCGGCGGAGCTGGTCGCGCACAGCATGGGCGGCGCGGTGGCCATCGTGCTCGCCCATCGACGTCCCGAGCTCGTCTCCAGGCTGGTCCTCGTGGAGGCGAACCTCGACCCGTATCCACCGGTCAAGGCGGGCAGCAGCGGCATCGCCTCGTACACGGAGGAGGAGTACGTCGAAAACGGTGGCCACGCGCGCGTGCTCGACAAAGTCGGCCCCTCCTGGGCGGCGACCATGCGGCTCGCCGACCCGCGTGCGCTGCACCGCACCGCGATCGGCCTTGCGCGCGGCACGGTCCCCACGATGCGGCACCTGCTCGAAGACCTGACGGCGGACCGTGTCTACCTTCAGGGGGCCCTGAGCGGTGAACTGGCGAACAGGGAGGGGCTGGAGGCCGCCGGAGTCCGGGTGGTGACCGTTCCCGGTGCGGGGCACAACGTCATGTTCGACAACCCCGACGCCTTCGCGGCCGAGGTCGCCGGAATGGTCTGAGACCTCAGCCCCGCCGTGTGGCCAGCGCCAGGAAGCGGGCGTCCTCGTCGACGTACGAGGTCATGTCCCAGCCGGAAGCAGCCAGCAGAGGGCGGAGATTGGCCTCCGCCCTCAGGTCGTCCGGTGTGATCCGGCGCCCTTGGCGCGCAGCGAGCGCGGCCCGGCCGATCGGATGGAACAGCGCCAGCGTGCCGCCGGGCCGCACCACCCGCGCCAACTCCCGCAGATTCTCGGCGGGGTTGGGCAGATGCGCGATCAGCCCCGCCCCGAGGACGGCGTCCAGCGACTCCGAGCGCAGCGGCAGCGCAGCCACGTCGGCGAGCAGCAACTGCCCGTCGCGGTGCCGTCCGGCCCGTACCGCGGCCGCCAGCATGGCCGGGGTCAGATCGGCTGCGACGACCACTCCGGAGGGCCCCACGGCCGCGCGCAGCGGCGGCAGCGCCCGCCCGGTACCGCAGCCCGCGTCGAGTACACGGTCCCCCTCGCGCAGACCGAGTTCGCCGACCGCCGCCGCATAGGCCGGCCCGTCGTCGGGGAACCGCGCGTCCCAGTCGGCCGCGCGCGCCGTGAAGAACTCCTGGACGTGTGTGTGGTCGTCGCTCATGCCCGCATGATCTCTCACCGACATGAAGTGCGACGCTGTGCACACGTTCGAGCGTCACGCGATCGGTCACGTACCTGTCTGTGTCATATTTCAACACCTTTCGAAATGCGCTCCCTTTGTGCGCCCCTGACCGGACTAGCGTCCCTGGGCCATGGGACACCTGGACCACGCCGCCTTCGGCTGGCTGACCCCCGTGCTGTCGTACGTGATGGCCTGTATAGGCGCCGCCCTGGGGCTGCGCTGCACGGTCCGGGCGCTCGGCGCCACCGGGCGCTCGCGCCGCAACTGGCTGCTCACCGCGGCCTCCGCGATCGGCACCGGCATCTGGACGATGCACTTCGTGGCGATGCTCGGCTTCAGTGTCAGCGGTACGGAAATCCGCTACAACGTGCCGCTGACCATCCTCAGTCTGCTCGTCGCGATGGTCGTCGTGGGCGCGGGCGTCTTCGCCGTCGGCTACGGCCGCGACCGGGGCCGTGCGCTCGTCCTGGGCGGGCTCACCACCGGACTCGGCGTCGCGAGCATGCACTACCTGGGCATGGCGGCGCTGCGGCTGCACGGCGCCGTGCGCTACGACCCGGTGCTCGTCGGGCTCTCCGTCGTGATCGCCGTGGTCGCGGCCACCGCGGCCCTGTGGGCGGCACTCAACATCAGGTCGCCCGTCGCGGTCGCCGTCGCCTCCCTCGTCATGGGCGGGGCGGTGAGCAGCATGCACTACACCGGAATGATGGCGGTGAGCGTGCATGTCAGCCCCTCCGGGGAGGCCCTTCCCGGGGCCACGGCGATGCAGTTCATCTTCCCCCTCGCCGTCGGCCTCGGGTCCTATCTCTTCCTGACCTCTGCATTCGTCGCGCTGTCCCCGACGGCCCGCGAGCGCGAGGCATCCGCATCGGCCCAGCGGCCGGTCGAGAGCGTCGCCCGCTAGGGGCGGGCCCGAGCCACGACGGCTCGGACGGCACGCCCCGAACCACTCCGAGCGAGGAGGCCATGCGTACACCCCGTAGGACCCCTGCAGCCGGCGCCGAGCCGTCGGCCCCACCCCCGCAGCGCGGCCGCCGCGCCCACGCGGGACCGCCCGCCGACGAGTACACCGACCCCGACGAGGACGCCACAGGGTCGCCGCCGGAGGCATCCGCGCGCGCGGGACGATGGCGCCTACGTCCTCGTACAGTGCGGGCCAAGATCGTCTGCCTGCTCATGGTGCCGGTCGTCTCTCTGCTCGCCCTGTGGGCGTACGCCACGGTGAGTACCGCTCAGGACGTCGCGCGGCTGCGGCAGTTGCAGCGCGTGGACTCCACCGTCCGAGCCCCGGTCGACGACGCCGTCGCCGCGCTCCAGGCCGAACGCGCGGCCGCCGTCCGCCATGCGACCGACCCGAACTCCGAGCCACAGAGCGATCTCAAGACGCTGGCGGAACGCACCGACCGCGCGGTGGCGAAGCTGCGACTGGGCGACCACAACACCGTCGCCGACGGCGCCGACCTGCCCGCCGGAGTGGCCGGACGGCTCGACGCCTTCGTCAACGGGGCCGAGAGCCTGGGGCCCCTGCGCGCCGCCGTACTGGAGCGCCGTACCGGATGGGACGAGGCGTACGGGCAGTACACCAGGACCATTTCGGTGGCCTTCGCGGTCGGGGGCGCCCTCACCGGCATCCAGGACGCCGACCTGGGCTCCGACGCGCGCGTACTCCTCGAATTCTCCCGGGCCGGCGAGGCGCTGGCCCAGGAGGACACCGTGCTGTCCGGTGCCCGGCTCGCCCACACCCTGGACGGTGAGCGACTGCGGCAGTTCACCGGGGCGGTCGCCACCCGCCGCGCCCTGACCGACGCCGCCGTCGCGGATCTGCGTGGACCCGAACAGGCCTCCTGGCGCGACCTCGTGACGGGGAGCGCGTACGCCGACGTACGAGCCGTCGAGGACAAGGTGCTCGCGTCGAGGCCCGGCGGAATCGCCGTCGACGCCGCGCCGGAAGCCGACTGGAACACCGCCCACGCGCGCGTGCAGGACGCCATGCGCGCCATCGAGGCGAAAGCGGGCCGGGGTGTCGCGGACCGGGCCGACCCCTTGACCCGCGGTCTGCTGACACCCGCCGGCGCCGCTGTCGTGTTCGGCCTCGCCGCCGTCGCCGCCTCGCTCGTGATCTCCGTACGCATCGGACGCGGCCTCGTCGTCGAGCTGGTGCTCCTGCGCAACAGCGCCCTCGAGATCGCTCGACGCAAGCTGCCCGAGGCGATGCGCAAGCTGCGCGCGGGGGAGGAGATCGACGTCCGCGCGGAGGCTCCACCAGGACCTCCCTCGGAGGACGAGACCGGACAGGTCGCGGAGGCCCTGGGCACCGTGCACCGGGCCGCCCTGCGCGCCGCCGTCGAACGCGCGGAACTGGCCAGCGGGATCTCGGGGGTCTTCGTCAATCTCGCCCGGCGCAGCCAGGTCCTCGTGCACCGCCAACTGAGCCTGTTGGACAGCATGGAGCGCAGGTCCGAGGACCCGAACGAACTGAGTGACCTCTTCCGGCTCGACCACCTCACCACCCGGATGCGGCGCCACGCGGAGAGCCTGATCATCCTTTCCGGTGCCGCACCCGGCCGGGCCTGGCGCATGCCGGTCTCGCTGACGAACGTGGTCCGCGCGGCCGTGTCCGAAGTCGAGGACTACGCGCGCGTGGAGGTACGACAGCTGCCCGAGGCAGCGGTGGGGGGCGCCGCCGTGGCCGACCTCACCCACCTCCTGGCGGAGATCGTCGAGAACGCCGCCCAGTTCTCCCCGCCGCACACCCGAGTCCGCATCACGGGCGAACCGGTCGGCAACGGCTACGCCGTGGAGGTCGAGGACCGAGGGCTCGGGATGGGCAAGGAGACGCTCGACGAGGCCAATCGGCGCATCGAACAGTCCGAGGCGCTCGACCTGTTCGACAGCGATCGGCTCGGTCTCTTCGTGGTCAGCAGGCTCGCGGCCCGGCACGGCATCAGGGTGCACCTGCGCACCTCGCCCTACGGGGGCACCACCGCCGTCGTCCTGTTGCCGACCGCGCTGCTGCACGCAGGCGCGACGGAACGTTCCCCCCGCAAGACAGACAACGAAAGGCCCGACGAACGCGAGTACGCGCGTGTATCGGCCGCCCCGGAGCACACCTCCGTCCAGGCGCCCATCGAGCGGCCCGCGCTCGTGCCCCTCGTGCAGACCGCTGTCGAACCCCCGGCGCACGGCTCGCCGGAAGCCCCCGTGAACGGTTCGCCGGAAACCCCCGCGAACGTCTTGTCCGAAACCCCTGTGAACGGCTCGCCGGAAACGACACCACCTGGAGTCACCACTTTGCGGCTGCACCGCCCTCCGGACGACTCCGAGGGGTCCGACGACCTCCCACGGCGCGTACGGCAGGCGAGCCTCGCGCCCCAACTGCGCGTACAGCGAGCCGAGGAGCCGACACAAGTGGCGGCCCATCAGCACGACGACACACGCACCCCCGAACTCGTACGCGATCGTATGGCGGCCTACCGCGACGGCTGGGCGCGCGGCGGCGGCAGAACACCCGGTCGCGGCGCCCTCCCAGACCCCGATGCGGGCAGCGACAGCAGTGAAGGAGACCCCGCGTGATCCAGGACCCGAGCATGAGGGCAGCCCAGCGATCCGGCGAACTCGACTGGCTGCTGGACGACTTGGTGCTGCGCGTCACCGAAGTGCGGCATGCGGTGGTGCTGTCGAACGACGGACTGGCGGTGGGTTCCTCCACCGGCCTCAGGCGCGAGGACGCCGAACACCTGGCCGCCATCGCCTCGGGCTTTCACAGTCTCGCCAAGGGCGCGGGGCGCCACTTCGGCGCCGGAGGCGTACGCCAGACGATGGTGGAGATGGACGACGGCTTCCTGTTCGTCGCGGCAGCGGGCGACGGCTCGTGCCTCGCCGTCCTCACCGCGGTCACGGCCGACATCGGTCTGGTGGCCTATGAGATGGCGCGGTTGGTCAAGCGCGTCGGCGAGCACCTCTACACGCCGCCGCGGGTCGCCGCGCAGCCGCCCGCCGCCGGATGACCGAGGGCGGGCGGAGCAGATGACCGAGGACCTCGCGGGCAGCCAGTGGTACGACAGCGAAGCGGGACCGCTCGTCCGTCCCTACGCGATGACGGGCGGCCGCACCAAGCCGGGCCCCACCGGAGTGCGCTTCGACCTGATCGCCCTGGTCACCCTCGACAAGGGTGCACCCGGAGTCGACGAGGACTCCCTGCTCGGGCCGGAACACCGGGCCCTCATCGACCTGTGCCGCACGGAGACGCAGTCCGTGGCCGAACTCGCCGCGGGCGCGGATCTGCCGGTGGGCGTGGTCAGAGTGCTGCTCGGCGACCTGCTGGAACTGGGCTGCGTCAGCATCAGCCGCCCGGTGCCGCCCGCACAACTGCCCGACGAGCGGATCCTCCGCGAGGTGATCGAGGGACTGAGGGCGCTCTAGATGAACGACGCGGCTCCACACGTCCAGGTGAACCACGCGACTCCGTACACCCCGATGAACGACGCGATTCCACACACGCGCACACAGGCACCGACGCATACCCGGCACCGTTCGACCGACGCCGAGCGCTGCCGCCACTCCCGAGAGAAGTGATCGATGGTCTCCGAGAACTCCGACGCCTCGGCCGATGAAACGACCGCCCTGGCGTTGAAGATACTGGTCGCCGGCGGGTTCGGCGTGGGCAAGACCACCCTGGTGGGCGCGGTCAGCGAGATCAGGCCGCTGCGCACCGAGGAACTGCTCAGCGAGGCGGGTCAGTCGGTGGACGACACCGACGGCGTGGACCACAAGGTCACGACGACCGTCGCCATGGACTTCGGACGCATCACCATCCGGTCCGGCCTCTCCCTCTACCTCTTCGGCACGCCGGGCCAGGACCGGTTCTGGTTCCTGTGGGACGAGTTGTCGCAGGGCGCGTTGGGGGCCGTCGTCCTCGCGGATACCCGCAGGCTCGAGGACTGCTTTCCCGCGGTGGACTACTTCGAGCACCGGCACATCCCGTTCGTGGTGGCCGTCAACTGCTTCACGGGCGCCCGCGCCTACGGCGCCCA
This sequence comes from Streptomyces sp. NPDC111656, assembly GCF_055656965.1. Classification (NCBI taxonomy): domain Bacteria; kingdom Bacillati; phylum Actinomycetota; class Actinomycetes; order Kitasatosporales; family Streptomycetaceae; genus Streptomyces; species Streptomyces sp. NPDC111656. The sequence continues at coordinate 245,494 of NZ_JBVKCA010000001.1, forward strand.
GGACGTGTCGCGTGCCCTCGACCTCGACCGCGGCACGCCCGTGGTGCTCTGCGACGCCCGGGACCGCGACTCCGGGAAGGAGGTACTCATCCGGCTCGTGGAGTACGCCGGGCGGGTGCACACCGCCCGGCTGCTCGACTCCGTCGGTTGAGGCCAGGGAACAATCGGGCCGAGGTCTCCGAGGGAGGGACCTAGGCCGTCATCGAGGCCCAAGCCACGACCTTCTCGATCCTCACGCGGACGAGGAGTTCACCCGGGACGCCGTTGCGCTTCCCGAGCTCCTCGGCCCGGTCCTCACCCATGTAGCGTGCGCCGATCCGAGCTGCCCAGTGACGCAGCTCGTCCAGATCCTCCGACAACTCGGCACGACCCTCCAGAACCACGAAGTCGAACGGCGGCCGGTCGTCGTCCACGCAGAGGGCGACTCGCCCGTCGCGGGCCAGATTCCGTCCCTTGACACTCTCCTTCGCGGTGTTGAAGAGCACGTGGTCGCCGTCCAGTAGAAACCAGATCGGCGCCACGTGCGGACTTCCGTCGGCGCGGACGGTCGACAGCTTTCCGGTGCGGGTGCCCTGCGAGACGAAGGCCCGCCATTGCTCATCGGTCATCTTCTGTGCCATGCGCCCATCCTCCTTGCCCGGAGGGCGGCCGTGAGGAAGGCTGGCTGGTCGGATCCTCCAGCCAGGGGGAAAAGCATCACGGGGAGATGGCGCATGGCACAGAACACGGGGCTCGGCTGGCTGCTCGACGATCTGACCGAGCGCGTCGAACACGTACGGCACGCGTTGGTGTTGTCCAACGACGGGCTGGTGACCGGCGCGAGCACAGGACTTCGACGTGAGGACGCCGAGCACCTCGCGGCGGTCTCGTCGGGCCTGCACAGCCTGGCGAAGGGCTCAGGTCGGTACTTCGGCACCGGTCAGGTGCGTCAGACGATGATCGAGTTCGACGACGCGGTACTTTTCGTCACCGCGGCGGGCTCGGGCAGCTGTCTGTGTGTCCTCAGCGCCGCGGAAGCCGACATCGGCCAGGTCGCCTACGAGATGACACTGCTCGTCAACCGTGTCGGCGAACACCTCGGCGTGGACGTACGCCAACCGGAACGTTCGTCTTCCGTAGATCTCTGACCTGCGGATACGTCATCGCGGTCAGAGTTATCCACAGGCTCGCCGCGAGATCGGCCGAACCGGCTACGGTTTTTCTCGAAGCAAGCGCCCGACGGCGCGAGCACCGTACTCCACGGGGGAGAACCGTCATGTCCGGCAACACCATCACGCAGTCCACCGCCCCACAGTCCACCGCCTCACAGTCCACCGCATCGAGGTCCGCCACATCGTCGCTCGCACGCGCCGCGCGAGAACTGGAGCTCAAGCGCGGCGAGTTCGATCTCGCCCTGCACCTCGGATGCGTCCGCACCGTTCCCGACGAGGGGGGCGGCGGACGCCGCGTCAATCGTGCGGAGATCGAGCGGGTGCGCTCCGAGGACGGCTTCCCCGAGGCATTGAGGGAACGCGTGAAGGCCGTCGGCACCACGGAGGGCGCGGCGCTCATGGGCGTGACGGCCGCCAGGTTCACGCGCTTCGCGCGCCTGGGTCTGATGGTGCCCGTGAAGTTCTACCTGAACCGGTACAGGGCTGTGGTCTGGCTGTACCTGGCCGAAGAACTGCGCCAGTTCGGGGCGGACGAGCAGAACACCCCGCTGCTGAAGGGCCGTACCCCCGAGGGACTCCGCGACCAGCTGGAAGCCGGCCTGGACCTCCGCCCTCGCAACTGGCGGGGCCGGCACATGGGATTCCTGCTGCGGCAGACCGAGGATCCCTGGGCGCAGGCCGCGATCGTGGCCTCCTTGCTCGACCCCGTTCAGGTGGCCGAGATCGTCAGGGACCCCTACGAGCGCGCGTATCTGAACCGCTTCCGGCCCGAGCGGGCCGCCCACGGCGCCGCGCCGGACACGCCCGCCGCGCACCTCGTCTCGCGCATCATGACGGCCGAGGATCCCGACGAGATCAGCTGGCTCCGTGCGGACCTTGGCCAAGCACTCGTCGAGGCCCGAGAGCTCCGCCCCGCGCCCCGCCCGACGCCGAAGGCATCGCCGACGCCGGTCTCCTCCTTCGGCGCGGCGGCTCCGGTGGCCTCGCGACCGCGGGAAGCCGCGCTCGACGACCGGGCCCCGACCGTGGAGTCCGAGCGGCCACGCAGGCTCCTCGGGTGGCTGCGCCGCAGAAGCCCCTGACCCTTTTCCTGCATCCCTACAGAGCCCGGAAAAGCCCCTCCTGGACGACCGAGACGAGCAGGCGTCCCTCCAGGTCGTAGATGCGCCCGCGGGCCAGCCCGCGACCGCCCGTCGCGATCGGCGACTCCTGGTCGTAGAGGAACCACTCGTCCGCGCGGAACGGCCGGTGGAACCACATCGCGTGGTCGAGCGAGGCCATGTCGAAGCCGCGCTGACCCCACAGCGGCTCCACCGGGATGCGGACGGCGTCCAGGAGGGTCATGTCGCTCGCGTAGGTGAGGGCGCAGGTGTGCACGAGCGGGTCGTCGCCCAGTGGCCCGACGGCACGCATCCACACCGCGCTGCGGGGCTCCGCGTCCTTTATCTCCTCCGGGGTCCAGCGCAGTCCGTCCACGTACCGGATGTCGAACGGCTGGCGGCGTGCCATGCGCTCCAGCGACTCGGGAAGCGCGCCCAGATGCTCGGTGATCTCCTGCGAGACCGTCGGCAGCGACTCCGGGTGCGGTATCTCGCGGGTCGGCGGCAACTGGTGCTCGAAGCTCCCATCCTCAGGCTTGTGAAAGGAGGCGGTCAGATTGAAGATCGTGCGCCCCTGCTGCACGGCGGTGACGCGACGGGTGGTGAACGACCGCCCGTCCCTGACCCGTTCGACCTGGTACACGATCGGCACGCCCGGCCGGCCCGGGCGCAGGAAGTACGCGTGCAGTGAGTGCACCGGCCGGTCGGCCTCGGCGGTGCGCCCGGCCGCCACCAGGGCCTGGCCCGCCACCTGGCCGCCGAAGACCCGCTGCAGTGATTCGTCCGGGCTGCGGCCACGGAAGATGTTGACCTCGATCTGCTCCAGGTCGAGCAGGTCGACGAGCCTCTCGGCTGGGTTCGTCATGTGGGGGATTCTCCTGTGCTCACAACTGGCCGACGTCGGTGACCTTGACGATGGCACGGCCCTCCGCGTCGGAGGCCACCAGGTCGACCTCCGCGCTGATGCCCCAGTCGTGATCGCCGTTCGGGTCGGCGAAGGTCTGACGGACGCGCCACAGTGCGTTCTGCGGCTCCTCCACGATCGACAGCAGCTTGGGGCCACGTGCGTCGGGGCCCGTGCCGAGGTCCTCGTACTCGTCCCAGTACTTGTCCATCGCCTCGCCCCAGGCGTCGGCGTCCCAGCCGGATTCGCCGTCCATCTCACCGAGCTCGTCGACGTTGTCGAGTGCGGCGAGTTCGACACGGCGGAACATCGCGTTGCGGACGAGGACACGGAAGGCGCGGGCGTTCGATGTGACCGGCTTGACCTGGTCGGCCCTCTCCTGGGCCTCCTCGGCCGTCATCTCCTCGGGGTTGGCGAGCTGCTCCCACTCGTCGAGGAGACTCGAGTCGACCTGGCGCACCAGCTCGCCCAGCCAGGCGATCAGATCCTCCAGGTCCTCGGACTTGAGGTCGTCCGGGACGGTGTGTTCCAGCGCCTTGTAGGCACTCGCGAGGTAGCGCAGGACGATGCCCTCAGTACGGGCGAGCTCGTAGTGGGAGACGAACTCCGTGAAGGACATGGCCCGTTCGTACATGTCACGGATGACGGACTTCGGCGACAACGGATGGTCGCCGACCCACGGGTGGCTCTTGCGGTAGGTGTTGTAGGCGTGGAAGAGCAGCTCCTCCAGCGGCTTGGGGTACGACACGTCCTGGAGCCGTTCCATGCGCTCCTCGTACTCGACGCCGTCCGCCTTCATCGCCGCCACGGCCTCGCCGCGCGCCTTGTTCTGCTGGGCCGCGAGGATCTGCCGCGGGTCGTCCAGGGTGGACTCCACGACGGACACCATGTCCAGGGCGTAGGAGGGCGACTCGGGGTCCAGCAGCTCGAACGCGGCGAGCGCGAAGGTCGACAGCGGCTGGTTGAGCGCGAAGTCCTGTTGCAGATCCACGGTGAGGCGCACGATGCGACCCGTGGCGTCCGGCTCGTCGAGCTTCTCGACGATGCCGCCGTCGAGGAGCGAGCGGTAGATCGCGATCGCCCGCCGGATGTGGCGCAGCTGCTGCTTGCGCGGCTCGTGGTTGTCCTCCAGCAGATGCCGCATCGCCTCGAAGGCGTTCCCGGGCCGGGCGATCACCGCCAGGAGCATGGTGTGGGTGACCCGGAAGCGGGAGGTGAGCGGCTCGGGATCGGAGGCGATGAGCTTCTCGAACGTGTTGTCCGTCCAGCCGACGAAGCCCTCGGGAGCCTTCTTGCGGACCACCTTGCGGCGCTTCTTCGGGTCGTCGCCCGCCTTGGCGAGCGCCTTCTCGTTCTCGATGACGTGCTCGGGCGCCTGCGCCACGACGAAGCCCGCCGTGTCGAATCCGGCGCGCCCGGCGCGGCCGGCGATCTGGTGGAACTCACGGGCACGGAGCGTGCGCACCCGGTTGCCGTCGTACTTCGTCAGCGCCGTGAACAGCACGGTGCGGATCGGGACGTTGACGCCGACACCGAGGGTGTCCGTGCCACAGATGACCTTCAGCAGACCGGCCTGGGCCAGTTTCTCCACCAGTCGCCGGTACTTGGGCAGCATGCCCGCGTGGTGCACTCCGATGCCGTGGCGTACGTACCGGGAGAGGTTGCGGCCGAACTTGGTGGTGAAACGGAAATTGCCGATCAGCTCGGCGATCTGGTCTTTCTCCTCGCGCGTGCACATGTTGATGCTCATGAGCGCCTGCGCCCGCTCCACGGCCTGCGCCTGCGTGAAGTGGACGATGTAGACCGGAGCCTGCTTGGTCGCGAGCAGCTCGGTGAGCGTCTCCGTCAGCGGGGTCAGCACGTATTCGTAGGAGAGCGGCACGGGCCGGGTCGCCGAGCGGACCACCGACGTGGGCCGTCCGGTGCGCCGGGTGAGGTCCTTCTCGAACATCGCGACGTCGCCGAGCGTCGCCGACATCAGGATGAACTGCGCCTGCGGCAGTTCCAGGATCGGGATCTGCCACGCCCAGCCGCGGTCGGCCTCGGCGTAGAAGTGGAACTCGTCCATGACGACCTGGCCGACGTCGGCGTGCTTGCCGTCCCGCAGCGCGATGGACGCCAGCACCTCGGCGGTGCAGCAGATGACGGGGGCGTCGGAGTTCACGGAGGCGTCGCCGGTCAGCATGCCGACGTTCTCGGTGCCGAAGATCTTGCACAGCTCGAAGAACTTCTCCGAGACCAGTGCCTTGATCGGCGCCGTGTAGAAGGTGACCTCGTCACGGGCGAGCGCGGCGAAGTGGGCCCCCGCGGCGATCATGCTCTTGCCCGAGCCGGTGGGCGTCGAGACGATCACGTTCGCACCCGAGACCACCTCGATCAGCGCCTCCTCCTGATGGGGGTAGAGCGTGAGACCGCGTTCCCCGGCCCACGACTCGAAGGCTTCGTAGAGGGCGTCGGGATCTGGGGTCTGCGGCAGCTGATCGATGAGGGTCACGCCCCCATCTTGCCTGTCGACCCGCTCGATGGGGGAATCGGATGCTCGTCCGAAGATCACGACCGTTACGCTGTGGCGCCGACGAAGCGTCAGCGTATGCGGGCAACTGGACAGCGGCTAAAGAAGAATAGGGCGGGGAACGGTCATGATGGGACCAGCACACTCACTCTCGGGAGCCGCGGCCTGGCTCGGCGTCGGAGCGGCAGCGGCCGCCACCGGTCACACGATGCCCTGGCCGGTTCTCCTCGTCGGCGCCCTGATCTGCGCGGGTGCCGCGCTCGCCCCCGACCTGGACCACAAGGCGGCGACGATCTCGCGGGCCTTCGGGCCCGTCTCACGGACCCTGTGCGAGATCGTCGACAAGCTCTCGTACGCCGTCTACAAGTCGACCCGCAAGCCGGGCGACCCACGGCGCAACGGCGGCCATCGCACGCTGACGCACACCTGGCTGTGGGCGGTGATGATCGGCGCGGGCACCGCGGTCCTCGCGATCACAGGTGGCCGCTGGGCGGTCCTGGCCATCCTCTTCGTGCACATGGTGCTCGCGATCGAGGGACTTCTGTGGCGGGCCGCTCGCGGCTCCAGCAGCGACGTCCTGGTCTGGCTGCTGGCCGCGACCAGTGCCTGGATCCTCGCCGGAGTCCTGGACAAGCCGGGCAACGGTTCGGACTGGCTGTTCACCGCGCCGGGCCAGGAGTACCTGTGGCTCGGCCTGCCGATCGTCCTGGGCGCCCTGGTGCACGACATAGGCGACGCGCTCACGGTGTCCGGCTGCCCGGTCCTGTGGCCCATCCCGATCGGCCGCAAGCGCTGGTACCCGATCGGCCCGCCCAAGGCGATGCGCTTCCGGGCCGGCAGCTGGGTCGAGCTCAAGGTGCTCATGCCGGTCTTCATGCTGCTCGGAGGAGTGGGCTGCGCGGCGGCGCTCAACTTCATCTGAGCCAGCGCGTCAGCCCCGCAGGCCCGAGGAGGAGCGTCAGCCCCACACGCCCGAGCGCGGGGGGCAATCCCTCACGCCGACCCGTCCTTGTCCGCTCCCTGCCCCGCACCCCCGTACCGCCTCTCGAACTGTGCGATCCGGCCCTCCGAGTCCACGGTCCGGGCCTTGCCCGTGTAGAAGGGGTGGCTCTCCGAGGAGATCTCGACGTCGACGACCGGGTAGGTCTCGCCGTCGTCCCACTCGATGGTCTGGTCGCTCGTCGCGGTGGACCGGGTGAGGAACGCGTACCCGGCGGCGCGGTCGCGGAAGACGACGGAGTGGTAGTCGGGGTGCTTGTCCTGCTGCATGGGTGCTCCTTGGGGGAGAGGGGCGGGGGCCGGTCAGCCGGACGCGGTGTCCTCGTCGACGATGTGCATCGCGGCCTCCTCGGCCGAGGCCGCGGCCCCGTCGATGCCGACGTCGGTGGCGATCAGCCCGCTCTCGTCGTCCTCGTGCGCTCCTTCATTGGGGGCGACGAGACGACCGGAGCGGCTGGCGCCCACTTCGTTGTCCCAGGCTTCGCCGTCGGTGCCCTGGCAGTCTCCGATGCCGTCCCCGTCCGGCTCCGCGACGTCGGGCATCTCCTCCGCGAGGCGCTGGTCCAGGCTCTCACCCTGTCGGCGCTCCGCGGCGGTCACCCCGGAGTGCTCCACCGCCCACGGCCGCTCCGGCGGGGACCAACCCCGGTCGAGCGGGTCACCGACACCGTCGGAGAGCAGGGTGTCCTCGGAGTCGAGCAGCCCCGCGTCGTCCTGTACCTCGGATCCGTCGGGCTGGTAGACGTCGTCTCCCCATCCGTCGACGCTGTTCACGGGTACCTCCAGGTGATGCGGGCGAGCCCGATCCCACCGCGCTCGACGGCGGGCGCGCGGGCCACTCGACACAGGCTTCGCCCTTCGCGAACCGGGTGGTTCCCGGGCGTTCCCCGAGCCGGTGCCGATATCCAGCCTTCCACTCCGGTTCGGCACTGCGCAACGCCACACGGTCCGACGCGGTACGGGCCCGCCCGCGGAGGCAGGTCCCGGGCGCCGGTGCGACCGCTGCCGCACATGAGCGCGGACCGCACCGGCAGGGCACCCTCACCCGTGCCAGGACCTCCACAGCGCCGCGTAGGCGCCGTCCGCCGCGACCAGCTCGTCGTGACTGCCCAGCTCACTGATCCGGCCGTTCTCCACGACGGCGATGACGTCCGCGTCGTGGGCGGTGTGCAACCGGTGGGCGATGGCGACGACGGTGCGTCCGTCGAGGACGCGGGCCAGCGAGCGTTCCAGGTGACGGGCCGCGCGCGGGTCGAGCAGCGAGGTCGCTTCGTCCAGGACCAGGGTGTGCGGATCGGCGAGGACCAGCCGGGCCAGGGCGATCTGCTGGGCCTGGGCCGGGGTGAGCGCGAGCCCGCCCGAGCCGACCTCGGTGTCCAGACCGTCGTCCAGCGCCCGCGCCCAGCCCTCCGCGTCGACCGCCCCGAGCGCCGCCCACAGCTCGGCGTCGACCGCTCCCGTCCTGGCGAGCAGCAGGTTGTCGCGCAGGGAGCCCACGAAGACGTGGTGCTCCTGGTTGACCAGGGCCACGTGGGAGCGGACCGCCTCGGCGGGCATCCGGGACAGTTCGGCACCGCCGAGCGTGACACGGCCGTCCCGGGGCGCGTAGATCCCGGCGAGCAGCCTGCCAAGGGTGGACTTGCCCGCGCCGGACGGTCCGACCAGCGCGAGCCGGGTGCCTGGGGCGACCTCCAGGGAGACCTCGCGCAGCACGTCCACCCCGGCCCGGTAGCCGAAGCGCACCTCGTCCGCGCGCACGTCCCGCCCGTCGGGGACCATCTCCGGGTCGCTCGCGTCGGGCTCGATGTCCCGGACACCGACCAGCCGGCCCAGCGACACCTGGGCGACCTGCAGCTCGTCGTACCAGCGCAGGATCAGGCCTACCGGATCGACGAGCATCTGTGCGATGAGCGCGCCCGTCGTCAGCTGCCCCACACCGATCCAGCCCTGAAGGACGAAGACCCCGCCGATCATCAGGACCGAGCAGAGGATCACCACGTGCGTGACCCCGATGACCGGGAAGAGCACCGTGCGCAGCCAGAGCGTGTAGCGCTCCCAGGCCGTCCACTCCTTGATCCGGCGCTCCGACAGCTCGATGCGGCGCTCGCCCAGGCGGTGCGCCTCGACGGTGTGGCCCGCGTCCACGGTCTCGGCGAGGGCGGCGGCGACGGCGGCGTAGCCGGCGGCCTCGGAGCGGTAGGCGGACGGTGCGCGCTTGAAGTACCAGCGGCAGCCGATCAGCAGGATGGGCACGGCGACCAGTACGGCGGGGGCGAGCGGTGGGGCGGTCACGGCGAGCCCGCCGAGCAGCAGGGCCACCCACACCACGCCGATGGCGAGCTGCGGTACGGCTTCGCGCATCGCGTTGGCGAGCCGGTCGATGTCCGTGGTGATGCGGGACAGCAGGTCGCCCGTGCCGGCCCGCTCGAGGACGCCGGGCGGCAGCCCGACCGACCGTACGAGGAAGTCCTCGCGCAGATCGGCCAGCATCCGCTCGCCGAGCACGGCCCCGCGCAGCCGCACCTCGCGTACGAACACGGCCTGCACGACGAGTGCGACGGCGAACAGCGCGGCGGTGCGCTCCAGATGGAGCTCCCGCGCGTGGTCCGAGACCCGCTCGACGATCGAGCCCAACAGGTAGGGGCCGGCCATCGAGGCCACCACGGCCACCGTGTTGGCGGCGATGAGCAGCAGGAAGGCTCGACGGTGCCGCCGGAAGAGTTCGATCACGTAGGCGCGTACGGTCGCGGGGGCACCGACGGGCAGGGTGTGCGCCGTCGTCGGGGCCGCCGGGTCGTAGGCCGGTGGGGCCAGGCCGATCATGCGGTCTCCTCGATTTCTTCCAGTTCCTTCAGTACGCCGCCCAGGTCGGCCTCGTCTTCTTCCCGCACGTGGCTCCGCGCTGCCCCGTCCTCTGCCCTCGCACCGCTCCGCGCGGCCTCGTCATCGGTCTCCCGGGTCACCACGGCCCGGTACCGCGGCTCACCGCGCACCAGCTCGCGGTGGACGCCGACCGCCACGACCTCGCCCTCGTGCACCAGAACGACCCGGTCCGCGTGGTCCAGGAGCAGCGGCGAGGAGGTGAGGACGACCGTCGTGCGTCCGGCGCGCAGGGCGCGCACGCCGTCGGCGATCCGGGCCTCGGTGTGCGAGTCGACCGCGGAGGTCGGCTCGTCGAGGACCAGGACTTCGGGGTCCGTGATCAGCGACCGGGCCAGGGCCAGGCGCTGGCGCTGGCCGCCGGAGAGGGACCGTCCGCGTTCGGTGATGCGGGCGTCCATCGGGTCCCCGGCCTCCAACGAACCCTGGGTGAGCGCGTCCAGGACGTCGCCGCACTGCGCGGCGGTCAGTGCGGCCTCGGCGCTGACAAGACCCGAGGAAGGCACGTCGAGCAGCTCGCGCAGCGAGCCGGACAGCAGCACCGGGTCCTTGTCCTGGACGAGGACGGCCGTACGGGCGGAGTCGAGCGGCAAGTCGTCGAGGGGTACGCCTCCAAGGAGCACGGAGGTTCCCCCCTCCGTGGGGTGGCCACCCAGCCGCGCGGCGAGCACACCCGCCGCGTCAGGGTCGCCGCACACCACGGCGGTGAGCCGCCCGGCGGGCGCGAGCAGCCCGGTCGCGGGGTCGTACAGATCACCGGCCGGCACCTCGGCCGAGCGCGATCCGCCGCTGTCCATGGCCCGTTCCAGGGACAGTACCCGGGCGGCGCGCTTGGCGGACGGGCGGGAGAAGGAGTAGGCCATCGCGATCTCCTCGAAGTGTCGCAATGGGTACGTGAGCAGCATGACCGCGCTGTACACGGTGACGAGTTCGCCGACCGTGATCCGGCCGTCGCGGGCGAGGTGAACGCCGCGCCAGATGACGGCGATCATCAGCAGGCCGGGCAACAGCACCTGGATGGCCGAGATCAGCGACCACATCCGGGCGCTGCGCACGGCCGCGCGGCGGACCTCCTGGGAGGCGCGGCGGTAGCGGTCGAGGAACAGTTCCTCGCCGCCGATGCCGCGCAGCACGCGCAGGCCCGCGACGGTGTCCGAGGCCAGCTCGGTGGCGCGGCCGGCCTTCTCGCGCTGGAAGTCCGCGCGCCGGGTGGCACGGGGCAGCAACGGCAGTACGGCGAGCGCCAGGACGGGCACACCCAGCGCGACGAGTACGCCGAGCGCGGGCTGGTAGACGACCAGGCCGACACAGACCAGCACGACGGTCAGGGCGGCCGCCGCGAACCGCGACAGGGCCTCCACGAACCAGCCGATCTTCTCGACGTCGCCGGTCGAGACCGCGACGACCTCGCCGGCCGCGACACGTCGGGTCAGGGCGGAGCCCAACTGGGCGGTCTTGTGGGCCAGCAACTGCTGGACGCGCGCGGCGGCGGTGATCCAGTTGGTGACCGCGGCGCGGTGCAGCATGGTGTCGCCCAGCGCGATGCAGGCGCCGCACAGCACCAGCAGCCCACCGGTCAGGGCGAGTCGGGTGCCGGAGCGGTCGACGACTGCCTGGACGGCGAGGCCGACGCAGAACGGCAGCCCGGAGACGGCCACGAAGTGCAGCAGTCCCCAGGCAAGGGCCTTGAACTGCCCGCCGAGCTGATTCCGGCCGAGCCACCACAGGAATCGGGGACCCGAGCGTGCTTCCGGCACACCCGGGTCGGGATAGGGAAGGTCTTGAATCTGCATGACGTCCCAGTGGCTCGTGTAAGGGGTGGGGTCAGGGGGTGGGGCCGGGGCGATGCCGTGGAGTTCCGGCGACCGACCGACCGTGGGGGGTCGGCAGCAAACCGTGAAAGGTTCGCGTCACGGTGCGACCGGAGGCAAACGGTTTTTCATCCCAGGACATGGATTCAGGACAGAGAATCGGGACACGCGTTCGGGAGACAGGAGTTGGCGCAGGGGTTCCGAGACAAGGCTGGGACCGCTTCCGACCCATCGAGAGTGTGCCCGGAAAGGCAACACCTGACCGAGAAGTCGGGGGGGTAGGGGTTATTCGTCCGATACGTGATGCAACGATGGGTCGCATGCGAAAAGACGGTGCGAGGCGTACGGGGTTCACCGCTGTGGCGTGCGGTGTCCTCGCTGTGTTCCTGTCGGCCTGTGGTGGTTCGGAAGGGGGGAGCGGTGCGGTGAAGGGCGACGGTGGAGCCGGTGCCAAGGGCGAACATGCCCCCGCGCGCACCGTCGATCTGACCCGGATACCGGAGGTCGGCAACCGCCTGCAGGCCCGGATCCCGTCCAACGCCCACCAGGTGGTGGCGGTCTACGGCGAGGGCAGGGACTCCGCCGACTCCACGGTCGTGCTGTACGCGAAGTCCGGTTCCACCTGGGAGGTGCGGCGTTCCTGGCACGCGCACAACGGGACGAAGGGCTGGACCACGGACCATCACGAGGGCGACAAGCGCAGCCCCGTCGGGGTGTTCTCGCTCACCGATGCGGGCGGAGTGCTGGACGACCCGGGCGCCCTGCTCCCGTACGACCACTCGGTGGCTTATCAGGCTCCCCGCGACTGGGCCAGGTCGCACTGGCACGACTTCGACTACGTCGTCGCCATCAACTACAACCGCCGCGTGGGCACCCCGCCGGACGACCCGGACCGCCCCCTGGGTCAGTCGAAGGGCGGCAGCATCTGGCTGCACATGGACCATGGCAGCGGTACGTCCGCGTGTGTCAGCGTGCCCAAGCCGGCCATGGAGTATCTCCTGCGGACGCTCGACCCGCATCAGCACCCCGTCATCGTGATGGGGGACAAGGCCGATCTGAAGATGTAGCGGCCGTGGCCGACCGGGCTGCCCCGCGTGACGCGGTCACCGAGTGCCCATTGCGGGGCGGGCCGACTCCCCCGTAGAACACCGCACATGAGAAGACGGATCGTCATGTCCATGCTCGCCGGAGTGGCCCTCTCGGCGAGTACCTTCCTGGGAGCGGGCCCGGCCTCGGCCGTACCGCCGGCGGACGCCGCGCGGCCCGCCGCGACCCCCGCCCGGTCGGCGGATCGCGTCGCCGCCACGCCCCGCGACGCGCCCTCCGAGACGCCCGCCGGGACTGCCTCCGATACGTCCGCAGATGTGCCCGCCCATGCGCTCGCCGGGCCTGCCGCTGATACACCCGCCGAGTTCGGCACCGACTGGCACGACCCCCTGACCGCCGCCCCGCCGGTGGCGAAACCGGCCACCAAGTCCTGTGCGGTGACGGTCGCCGAGGCGCAGTTCCGTGACTTCACGCCGTATCGGGGCACGTACACACCCCCGAGCGGCTGCGGCGACCGCTGGAGCAAGGTCGTCCTGCGACTCGACGGCAAGGTCAAGGGGCGTCAGTTCGACCGGCTCGGCTATCTGCACATCGGCGGCGTGGAGATCTTCCGTACCTCCACCCCGGAGCCTTCGCCCGACGGTATCGAGTGGTCCGTCGAGAAGGATGTGACCAGGTACAGCGACACGTTCCGGCGCGGCGGCGACGTCGAGATGCTCATCGGGAACGTCGTCGACGACACGTACACCGGAGTCCTCGACGTGAAGGTGACCCTGACCTTCTACGCGCAGGGCGGCGCCGTGAAGTCCGCCGGGATCCCCGACCGTGTCCTCACCCTGCAGGACGGCACCCTCACCACCCCGCGCAACAGCGAGCGCATCGTCGCCGAGGTGTACGCGACCGGCTCCGGCGGCGGCTGCGAGGAGTACTGGTACCTGACGGTGCCCGACCCCGCCCCGTACTCCTGCAAGGCGGACAAGGGCCCCTATCGCGAGGTGCAGATCAAGGTGGACGGCCAACTCGCGGGCATCGCCGAGCCGTTCCCGACCGTGTGGACCGGCGGCTGGTCCAACCCCTTCCTCTGGTACGTGATCCCGGGCCCGCGCGCCTTCGACATCAAGCCGATCGAATACGACCTCACGCCCTACGCCGGTCTCCTCAACGACGGTCGTCCGCACCGGATCGACGTCTCCGTCGTGGGCGTTCCCGCGGGCCAGACCGGCTGGAGCACCCCGGTCGACGTCCTCGTCTGGCAGGACGCGAAGCGCGCGCACGTGAGCGGCGCGCTCACCGAGGTCAGGGCGGGCGGCCTCACCAACTCCTCGACGTATACGCCCGGTTCGGAAGAGCGGCTCGACACCGAGGGCGGACACCGGCTGACGACCGCCGGATATGTCGACACCTCGCACGGCCGGGTGTGGACCACCGTGCGCCGCACGCTCGCCAACACCTCCGCGCACCACTGGACCGACGGCGAGAACACGGACGCGCTCAAGGCCACCTGGACCGACGACGAGACGGTCACCGTCGACGGGCGCGGACCGGCCGGGGTGAGGCGCACCCACCGCACGTACACCATGGACGGCGCCACGACGCTCGCCGCGGACGACCGGTTGCGGACCGTCCTGACACTCGGCGACCGGGCCGCGGTCGACGAGACGCGCGGCGGACGGCGCACCACGTGGTCCCGGCTCGACGACACGTACACGGGAGACGCGACGTATACCGCGAACGTGCCCCGCGACCAGCGGCACGCGGTCGGTACGACGAGCGAGCGCTACCGGCTGTACGGCTCGGACGGCTGCTACGACCGCGTTCTGGTCACCGCGCAGGGAGTTCTGGCACGGGACCGCGGCGACTGCTGAGCCTGTTGGGGCCCCAGGTGGGGAAGGCACGTCTGTTCCAGGATTTACATGGACGTGGCACAGAGGTATCCGGCGGCACGGGCAACTCCTCAATAGTGATCGCTGCGGAAGGAAGTTTCCGCATACCAGAAGTCCCCTCGGAGGAGTGCCCGTGCCGCCGTCTGTACCGTCCCCGCGACGCGTCGCACGCATACCGCGTACCTCACTGTTCGCGCAGGTCGCCTGCGCGCTCGTACTCGGAATCGTCGTCGGAAGGTCGTGGCCGGACACGGCCACGACACCGGCGGCGGCTCGCTCCCGTCGACCGGCGAGTTCATCCTGAACGCGCTGCCGCAGAGCGCGGTCGGGGCCTTCGCCGAGAACTCCCTGCTCCAAGTCCTCGTCCTCGCCTGCCTGGTGGGCGCGGCACTGCTCCACCTCGGCAACTCCAAGGTGCCCAAGGTGCTGCCCGCCATCGAGCAGGTCCAGGACGTCGTCTTCGCGATCGTCGGCTTCATCATGAAGCTGGCCCCGCTCGCGGTGTTCGGCGCGATGGTCCACCTGGTGGGGGAGTACGGGCTCGGCGTCATCAAGACGTACGGCAAGCTGATCTTCCTGTGCTACGCGGTCGCGCTGCTGTTCCTCGCGCTGCTCGCCGTCGCTCTGAAGGCGGTCACGGGACTCAGGCTCTGGAAGTTCGTCCGTTACACCCGCGAGGAGATGCTGCTCGGGCTCGGTACCGCCTCCAGTGAGACCGTCATGCCGCGCATGATGCAGAAGCTGCGCCAGGCGGGCTGCCGCGACGACGCCGTGGGCCTGGTCCTGCCCACCGGCTACTCCTTCAACCTCGACGGCGCCTCGATCTACCTGTCGATCGGTACGTTGTTCATCGCGCAGGCGGTGGGTGTGGATCTGAGCCTGGGTCAGCAGATCACGGTCGTCCTGGTTCTCATGCTGACCAGCAAGGGCATGGCGGGTGTGCCGGGTTCCGCCTTCCTCACTCTGTCGGCGACGGCCTCCTCGCTCGGTGTCATCCCCGCCGGAGCCGTCGCCCTCCTCCTCGGCGTGGACCGCATCATGGACTCGATGCGCGTCGCGACCAACCTCCTCGGCAACTGCGTCGCCGTCTTCGCGGTCTCCCGCTGGGAGGGTGTGCTCGACACGGAGCGGGCGAAGAAGATGCTCGACGGCGAGATCGCGTTCGTGGAGGAGGACGACAAGCCGCTGACGCGGCAGTCGCCGACGGAAGAACCGGGGCCCGAGTCGACCGAGGCGCAAGGCCCCGCCCGTCCGACCGAGGCGCAAGGCCCCGCCCACTCGGTCAAGCCGGAAGTCCCCGCACGGTCGGCCAAGGAACCTGCCGCCGAGGTCGGGTGACCGACCCGGGACGGGTCACCGCCCCGGCGCCCCCGGAACGGGCCGCGCGCTCCCACTCCAGCCGTACGGAGTGGGAGCGCGCGGCTCCTCGCGTTGCCCACCGCGTGACGAGGCCGCCCGCGGCAACCCCTCAGCAGCGGTGCTCAAGCCTCGGCATGCCGTCCACCAGTGTGTCCAGCAGCCCACCGAGCACCTCGCGCTGCTCGTCCGACAACGGCGCCAGGATCTCCTCCGCGGCCGACCGGCGCGCGCCGCGCAGCTCGCGCAGTGCCTCGCGCCCCTCGTCCGTGACCTCGATCCGGATCACCCTCCGATTGGTGGGATCGGGGACCCGGCGCACCTTCCCGCTCGCCTCCAGGCCGTCGACCAGCGTGGTCACGGCCCGGGGCACCACCTCCAGGCGCTCCGCGAGATCCGCCATGCGCGGCGGTGAGCTGTAGTGCGCGAGCGTGCGCAGCAGCCGGGACTGGGCCGGGGTGATGCCCAGCTCGCGCTGCTCCAGGTGCCGCTTCTGGATGCGGTGCACACGTCGGGTCAGCCGCAGCAACTGCTCGGCGAGCAGGCCGTCGGCATCGGGGGTGGTCATGCGGGAACAATATCAGGATGCGGTTCATTGTGAGTATAGGTAACAATGAGCTAAGCTCCGGCAGTCATCGTTTCCCTGCCCTGTGTCATCGTCGTCTCACCTCCCGTAGGAGCCCATGCGTCCCGACCAATCCACCTGGACCCCGTCACCCGCCGAGGGCGAACAGCCACGGCAGGTGCGCCGCATCCTGAAGCTGTTCCGGCCCTACCGCGGCCGCCTCGCGATCGTCGGCCTGCTGGTGGGCGCCTCGTCCCTCGTCACCGTCGCGACCCCCTTCCTGCTGAAGGAGACCCTGGACGTCGCGATCCCCCAGGGCCGCACCGGTCTGCTCAGCCTGCTCGCGCTCGGCATGATCCTCAGCGCGGTCGTCACCAGCATCTTCGGTGTCCTGCAGACCCTGATCTCCACGACCGTCGGCCAGCGCGTCATGCACGACCTGCGCACCGCCGTCTACGGCCGGCTGCAGCGCATGTCGCTCGCCTTCTTCACCCGGACCCGCACCGGCGAGGTCCAGTCCCGCATCGCCAACGACATCGGCGGCATGCAGGCGACCGTGACCTCCACCGCCACCTCGCTGGTCTCCAACCTCACCAGTGTGGTCGCCACGATCGTCGCGATGGTCGCCCTGGACTGGCGGCTCACCGTCGTCTCGCTGCTCCTGCTGCCGGTCTTCGTGTGGATCAGCCGACGGGTCGGCAACGAACGCAAGAAGATAGCGACCCAGCGCCAGAAGCAGATGGCCGCGATGGCCGCCACCGTGACCGAGTCGCTCTCCGTCAGCGGCATCCTGCTCGGCCGCACCATGGGCCGCGGCGATTCGCTCACCAAGGCGTTCGAGGCCGAGTCCGACAGCCTGGTGGACCTCGAGGTGAAGTCGAACATGGCGGGCCGCTGGCGCATGTCCGTCATCGGCATCGTCATGGCCGCCATGCCGGCCGTCATCTACTGGGCCGCGGGCATGGCCCTCCAGTTCGGCGGCCCGTCCGTGTCGATCGGCACGCTCGTCGCCTTCGTCTCGCTCCAGCAGGGTCTGTTCCGGCCGACGGTCGGCCTGCTGTCCACCGGCGTCCAGATCCAGACCTCGCTCGCGCTCTTCCAGCGCATCTTCGAGTACCTCGACCTGCCCATCGACATCACCGAGCCGGAGCACCCGGTCCACCTCGACCAGGTCAAGGGCGAGATCCGCTTCGAGGACGTCGAGTTCCGCTACGACGACAAGAGCGGCCCGATCCTCGAGGGCATCGACATCACCGTCCCCGCGGGCGGCAGTCTCGCCGTGGTCGGCCCGACCGGCTCCGGCAAGTCCACGCTCAGCTATCTCGTGCCACGGCTGTACGACGTCACGGGTGGCCGCGTCACGCTGGACGGCGTCGACGTGCGGGACCTCGACTTCGACACGCTCGCCCGCGGGATCGGCGTCGTCTCCCAGGAGACGTACCTCTTCCACGCCTCGGTCGCGGAGAACCTGCGCTTCGCCAGGCCCGACGCCACCGACG
The DNA here is from genome assembly GCF_055656965.1 of Streptomyces sp. NPDC111656. Classification (NCBI taxonomy): domain Bacteria; kingdom Bacillati; phylum Actinomycetota; class Actinomycetes; order Kitasatosporales; family Streptomycetaceae; genus Streptomyces; species Streptomyces sp. NPDC111656. Next base: position 263,201 of record NZ_JBVKCA010000001.1, read on the forward strand.
AGGAACTGCAGGCGGCGGCCAGGGCGGCCCAGATCCACGACCACATCGCGTCACTGCCCGACGGGTACGACACGGTCGTGGGTGAACGCGGCCACCGGTTCTCCGGGGGCGAGAAGCAGCGCCTCGCCATCGCCCGCACGATCCTGCGGGACCCGCCGGTCCTCATCCTCGACGAGGCGACCAGCGCCCTGGACACCCGCACGGAGTACGCCGTGCAGGAGGCCATCGACGCCCTGTCGGCCAACCGGACCACGCTCACCATCGCGCACCGGCTCTCCACCATCCGTGGCGCCGACCAGATCGTCGTCCTGGACTCCGGCCGTGCGGTCGAACGCGGCACGCACGAGGAGTTGTTGGAGCGGGAGGGGCGCTATGCGGCGCTGGTCCACCGGGACGCTGAACTGGAGCCGACAAGATGACGATATGCCGGGTTTGTAGGCTTTAGCGGGTTACCGTGCCCGCATGCAGATGAACACTCCGCCACGGAGCACGATTCGACTGACGCGCCGGGGCCGGGTCGCCCTCATCGCGACCGGAGCCGTCGTGGCGGCCGCCGCCGTGACGGTGCCGCTGCTCACCCTGACCACGGAGGACGAGGAAACGCGGCCCACGTCCCTCGTCATCCCGGAGGGCTGGCGCACCGGCCAGGTCTACGAGGCTGTCGACAATGCCCTCGCGTTGCCCCTGGGATCCACCAAGAAGTCCCTGGCCAAGGCCAACCTCAAGTTGCCCGCCTACGCGGAGGGCAACCCCGAGGGCTACCTCTACCCGGCGACGTACCCCCTGGACAAGACGGCGACCCCCGAGTCCCTGCTGGCGCTCATGGTCAACACCGCGAACAAGAAGTTCAGCGGCAGCCCCGTCACCGCGGGCGCCCAGCGCAACGCGATGAACCTCTATCAGGCGATCACCATCGCGAGCATCATCCAGGCCGAGGTCTCCTCCAAGGCCGACATGGGCAAGGTGGCCCGGGTCATCTTCAACCGCCTGGAGCAGGGCATGCCGCTGCAGATGGACGCGACCCTCAACTACGCGCTGAACCGCTTCTCGCCGACCACGACCACGAACGACACGAAGCTCGAGAGCCCCTACAACTCGTACCAGCGCATGGGGCTGCCGCCCACACCGATCTCCAACCCCGGCCAAGCCGCGATGCGTGCCGCGATCAACCCCACCCCGGGCAACTGGCTGTACTTCGTCACGGTCAAGCCGGGCGACACCCGGTTCACGGCCAGCTACGAGGAGCAGCAGAGGAACGTCGCCGAATTCAACCGGCTCCGGAGGAGTGCCTCACCCTCGACCTCACCCTCGCACTCGATTTCGACCCCGGTTCCGGGCTCGCCGTCCGCCTCGGCCCTGAGCTGAAGCCCGTTGCCCGTTGCGACACCGCCCACGAGGTCTCCTTGGCGGATGCGGGGCATCAGGCGCCGACGGTCACTCCCGCCAGCAACCGCCTGATGTCCCGTACCGCCGCACGACCGGCCCGGTTGGCGCCGATCGTGCTGGCGGAAGGCCCGTACCCGACCAGATGGATCCGGGGATCGGCGAGCGCGCGCGACCCCTCGACGCGGATGCCGCCGCCCGGCTCACGCAGCCGCAGCGGCGTCAGATGATCGAGGGCGGCACGAAAGCCGGTCGCCCACAGGATGACGTCCGCGTCGACGTGACGCCCGTCCGCCCACTCGACACCGTCCGGGGCGATCCTGTCGAACATCGGCTGCCGGTCCAGCACGCCGTCGGCCAGCGCCTGCCGGATCGCGTCGTTCAGCGGCAGTCCCGTCACCGACACGACACTCTTCGGCGGCAGCCCCTGCCGAACGCGTTCTTCCACGAGCGTGACGGCCGCGCGCCCCACGTCCTCGGTGAAGGGTCCCTCACGGAAGACGGGCGGCCGCCGTGTCACCCAGGTGGTCGCGGCCGCGTACGGGGCTATCTCCATCAGATGCTGGGTGCCGGACGCGCCGCCGCCCACGACGACCACCCGCTGCCCGGCGAACTCCTCGGGCCCCGGGTACTGCGCCGTGTGCAACTGCCGCCCCCGGAAGGTCTCCTGGCCCGGATAGCGCGGCCAGAACGGCCGGTCCCAGGTGCCCGTGGCATTGATCAGCGCGCGCGTCGACCACGTACCGTCGGAGGACTCGACCAGCAGCCGCCCGCCGGCACCCTCCCGCACGGCCCGCACGTCCACCGGCCGCCTCACCCGCAGGTCGAAGGTGTGCTCGTAGGAGTCGAAGTACTCCGCGATCACCTCGGAGGACGGCCGCGCCGGGTCGGCGCCCTCCAGCTCCATACCGGGCAGGGAGTGCATCCCGTGCACCTTGCCGTACGTCAGCGACGGCCAGCGGAACTGCCAGGCGCCGCCCGGACGCGGTGCGTGATCCAGCACCACGAAGTCCCGCTCCGGCTCGAAACCGCTCCGCCGCAGGTGATAGGCGCTGGACAGTCCTGCCTGCCCAGCGCCTATGACGACGACGTCGACCTCACGGACCTCACGCGCCTGCGCCCCGATGTTGTTCACGCTTCCACCAACTCGACCGGGGCGCGGGATCTTCCCGAACGGCGACGCCTGTGAGCCACCCGACGCGCGACCTGTCGGCCGGGAGCCGGGAGGGGCGGTCCTCAGGAGTCCTTGTAGACGCGGGGCGTGGCGGTGGAGGGGGGCAGGCCGCCGTTGAAACGCGTGTCCACGAAGGCGGCGAAGTCGACCTTGCCCGGGATCAGGTTCAGCCCGGTGAAGGTGTCCGCGATCTGCTGCTCCGACGCGATGAGCGGCTTGTCGACGGCGACCGCGATCCGGCTGGCGTTGGTGCGCTTCACCGAGGCCAGCGCCACCTCGTACGGCAGGCCGGTGTCCTTCGCCCACACCTTGGCCCAAGCGTCCGGATGCCGGTACACCCAGTCCTGGGCGCGGCGCAGCCGCTCCAGATAGTCCTTGACGGCCGCGGCCTTCTTGGTGTCCTTCAGTGCGCTCGGCGCCGCCACCTGGAAGCTGAGCCCGTTGACGACGCGGTCCCCGTCGGCCAGGATCCGGCCCTGTTCGGCATCGAGGACCTGTGAGGTGTACGGGTCCCACACCGCCCACGCGTCCACCTTGCCGCCGGTGAACGCGGCGAGCGCGTCGGCGGGCTGCAGATACTTGACCTTCACATCGCTCAGCTTGAGACCGGCCTCCTTGAGCGAGGCGATCAGCTGGAAGTGCGCGGACGAACCCTGCGCCACGGCGATGGACCTGCCCTTGAGCTCCTCGGGCTTCCGCAGCGACGAGTTCTTCGGTACGAGGATGGCCTCGCCCTTGGACGTGCCGTGCCAGGCGGCCACCACCGAGACCTTCGAGCCCGCGCCGGCCGCGAAGACGGGCGGGGTGTTGCCGACGCCGCCGATGTCGACGGCCTTGGCGTTGACGGCCTCCAGGAGGGGCGGCCCTGAGGTGAACGTCGACCACTTGATCTTGTAGTCGAGGTTCTTGAGTTCTCCGGCGGCCCGCAGCACCGCCTCGGAACCGCCCTTCTGGTCACCGACGTTGAGCGTGAGGGAACCCTTGCCGTCGGTTCCGGCACCGGCGGTGTCGGCGGCCGAGTTCCCGCCGCAGGCGGCCAGGAGCAGGGTCAGAGGGATGAGCAGAGCGGCGGGGACGAGGTGTCGGCGCATGACGATTCCGTTCGATTGGTTCAGGTGAGGTGGGGTGGGGTGAGACGAGACGAGGTGACGGTGAAGTGAGGGTGAGGCGATGGCGGCGGGCGACTGGCGGGGGAGGACGAGCTCAGGCGACGGTGTCCACGCCCAGGCGCTCCAGGAGACCGGCACGCAGTGCGGCGAACCGGGGGTCGGCGATGTCGCGCGGGCGGTCCAGGTCGACCTGGGTCTCGTACGCGATGACACCGCCGTCCATGACGAGGACCCGGTCGGCGAGCAGCACGGCCTCCTCGACGTCGTGCGTGACCAGCAGCACGGCACAGCCGCGGCGCCGCCACAGTTCGCCGACCAGCCGCTGTGCCTTGATGCGAGTGAGGGCGTCCAGCGCACCGAACGGCTCGTCGAGCAGCAGCAGATCGGGTTCGCGGACCAACGCACGGGCCAGCGAGGCGCGTTGGGCCTCACCGCCGGAGAGCGTCTTGGGCCAGGCGTTCGCGCGGTGGGTGAGTCCGACCTCGGTCAACGCCTGCTCGGCGACGGCGCGTTCGGGCCCCCCGGGCAGCCCCAGCAGGACGTTGCGCCACACCCTCTTCCATGGCATCAGCCGGGGCGCCTGGAACGCGACGGCCTTGCGCCGCGGGACCAGCACGGTGCCCTCGATGTCACGGTCGAGCCCGGCCAGGATGCGCAGCAGCGTGGACTTGCCGCAGCCGCTGCGGCCGAGCAGGGCCACGAACTCGCCCGGACGCACGTCTAGTTGGAGGTCGTCGATGACGGCGCGCCCGTCGAAGGAGCGGGTGAGCCCCTGCACGTGTACGGCGGAGGCCTGGGTGATCGGGTGCTGCTCACCGGTCGCGGTCTTCTGCTGGGTGGTGGCGCCCTTCTGGAGGATCACCGGCCCGTGAACGTCGGTCGCCATTGCAGCAACAGCCTTTCGAGGGAGCGGACGACGAAGTCGGCGAGCAGGCCGAGGAAGGCGTAGACGATCAGGCAGACCACGATCACATCGGTCCGCAGGAAGTCACGGGCCTGCACCATGAGGAAACCGATCCCGGCGTCCGCGTTGATCTGCTCGGCGAAGACGAGCGCGAGCCAGGCGATACCGAGGGAGTAGCGAAGCCCGGTCATCGCCCCGGGCAGCGCGCCCGGCAGCACGACATGCCGCACGAGCCCCCACCGCGAGAGTCCGAGGGACTCCCCGGCCTCGATGAGCTGGGAGTCGACGCCGCGGATACCGGCGTACACGTTCAGGTAGAGGGGGAAGGACACCCCCAGCGTGATGATCGCGATCTTGGGGGCCTCGCCGATCCCGAACCAGATGATGAACAGCGGGATCAGTCCCACGAAGGGCACCGTCCGCAGCATCTGGACGCTCGCGTCCACGAGGTCCTCGCCGATCCGGAAGAGCCCGGAGACGAGGGCGAGTCCGGTGCCGACGAGGGTTCCGAGCAACAGCCCCACCGCGACGCGCTGCAAGGAGACGCCCATCGCGTTGGGCAGCGAACCGTCGGCGATCAGATTGCCGCCGACCCGTGCGATGGTGCCCGGCGAGGCGAGGATGTCGGAGGTCAACACCCCTGTGCTGCTGAGGAGTTGCCACAGCGCGAGCAGCAGGAGCGGGCCGGAGGTGCGGCGCAGCCAGCGGGGCACACGGGTGCGGCGGGTGGAGAGGGGGACGATCGGAACGAGCTCGGGTGGCGCCGACTGGGCCGCACCACTCTTGGATATGCCCGATATATCGGGCTCGGAGGGGCTGGGTGGGGCATGGCTGATGCTCATGAGTGCTCCACGGGGAGGAGAGCGGCCGGAGAGGAATACGCCATGGCTCCGCCGCGTCAGTGGCTCAGGCGGAGCCGCGACGTGCGGGTGGAGCGGAGCGAGGGCGTGGTGGAACGGGGGAGTGAAAGGGCGTCAGCGGCCGCGGCGACACGCGGCGGAGGCCACCCGCAGCAGGTCGATGTGACCGCGCGTGGTGAGCAAGGCTGAACGCAACATGCGGGTGAAAGTAGCCAGGTGGTCCATGCCCGGTCAATGGTGTCTCGCGGAATGGAACGCATGTACAGCGAAATGGGACGCGTGAACAGGGGTGCGGGCTGTCGGGCGTGTGCGGGAACCCGCGGGCGGGTGAGAATCGGGTCATGCCGGATGCCTTCACCACTCGAGTCCTGAACGTCACCACCGGTTCGGCGGAGACGGTCGTCGACCTCACCCGCGACTGCGAGGCCTTCCTCCGAGAGGCGGCGGCGGGCCGCGACGGCCTCCTGAATGTCTTCGTCCCCCACGCCACCGCCGGTGTCGCGATCATCGAAACCGGCGCCGGAAGCGACGATGACCTCCTCGCCGCGCTGCACTCCCTACTGCCCGCGGACGACCGCTGGCGGCACCGCCACGGCAGCTCCGGGCACGGCCGTGACCACGTGCTCCCCGCCGTCGTCCCGCCCCACGCGACGCTGCCCGTGCTGGGCGGGAGGCTGGAACTGGGGACGTGGCAGTCGGTGTGCCTGGTGGACACGAACAGGGACAATCCTGTGCGAAAGGTGCGTTTGAGTTTTCTTGGGGGCTGAGTCTTCCGGGGGGTTCATGATCCGGCGGCGGCCGCGCGCGTGGGGGCCGGTGGTACGGGGGTCCTACCGAGCGCACCTCGCATGCCGTCATCCGTTTCGGCGTCGCTCTCGGGGGACGGCAAGGCCGGAGCCCATGTGGTCCGGCACCTCGCTTCACACGCCCGCGATGAACCAAGAGTCACATGACAAGGAAGCGCATGAGCCTGATGAGCCTGGGAGTGCTTGCTCGAAGAAGGCTACGGCCGGCGGTTCGGCGTCGACGACACTCTGCGACCGCTCGTGGGAGGCCTGCGCTCCCGGGAGCGGCTCCTCGCCGAGTGCGATGTGCTGCTGCTGCCCAAACCGATGCACCACGACATCGCCGAGCTGCGCGAGGGCCAAGTGCTGTGGGGATGGCCGCACTGTGACGAGAAGATGACCCAGATCGGCATCGACCAGAAGCCGACCCTCGCCGCCTGGCAGGCCATGAACCACTGGACGTCCACGGGTGCCTTCAGCGTCCATGTGTTCCATAAGAACAACGAACTGGCGGGCTACTGCTCGGTGCTGCACGCCCTGCAACTCGGCGGGCTGACAGGTAGTCATGGCCGCCGCATGCGTGCCGTGGTCATCAGCTTCGGCGCCACGGCGCGCGGAGCGGTCACCGGCCTCGGCGCCATGGGAGTCTCCGACGTCACGGTGCTCACCCAACGCGCCGCGGCGGCCGTGGCCTCGCCGATGCCGTCGGTCGTGATGGGTCACTTCGAGGAGCAGGAGGACGATCCGTCGCGGCTTCGGGCGCTCACCGCGGCCGGTCCCGTGCCGCTCGCGGAGTACCTGGCCGGGTTCGACATCATCGTCAACCGCATCCGGCAGGACACCGACGCGCCGCTGATGTTCGTCACCGACGAGGAACTCGCCCTGTTCCGGCCGGGCACCTTCTTCATCGACGTCGCCCGTGACGCGGGCATGGGCTTCGAATGCCCGTCGCATGTGTGGAACTCGGCCACATGGGAGATCAGCGAAGCGCTCCTTCCCTATCTCCGCAAGGTCATGAGCGGCCCCCTCGCCTGGGACGCCGACGCCACGGTCAGAAACGCCATCGAAATTCGCGACGGCGTGATCCAGAACCCGAAGATCCTCTCCTTCCAGCACTGGTCGGCCGTGTACCCACACCACCTCGGGGTCCCGGCGCCGCGCCCCGCCGCTCAGGTGGTCTGACGACGCCTGGGAGAGCCCGCGCAACAGGTCTGCGTGGGCTCGCCCGGCCGGCCTGCCGGTCGATAATGGTACTTTTCGTGTCCGGACGCGCGTGCCGTGCTAAAGTTGACTCCAGTTGTGGTTCCCGTAAGCTCCAAGTGCCTTTGATGACTTTATGTCGTCGGGCATTTTTGCATTTCGCAGAGCGTGGACCCCTGGGTATCGCCCGGAAGTCGGATTCGGTTCGTTCTTGCAATTCATTCGGTTCATCGCTGCCGAGAATTCCTCGATACGTGCCATATCGAGGAAGGTTCTCCATGAACCGCTCAGCTCGCACGAGCGACCGTTTTGCCAAGACCCGTCGGCAGGGCGCGCAGGGGCGCCCCGGCGCTCGTTCGGGCGGCGACGGGCGCCGTCCCGCCGCACCGCAGGGCGAGTTCGCGCTGCCGGAGACCATCACCCCGGCCCTCCCCCCGGTCGCGGCCTTCGGTGAGCTGGACCTCCCCGTCGAGTTGCTGAACAAGCTCACCAGCCTCGGCGTGAACGAGCCGTTCCCGATCCAGGCGGCCACGCTGCCGAACTCCCTCGCGGGACGCGACGTCCTGGGCCGCGGGCGCACCGGATCGGGCAAGACGCTCGCCTTCGGCCTCGCGCTCCTCGTGCGCACGGCAGGACAGCGGGCCGAGGCCCGCAAGCCGCGCGCCCTGATCCTCGTTCCCACCCGCGAGCTGGCCCAGCAGGTCTCCGATGCGCTCACCCCGTACGCCCAGTTGCTGAAGGTGCGGCTGGCCACCGTGGTCGGTGGTATGTCGATCGGGCGGCAGGCCGCCGCGCTGCGGGCCGGGGTCGAGGTCGTCGTCGCGACCCCGGGCCGCCTCACCGATCTCGTCGAGCGCAACGACTGCCGCCTCGACCGGGTGAGCATCACCGTCCTGGACGAGGCCGACCAGATGGCCGACATGGGTTTCATGCCCCAGGTCACCGAGCTGCTGGATCAGGTGCGCCCAGACGGTCAGCGCCTCTTGTTCTCCGCCACGCTGGACCGCAACATCGACCTCCTGGTCCGTCGATATCTCCATGACCCGGTGGTCCACTCGGTCGATCCCTCGGCGGGCGCGGTGACCACGATGGAGCATCACGTACTGCAGGTGCATGGTGCCGACAAGTACGCCACCGCCACCGAGATCGCCGCCCGCGACGGGCGCGTGCTCATGTTCCTGGACACCAAGCACGCCGTCGACCAGTTCACCAGGCACCTGCTGGGCAGTGGTGTGAAGGCCGCGGCACTGCACAGCGGCAAGTCGCAGCCCCAGCGCACGCGCACGCTGGCCCAGTTCAAGACCGGTCACATCTCGGTCCTGGTGGCGACCAACGTCGCCGCCCGCGGTATCCATGTCGACGATCTCGACCTCGTCGTCAACGTCGACCCGCCCAGCGACCACAAGGACTATCTGCACCGAGGCGGCCGTACCGCCCGCGCCGGTGAGTCCGGCAGCGTCGTCACGCTCGTTCTGCCCGGCGAGCGCCGCGACATGATCCGTCTCATGTCCGACGCGGGCATTCGGCCACACGTCACCCAGGTCCGTTCCGGCGAGGCGGAGTTGAGCCGTATCACCGGCGCGCAGGCTCCCTCCGGTGTTCCCATCGGCGGCAGCCGGCCGGTCGCGGAGCGACCCGAGCGCGGCGGTGCCCCCTTCCGGGGCCTGGGCACCCGCCCAGGACGCGCCGGTGGCGAGTCCCGCCGGGCCGCCGAGGCACGCCAGACGGCCGAGGCCCGCAAGGCCGCTCGGGTTCGTCGTGGCGCGTAGTCCGCGCGCCTGAAACCTGGCCGCTTCTCCTGACCCGCAGATCGGGAGGTCGTGGTGGGTGGAGCCGTGGCAACGGAACCTGTCCGTGACGAACTGTGGGCCTTCCTCTCCGAGGTTCACACGTAAGAGGGACACACGAGTGACACGGTGACCCGTCTGGAACCCTCCAACACATCTCCGACCGGATGGGCAGCGGACGGAACGGCCGAGGTGCCTGCTCGCGGCGGACCGGATCCTGCGGCAGGGCTGACCACCGGCCACCGCACCTGGGGCCAAGGCTCATGAGTTCGGCGGCCACCGCCGACGAGAGCAGCCAACTTCCCGCGGTCGAAGGCCACATGGCGGCTCGGCCGCACTAGCACATGAGTCGGCCCGGGAAGCACATGTGTCGCACATACCCGCATCACAGGAGCATCCAGTTCCACACGTGCGTACTATCTCTACACTGCTGCAGGCCGTGGCAGTTGTGTCCTGCGAGTGATTGGCCCATGTCATGACTGAAGTCAGCTCCAACTCCCCCTCCACAGAACTCACGTCGCAGTACATCGCCCAGGTGACGGGTGACCTTGAGCGCAATGCCAAGGAGCAGGAGCGTGTCGCTGCGGAGATCGAGGCCCTGCAGGAGCAGTTGAGTGCCCTGCAGCACGATCACACCGTGCTGGTGAACATGCAGGACGCGCTCGGCGGTCCCAGCCCGGCCCCCGGGGCGGAGGTCGCGGCTGCGCCCTCCGTGCCTCACCAGGCCTCTGCCGAACCCAAGCAGAGCAAGGGGAAGAAGGCGGCCGCCACGAGCGCCAAGAAGACGGCGTCCAAGAAGCCCGCCGCCAAGACCTCACCCGTGAAGGCGTCCACGGCAGCGGCCAAGCCGACTCTCGTCGAGCTGATCCGAGGGCACCTGGAGAAGCAGACCGAGCCGCGTTCCGCCGCCGAGATCACCACCGCGCTCACGCAGGCCCACCCCGACCGGAGCGTGAAGACCACGGTCGTGCGCACCACCCTCGAAGGACTCGTCGCCAAGAGCCACGCTCACCGCGCCAAGCAGGGTTCGTCGGTCTTCTACACCACGGCAGTCACCTCGGAGCCCGCGCCGGCCGAGCCGCAGCAGGAGACGGTGTCCGACTGAGTATCCCAGGAGGCCCTGGCACCTGTCACCTGTCACCTGTCAATTGGTACCTGGTAACTGGCACCGGCATCGGGCCGCAGGTCCGGTCCGCGAGCAGGGCGGTGCCGCGCCGTGCCGTGCCGTCAGGAGAATTCGTGCCGTACGACCCAGTAGTCGTCCTCTTCGGCCGAGGCGGCGCACAGGTGGTGGCCGTCCATCGAAACGGCGAGGAACTCGGGGGAGCCCGTCACCGCGGCGATGCGTGACGGCAGGTGCTCGCCGACCGGGTCCGTGACTGCCGCCCAGCCGATCTCACTTCCGCCCGACAGGGGCGGAAGGATGAGGAACTCGCCCTTGTCGCCGTACAGCGCACTCGCCGAAGCGCAGTGGTGCCACTTCTCGTCCAGCTCGTCGGCGGCACGGGGCGAGGAGGCGGGGATGACGGCGACGGGCTCGACCTCGAACCCGGTGACGGAGTAGATGGCCGTGTTCACCGGCGGAGCCTCCTGCGGCACGGCGGTCTCCAGCACACGCAGGCCACAGCGCTCCAGGACGTCCAGCCACTTGGGCCGCCCTTGGTCCTTCGTCATCTCCGCCCTTCCGCTGCTGCCGGTGACGCTCAGCTGCCTTCGGAGAAGAAGTGATGGTCACCACCCGGTTTCCGGATCGTAGTGACGGAAGTAGTTGTAGTGGAGGCCCGTTTCGGGGTCGTAGATGTAACGCCAGCGGGCGCCGTCCGGAGTGACCACCGACGTGAGGCGGCCCTGGGCGTCGAAGGTGTGCTCCAGAGTGAGCGTCTCGCCGATGCGGCGGGTCAGTTCGCGGCCGGCCGGCCTCGTCGTAGGCGAAGCCGAATCGGTCCCGCAGCCCCAACAAGACGGGGAACAGGCACTGACCGGGGGCTCCGTGATGCGGGCTTTGTCGCTCTATACGATGAGGCGTCCTGTGGGGGATTGGGGGAGAGACCATTGGGTTGGGCGGTCGACGAGCGTCGCGGTGACACCGGGGACGGCCATGCGAGCGGCGACGGGTTCGACGACGACCGGTCGCCGTCCGCCACGAGCGACGACGCGGGCGTGCGGCCGCGCGGCCCGCTGCGCCGGTTCGTGTTGTTCGTCGGGCGCACGCTGTACGGCGAGTGGCACGGCATCGTCGTGGATCCGGTACGGCAACTCGTGCGTCGTGGGCTGTCCGGACTCCTGCTGGCGTTCGTGGCCGTCTTCGGGGTCATCTTCTTCCACGCGCTCGCCCAACATCCCACCGGTGCGGTGATCGTGCGACTGACCGGTGGAGTGAAGGCCTGCCTGCCGCTGCCCCTGGCCCTGCTGCGTACTCCGGTGTCGCTGTACGTGCCCGCCCTCGACCTTCCCGTGTGGGCGGGCATCACCCAGCTGTTCTTCGCCTTCGCGCTCGCGGAACTCGCCCTCGGCCGGGCCCGGACATTGGTCATCGCCTACGCCACCACCCTGGCCGGCACCCTCACGGTCCGCGTGATGATCGCGCTCGGCCCGGGCTGGTGGGGGCTCGGCCTGCCGCCCGAGATCGGGCAGGTGCTCGACACCGGACCCTCTGCCGCGGTGGTGGGACTGTTCACCTATCTCTCGGTCGTCCGGCGCGCCCCCATCGTGTTCGCGCTCACCGGCGGCTCGATGGTGTGGGAGTCGATCGTCAAACCCAATCTGGCAGGCCGTGAGCATCTGATCGCCGTGGGCGCCGCGATCGTCCTGGCGGTGCTGCACGGGCGCTGCCGAAGACTGTGGGATTCCCTCGGCGCCCTGCTTTTCTCGGCTTGGTCACGCAGTGGCCTGGAGCGGCTGTTCCCGCCACAGGGTGAGGGGCGTACGCGGGGCTCGAGGACTCAACCGCGCTGAGGGCCCCCGACCGGGGACGGCCGTCCCCGTGATCGGAGGAGAGGCGTGTTCAGAGGGCGCGGTCGAAGAGGTCGAGCAGGGCTGCCCAGTGGCGTTCGGTGGCCTCGGCGTCGTACGCGGCGGTGTCGGTCATGGTGTAGCCGTGGTGCGCGCCGGTGTAGAGCTCGCTGCGGTGGCGGACACCCGCCTCGGTGAGCGCCTTGTCGAGGCGCTCGATCTGCTCGGGAGGCAGGGAGGCGTCCTGGTCGGCGTGGCCGAAGTACAGCTCCGCGGTGACCCGGCCGGCGAGCAGGTGCGGGCTGTCGGGCGCGTCGGTCGCCAGCCGGGCGCCGTGGAAGCCGGCCGCGGCCGCGACCCGCTCGGGGTAGGTACCGGCGGTGCGCAGGGCCAGACCGGCGCCCATGCAGTAGCCGGTGGTGCCGACCGGTCCGTCGGCGGCCTGCGGGCAGGCCGCCAGCCAGGACAGATAGGCCTCGGCGTCGCGCATGGCCAGTTCGGGGGTCAACTCCTGGATGATCGGCACGAGTTGCTCGAACAGCGCCGGACGGTGGGCAGCGTCGATGAAGTCCGGCAGCTCCACCACCGGGGCCGGGCCGTGGCGGTAGAGGAGGTTGGGAACCAGCACGGTGTAGCCGGCCCCGGCGAGCTGGTCGGCCATCTCCTTCAGCCGGGGGCGCAGTCCGATGGCGTCCATGTAGAACAGCACCGCGGGGTGGGCGGCGTTGTCGTCGGGGTGGGCCAGATAGGCGTCGGCCGAGCCGTTCGGGGTGGGGATGTTCACGGAGGTTCCGCGTACTTCACGTACATCGGTCATGGGCGTCCCTCTTCTTCTCTCGGGTGTCTCCAGGGCGTCTTCCGGGCGTTTCGGGGTGCCGCGCGGATCTCCGACGGCCACATGATCGCGACGGTCCCGTCGTGCAGTCTGGCACTCGTGGTGCGGTCTGTTCGGCAGGGGCCCCGCTGTCGCCCCGTGGGCCCGAGCCGCTGTCCTGCGCGGACGGATTCCTGGCCCGCCGCCGGACGCGAACGAGCCTGGTACCGGCAGTCCCAGGAAAGCCGGGCTACTGGTTGTGCGCATCGTCCGGTCGCAGGGTGGAGTCATGACGACCGCACTCATCACCGGAGCGAACAAGGGTCTCGGCTACGAGACCGCCCGTCGGCTCGTCGCCGCGGGCCACACGGTCTACGTCGGCAGCCGGGACGCCGAACGCGGACGCCGGGCCGCCGAACAGCTGGGCGCCCGCGCCGTCCAGCTCGATGTCACCGACGACGCGTCGGTGCGGGCCGCAGTGAAGGCCATCGAGGCCGAGGGCGGGCTTGACGTACTGATCAACAACGCGGGCATCGAGTCGAGGGGCGAGGGCAACTCCGTGATCGGTGCCGCGGACGTGACCGCCGACGCGATGCGGGAGACGTTCGAGACGAACGTCTTCGGCATCGTGCGCGTCACCCACGCCTTCCTCCCGCTGCTCCAGGCCTCGGCCGCCCCGGTGGTGGTCAACGTCAGCAGTGGGCTGGCCTCGCTGGCCCGGGTGAGCGAGGCGGGCACCCCGGCGTACGCATACCCCGGCGTCGCCTACCCGGCATCGAAGACTACCGTCAACATGATCACCGTGCAGTACGCGAAGGCGTTCCCGAACATGCGGATCAACGCGGTGGAGCCCGGCTTCACCAAGACCGACCTGAACGGGAACACCGGCATCCAGACCGTCGAGCAGGGCGCCGAGATCATCGTACGGACGGCGCAGATCGGCCCTGACGGTCCCACTGGGGGCTTCTTCGACGCCGAAGGCACCCTTCCCTGGTAGTCCGAGCCGCCACGTCACCCCCCCCACAGCCCACACCGCCCCACCGAACAAACAGGAGCATCGACATGACCGTGCAGTCACTTCCCGGCGGAACGTTCACCATGGCCAAGGACCTGACGGTCACCCGCATGGGCTACGGCGCCATGCAGCTCGCCGGTCCGCACGTGTTCGGGCCGCCCGCCGACCGGGACGCCGCCGTGGCCGTTCTGCGCGAGGCGGTCGAGCGGGGGATCACACACATCGACACTTCCGACTTCTACGGCCCGTACGTCACCAACCAGATCATCAAGGAAGCGCTGCACCCCTACCCGGCCGGCCTGCACCTCGTGACCAAGGTCGGAGCACGGCGGGACGCCGAGGGAGGCTGGCCGAAGGCGCTGTCGCGCGACGAGCTGCGCCAGGCCGTGCACAGCAACCTCGAGAACCTCGGCCTGGACGCACTCGACGTCGTCAACCTGCGGGTCGGAGGGCTCGACGCCCCCGAGCCGGGTTCGCTCGCCGAACCGTTCACCGTGCTCGCGGAGCTCCAGCAGGAGGGGCTGATCAGGCATCTCGGTGTCAGTACCGTCTCCGCCGAGCAGATCGAGGAAGCCCAGTCCATCGCGCCCGTCGTGTGTGTGCAGAACTTCTACAACCTCGCGAACCGCGCCGACGACGCGCTGATCGACTCCCTGGCCGAGCAGGGCATCGCCTACGTGCCCTACTTCCCCATCGGCGGTTTCTCCCCGCTGCAGTCGGACACCCTGCACGCGGTCGCGGGCCGGCTGGAGACCACTTCGGTCGCCGTCGCCCTGGCCTGGCTGTTGCAGCGTTCCCCGAACATCCTGCTCATCCCCGGCACCTCCTCGGTGGCACACCTGCGTGACAACATCGCCGCTGCCGCCCTGGACCTTCCCGAGAAGGAGCTGGCCGAGCTGAACGGGATCGCGGTGTGAGGAACGCGGGGTCGTCACGCCCGAGGCACGGGCGTGACGACCCCGTGGCGGTGTCCGGCGCGCCGTGTGCCCGCGCCGCGCGCTCGCACCGTTCGGTACGAACTTGTTTTTCACGAACGCGTTCGTTATCCTTGCGCGGCATGAATCCAGAGAGGTCCGCTCCGATCAGCCGACGGGAACGCCCGGCGAAGCCCGCCCTGACCAGGCAGGGAATCATCGACGCCGCGCTGGCGATCCTTCGTGAGGAGGGACTGGGCAAGGTGACGATGCGCCGCATCGCCGCGGCCCTCGACACCGGGCCCGCGTCGCTCTATGTCTACGTCCGCAACACGGGCGACCTGCATGCGCAGATCCTCGACTCCCTGTTGGGGCCGGTGAAGGTGCCCGCGCCGGAGACCGGGGCCTGGCGGGACCGGTTGAAGGCGCTGCTGGTCAGCTATGGAGAGGTGCTTTTCAGGCACCCGGAGATCGCTCGGATGGCGATGTCCACGCAGCCGAGCGGCCCGAACTACCTGGCGCTGGCCGACGCGATCCTCGGCCTCCTCGACGAGGGCGGGGTGGCGGGCCGGGAAGCGGCCTGGGCCATGGACCTCCTGCTGCTGTATCCCACCGCCGTGGCCGTCGAACACAGCTCCCCGAAGTCCGCCACGCAGGAGGCCGACGATTTCTCCGCCCTGGCCGCGAAGATCGCCACCGCGGACCCGGCGCGCTACCCCCACATCGCCCGGCTCGGCGACACGCTCGTGTCGGGAGACGGCCCGAGCCGTACCGACTGGGCTCTGGACGTCATCCTCGACGGGGTCCTCGCCGCGGCCTCTCGTGCGTCGGCCGAACAGCGCGGCTGGTGAGAGTGGGGTGTGTGTTTCCCCTGTGTTGCAGGTCGCGCCCGAATGTATGTCTAGGGTTGATCCGTAAGCGCGGGCAAGCAGCGAGGGCCGTGACCAGGCCCTCGGAACATGTCTCCGGCGGTACGGACAACGCGAGTTCGGTGCCTCGCACCTGAGAGCGGTTGTCGTGGCGGCAGGCGGTCGAGTGCCGGAGCCCGCGAGGAACCGCCCGCGGTCTGTGCCGCGGGTGAGGGAACGACAAGGGGTGTTGATGGAAGGCGCGGATCTTCCAGCGGGGGACCGGTGCGCGTCGGTCCGTGGCGTCGCCGATCAGTTGGCGCGGTAGGCGCCTGTGCGGTGGGACGAGGGCCGCGAGGACGCGGGGGGACCGACACAGGCGCAGGACCCGGAGCAAAGTCACCGCGGAACGGATGGCCGCGCCGCGGGCCGGGCCGTCCCCTGGGTCATGCGACAGGAACGCAAGGGCATACGACCCCATATCGTCGTCCTGGCGGCGTGGACGTTGCTCTGGTTCCTGCTGGTGCAGAGACACGGGGGGATCTCCTGGCACTACCTGCGCACCGGGGGCCAGTTGCTCTTCGGCGCCGTTCCGGGGGGCGGCCTGGCCATCTACGCCAACCATCCGGAGTTGCAGATCGGCCCCGTGAGCTTTCTGGCGGCCGCGCTGTTCGCCCCGCTGCCACCCCACCTGGCGGAGGTGCTGGCAGAGGTGGTGATGTCCGCGCTCGGCCTCTACATGCTGGTTCTGGTCGGCCGCAGTGCGGCCGATCACAACCGCGGCACGGGACTCAACCACCGCCGACTCCAGCAGCGGGTGCTCGTGGCAGGGGTGGCCTTCATACCCATGTGGGTCGAAGTGGCGGTCCGCTTCGCCCACTTGGACGACGTACTCGCACTGTTCTTCACCACGCTGGCCGTCCGTGCCCTGGTGCGGGGCAAAGGGCGCACGGTGGGCATCATGCTCGCGCTGGCGGTGGACTCGAAACCCTGGGCGCTGGCGTTCGCGGCACTGCTGCTCGCCCTGCCGGCCACGCAACGACGCAACTCCGCCTTCTGGACGGTCGGCCTGGTGGCCGTCGCGTGGCTGCCGTTCTACGTCACCCATCTCAACTCGGCCGCCGCCGCCAGATTCACCATCGCCAACCAGCCCGCCTCGGCGCTGCGTTGGCTGGGCGTCCTGGCTCCGGCCACGCCCTGGTGGGACCGCCCGGCCCAAGTACTCCTGGGACTCGGTCTCGGCGCGCTGGCGGTACTCAGAGGCCGCTGGCCCGCGGTCGTGCTGCTCGGTGCCGATGCCCGCATCGCACTGGACCCGAGTGTCTACACGTACTACAGCGCCTCGATCCTGCTCGGCACCCTGCTGTGGGACGCGGTCGGGCAGCGTCGTCTGGTGCCGTGGTGGAGCTGGATCGCCCTGCTCTCCCTGTACGGCAGCACCCTGTTGGTGCCCTCGGACCGTGTCTGCGGCCTGATCCGGCTGGCCTTCGCCGCCGGTTCGGCGGGCTACGTCCTGCTGGGGCCCGTGCCACGCCGCCGGCGAACCGTGACGAAGGCTCCTTCTCCGGCGGCCCCCCAGGTGTGACCCCCCTCAGCAGGGATGAATGGGTTGATGAATGTCACACGGCCAAAAACCTCTCAATTCGGACATAAGACTATTTACTGCGCACTGGGGTCTCTTCCGTCCCTGTAGCGTCGCCGTCATTCGGGAATCGGGATGGGCCCGCGCACGGGCCCCCGATGTGACCGCCGACACAGAGCAGGGAATCTTCATGCCGGACATGCACGCACTGCGCCGCGCGCGGAGTGGACTGGCCGCGACCGCGGCCGCCGGGTCGGTGCTCGCGGCGCTCTTCGCCGCCACCCCGGCCCAGGCGAGCACCGCCGACGCCACCTCCGAAGCCACCGCCGCCGTCGGCGGCTCCCAGGTGACGTGCACCTCGCAGCGGCCAGGGCTCGCCGCTCGGCTGTCCAAGGACATCGCGGGTGCCCTGCACGGGCGGGAGCAAGCCGCGGCGCTCGCGCTGTACGACCGCACCACGGGGACCTCGTGCGGCTTCCGGGCCGACACCGCCTTCGACTCGGCGAGCGTGGTCAAGGTCACGATATTGGGGGCGCTGCTGCGCCAGACCATGGAGCAGCACCGGGCCCTGACCGCTCACGAGGTGGAACTGACCACCGCCATGATCACCAAGTCGGACAACGACGCGACGAACGCCCTGTGGCACCAGATCGGCCACACCGGCATCCAGCACTTCCTGACCCTGGCCGGGATGCGGGACACCGTCCCCGGGCCCAAGGGCTACTGGGGGCACACCCAGGTCACGGCCGGGGACCAGCTGAAGCTGCTCCGGCTGCTCACCTCGGACAACTCCGTCCTCGACCGGGACACGCGTACCTACGCCCTCCGGCTCATGAACCGGGTCGTCCCCGAGCAGCGTTGGGGAACGCCCGCCGGGGCCCCCGCGACGGCGACCGTCCAGGTCAAGAACGGCTGGCTGCCGCGCGACACCCACGGCTGGCGGGTGCACAGCGTCGGTGTGTTCACCGGTGGCGGCCACGACTACGGAATGGTCGTGCTCTCCCAGGACAACCGCACGATGGCCGACGGCGTCGCGACCGTCGAGGGCGCCGCCCGCGCCGTCAACCAGGACCTGAACACCTCAACTGCCGCGTAGGTAATCCCCTTTCGTGCCGATCGGTCGAAGGGTAGGGTGCGGGCAGCGAGTGTGATCCCTGAGGAGTCGAGACATGCCCGGTCGTCCGAGCGCGCGTTGACGTCGTAGGCCCTGAGCGGCCCGTCATCGCGTGCTGCCCTTGATGCGCGGCACAGCGAGCCTTCCCCCACCTGAACCGTCGGCGTCCTCGTCGTGCGCCGGGTGGCGGGCTCTGTCTTGCGCGACCCAAGGGGTTTTCCTGTGCTGGACCCTTCCTCCTGTCCGTCCCCCTCGTCGTCTTCGTCTTCCTCCTTACCATCCTCCGCGTCCGGCTCGGGGCGTCCTGTTCCGCCGGACCTCCGGCGCGACGCCGACTTCCGTCGGCTGTGGGTGGGACAGACGGCCTCCCAACTCGGCGAACACACGAGCCTGGTGGTCCTTCCGCTGATCGCGGTTCTCACACTTGACGCCGACGCCGGCCGCTTGGGCGTCCTGCGCGCGGTGGGGCAGGCGCCGACCCTGCTGCTCGCGCTCCTCGTCGGCGCGTGGGTGGACCGATGGCGGACCCGCACGGTGATGGTGCTGGCGGACCTCGGCCGGGCCCTGGCGCTGGGCGGCGCCGCCCTGGCCGGACTCCTCGGCGGGCTCGGCCCGCCGGCACTGCTCGTGGTCGCCTTCGCGGTCGGGGTCCTGTCGGTGTTCTTCGACGTGGCGTACCAGGCCTCTCTCGTACGACTGGTGGAACGCGACCGGTTGACGTGGGCCACCAGCGCGATCGAGGGCAGCCGTTCGGCGGCGCAGATCGTCGGCCCCGCCCTGGGCGGCGCGCTCGTGTCCCTTCTGTCGGCGCCGATCGCCGCCGCGTCCTGCGCCCTGTCCTTCGCGGGATCGTTCCATGCGATCCGGCGGATCCGGCGCCGCGAACCGGTCCCCGAGCGGTCGGGACGGACCCCTCGGGTCTGGCGCCGGATCCACGAGGGCCTGCGCTTCGTCGCCGGGGACACCTCGCTGCGAACCGTGGGCCTGGCCTCGGCCGCCTTCCAGTTCTCCTTCGCGGCGATGATGACCGGCTATCTGCTCTTCCTGCCACGGGACTTGCACCTGTCGGGCGGCGTCGTGGGGCTGACACTCGCCGCCACGGGGCCGGGCGCGCTCCTGGGTTCTGTGCTGGCCGCCCGGCTCCCGGGCCGGTTCGGTCACGGCGTGGTGCTCGTGTCGGCGGCGGCGCTCGGCGACGGCGTGCTGCTGTGCGTGCCCGCGCTGAGCGGCCCCTCCACGGTGACGATCCCCTCGCTCGTCGCGGTCAACTTCGTGTTCGGGACCTTCGGCCAACTGGTGAACGTCACGGTCATGGCCGTGCGGCAGGCCGTCACGCCGGACGGGATGCAAGCCCGCGTGGCCGCGACGATCACGTTCGTCGGTATGGGGGCCGCCCCGCTCGGCTCACTGCTCGGCGGCTTTCTCGCGGGGGCGTGGGGGCTGCGCACCAGCCTCCTGGTGACGGCCGCCGCGATGATGCTGTCCCCGGCGCTGATGGCCCTGTCCCCACTCGCCCGCCTGGGACGCGAGCTGCCCCCGCGGGACGCGCCGCCGCCCGGCCGTCACCCCCTTCCGCCCGGCTGAGCGGTCGCGGGGGCGGTGCTCCGCGCTCGGGGCCGCTCACCTCTGCGTCTTCGACCCGTTCGGGTAGCGGTCGCGCATGGCGGGGCTCGCCGCCGGGCCCGCCGTGAAGACGAAGGCGTCGCTGTCGTCGAGCCGGCGGCCGGTCCTGGCATCGACGACGACGGGCTCGACCTCCTCGCCGCTGCCCGCGTCGACGAGGATCATGCTGCGGTCCTGGGGCGCCAGCCGGGAGTTGCCCCAGGCGGCCAGGGCGACTATCACCGGGCGCAGCGAGCGACCGAGCTCCGTCAGGACGTACTCGTGGCGCACGGGGTTGGTCTGGTACGGCCGACGCTCCAGCAGTCCGTCCGCGACAAGGCTCTTGAGCCGGGCCGTGAGCATGCTGGAGGAGATTCCCAGGTTCTCCTGGAACTGGTCGAAGCGGGTGTAACCGTCGAAGGCGTCGTGGAGGATCAGCAGCGTCCACCACTCGCCCACGTGTTCCACCGTCGTGGACAGCGGGCACTCACGGTCCTCCAGCCTGATCCGGCTCGCCACGGCGACCATCCCCTCAGTTACTGCTAAAGTCGAAGTTACTAGCTTCTATTTTAGCAGTAACGGGGCGGCGGTGTTCGGCATGTCCGCACCCGGGAACGGAGCACACCATGGTCACCCACCCCGGCGAATCCCTCGAGGGCCGTCGGGCCCTGGTCACCGGCGGCACCCAAGGCAGCGGAGCCGCCATCGCCCGGCGCCTCGCCCAGGCCGGGGCGACGGTACTCGTCACCGCCCGCAGCCGTCCCGACGAGGTCGAGGAGAAGACGTTCATCGCCGCCGACCTGTCCACGGCCGACGGCGCCGCACGAGTGGTCGGTGAGGTGGAGGCCCGGCTCGGAGGTGTCGACATCCTGGTCAACACCCTCGGCGGCTCCGAGGCGCCCGCCGGGGGCTTCGCGGCACTCGGCGAGGACGACTGGGCCAGGGAACTGAACATCAACCTGCTGGCCGCCGTCCGCCTGGACCGCGGACTGCTGCCCGGCATGATCGCGGCCGGAAAGGGCGCCATCGTGCACGTCACATCGATCCAGCGCCGCATGCCGCTGTGGAACGGAACCCTCGCCTACGCCGCCGCCAAGGCCGCCCTGACCACCTACAGCAAGGGCCTCGCCAACGAGGTCGCCTCGCACGGCATCCGCGTCAACACCGTCTCGCCCGGCTTCGTCCAGACCACCGCCGCCGACAACCTCGTCGCCAGGATCGCCCACGACGCCGGCATCACCCAGGACGCGGCACTGGCCCGGCTCATGGACTCCCTCGGCGGCATCCCCCTCGGCCGCCCCAACCGACCCGAGGAAGTGGCCGAACTCGTCGCCTTCCTGGTCTCCGACCGTGCCTCGGCCATCGTCGGCGCCGAGCACGTCATCGACGGCGGCACCACCCGCACGGTGTGAACCGCCCTCACCGACAGCATCTGAAAGACGCCACCACCGAGAGGCCCGCCATGCAGCACGACCAGCCCCGAGCCATCGCTCCGGACACCCTGCCCGAGGTGATCACCCGCTACCTCACGGCGCACCGCGCCCACGACACCGCCGTGGCGCTCGCCACGTTCACCCAGGACGCCACGGTGATCGACGACGGCAACACCTACCAGGGCACCGCCGTCATCGAGCGGTGGCTGAACCGGTCGGCGACCGAGTTCACGTACACCATCGATCTCACCGGGGCCGAGCGCACCGACGCGAGCCACTACACCGCCACGCAGCACCTCGAAGGCGACTTCCCCGGCGGAACCGTCGACCTGCGCTACCGGTTCACGCTCCGCGGCGACCTCGTGGAACGCTTGGTCATCGAACCCTGAAGCCACTCCCACTCCTAGCGCGAGGCCAGTTTTCGCAGTATCAGGGCGGAGAGCGGTGTGGGGAGGGCGCGCAGGGTGCGGACCAGGGTTGTCGTGGTCCAGGGGAAGTACGCCTGTGCCGGCTCTCTTTCCAGGGCGCGTACGACGTGTCGTGCCGCGCGGTTCTGGCTGACTTGGAAGGGCTTGGGGAGACCGTCGGCGCCGACGCGGTCGGTTGCGACGAAGCCGGGGTGGATGCTGGTGAACCGGATGCCGTGGGGTGCGAGTTCGACGCGTGCGGTGTCGATGAGGGTGCGGGCAGCGGCCTTCGCGGCGGAGTAGGGGCCCTGGCGGGGGATGCCCATCAGGCCGGCCAGCGAGTTGGTGTGGGCGATCAGGCCTCCGGCGCGCTGGATCTTCATCTGTGCGATCAGCGGGACGAGGCAGTGGACGACGACGTCGTAGTTCAGGGCCGTGATCCGTGCGATGTCGGCCACGGTGACCTGGTCCATGGACATGTCCGGTCCCTGGCCGGCGTTGAGGAGCGCGATGTCGACGGATCCGTACTCCGCGACGCACGCGGCCACCACGGCGGAGGCCGCCCCCGGGTCCAGGGCGTCGGCGGCGATGTCCAGGCAGGCGCTGCCCGCGGCTCGGATCTCCTTGGCCACGGAGGCGAGTTCGGGGGCGCGCCGCGCCGTGATGACCAGCCGGTTTCCGTTGGGCGCGAGAAGGCGTGCCACCTCCGCGCCGATGCCCGAGGAGCCACCGACGATCAGGACGGTTCGGTCGGTGATGCGGGTCATGGTGTCACCTTGCCCGGAGGACGGGCCGTCACAGGAAGTGCCGGCCCTCGCCCCGGTACGTCGGTACGGTGTCGACCACCTCGCCGCCGCTGACCAGGTGGAGTTCCCCGACCCGCTCGCACAGTTCACCGGCCTTCGCATGCCGCAGCCACACCCGGTCTCCGATGCGCAGGACCTGCGCGGGCTTGCCGAGCAGCGGGGTCTGGACCTCGCCCGCGGCTTCGGTCGCGGTGACGCGCAGGCCGGGGGGCCAGGCCAGGGTGGGCAGCCGGTCCTTGCCGGGCGGCCCTGACGCGATCCATCCGCCGCCCAGGAGTGTCGCGATCTTCGCGGAGGGGCGGCGTACGACGGGCAGCACGAAGTACGCGGCGGGGACCGGCCGGAAGGACCGGTAGAAGTCGAAGAGCCCGGGACCGTACAGGCCGGAGCCCGCCGCGAGTTCGGTCACGGCGTCCTCCCGCGTGGTGGTCTCCAGGCTGCCGGTGCCGCCGCCGTTGACGAACCGCAGTGGGGTGACGGCACGTACGGCGGCGACCGCGGCCTCCCGTCGATGGCGCAGTTCCTCGACGGAGGAACGCTGCATCGCGCGCACGACGGCCCGCTTGAGCAGGGAACCGGGCTGGTTGTCGCCGAGGCCGGCGACCTGGCCCTCGTATCCCATGATCCCGGTCAGTTCGAAGCCCGGACGGGCCGCGACCTCACGGGCGAAGGCGGCCGCGTCCCGCGGAGTGTGCACCGGGGACCTGCGCGGCCCGAGGTGGAGACGGCCGCCCGCCAGTCGCAGGGCGGCGTCCAGCTCCAGGCAGACGCGGACGCGGGTCTGCCGGGGTCCGGTCGCGGCGTCCACGAGGTCGAGGTGCTCGACGGAGTCCACCATCAGGGTGATCCGGGAGGCGAGCCGTTCGTCGGCGGCCAGCCGGCGCAGCGCGGTGGCGTCGGTGGTGGGGTAGCCGACGACGACGTCCTCGAACTCCTCGGCCAGCCACAGGGCTTCGGGCAGCGTGAAGCCGAGGACGCCCTGGAACCCGGGGCGGGCGAGAGCCCGGCGGATGAGGGCGCGCGAGCGCAGCGACTTGCTCGCGAGCCGTATCGGCTTGCCGCCCGCGCGGCGTTCGAGGTCGACGGCGTTGGCGTCGAAGGCGTCCAGATCGATGACGCCGAACGGCGGCTCCAGGCCCGCGGTCGCCGCCCGCAACCGGTCGAAGTGCCCCTGTTCCGCGGGGGCGGACCGGGCCGGGGTGGTGGCGGTGTCGGTGGTCATCGGCTGTCTCCTCGCTCGCGCACCACGGCCGTGGCCGGGGCGATGCTCCTACTGCGGCGTTCCGCCATGGCCGCCACCCTGGGGATCACGAAGCGCATCAGCCGGGGGAACACCCCGGCGACCCGCTGGACGCGTCCGCCTACGGCGGGGTGGACGACTTCGACCGGCTTCTTCACGATCGCGTCGACGATGACCGAGGCGACCTTCTCGGGGGTGAGCGGCTTCTCGGCGAAGGTGATCACCGCGCTGGGGTCGGCCATCTCCTGCTCCAGCATCGGCGTCCGGGTGCCGGGCGGGTGGACGATGCTGAACGTCACCGGTCCGCCGCGTTCCTCGATCGCCACGCTGTGGTGGAAGGCACGCAGCCCGTGCTTGGTCGCGCCGTAGGTGGTGTAACCGGACAGCGGCAGGAACGAGCTCATGCTGCAGACGGTGATGATGTGCCCGCGCCCCTGGGCGCGCATCCGGGGCAGCGCGGTCAGCGTCCCGGTCATCGGGCCGAGCAGGTTGACCTCGATCATGTGGCGGTGCTGTTCCAGGGACAACTGGCGTGCGTATCCGGTGTGGATGATTCCGGCGTTGTTGACGAGAACCTCGACGGGGCCGAGCCGGGCCGCGACGGCGTCGAAGGCCTCCTCCCAGGCGTCCTGGTCGCGGATGTCGAGGGGGATCGCGCAGGCGGCGGGGCCGAGTCGGTCGGCGAGGCGGGTGGCACCGGCCAGGTCGATGTCGGCGAGGGCGACCCGATGGCCGCGGCGCACCGCCTCGCGCGCGGTGGCGGCGCCGATGCCACTGGCCGCGCCGGTCACCAGGACCACGCTCATCGCGGCCTCCCCTGGCATGTGCCGCCGCTGCCGTACGAGGTGCCGTCGTGGGCGCCGTACGAAGTGTCGTGGGCGCCGTCGCCCGTTCGATGTCCGTGCATGTGAACTCCCAGGAGACGGACGGGGGATGGCCCCGTGGACGGAGCGCGCGTGTCCGCGAGCGGAGGAGCGGGCCGGCTGTCGGGGAAGGCCCGTGCGTCCGCGGTCACGACGGCAGGACGTACGCCTCCAGCCGTCCGCCGCCCAGCTGTGCCGCGCGCTCCGGGTCGTCGGTGGGGACGGTTGCGGCGTACAGGGTGTCGCCGCGCGGGCCCGCGACCAGGCAGCTGAGCGTGCGTTGGCTGGTGGCGACGCGCTCCAGGATCGTGCCGCCGGGGCCGACCCGGACGCACTCGCCGCGCAGCGCGTTGGCGACCCAGGCCGTGCCGTCCTTGCCCGGTGCGATGCCGTCCGGGGCGATGGGGGTGTCGGAGCGGTCGGCGATCGCCTGGTGGTCCAGCAGGGACGAGACCCGCCGGGTGATGCGGCCACGCAATCCGGGACGGTTGAGGGACTTCCACAGCCAGGCCGGGACCAGCGGGGCCCAGGGGCGTGGCGGGCCGAGCCGTCCGTCCGGCAGCACGGGCAGTGCGGTGAGCCGCATCGCCAGTGTCTCGGCGACCAGCAGGGTCCGCCCCTCGTCGATGAGGAAGCAGCCGTTGGGGAACACCAACGGCTCGCTCAGGCCCAGCAGTTCGCCCTCCGGTGACAGGCAGGCGAGCGGGGCCCCGGGCGGGCCCGGCGGTGCGTAGAGCATCGCGTTGGGCCGCTGTCGGACGAAGCCGTGGTAGTCGAAGCCGAAATTGCCCACGTAGGCACGGCCCTGCCCGTCGACGAGCATGTCGTTGACCGGGCCGCCGGCGATGTCCCCGAGGTCCGCGTGCACGACCAGGGAGCCGTCCGGTTCCTGACGGTGGACGCGGCGTCCGTCCATCGAGACGACCAGCATCCGCCCGTCGGGCAGCCAGCCGAGGCCACCGGCCCGGCCGGGGACCTCCACCACGGTCTCAGGCTTTCCGAGGGTGTCCCAGCGGTGCACCGTCCCGTGGGCGAAGTCGCAGAACCACAGCGCGCCGTCGTGCCAGCGCAGGGACTCCAGCGTGCCGAATCCGTCCAGAACGACAGTGGCTTGCGGTCGCACTTCCGCCTCCTGAGGGGGCTCGTGCCAGGCGTCGGGTTCCGCTACGGTCGCCCACCGCGCGGAAGTAAGTCAAGAGTCTTGGACGCTTGACTTACTTCTTGGCGGATCCACGCTCCGAGCCGACGCGCGGCCCGTGGGTCTGGCTATCCTGGCGGACGAACCCGCAGGTGAAGAGGGGAGATCGTGTGTCCCGTATGGCGGCGAGCGACCGGAGGGCCGAGCTCCTCGAGGCCGCGATCCGGGTCATGACGCGTGACGGCGTGGCCAAGGCCACCACCCGTGCGATCGTCAACGAGGCCGGTATGACCCTCGGGGCCTTCCACTACTGCTTCGACTCCAGGGCGCAGCTCCTCGAACGCGTCACCGAGACCCTCACCGAGCGCTACGTCGCCGAGGTCCGGGGCCTGTTCGCGCCGCACAGGGATATCCGCGACAGCGTCCTCGACAGCCTGCACGCGTTCTGGAAGGGGTTCGAGGCCAACCCCGGCGAGCACCAGATCAGTTACGAGCTCACCCAGTACGCGCTGCGCAACCCCGGCTTCGAGAACATCGCCAGGAGGCAGTACGAGATCTTCCTGGCCGCCTTCGCCTCCCTGCTCGAACTGGCCGCTGATAACGCCGGGATCGAGTGGACGCAGCCCGTGCCGATCCTCGCGCGGTACGTGCACTCGGTGATCGACGGCCTGAACATGACCTGGCTCGTCGACCGCAACAGCGACCACAGCCAGGCGGTTCTGCACCTGCTCGCCGACCATCTTCTCCAGTACGCCCGACCGTCGGCCGCCTGACGCGTGCGCCGTCGGCGGCTGGGAATGCGCTATGATTGATCTTGAGCAGACCGCCGGAAGTCTCGGTGGCAGGCCTCGCGTTGGTGGTCCAAGGAAAGACGCCCCGCTTCCTGTGGGGAGATGCAGGTGCAAGGCCTGCCCGGCGCTCCACAGAACCCCGCCTCCGGTACTCCGGAGGCGGGGTTCGCTCGTTGCGGCCGGTGCCGTCAGCGGTCCCGGAGGGGCGCGTTCGAGGTGCGGGTCCAGGAGAGGACGCCGGTGAGCGCGATCCGCAGGAGGGCGCGCAGTTCGACGTGCAGGGGGCCCTGCCGTCGGCGGCCTGCGTCCAGCGGTAGAGAAGCTCAGGTAGGCGTCGTGCAGCATGTTGCCCGCCACCACCGGGTCGATGTCGCGGGCGATGTCCCCGCGGGTCTGCCCCATCGTGATGACCCGGGTGAAGACGTGCCCCGCGTAGTCGGGCTCCTCGAGGAGGGGCTGGCCCGACCTGACCCAGGCGGTCAGCATCACCCGGGTGAGGTCCGGCTCCGCTTCGTTGAAGTCGGCCAGGGCGGCCATGCACCGCTCCAACTGGACGGTGGCGTCGTCGTCCTTGTGCGAGAGCGACTTGTCCATGAAGGCCCGCAGGTTGTCCTGGCGCTGCTTTGCCCACGTCGTGACGACGTCTTCCTTGCGCTGGATGTGATTGAAGAACGTTCCCCGGGCGACATCGGCGCGTTCCGCGATCTGGTCGATCGTCGTGCGTTCGTACCCCTGCTCGGCGAAGAGCTCCAGAGCTGCCGTGTACAGGCGGTCGTGCATGCGCTGCCTGCTCCGTTCCCGCCGACCGGGGGGACGTACGGGCTGGGAATTCTCAACCGTCATCGGCTCTCTCTTTCTCTCGGCTCCGACCGGACGCCTCCGCGAACCTTCGGAGTCGACGACGGGCATCCCTACCGTCGTGCCAAGAGACCGGGTCCACGGCGACCGTATCGGTATGCCGTAGTCCATTGATGCATTGCGGTTCTAGGTGCGGTACGTGACGCGTTGAACGCCGGAGCGGTCGTACCGCGTGCATCGCGGTACGACCGCTCCGGCTGAAGGCGACCTGGTCGCCGGGACAGGCCTCAGCGGCTCCGGGGCTCGGGCGCCGTCTCCTCTCGGAGGTCGGCCGCGATGGCGGCGGCGCTCTCGTTGCCCAGCAGACGGCTGGTCGGGAGATCCACCCCGAGTTCCCGGTGCAGGATGCGCCTGAGCTGGGTCGCCATCAGCGAGTCGAGGCCCAGGTCGCGCAGTGACCGCCGTGGATCCACCCGGTCGACGGTGGTGCCGAGCGTCGTCGCGGTGTGGATGAAGAGGCGCTCCGCGGGCGGACGGGAGGCGTGCGACCGGCCGGCCCCCGGTTTCGGCAGCGGGGCCCGCTCGACGGGAGGAAGCGCCGCGGGCGGCGGCGCGGTGGCCGGCGGGCGGTGGCGGAGACCGCGGCCGCCCGGTCGGCCGCCGGGATCTGCATCACCAACGTCGGCGTCTTCGACCCGGCGCTCGGCCCGCACACCGCCCGGGTCACCGGCTATCGCACGGTGGTCAACCGCGTGGGTGCCAACTACGCGGTCGTCCTCCATCTCGGCACCCTCGGCCGGGCGTTCACGACGGCACTCGCCTTCGGCACCCCCAGCACCGACCCGGACACGGTGCGCGCCATGGCGAAGGCACTGCGCGACCGCGCGCTACGCCCCGCCGCGGCGCGCCGGGACCTGTCGGCGGGGGCTTCCCGATGAGGCGCTCAGGCCTTGTCCCCGGTGTCCCCGGTGTCCCCGGTGTCCCCGGTGTCCCCGGTGTCTTCGGATTCCTCGGTGCGCAGGACCAGGGCGAGGAGACCGGGGAAGCGCTCGTCGAACTCGGTGCGGCGCAGCCGGTTGAGTCTCTTGGGTCCGGCGTCGCGCTGCTCCAGGAGGCCGGCCTCGCGCAGTACGGCGAAGTGGCGGCTGAGGGTCGCCTTGGTGACCGGCACGTCGAAGCTGCCGCACGACCGTTCCCAGTCGGCGGCCCCGGCCAACTCCCGTACCAGGGTCTGGCGGACCGGGTCGGCGAGGGCGAGCAGCGCCGCCTCCAGCGGTACGTCGCCCGGGGGCGTGTGGACCGGTGGCGTCCGGTGACTCGAGGCTGCCGTCGGCTGTCGGCTCTCCATGGTCGCCCGCCCGCCGCGTGCCGTCGACTCTCGGCTCTGTGCCGTCATGGCTGGTTGCTCCGTCCCGACTCGCTTGGTCCGTGAGGCGTGCCGTACACGGATTGCAGAGTGTTCGATGATCTGCGTACACTCGGAGTGTTCGCTTGTAGACGAACAGTCTACCGGAGCCCGCTGCGTATCGCCCGGCTCCGGCCCCCCACCGCTCTCCGGCACGACGGAAGGAAAACCGTGCCTCAGACCCAACCCCACAAGCCCCGGCCGGGACTGACGCTGTTCGCGGCCTGCCTCGGTTTCGTGGTCGTCATCCTGGACGTCAGCGTCGTGAACGTCGCCACCAAGGCGCTCGGCGCGGACTTCGGCGGCAGTCTGTCCGGTCTTGAGTGGGTGATCAACGGCTACACGCTCACCTTCGCGGCCTTCCTCCTGACCGCCGGCGCCATGGGTGACCGGTACGACCCCAAGCAGATCTTCATGGCGGGCTTCGCCCTGTTCGCCGTGACGTCCCTGGCCTGCGGCGCCGCCCCCTCGCTGGTCGCCCTCATCACCGCCCGTGTGGTCCAGGGCGTGGGGGCTGCGATGATCGTGCCGTCCTCGCTGTCGATCGTGAACACCAACTTCCCCGACCCGGCGGAACGCACCCGCGCCGTGAGCCTCTGGGCCGCGGCCGGCGGACTCGCCCTCGCGCTCGGCCCGGTCGTGGGCGGCCTGCTGGTGGACTCGCTCGGCTGGCGCTCGATCTTCTACGTCAACGTCCCCATCGCCGCCGTCGGCATCGTGCTCGTGCGGGCCCACGCCCGGCCCGCCCTCGCGCGGGGCGCCTCGGTCCGCCGCTCGCTGGACCTGCCCGGTCAGCTGCTCGCCGTCGTCGGCCTGGGCGCGTTCACCGGAGCGATCGTGGAGGCCAACGCGCAGGGCTGGTCCTCGGCCACCGTCCTGACCTGCCTGGCCGTCTTCCTGGTCGCGCTGGTCGGCTTCCTCGCGGTGGAGCGCCGCAGTGGCGACCCGATGCTGCCCCTCCACCTGTTCGGCCGACGGGCGTTCAGTTCCACGTCCCTCATCGGAGTGCTGCTGAACTTCGCCTTCTACGGGCTGATCTTCGTCTTCAGCCTCTTCTTCCAGCAGGTCTGGGACTACTCGCCCATCGGCGCCGGACTCGCGTTCCTCCCGATGACGGCCGCCATCATGATCGCGAACCTGTCGTGCGGTCCGCTGGTCAAGCGCTACGGCGCCCGGACCGT
Source organism: Streptomyces sp. NPDC111656 (assembly GCF_055656965.1). Classification (NCBI taxonomy): domain Bacteria; kingdom Bacillati; phylum Actinomycetota; class Actinomycetes; order Kitasatosporales; family Streptomycetaceae; genus Streptomyces; species Streptomyces sp. NPDC111656. The sequence goes on from NZ_JBVKCA010000001.1 coordinate 293,306, forward strand.
ACTGATCACCGGCAACACCCTCGCCGTCCTCGGCTACCTGGCCACGGTCCCCGTCGTCGACTCCGGGGCGTACGCGCAGATGACCGCGCAGTTCGGCGTCGCCGGATTCGGCATCGGCCTGGTCGTCCCCTCCATGACCAACGCCATGCTCGGCTCCGTGGACCCGGCCAACGCAGGTATCGCCTCCGGCGTCCTCAACGCCTCGCGTCAGCTGGGCGGCCTCATCGGGGTCGCGGTGATGGGTCTGCTCGTCGGCCAGGCCGCCTCCGACCACTTCCTGTCCGGCCTGCGCGCGGCCCTGCTCTGCGCCGTGGTGGCCCTCGCGATCAGCGCGGTGCTCAGCGCGGTCGGCCTGCCCAGGCGGCAGGCGACCACCGCGACGACACCGGCGGCCGCCGCATCCAAGGCCGGGTCCGAGCCCGAGCCCGCTCTGAAGACCGCCGACGCGCGCTGACGGCCGCCGCCCGGTCGCCCTACCCCAAGGAGTCCCCGTTCCATGCCTCACCTCGTGCTCGAATACTCAGGCGACGTCCGGGAGCGCGTAGACCCGGCCGCCCTCTTCGGGAAGCTGCACACCGAACTGGCCTCCGTCGGAGGCTTCCGCATCCAGGACTTCAAGAGCCGTGCCGTCCGCATGGACCAGTACTTCATCGGCGACGGCACCCGTGAGCAGTCGTTCGTCAACCTCGACGTGCGGACGTTCGGCGGCAAGTCCCCGGAGGCCAGAACGGCGGTGAGCGAGGCCGCCCTGACCGTACTCGCCGACGCCTTCGAGGCGACCTTGCGCGAGACGGCCTGCGACATCTCCGTCCAGATCACCGAGCTGGACCGCCCGAGCTTCGCCCGGACCCGGTCCGAGGACCACAGCGGCCGTTCCGCGGCCTGACCGGCCCCACCCCCTCCACGTACAGGAGCAGAACCAGTCATGAGCGCATACGCAGACCAGCGCGTCCTGGTCGTCGGCGGCACCTCCGGTGTCGGCCTCGCCGCCGCCCGGGAGTTCGTCACGCAGGGCGCCGACACCGTCATCGCCTCGCGCAGTCCGCAGCGGCTCGACGCGGCCCTCGCGGTGCTCGGCGGGCTCACCGCGTCCGGCGGCGGGGCGGTGAACGGGCAGACCCTGGACATCCGTTCCGAGGAGGAGGTGGAGAAGTTCGCCGCCACCGCCGGGGAGTTCGACCACGTCGTCGTCTCGGCGGGGGAGACCCCCATGGGGCGGGTCGACGCCCTGCCGCTGACCGACGCGTACGCCGCCATGGACAGCAAGTTCCGGGGCGCGTACCGCATCGCCCGGTCCGTCCGGATCCGGCCCCCGTATCGCTGACCCTGCTCGCCGGCTACCTCTCCCAGCGGCCGGGCCGGGCCTCCGCCCTGCGGAGCGCCATCAACGCGGCCCTCGAGGCCCTCGTGCGTGGCCTGGCCCTGGAGTACGCGCCGCTGCGCGTCAACGCCGTCTCGCCGGGGCTGCTGCGGACCCCGCTCTGGGAGGGATGGACGTCACCGCCCGCGAGCGGATGTACGAGGCGGCGGCGCAACGCCTGCCCGTGGGTCGCGTGGGGGAGGCGGCCGACGTCGCCCAGGCGGTGCTCTTCGTCACCGGCAATGCCTACGCCACGGGCACCACCGTGTACGTCGACGGCGGCGGAACCATCGCCTGACGACACATGACCTGACGCCCCTCGCCGAACCGCGACGGGTGCGCTGCGAGACCCCGTCTCCGATGCTCGGGAGGCGGGGTTTCCCGCATATGTGACAGATCTCTTCTCCAGCGACCTACCGGCCGGTATACAAGCGATGTTGAGCCTGCAAGGAACGCCGAGTCAGTGTCGACGGAGGAGAGATGATGAACCATCACGTGGTCCGGGACGACGCCACCCGAAGACGACGGCACGCCTCCGCGCTGGGAGCCGCCCTCGGTTGTGGTGTCCTGCTCCTCGGCGTCGCCTCCGCGTCTCCCGCCGTCGCGAGCGGACCGCACTCCCACCGGGGCGTCGACTACGTGGCGCTCGGCGACTCGTACACCTCCGGACCCCTGATCCCTCGTCAGGTGGACGCCAACTGCGCCCGCTCCGACCAGAACTACCCCTCGCTCGTCTCGACGCGGCGGCCGACCAGAGCGTTCACGGACGTGAGCTGCGCCGGCGCGACGACCGACCATATGTGGAAGGCGCAGGGAACCAACGGACCCCAGCTGAACGCCGTCGAGCGCTCCACGGATCTGGTGACGGTGCAGATAGGCGGCAACGACATCGGCTTCAGTTCCATCATCGGCACCTGCGCCGCGCTGAGTTCCAAGGACCCGTCGGGCAACCCCTGTCAGCAGTACTACAACTCCTCGGGTTTCGACCAGCTGACGCGGAAGATCATCGAGACGGCTCCCAAGATCGCGCGGGTGCTGCGCGCCGTGCACGACAGGGCCCCGCACGCCCGCGTGCTCGTGGTCGGCTACCCGGACCTCCTGCCCGACGACGGCAGCGGCTGCTATCCGTCCGTCCCGTTCGCCGCCAAGGACTTCGCCTACCTGCGTGACGTCGGCAAGCGGCTCAACCTGATGATGCGCACGGTGGCCCTGTTCAGCCGTGCCGAATACGTCGACACGTACAAACCCACCGTCGGACACGACATGTGCAAGGCACCCGCCGACCGGTGGATCGAGCCGCTGCAGCCCGCTTCACCCGCCGCCCCCGCACACCCCAACGCCAAGGGCGAGGCGGCCATGGCCGGAGCGGTGTTCCGACGGCTGTAGCTCCATGGACCAGGCATGTTTACAGGATCTGCTCAGGGTCACACGGGTCAGTGAGCACCTGATGTCGAGAGCACCGAGAGGTGAGTTCCATGGCTCGCGACCAGAAAGCCAAGGCCAAGGCCGAGCAGGCCAAGGGCAAGATCAAGGAGACCACGGGGCGTGCCGTGGGCAACGAGCGGTTGACGGCCGAGGGGCGTATGGAGAAGGCCAAGGGTGACGCGCGCCAGGCGAAGGAGAAGACCAAGGACATCTTCCGCGGTTGATGCCCGGCCGCTCGTGGGGCGGACGGTTTACGCAGAGCTGGGGGCCCGTCGCATGGAGCGACGGGCCCCCGCTCCGCTCCCGCGAGCACCCGCGCCGAGCGGTGGAGGTTCGTAGGCTTTCCCCGCCGAAGATCGTAGGCTTGCCCCTCCGGAGACTGTGTGGGGGAGCCATCTATGACCACGGCCAGGGACCTCTTGATCACCGCCATGGACGTGGACCCGGACCGCCCCGTGGGGCAGGGCGACCTCTCCCTCGCCCTCGCCGGAGCCGAGGTGATCGACCTCCTCGCCGTTGACGCCGTCCACCTGGACGGCGACCGCCTCGTGCCGGCCCCGGAGCCGACGACGGAGGACCGCCTCCTGGCCGAGGCGGCGTCCTCACTCGTACGTCAGGTGCCCTACGAGCCGGTCGAGGAGTGGCTGTGGCGCAGGGGGCGCGGCCTGGCCGCGGTTCATCTCGCCGCACTCGAGGCGGACGGTCAGCTGACCCGGGAACGCCAACGCCGACTGCTTTTCGGAGCCGTCCGGATGGTCGTGGTCGACTCGCCCGCCCGGCGCCGGGCCCTGCACCGTTGGGCCGCCGACGAGCCCGTCCTCGTCTCCCTCGCGGCGGCCGTCGGGATTCCCGCCGAGCAGGGCGCGGACGTACCGGTCGTGACCGACGACGCGGTGACGACCGTGCTGGCCGCCGTCAACGACGCGGTCATGGAACTGGAAGCGGTACGCCAGCGCCGGTCCATCGAGAACGCGGCGTTCGCCAACCTCTGGCGAGGTGCGTGACGCGAACGGGCGCGCCGCGACACGCCGGTTTCAGAGGGTGGCCTCGGGCCGGCGCCGGCTTCCGGTAGCGATCACTCGCCCTTGCCGGGCCCGTTCTCGGACGTGCCGGTGCCGGTGCCGGTGCCGGTGCCAGTGCCTGTTCCAGTGTCGGTGGCCCGGTCGGTGCCCCGGTCCGGGCCGTCGTCGCGGGCCGCGCGCCGTGCTCGTACGGTGCCCGCGACCCGCTGGAACGTCCGCGTCAGCTGGTGCAGCGGATTGCCCTCCGGGCCGGCGGACGTCTCGTGCGCACCGGACGCCGTCGTCCGGAGGTCTCGGAGGTCGGCCAGTGCCGCATGCGCGAGTTCGGTCGCCTCGCGGTACTGGTCGCGCGACTTCGTCATGGCGTCGAGTGCCTCGGCGTAGACAGCCACCAACGCCCGCGCCTCCTCCAGCGTCAGCAGCTTCCAGTCATCCCGGAGGCCGGTGAGGGCGTCCTGCGCCGCCTCCGGCAGCGGCCGGGGCAGCGCCGCGTACCGCACGACCTTCTCCAGGAGCTCCGTCGGCTCCGAGCCGTCGAGGAACACGCTGCGTACGGTGCAGTCCTGCTCGTCGTACCCGGGCCGGGCGGGGGAACCGGGCAGAATCACGGCGCCGCCGCGCGGCACCCGTACGCCCAGGTCGTACAGCGCCCAGTTGACCGCCTGGAACTGCTCGGGCGCGGCGCGGTGTTCCACGACGCGGTGGCGCAGACCGGGCGGGAGCAGCCGGGCCAGCGGGAGGCGACCGCGTTCGTCGGTGGTCATCGCCTCGTGGATGACGACGTTGATGCTCCAGCTGTGCTGCGCGGCCTCCTTGAGCAGGCGGCGCAGTGTCTTGTCCTCCTGCGGCAGCGGGTTGATGTCCCGCAGGTGGAGCCCGGCCACGATGTCGTGGTCCCAGGAGACCTCGTGTCCCTCGGGCCAGAACATGGTCGCGGGAGAGGGCCACGCGAGGTTCCAGGGCCGCTCCGCCTCGGCCACCAGCGTCCAGCGGGTTGCTTCGGCGGCGTGTTCGCGTCCGTCCGTCGTGAGCCGTGCGCGAACCGTGACGGCGTCGTCGACCAGCCAGCGCGCCTCGAAGACATGTCCCTCGGAGTCCGAGGGGTTCTCTGCCTCCAGGAAGTCGTGGATCGTCTCGTCGGCCTTCAGCCTTCGCAGGTTCTCCCTGAGGATCTCCTGCGGGGCGGGCCCGATGTGGTGCCCGCCGGCCAGCCAGACGGTTTCCGGGGCGGTGGCGCGGGCGGTGGAGGGCTTGGGCATGAGTCACTTTGCGATGGGAGGCGGCGTGGCCTCACAGTATGGTCAGCGCGGGTGGCGAGCCGGGCGGCGAGGCCCGCGTGGATCACGTACATCCGGTATTGCGGAGCTTTGGCCTTTGCGGTCCCTTATATGTGCTTTGAGGTGCTGGAGACGTCGCGGCGTCCGTCACGCCGGGCGCAGCGCGCCGTGGATCGCGTTCTGTCCGGCGAAGAAGAGGGACTCTTCGCGTATCGAGGCACCCGGGCTGGGGGCGTGGATCATCATGCCGTTGCCGGTGTAGAAGCCGACGTGGCTGACGTTGTCGTAGAAGAAGATCAGGTCGCCGAACTGGATGTCGGTCAGGGGAATCGCCGCACCGGCGGTCGCCTGCCCGTGCACGGTGCGCGGGAGTGCGACCCCGGCGGCCCTCCAGGCGGCCTGGACGAGGCTGGCGGAGTCGTACGAGTCCGGTCCGGTCGCGCCCCAGACGCACGGCTTGCCGATCTGCTCGCGGGCGAAGGCGAGGGCCTTGGCGGCCTTCCCGCCGTACGCCGACTCCACGGCGCCGACCGCTCCGACGGCCGTGTTGACCGCGCCGGTGCCTACGGGCATATCCGCGGCCAGGGGCATTCCCGCGCCGAGGGACATGTCGGCACCGAGGGGCATCCCCGTACCCATGGACATGTCCGTGGCCGGCGGTAGGCCTCCGCCGAGGGACATGTCCGCGCCGGGAAGCATGCCCGCGGCCAGGGGCATCCCCGCACCCATGGACATGTCCGTAGCCAGGGGCATTCCCGTGCCGAGGGACATGTCCGCACCGAGGGGCATTCCCGTACCCATGGACATGTCCGCACCGAGAGGCATCCCGGTGCCGAGGGACATGTCCGGGCCGAGTGCGGTCGACTGCTGTCGCTGCCACTCCTGCGCGGCCTGCTGGCGAGCCTGATCCTCCGGGGTGGGCCAGACACCCTCGGCCGGACGTGACTCGATCGCCGCGGGCCCGGGGTTCCACTGTGCGGCGTGCTTGGACACCAGCTCACGGGCCAGCGCCAGTTTCCGCTGGATCTTCTCCTTGGACGTCTTCAACGAGGACTGCCCCGGCCCGGCGGGCAGCGCGGGCAGCAGGGCCGTGGCGGCCTCCTGCGCGGGTTGCGGCGCGGCCGGCAGCGCGGCGACGGCCCTGGCCGTCAACTCGGCCACGGGCCCGGCGGTCGCCTCGGCGGAGGGGCCCGCGGTCAACTCGAGAACGGGGCGGGCGGTCAACTCCCGCCCACGGTCGCCGAGTCCGTCCTCCGGCCGCTTCGCCGGGCCCGTGGGCCGCGCCTCGGCCGGGCGATTCGGCATCCGGTCGGCCGGCAGCCTGGCCGGCGCGGACGGACCCAGCTGCCTGCGCGCCGCGTCGAACCAGGTCTTGGTGATGTCGTCGAGGGCGGGGTCGCGGCGCCTGCGCGCGGCTTCCGGCGCCGGGTTGACGCGGCTTCGGCTCCCCGTGGTCATCGCGCGGGTCCCGTTGACGAACCCCACGGCGTTCTCGGCCTGGTCGTAGAGGGAGCTGATCCGCTGCTGCACCTCCTCGTGGCTCGGACCGTCCGCGCCACTGAGGGCGGCCGTCGCGCGTGCGGAGTCGGGCATGCCAGGGAGGCTGTTGCCTCCAGGGCGCGGGGTTCGTTCCGGCGCCATGGGAGCCGTACTCCTTCCGTACTCCGCCTACCGGGCCGGCTGTCGGGTTCGGGCGGAAGATTCCGGAAGGCATGCCCTACGGCCCTTGCCCGGTGGGGCAGTTGGGCCGATTCACCCCAAGGCCGGTTGGGTCCTGGTTCCGGTTGCCACGGGGGCGCCGGATTCGGCGGAGGTCGCGCGACCCGGCGAGGTTCGCCGGAGGGAGTCGTGCGGCCTACGGCCAACTTAGCCAATTTGTGTGCCTGGTGTGAAGATTGGAGCGCGAACTGTCCGATATGTAATTGTGACCTTCGTCTACGTGTCCCGGCCGCGACCAGGATGTCGTACGACCGCCGTGCGCCCCATGGTCGCCGCGAGCGTGCGCAACCGGCGCCAGTCCAAAGGGGGTTGGGCCTCCGGCACGCCGGGCCGTTCCTTGGGGACGCGGACGCGCAGCGCTCCGGGTTCGACGCGGCAGTGGACCGGGGCGGGCAGGACCAGGGCCTCGCCGTCGATGCCGGCCTCGATCTCCGAGCGGTCGGCGTCGATGACCACCTCACGGGTGGTCAGGACCGCGAGTCCGTCCGGCGCGGGGTCCAGTACGAGCGCGGCGGCCTCGGCCGCGCTGTCCACCGTGATGCCGAGGACACCGAGCAGCCCGGAGTCGAGCCGTTCGCGGCGGCCGAGACCGGCCGGATCGTTGGTTCGGTAGGGGTTGTTGCTCACCAGTACGGCCTGCGGGGCGTCGAGCGTCGTGTCGCCGGCGCGGGCGGTCAGCCGCGGCCCGCGCTGGCGGGTGAGCAGGTCGGGCAGGAGGTCCAGGATGGTGCCGATCTTGTCGTCGCGGTACGCGGGACTCTGCACGACCGCCGCGTACGCGCCGAAGGAGGCGTTGTTGACGAACGGGTGGCCGCCGGCGAAGCCGAGGTCCACGCGGAGTTCGACGCCGTCGATGAGGGCGTCCAGGCAGGTGGCCGGGTCGTCGCGGTCGAGGCCGAGGTCCATGGCGAAGTGATTGCGGGTGCCGGCGCAGACCACCAGGAACGGCAGACCGTGTTCGGCGGCGACGGCCGCGACCAGCGCCTGGGTACCGTCACCGCCGGCGACGCCCAGCAGATCCGCGCCGTCCGCGACGGCGGCCCGGGCCAGCGCGGTGACGTCCTGGTGCTGGTCCGGGTCGAGGAGCACGACCTGCGCGCCGAGCCGCTCCGCCTTCTCCCGCAGTCCGAACTTCGCCACCTTGCCGCCGCCGGAGTGCGGGTTCATGAGGAGGAAGGGGCGCCGCGGCGGTGGTGCCCTGCGTTCCTTCGGGCGCGGGGCGCGCGTCCGGTCGCTCCGCAGGGCGTACCGGCCGCTCCAGACGGCCACGGTCCACAGTGCCAGGGACACGGGGACGGCCCAGAGCAGGCGGGCCACGGCGAACAGGGTGATCACGGCGCCGGGCGCGACGGCCGCCAGCACGGCCGCCACCCAGCGGAGCGGGCCGCGCCGGGTCAGCGCCCACCACAGCGCCGCCGCCGTGACGGCCACGCCGAGGAGCGCGGCCAGGAGCAGCAGTACGCCGTCCACGCCGCCGTAACCGAGCGGCAGCAGCACCGCCAGCGCCGCCGCGACCAGCGCGGCCCTGGCCGCCCACCGTTTCCCGTGGCCGACCTGCGCGCTCGCGTCCACACCCATCGCTCCTCCACGGACGTCGTAGAAGTCCGGCCCTGGTGGCCCCGGCCGCACGGAGGCCTGGTTCGGCGGGTCGTTCGCTGTGTGCGGGGTCGGCCATCGACGACACAGTCGTATGCAACCGTCGGGTCAGGCCCCGCGCAACCGCCACGCTCCGCCAGGGCCCGCGCCGACCGGGGCCGGTCCGGGCGCCTCTCACCGAACCCTTGGTCCACCCCTCGGGGCCGGGACCGGCCCGGCTGATGCACGATGGGCGGCGGCGGGCCCCGGCAGGACGCCGGGGTGTGGCGGGGAGGGACAGTGGTGATGAGTGGGCAGCGCGGCCGTGTCCTGGTCGTGGACGACGACGCGGCGATCCGCCGCTCGCTGGAGCGGGGCCTGAGGCTCGGCGGATTCACCGTGGACCTGGCCGACGGGGGCCGGCCGGCCCTGGCGGTGGCCCGGCGGACACCGCCGGATGTGATCGTGCTGGACATCTCGATGCCCGACCTCAGCGGCATCGAGGTGTGCAGGGCACTGCGGGACGAGGACGACGACGTACCCGTGCTGATGCTCTCCGCACTCGACGAGACCGCCGACCGGATCGCGGGCCTGCAGGCGGGCGGCGACGACTACCTCGTCAAGCCCTTCGCCCTGCAGGAGCTGGTCCTGCGGCTGGAGGCGCTGCTGCGGCGCAGGCCGCCACGGGACAGCGGCACCGTACGGGCCGGCGGGCTGCTCCTTGATCCGGCCGCCCGCAGGGTGAGCCTCGACGGGCGGCCGGTGGAACTGACCCGCCGCGAGTTCGAACTCCTCCACTTCCTCGCCCGCAACACCGGCATCGTGCTCAGCCGGGACCAGCTCCTCGATCGCGTATGGGGCTACGACTTCGAGGTCCGCACCGACGCGGTGGACACCTTCGTCAGCTATCTGCGCCGCAAACTGGAGACGTCGGGGCGCTCCCGGATCATCCACACCGTACGAGGCGTGGGCTTCGTCCTGCGCGACGACGACCCGCGGGAGCGGCCGTGAGACTGTCCACACGGATCGCCCTGGCCGTCGGCGCCACCGTGCCCGTACTGGTACTGGCCACCGGCTGGCTGCTGCTGCGGCTGGTCGCCGCGGATCTGCACGATCAGCAGGACACACATCTGCGTGAGCGCTCGGTGGCCGTCGCCAAGGACGCCCGGGGGCTGCTGCGCGCGAGCGCCGCCGACCGGTCGGCGGCGGTGGAGCAGGCCCGCGAACGCCGGGTGTTCACCTCGGCCCTGGACGTGGGCGTACGGCTGATCGGCCCCGAGGAGACCTTCACGGGTGGCCCGCAACCGGCGGCCGACGTGGCGCTGCCCGCCAGGGCGCCCGTGCCGGTCACCCTCCGTGCCGACGGCAGGAGCTGGCGGATCCTGTCGACCCGGGTGACAGGGGCGCGCCCCGGCGTGCGCGGCACCCTGTGGCTGTTCGCGTCCGACACCGCCGCCGACACCCAGGTGCGCCTGGTCCGACGGCGCGTGGTGACCGTCGCCCTGCTCGCCGCACCGCTGTCCGGGCTGCTCGCCTGGGCCGTCGCCACCCGGGCGAGCACACCGCTGCGCCGTCTGCAACGCAGGGCGAGCGGCCTCGACCCCCGCTCCAGTGCCACCCGCCTCGATCACACCCCGACGCGGATCGCCGAGGTCGACGACCTCGCACACACCCTGCAGACCGTCCTGGCCCGCTACGACGAGCAGGCGCTCAGGACCGCCGAGGCACTGGCCACCGCCCGCTCCTTCGCCTCGGCGGCCTCGCACGAACTGCGCACCCCGCTGATGAGCATGCAGACCAACCTGGAGATCCTCACCGAGCATCCGGAACTCGCCGGACCCGACCGCGACGAAGTGCTGCACGACCTGAGCCGCGAACACGCACGCCTCCTCGGGGTCCTCGTCATGTTGCGCGACCTCGGCCGCGGAGACCTCGTCGAGGCGGACGCCTTCGGCCCGGTCGACCTCGCCGACCTCGTCGAAGCGAGCACGGAGGACCAGCGGCGACGCCATCCGCACGCACGGGTGGTCGGCCACTGCGCACCGGGTCTGCGCGTACACGGCTGGGAGGCGGGACTGCGGAGCCTGGTGGACAACCTGCTCGTCAACGCCCTGATCCACGGACACACGGACGGGCAGCCCCCGCAGGTCGAGGTGACCTTGCGCGCGAGCGGCGCCGACGCGCTCCTCGTCGTCGAAGACCGGGGACCCGGGATCCCGCCCGCGCTGCGCACCGAGGTCTTCGCACGCTTCCGCCGCCGACCGGACAGCCCCGGCTCCGGCCTCGGACTGACCCTGGTCGCCCAGCAGATCGCCCTGCACCGGGGCGGGATCCGGGTACTGGACCGGCCCACGGGCCCGGGCACCCGCGTCGAGGTCACCCTGCCGCTGAGCGACGGCACCGCGGACACGGGAGCCACGCTTCCGCTCCCGCGCAACTGGATGATCACGACCGCCGACCGGTCACAAGAATTCCACAAAGACGGTTCCTAGCTTTCCGGCGAGAGGGCAGTCGCCCGTGAACGCGGAGGAGTTCGTCATGCCAAGCACCAGGAAGACAGTGATCTCGGTCGTCTCGTTGGTCGCCGCCGGATCGCTGTTCGGCGCCGCGGGCGCCGCCACGGCCGACGCCGCGACTCCCACGCCGTCCGGCACCCCCACGGGCGACGGCGCGGCGGCGCTCTGCAAGCGCGCGCCGAAGATCGACCGGCGGATCGACCGGATCCTCACCCGGCTGCGCGCGGACGCTTCCCGGCGTGGCTCCATCGCCCGTCTCGAGCAGCGGGTGGCGAACGCCAAGTCCGCGGGGCACACCCAGATCGAGACCTACCTGAACGACCGGCTCACCGCCCGGCGTTCCCTGGTCCCCACCCTGGAGACCCGCCAGAAGGACCTGGCCGACGTCGAGAAGTGGTGCGGCGCCCACGACAACGGTCGTACGAACTGATGCGCGCGCGCCACACCGTGCCGGCCGTACTGGCCGCCCTGCTGTTCCTGGCCGGATGCGGCCAGGGCGGGAGCGCGCAGAGCACGCAGGGCACACAGTCCGCACAGGGCACGCAGACCACTCGGCAGCCCGCACCCACCTCCTCCGCGGACCTCGGTCACCTGCGGAAGCTCGTCGACGACGCCGATTCCGCGGCGAGCGCGGCAGAGTCGGACATGGCCCGGGAGTGAGGTCAGCGCTCCGCCGACGGGGGCGATCCGGTGGGATGGAGCCGGTGGTGACCGTCTACGGGACGGGTGGCGAAATGCGGTCGATGCGGGTGGTGGAAGGCGGTGCGTTCGATGATCAGGAGGGCGGCGTCGTCGCCGGGGTGGTCGCCGACATGCGCGAGGAGGTCGTCGTGGATGCGCCGCATCAGGGTCTCGGGGCTGGAGGCAGGAAAGGAGGCGACCCGCTCGAGGAGGGGGTAGAAGGCGCCCGACGGTGAGCGGGCTTCGATGACGCCGTCGGTGTAGAGCAGGAGGATGTCACCCGTTTCGAAGGTGAACCCGTCGGGTCGGTGGCTCGCGGCGGGCAACTCGCACATGCCCAGCGGGGGGAGGGGGTGGCGCGGGTGCAGGACCGTGACCTCCTGGTTGCGCAGCAGGAGAGGCGGTGGATGACCGCAGGTGATCATCCAGGCGTCCGGCCCCTCGTCGGGGATGTCGAGCACAAGCGCGGTGATGAAGTGCTCGCCCGGGTCGTGCTCGGTGTCGGCCACGTCCTCCAGGTCGCGGCACACACTGACCTCCAGCGCCGCCGTGAGCTCGGGCAGGGTGGCGTACCGGTGAGCGCCCTCACGGAACGAGCCCAGCACCACCGAGGCCTCCCCGATGGAGGCCAGACCCTTGCCGCGTACGTCCCCGATGATCACCCGCGTGGCGGACTGGGCGACGCGGGCGACCGCGAACAGGTCGCCGCCGATCTGCGTCTCGTCCTCGGCGGCCAGATACAGCCAGGCCACGCGCAAGGGCCCGATCCTGCGGGGCGGCGGTCGCAGCAGGACCCGCTGCGCCGTCTCGGCCACCGACCGCGCCCGGCTCAGCTCCCGGGCACGCCGCTCGCGTACATGGCAGACGAAGACCACCAGCGCGGAGAGCACGGTCAGGGCGATGATCTGCGCGATGTGGTTGGCGGTGGTCAGCCCGCCGTGAAATATCGCGATGAAGATCTGGGCGGCCACGGCCAGCGCCCCCACGGCCGCGGTCAGTCGTGGTCCGGCCAGGGAGGCGGTGAGGGCGGGGGCGATGACCAGCAACGGACCCAGGTGGACGTTGGTCGGGGAGTGCAGGTCCACCACAGTGATCACTACGATCAGCGCGAGTGGGATTGCCACCAGTCCGCGGCCCGACGGCTGCTCCACGAGGCGGTCCACTGACACACGCCGGACATCCACATATCCCAGTTTGCCCCCGATTCCGAGGCCCGTGCTCCCCGGCGGCGGGTCATAAGATCGGCTTATGGGGTCATAGATCCAACCCGGCTACTGACTAAGGTTTGCCTTAGTTTAGGCTTCCCGACGAGCCACCCTGCCACCGTTCGAAGGGAACCTGATCATGCCTCGCCCTCTGCGGGTAGCCATTGTCGGAGCCGGCCCCGCCGGGATCTACGCTGCCGACGCGCTGCTGAAGTCCGCAGTTGCGGTCGAGCCCGGTGTGTCCATCGACCTCTTCGAACGGATGCCGGCCCCCTTCGGCCTGATCCGTTACGGCGTGGCCCCCGACCACCCGCGGATCAAGGGCATCATCACGGCCCTGCACCAGGTGCTCGACAAGCCCCAGATACGTCTCTTCGGCAATGTCGACTACCCCGGGGACATCAACCTCGACGACCTGCGCACCTTCTACGACGCCGTGATCTTCTCCACGGGGGCGACGGCCGACCGGGCCCTCGACATACCCGGCATCGGCCTCGACGGCTCGTACGGTGCCGCGGACTTCGTCTCCTGGTACGACGGTCACCCGGACGTGGCACGGACCTGGCCGCTCGAAGCGGAGAAGGTCGCCGTCCTCGGCGTCGGCAACGTCGCGCTCGACGTCGCCCGCATCCTCGCCAAGACCGCCGACGAGCTGCTGCCGACCGAGATCCCGCAGAACGTCTACGACGGCCTCAAGGCCAACAAGGCCCTGGAGGTCCACGTCTTCGGCCGCCGCGGTCCGGCGCAGGCGAAGTTCAGCCCGATGGAGCTGCGGGAACTGGACCACTCCCCGAACATCGAGGTCATCGTCGACCCCGAGGACATCGACTACGACGAGGGCTCGATCGCGACCCGGCGCGGCAACAAGCAGGCCGACATGGTCGCCAAGACCCTGGAGAACTGGGCCATCCGCGACATCGGTGACCGCCCGCACAAGCTGTTCCTGCACTTCTTCGAGTCCCCGACCGAGATCCTCGGCGAGAACGGCCAGGTCGTGGGCCTGCGCACCGAGCGCACCGCCCTCGACGGCACCGGCAACGTCAAGGGAACCGGCGAGTACAAGGACTGGGACCTCGGTGCGGTCTACCGCGCCGTGGGCTACCTGTCCGACGAACTGCCCAAGCTCCCCTGGGACGCCGAGTCGGGCACGGTCCCGGACCAGGGCGGACGGGTGATCGAGGAGACCGGCGAGCACCTGCAGTCGACGTACGTCACTGGCTGGATCCGACGCGGCCCCGTGGGTCTGATCGGCCACACCAAGGGCGACGCCAATGAGACCGTCGCGAGCCTGCTGGACGACCACGCGAACGGACGTCTGCACACGCCCGGCTCGCCCGACCCGGAGGCCGTGGACGCGTTCCTCGGCGAGCGGGACGTCCGCTTCACCACCTGGGAGGGCTGGTACCGCCTGGACGCCGCGGAGAAGGCGCTGGGTGAACCGCAGGGCCGGGAACGCGTGAAGATCGTCGAGCGCGAGGACATGCTCGACGCGAGCGGCGCGTAGGCCTCGGGGGCTCTTCAGGGCTCCTCGGGTCCCGACGCGGGCTCGCCGTCATGAAAGAGCCCACTCCCGAACCGATGGTGTAGCGGGTTGCACCATCGGTTCCCGAGTCACGGCGAGGACGGCCCAGCACGAAGCAGGAGGCCGGGGAAGGAAGCGGCGCCCTTCAGCCGACGTAGTCGGCGACCATGGTCGCGAACTCGTCGGGGGTGACCAGCCGGATGCCGAGGTCCTCGGCCTTGGCGCGCTTGGATCCGGCGCCTTCGCCGGCGACGACCAGCGTGGTCTTCTTGGAGACGCTGGAGGAGGAGCGGCCACCGGCGCGCTCGACGAGTTCGTTCATCTGGTTGCGGCTGAGCTTCTCCAGTGGGCCGGTCATGGCTCCGGTGACGACGACCGCCATCCCGGTCAGCGGCCCGCCCGCGGGCTCCGCGCCCTGGGTGCCGGTATCGGCGCCGGTGTCGGTGTCGTCGGCGGTGACGGGCGCAGTGGCACCGGGCTCGGTCATGTTGACCCCGGCCGCGGCGAGCTTGTCGATGAGCGGGGCGAGTTCGGCGAGTTCGGCCACGATGGACGGGGCCTTCTCCGTGCCGATGCCCTCGACCCGCTGCATCGCTTCCGCGTCGGCGGCACGGATGTGGTCCATGGTCGCGAAGTACCGGGCGATACGACGGGACATGGAGCGGCCCGTACCGCGGACGCCGAGCGCGCACAGCACCCGCGACAACGGCTGCCCCTTGGCCGCGCCGATCGCCGCGAGGAGATTGTCGGTGCTGGTCTCGCCCATCCGTTCCAGGGCGAGGAGCCGGTCGCGCGTGAGGGCGAACACGTCGGCCAGATCGGCGACCAGGCCGGCCTCGACGAGCTGGACGACACGGGTGTGACCCAGGCCCTCGATGTCGAGCTGGTCGCGGCCGGCGGCGTACGAGAGGGCGGCGACCAGATGACAGTTGCGGCCGTTCTCGCAGCGCCAGCGCTGCTCGCTGGTGTCGATGGCCGAGCCGCACCGCGGGCACACCTCGGGGAAGACGATCGGCCGCTCCTCGCCGGTGCGCAGATGGGCGACGGGGGCTTCGACGCGGGGAATGACGTCCCCGGCGCGGTGGACCATCACATGGTCGCCCAGACGCAGGTCGCGGCGGGTGATGTCGGCAGGGTTGTGGAGGGTGGCGTAGGTGATGGTGGAGCCGTCGATCTCGACCGGTTCGAGGACCGCGCGCGGAGCGACGATGCCGGTGCGGCCCACGTTCCACTCCACCTCCAGCAGCCGGGTGATCTTCTCCACGGCCGGCAGCTTGTAGGCGATCGCCCAGCGCGGTGCACGCGAACCGGATCCGGCGGCCTGCTGATCGGCGGCGAGGTCGGCCTTGACGACTATCCCGTCGATCCCGAACGGCAACTCCGCCCGAAGCGCGGCGATCTCCTTCACCCGGGCCAGGACCTGATCGGCGGTCTCCGCCGTGGTCCCCGGCACGGCGGTGGCGGCGGTGGTGTTCACGCCGAGCGCGGCGCACCGGGCCATCAGCTCGCTGTGCGCGGCCTCGCCCAGCCGTGCCGCGAGGGCCTCCTCGGTGCCGGGCAGCGGCAGCAGGGCATAGCCGAAGAAGGTCATCGGCACGGTGTAGGCGCGGTCCTTGGCGCGCAGTGTGCCCGCCGCGGCGTTGCGCGGGTTCGCGAACGGCTGACCGCCGTGCGCGGTGCGCACCTCGTTGGCGTGCTCGAACTGGGCGGTGGTCATCAGGACTTCGCCGCGCACCTCCACCGTGACCGGCTCGGCGAGTTCGGCCGGGAGGCCTTCGACGGTGCCGATGGCGTGCGAGACGTCCTCCCCGGCCGTCCCGTCGCCACGGGTGATCAGCCGGGTGAGGCGACCGCGGGTGTATCGGGCGGCGATCGCGAGCCCGTCGAGCTTCGGCTCGACACCGAACCGGGTGACGTCATGGCCGATCCGCCGGGCCAGTGACGCGGTCCAGGCGGTGAACTCCTCCGGCGAGAAGACGTTGTCCAGGCTCAACATGGGGACCGTGTGCGGGACATCGCCCTCCACGGCGCCACCGGCGACCTTCCCGGTCGGTGAGTCGGGCAGCACCTCGTCGGGATGAGCGGACTCCCACGCCGCGATGCCGCGCACGAGCCGGTCGTAGGTGTCGTCGTCCAGTACCGACGTGCCGCCCGCGTAGTAGGCGGCCGAAGCCTTCACGGCGTCCTCGACCGCCCGCGCGTAGGCGGCGGCATCCACGATCACTGCGGCTGGTGTTGTCATACCCGCCATCCTGCACGCCACCACTGACAACGCCCCGGCACGCGTCTGCCGCACGCCGGAAACCAGGTGACCGCGACGGCGGTGACCACTACGGTGAACTCGTTCAGGTGCGAAGGTTTCGGCTACTTCTCCTGTCAAGAGAGAAACGCGGGTTCGAATCCCGTCGCCCGCCCCAGCGGGTGTCGTCCAGCGGCCCAGGACACTTACGTCGCCGACACCGATCCCGATCTCTGAACACCGCGACACGAGCCGTCCGCCACGGGGGAGTTACAGGCGGACGGCTTCGTCGTGCGCGTAGGAGCGGCTGTCGGTGACGACGGGCCGCCGCTCCCGCTCCCGCTCGCAGCCCGCGGCTCGGCTCACTCGGGCGGCGCGGAACCCGGCGCGCCCACCCGTAGACCGTCCATCACGAGGTCCAGAAGGCGGGTGGCGCGCGGCTGCCAGTCCCCGTCCGCGTCGATCTGCCAGAGACCGGCGATGAAGAGGAAGAAGTCCTCGGGGGTCACTCCGGGGCGAATGCTGCCCGCCTTGTCGTTCGCCGCCAGGAGCAGCGCGGTGGCCGAGGACATCGCGCCGTGCCCCAGCCGGGTCAGGGTGCCGTGCGCGAGGGTGGTCGCGCGCAGGGCCTCGGCCAGGCCGACCTTGGTCATGGCGAACTGGGCGAGGCGGTCCATCCACTCCCGCAGGGCCCGGTCCGGCGCACGCGTCTCGAGCAGCTGGGCCGCGGCGTCGGCGACCTGCTGCACCTCGTGGCGGTAGATCTCCAGGAGGAGTGCCTCGCGATTGGGGAAGTTGCGGTAGAACGTCCCTTGCCCGACCCCCGCCTTCTTGGCGATCGCGCTGAGCGGGGTGTCCGCCGACCGCGTCAGCTCGGCCAGGGCCACCTCGAGAATGCGCTCGCGATTGCGTTGCGCGTCCGAGCGCAGCGGGGCGGCCTTCTTCTGCTGCACCCGGGCCTCCTTCGTCCTCCGCCCTCCCAGGCGAGTACCTTGCTAAGCGGACAGCTGTCCGATAGGTTCGAGATGAACGGACAGCTGTCCGGTTAAGGGTTCACCATACCGCCGGATCCGGCCAGTGTGGACCATCGGTGCCCCCTTTTCCCGGCCCTCTCGCGACTTCCTTTCCCCCTCAGACAGGCGAAAGAAGGCTGATCATGGCCCCCACGACGTCCAGCGCCACGACCTCGACGTCCAGCACCATCACCCTGCACGTCAACGGCGAGAAGTACACGCTGCCCGTCGACCGTCGCACCACCCTGCTCGACGCCCTGCGTGAGCGTCTCGATCTCACCGGTACCAAGAAAGGCTGCGATCAGGGCCAGTGCGGCGCCTGCACGGTGCTGCTCGACGGACGCCGGGCCGTCTCCTGTCTGCAACTCGCCGTCGCCGCCGAGGGGCGCGAGATCACCACCATCGAAGGGGTGGCGGACGGTGAGCGGCTGCATCCCGTGCAACAGGCCTTCCTCGACCTCGACGGCTACCAGTGCGGCTACTGCACGCCCGGCCAGATCTGTTCGGCCCTCGCCGTGATCGAGGAGCACGCGGCGGGCTGGCCGAGCGCCGTGACCGCGGACGTGCGGCCCGAAGCGGGGGCTGCGCAGCTCACGCCCGAGGAGATCCGTGAGCGGATGAGCGGCAACCTGTGCCGGTGCGGCGCGTATGTGTCGATCGTCCAGGCCGTCGCACGGGCGGCGCAGTCGTCCGATACACGGTCGTCCGATACACGGTCGTCCGAGACCAAGGAGACGGCGGCATGAGGGAGTTCGACTACGAGCGCGCCTACGACGTCACCGGCGCGGTCGCGCTGCTGGGCGCCGACCCGGACGCGCGTTATCTCGGCGGTGGTACCAATCTCGTCGACCTGATGAAGAGTGGGGTGGAGCGGCCCGCCCGGCTCGTCGACGTGCGTGAACTCCCCCTCGACCGCGTCGAGTTCACAAGGAGCGGCGGGCTGCGTATCGGCGCCACCGTGACCAACAGCGACCTCGCCGCCCATCCCGACGTGCGGCGCCACTACCCGGCGTTGACCCAGGCCGTGCTGGCCGGAGCCTCCGGTCAGCTGCGCAACATGGCCACGGTCGGCGGAAACCTGCTCCAGCGCACCCGCTGCGGCTACTTCACCGATCTGGCGAAGCCCTGCAACAAGCGGGTCCCCGGCAGTGGTTGCCCGGCCGTCGAGGGCGAGCACCACAACCACGCCATCCTCGGTGCCTCCCCGCACTGCGTGGCCACGCACCCCTCGGACATGGCCGTGGCCCTCACCGCCTTCGACGCCGTCGTCTCGTACGAAACGGCGGACGGACCCGGGGAGTTGCCGCTCGCGGAGTTCTATCTGCCGGTGGGTGACACCCCGCACCTGGAGACCGCCCTGCCGCCCGGCGCGCTGATCACCGGCGTCACCCTGCCGGCCGCCCCGGTCGCCGCCCGCTCCCGCTACCGCAAGGTGCGTGAGCGCGCCTCGTACGCGTTCGCGATCGGCTCGATCGCCGCCGCCCTCGACGTCCACGACGGTGTCGTACGCGAAGTGCGCCTCGCCTTCGGGGCGGTGGCCTCCCGGCCGTGGCGGGCCCGTGCGGCCGAACGGGCGCTGACCGGGGGACCGGCGAGCGCCGAGGCCTTCGCCGCCGCCGCGGACGCCGAGCTCGCGGCAGCCCGGACGCTGCCCCACAACGGATACAAGGTGCCCCTGATGCGCAATCTCGTCGTGGCGATGCTGACCGAACTCACCGAGGAGGCGGCCCGATGACCGGTACGACCACGACCACGACCGCGACGACGGCGGCGACCGCGACGTTCGGGGCCGTCGGCGCCGCCCACACCCGCGTCGAGGGCGTGGCCAAGGTCACCGGGGCGGCACGCTACGCGGGCGAGGTCCCGTATCCCGAACTCGCCCACGGCTGGCTGGTGTTGTCCACCGTGGCCCGTGGCCGGATCCGTACGGTGGAGTCCGCGCCCGTCCTCGCGATGCCGGGCGTCGTCGCCGTCCTGCACCACGAGAACGCCCCGCGTCTCAACGGCGACTACACGAACGCCTTCGGGGCGCCCGACCCGATCGCCCAGATCTTCCAGCACGACCGGGTCCCGTTCGTCGGCTGGCCGGTGGCGCTGGTCGTCGCCGAGACGCCCGAGCAGGCCAGGGAGGCCGCCGAGGCCCTCGTCGTCGTGTACGACGAGGAGCCGCACGACGTCGCGTTCGCCGCCGGACTCCCCGGGGTGTACGCGCCGGAGAGCGCCCCCGCCGCGCAAAAGGGCGACCTGGAGGCCGAACTCGCCGCGTCCGCCGTCGTCGTGGACGCCGAGTACAGCACTCCGGAGGAGCACCACAACCCCATGGAGCCGCACGCGGCGATCGCACGCTGGGACGGCGGCCGGCTCGAGGTCGTCGACTCCAACCAGGGCAGCAGGTTCGTGGCGGACGAGCTCGCGAAGCTGTTCTCGCTCGACCCCCAGTCGGTGCGGGTGCGCTCGGAACACGTCGGCGGCGGCTTCGGCTCCAAGGGCACCCGCCCGCACTCGGTCGCCGCCGCGATGGCCGCGACGGTCCTGCAGCGCCCCGTCCGCGTCGTGCTGACCCGCCGCCAGATGTTCTCGCTCGTCGGCTACCGCAGCCCCACGGCCCAGCGGGTCAGGCTCGGCGCCGACGCGGACGGCCGACTGCGCGCGTTCGACCACCGGGCCGAGTGCCTCACCTCGAGCGTGTACGAGTTCGTCGAGCGGGCCGCCGAGTTCGGGCGCGCGATGTACGACTCCGACGCGCACTACTCGCAGACCCGTGTCGTACCGCTCGACGTGCCGACCCCGAGCTGGATGCGGGCGCCCGGCGAGGCGCCGGGCTCGTTCGCGCTGGAGTCCGCGCTCGACGAACTCGCCGAGAAGTGCGGACTCGACCCGATCGCGCTGCGCGCCCGCAACGAACCGGCCGTCGGCCCCGTCTCCGGGCTGCCGTTCAGCGGCCGCAACCTGCTCGCGTGCTTCGAGGAGGGGGCCCGCCGGTTCGGCTGGGCGGACCGTGACCCGCGTCCCGGTGTCCGCCGCGAGGGCCGCTGGCTGCTCGGGACCGGGACCGCCGCGTCCACGTTCCCCGTGCTGTCCGCCCCGTCCACGGCGGCCGTGACGGCCGAGCCCGACGGCAGCTTCACCGTACGGATCACCGCGTCCGACATCGGGACCGGGGCCCGGACCGCGCTCACCCTGATCGCCGCCGACGCGCTGGAGGTGGCGCCGGAGCGCATCCGGATGCGCATCGCGGACAGCGACTTCGGCTTCGCGATGATCGCCGGCGGCTCGATGGGCACCCGCTCCTGGGCCTGGGCGATCAGGGTCGCGGCGGACGAGCTGCGCGAGCGGCTGGCCCTGGGCGGCGGCATTCCGCCGGAGGGGATCACGGCACGCTCGGACACCTCCCAGGCGGTCGGCGCGCTGGAGCAGAAGGAACGGCACTCCTTCGGGGCCCAGTTCGCCGAGGTCGCCGTCGATGTCACCAGCGGGGAGGTGCGAGTGCGGCGGATGCTCGGCATCTTCGCGGCCGGCCGGATCGTCAACCCGCTCACCGCGCGCGGGCAGTTCGTCGGAGGCATGGTCTGGGGCCTGTCCATGGCCCTGCACGAGGAGGCTCACCGGGACCGGGCCAGCGGCGGCCATGTCGGCAACGACCTCGCCGGCTACCACTTCTCCGCGCACGCCGACGTACCCGACATCGAGGCGGACTGGGTCGACGACCCCGACCCCGGGGACCCGGTCGGCATCAAGGGCATCGGCGAGATCGGGGTCGTCGGAGCGGCGGCGGCGATCGCCAACGCGGTCTGGCACGCGACGGGTGTACGTCACCGGAACCTGCCGATCCGCCCGGACCGGGTGCTGCTGGCGGGCACGGGAAGGGACCGGGATGCTTGACATCGCCGACGAGCTGAACCGGTGGGCCGAGGAGGGCCGGGACTTCGCCGTCGCCACCGTCGTGAGTGTCGGCGGCAGCGCCCCGCGCGGCCCCGGCGCCGCCCTCGCGGTCGACAGCGGCGGCACGGCCATCGGCTCGGTCTCCGGCGGCTGTGTGGAAGGCGCCGTGTACGACCTGTGTGTCCAGGCCCTCCAGGACGGCCGCACGGTGCTGGAACGGTTCGGCTACAGCGACGAGGACGCCTTCGCGGTGGGGCTGACCTGCGGCGGGGTCATCGAGGTCCTGGTCACCCCGGTGCGCGCGGACGCGGCTGAGCGGCCGGTGTACGCGGCGGCGCTGGCGGCCGCGTCCCGGGGCGAGGCGGCGGCCGTCGCCCGGGTGGCCCGGGGACCGGCGGAACTGCTGGGGAGGGTGCTGCTCGTCCGCCCCGACGACTCGTCCGACTCCTCCGGCTCGTCCGACTCCTCCGGCTCGTCCGACTCCTCCGGGGCGTCCACGTCGTACGCGGGCGGCCCGGGTGTCTCCCACGAGGGGAGCCTCGGCGGTCGTCCGGAGCTGGACCGCACGGCGGTGGCCGAGGCTCGTGCCCTGCTGGCGGCGGGCCGCACCGGCACCCTCGAACTGTCGGAGGACGGCGCGCGCTGCCCGGGTGGCGTGACCCTGCTCGTCGAGTCGAGCGTGCCGCCGGCCCGAATGATCGTCTTCGGCGCCGTGGACTTCGCGACGGCGCTGGTACGGGTGGGCAGGTTCCTTGGCTATCACGTGACCGTGTGCGACGCCCGCCCGGTCTTCGCCACCCGGGTCCGCTTCCCCGACGCCGACGAGATCGTGGTCGACTGGCCGCACCGCTACCTCCGACGCACCGTGACCGACGACCGCACGGTCCTGTGCGTGCTCACCCACGACGCCAAGTTCGACGTACCGCTGCTGGAGGCGGCCCTGCGGATGCCGGTGGCGTTCGTCGGCGCCATGGGGTCACGCCGCACGCACGAGGACCGTGAGCGGCGGCTGCGCGAAGTCGGCCTCGGCGAGCGGGAGTTGGCCCGCCTGAGATCTCCGATCGGGCTCGACCTCGGGGCCCGTACGCCGGAGGAGACCGCGCTGTCCATCGCGGCGGAGATCGTCGCGGCCCGGGAGGGCGGGACAGGCGCTCCACTGACCGGCTCCAGAACACCGATCCACCGTGACGGGAGCGGGCGGGGGACCGGTGCGGCGGGGGCGCGGGAGGCAGCCTGAGAAAGGCGCGTGCGGTCGAACGACTCAGGCGCGCGGTGCGCGGCCACCGACGGGGCGGCCCCGAGCAGCTGACGTACGAGATCGCCCCCGTGTTTGGTGCCGGGCCGGGGAGAGGTCCTGGTCGGGGTGCGGTCCGCGTTCGTCACACCGGACGAACCGGTCTGGGGCGCGACCTGGACCGACAGCTTCGACGGCAGCGGCCGTGAGCGGGTGCCCGTCGAGCCGTCGAAGGAGGTGTCGGGTGTCGTCGGCGCGCTCGGCCCCGAGGCGTCGGACCGGGACGTCGGCGACGAGGTGTACGGGCTGATCCCGTTCACCCGGGACGGGGCCGCGGCGCAGTTCGTCGCCGTCCCCGCGGCCGTACCCGCCGCCGAGCCGGCCCGGCTCGACCACGACCACGCGGCGGCGCTGCCGCCGGCCGGGCTGACGGCCTGGCAGGGCCTGGTCGTGCACGGTGCCCGGGTGCCCGGGTGCCCGCGTGCTGGTGCAGGGCGGCGCGGGCGGGGTGGGCTCCTTCGCGGTGCAGGTCGCGGTCGCGCTCGGCGCCTCGGTCACCGCGACGGCCGACGCCGAAGCCGCCGATTTCGTACGCGAGCTGGGCGCCGAGCAGGTCGTCGACTACCGGAGCGAACGCTTCGAGGCGCAGGTCAAGGACGTCGACCTGGTCTTCGACACCGTCGGCGGCGACACCCAGGAGCGCTCCTGGCAGGTGTTGCGTCCCGGCGGCCGCCTGGTGAGCATCGGCGCTCCGCCCGACGCTTCGTCGTGGAACCGGACCGCACCGGGCTGGAGGAGCTGTCCCGCCTGGTCGCGGACGGCGAACTGGCCCCGCCCGTCGACCGCGTCCTCCCCCTCGCCGAGACCGCGCAGGCGTACGCGGCACTGGAGCAGGGCCATCGACGGGGCAAGATCGTGCTCCACGTCTCCTGAGCCGACACCGGACACGGCAGGTGGTCGAGCCGTGGCCGCGGCTCAGGAAGCCGAGGCCGGGCGAGTGAGCCAGTCGTACGCGGCCTGTGCGGTGAACTCGCGCTGACCGCCGCGCAGGAGCAGACCCGCCGTGGCGAACTCCGGGTCGTCGGCCTGTGCGGCGACGTACGGGACGGCGATGCAGCGCATCCCGGCCGCGTGTGCGGCGGCGGCGCCCGGAGCGGCGTCCTCCAGGACCACGCAGTCCGCCGGGTCGGCCTCCAGACGGCGGGCCGCCTCGAGGAAGACGTCCGGGGCGGGCTTGCCGTGCGCGACCTCGTCGGCCGAGACGACCGTCGTCAGATGGGCGGCCAGGCCGGTGCCCGTCAGGATCGCCTCGATGGCGGCGGGCGAGGAGCCCGAGGCCACGGCCATCGAGGCGCCCTCGGCGGCCAGCAGTTCCACGAACTTCCGCATCTCCGGGTACACGTGGGTGGTGGCGCGGGCCAGCTCCAGATAGCGGCGGTTCATGTCGGCGAGCAGGGCGTCCAGCGGGGGTCGCAAGCCGTAGCGCTCCTGCCAGAGCGCCACCGTCTCCCGGGTGCTGATACCGACGTAGCGCTCGTGCTCGGCCCAGGTGAAGTCGGTGATGCCCTGCTCGGCGAGCGTCTGGCGGCCGGCCTCGAAATAGTTCGGCTCGCTGTCCACGAGTGTGCCGTCGAGATCGAAGATGACCGAAGTACGGCCGAGAGTGCTCATGGGGTCCAGGATGCCAAGCGACGGCCGAGCGCGGCCGATCACCCCTGTGCCACCCGTCAGCTTCTGGTTGCACGCCCGATCGACTCCACCAGGGGTAGCACCCGGTGCGGAACCCGTTCGCGCAGTGCCACCTCGGTGCGGGTGCGGACGACACCGGGCATGCTGATGAGCGCCTGGATCACGTCCTCCAGGTGGGCGTTGTCGCGCGCCACGACCCGGGTGAGCAGATCACCGCCGCCCGTGATCGAGAACGCCTCGATGATCTCCGGTACGGCGGCCAGCGCCTCGCCGACCTCGTCGAGGTGACCCTGCGTGACCTCGATGTGCACGAAGGCGAGAACGGGGTGGCCGAGCGCCGCGGGGGACAGCGAGGGGCCCGTACCGGTGATCACCCCGTCCCGCTCCAGCCGGTCGAGGCGGGCCTGGAGCGTGCCGCGGGCGACACCGAGCGTGCGGGCGTACTCGCGCACGCTGGTACGCGGCTGCTCCAGCAGCAGCCGCAGGATGCGGGTGTCGAGTTCGTCCACGGCCATGATCCACCGGCCTCCCTGCCGCCTGGGCTGATCTTCTTCGACCGTACCAATGGCTCAGCCCGCCGTGAGCCCGGTGGGCCGGTTCACCTCTCCCCGCTCACCTTGTCCATCTCTCCCCGCCCACCTTGTCCACCGCGCCGCGTTTGCCGGTGCGCCGACCACCGCGTTACCTGGAGGGGTGGCGTTCGGCTCGAGGAGCGGCGAGGAGCGACGATGATCACGCAGGAGCAGGTCGACCGAATTCTCCGGCTCGGCGGGAACGGGCTCCCGTTCGTCTCCCTCTACCTTCCGGTGGAACCGGACCGGCCCGGCCGCCGTACCTACCGGGCCCGGCTGGCCAGCCTGCTGGAAGGGATCAGACCGCTCGCGGACGACCGCTCGCTGGAGCACGCCGTACGGATCTCGCTGCACGACGACATCGCGAAGATCGAGCGGAGGCTCGGCGAGGAACCCCAGCGGCCCGGGACCGTCGTCGTCTTCTCCTGCAGCGGCCACGGCGTCTACGAGGAGGTGTGGCTGCCGCGCGCCACCCACGAACGCGTCGTGGTGGACGCGAACCCCTACGTCCGTCCGATGCTGGCGGTGCTCGACGAGTACGACCGCACCTGCGCGGTCGTCGTGGACGAGGTCACCGCACAGGTCTGGGAGTACCACCTCGACGAGGTCCGGGAGCTGGAGGCGATCCGCGACCGGACGCTGCGGAGGCCCGAGCATGCCGCGGGGCTCGACGAGGTCCGGGTCCGCGACAGGGCCGACGAGCTGAGCAAAAGGCACTACCGGCGCCTCATCGGCGAGCTCAAGCGCCTGTTCAAGGAGGGGGGCTTCGATCTGCTGGCCATCGGCGGGCACCCCTATCAGGTACCGGCCTTCATCGAGTACCTCCCCCGTGACCTGCACGACCGGCTCGTCGGTCGCTTCACCGTCGACCGCGACACCGCGACCGCCGCCGACATCCGGGACAAGGTACGCGTCCTTGTCACCGACCGCGCCTACCAGGAGCAGGAGCGGCTGGTCGGCGAGATCCTCGAGGCCGTCGCGACCAAGCATCACGCGACGGTCGGGCTCGACGACACCCTGTGGGCGGGCTCGCTGGCCGCGATCCGGACGCTGGCCGTGGACGCGGCGGCCGTCGCCCCGGGAGTCGTCTGCGACCGCGACGGGCTGCTCGCCCGCACGGGGGAGCAGTGCCCGCTCTGCCAGGACGCCCTGCGCGAGGTCCCCGACGTCATCGAGGAACTGGTGAAGACCGTCATCGAGGACGGCGGCGAGGTCCGCCACATCGACATGGAGACGGACCTGCGCACGCACCTGACCGGGGCCCTGCTGCGCTTCGAGCTCCCCGCGCACCCGGTCGACACGGAGTGATGCCAATGGCATCCGCATGGCTCCCCTCTCCGCTCGGTGACTGTGCCAATGGCTCAGTGCTCCGGAGTCCACTTGAGCCAACAGCCCCGATGATGCTCTGATGGGCAGGTCGATGGCGCTGCGGGACCCCCGCGGCGCCTTTTGCATGCCTGAAGTACAGGCTGAGCTCAAGGGGCGGGGAATCAGTGCTGAAGAGGGTGTTCGTGGCGCCGGACCCGGGCCGGCTGCGGCTGCGCGGCGCCCTCCGGGCCGTCCTCGGCATCGGCCTGGCGGTGGCCCTGTGCGGCGTCACCGGTTCCTCCCTCGCGGGTGCGGTCGCGGGAGGACTCGCGGCGCTGCTCGCCCTCTTCACGGTCACCGACGCCACGGTGCGCGGACAACTGGTGACGACGGCGCTGCTGCCCGCGGTGGGCCTTCCTGTCCTGGCTCTCGCGGCCACCCTGCACGACCACCCGGCGGCGCGGGGCGCGGCCTTCCTCGCCGTCGTCGGCGCCGGTGTGTACGCCCGGCGCTGGGGCGCGCGCGGCCATGCCCTCGGCGTCTTCGGGTTCATGGCCTTCTTCATGGCGCAGTTCCTGCGCACGGTGCCGGCGCGACTGCCCGAGCTGTACGTCGCCGTACTGCTCGCCCTCCTCGCGTCCTCGGCGGTCCGATTCGGACTGTGGTGCTACGAGCGCCGGATGCCGCCCGCCGGGGCGCCCGCCCCCTCGGCCGGCCGGGGCCTCGCCCGTCCCACCACCCGCCAGGCGGTCCAGGCCGTCGTGGCCGCCGCCTTCGCCCTGGGCGTCGGAAGCCTGCTGTCCCAGGAGCGCTGGTACTGGGCCGTCGGCGCCGCCTGGTGGATCTTCGTCAACACCACCTCGCGCGGCGAGACCCTGATCCGCGGCTACCGCCGGGTCCTCGGAACGGTGATCGGCATCGCCCTCGGGGCCTCGGTCGTCGTCCCCCTGCACGGGGCGCCCGTACCGACCGTGATCCTGCTCGCCGTGTGTGTGTTCGTCATCTTCTACAGCGCCGCGGTCTCGTACACCTGGATGATGCTCGCGGTGACGGTGATGGCCGAGCTGCTGTACGGGATGTTCGGCGTGCTGGACCAGCACCTGGTCGTGCTGCGGCTGGCGGAGACCGGCATCGGGGCGATCGGCGCCGCGCTGGCGGTGCTGCTCGTGCTGCCGATCACCACGCACGCCACGACGGACGCCTGGATCGTACGGGCGATCCAGTGCGTCCACGCCTGCACGACCGAGGCCGCGGCCCGTCTGAACGGCTCCTCCGCCGCCGACCCCGCGGCACGCGTCGCGGAGCTGGAGACGGTGCTGAACAAGGTGCGGCTCTCGCTCACGCCCCTGCTGCACCCCCTCAATCCCCTGCGCGCCCGTGGCCGCAGGGCGCGCCAGGTACTCGCGGCGCTGAACACCTGCGCGCGGGAAGTACGGGGCCTCGCCGCCATCGCGTCGGACCCCGTGGCCTCCTGCGACCACCGCCTCACCGTCGCCTGCGAGCGCGTCGAGAGGGCCGTCGAGGCACTCACCTCACCCGAACCGCGGCGGATCACGGTCCAGGCCGGAACACCTCACCTGGAAGAGCCGGTGCTCGCACACCTGCACGGGCTCGAGCGGGCACTCGCCGAACTCGCCGCGCCCCTTCTGCACCCCCGTGCTTCGGACCCCGTTCGCGTCTGACACGCGCGAGGCACGTGCACGGGCCACGTAGAGGGTGGATCACCGCCCGGGCGGGGTAACCCCGCGGCTATCGGACGCACGGAACCCGCGGACCGCGCGGGAGCGGCCCGCGGGCCAAGCCTCTTGGGGGTGGCACCATGCGGGACTTCCCGCGAGGAACCGGACAGGGAGAGCGTTTCGGCGACGACGGGAGCGCGTGGCACCCGGCGCCGTGGGCCGAGGGGCCGGGCGGCTGGCTGGACCGTGTTCCGGCAGGTCGCAGGGACCGCGGCGCGACCCCGACCGCATCGCCGTCCGCCGGCGGATCCCGGCGGACGCAGCCGTCCGTCCCGGGTCTCGGCGGGCGCCTGACACCCGTGCCGGGCCGGTCCGACGCCCCGACGTCGCACGACGACTCCCCGCCGTACGCACTGCTGCGCGCCGCCGCCGAGTTCCTCACCCTCCGCCACACCGAGGAGCGCCTCGGCGATCCGGCCCGGCGCATCGCCGCCGCGCGGGCCGAGATCGCGGAGACCGGCACGTACCGCCACACCACCGAGGAGCTCGCCTTCGGTGCCCGCGTCGCCTGGCGCAACGCCAACCGCTGCATCGGGCGCCTGTACTGGCGCTCCCTGTGCGTCCGTGACCGCAGGGACGTGCGGACGGCCGAGGACGTCGCCGAGGCGTCGGCGGACCATCTGCGGGAGGCCGCAGGCGAGGGCCGGATCAGGGCGCTCATCACCGTCTTCGCGCCCGACCGGCCGGGGCGCCCAGGGCCACGGATCTGGAACGAACAGCTCATCCGGTACGCCGGTTACGCCCGCCCGGACGGTGGCGTGACCGGCGATCCGCGCAACGCGGGTCTCACCGCGCTGGCCCGGCGGCTCGGCTGGCCCGGCGGCCCCGGCACCCCGTTCGACGTCCTGCCGCTGGTGATCCAGGGCGCCGACGGCAGGCCCGACGACCCACCCCGCTGGTTCACGCTGCCCAAGGACGCGGTGCTCGAAGTGGAGCTCGCCCACCCCGAGTACACCTGGTGGCGTTCGCTCGGACTGCGCTGGCACGCCGTGCCCGCGCTCGCCAACATGTGCCTGGAAATCGGCGGCATCTGCTACCCGGCGGCCCCGTTCAACGGCTGGTACATGGGCACCGAGATAGGCGCCCGCAACCTTGCCGACACCGACCGCTACAACCTTCTGCCGTACCTCGCCGACCGCCTCGGCCTCGACACCCGCACCGACCGCTCGCTGTGGAAGGACCGCGTGCTCGTCGAACTCAACCGCTCCGTCCTGCACTCCTTCGACCGCGCGGGCGTCACCGTCGCCGACCACCACACCGAGTCCCGGCGCTTCCTCACCCACCTCGGCCGCGAGGAGCGCAAGGGCCGCCGGGTCGGCGCGGACTGGTCGTGGATCGTGCCGCCCATCTCCGGCAGCGCCACACCCGTCTTCCACCGCACCTACGAGACCGTGGAACAGCATCCCGCGTACGTCCACCACCCGGAGGCGCGCGCACGGGCGCTCGGGGAGACGGGCGGGACCTTGGTCTAGACCGTTGGTCGCCGACTGCTACCGTCGGCCCCGGACAGCGTGGGACCGAGAGGGGAACGGCAGTGGCAGACGGCGGCACGCGGGAACAGCGGGCGTTCATCGGCTCGTTCACGGCGGCGGGAGGCCCCGGCGTCCTCACCGCGGCCGTGGACCGCGGCAGCGGCGCGCTGACCCTCCTGAGCGCGGTGGACGGCGTGCCCGATCCCTCGTACCTCGCCCTGTCGCCCGCCCGCGACATGCTCTACGCGGTCAGCGAGACGGCCGACGGCGCGGTGGCCGCGTACCGCGTGGACGGCGACGAGCCGAAGCCCGCCGGGCCGTTGGTCTCCGTCGGAGGCAGCGGCCCCACGCACCTCAGCGTGTTCGCGGGACACGTCCTGACCGCCAACTACGGCTCCGGCAGCGTCACCGCCCTGCCCGTGCGCGACGACGGCGCGCTCGTCGGCGCCGCCTCCAGCGTGCTCCAGCACCAGGGCCGCGGCCCGCACACCCGGCGTCAGCAGAGCCCGCACGCCCACCAGGTACAGCCCGACCCCAGCGGGCGCTGGGCCGTCAGCGTCGACCTCGGCACGGACTCCGTGCGGGTGTGCGCCCTGGACGCCGGCCGGCTCACGCTGCACCGCGAGATCGCGCTGCGCCCCGGCTCCGGGCCCCGCCACCTGGTCTTCCACCCACGCGGCGAACACGCGTACGTTCTCAACGAACTCGCTCCCACGGTCACCGTCTGCCGCTGGAGCCCCCAGGAAGGCTCTCTGCGTCCCGTCGGGGAGACGCCGGTGCTCTCGAGGGTCCCGGACGGTGACGCATACCCCTCGGGCATCGTGGTGTCGCCCGACGGGCGCTTCGTGTGGACCGCCACCCGCGGCCAGGACGTCGTCTCCGTGCTCACGCCCGACGCGGTGGGCGAAGGGCTGCGGCTGGTCGCCACGGTGCCCTGCGGCGGCACCTGGCCGCGCGCGCTGGCCCTCGACCCCTCGGGGCGCTTCCTGTACGCCGCCAACGAGCGCTCGGGGGACGTGACCTGGTTCGCGGTCGACCCGGACACGGGGGTGCCGCGACGGGGCGGCTCGGTGGAGGTTCCGGCGGCGTCCTGCGTGGTCTTCGGCTGACCCGCCCGGCGGTGGCCCGCTAACGACGCGCGAGCCGCCGACGTACGAGAGAGCCGACGACAGAAGGGCCCGCTCCCGTGCGAGGAGCGGGCCCTTCGACGTGCGAGGGGTGGTGCCTGGGCGGTCAGCGGACCGGCGCGCCCTGCGGCTGCTGCGGGGCGATGCCCAGCGCCGTCGTGTACTTGGCCAGCGCGAGCTTGCCGATCGCCGGGTACGGGCCGAGCGCCTCGGCGGCGGAGCAGCCCGCCTCCTTGGCGGCCGCGTCCAGCAGACCGGCGTCGATCTCCGGTCCGATCAGGTACGGAGCCAGGGCGAGCTGCTGGGAACCCGAGCCGCGCAGCTGCTCGGCGGTGGCCGCGATAGCGCCCTCCTCGTCCAGCGCCGCCGCCATCACCGGCACGGCGAGCCGCGCGGCGAGCAGCATGCCGGTGATCCCGGCCGCCTGTACGGCCTCCTCGCCGCCCACGGAGGCGAGGATGATGCCGTCGGCGGCCGTGGCCACGGTGAACAGCCGGGCACGGTCGGCGCGCGCCAGACCCGCCTCGGACAGACGCACGTGCAGCGCCTCCGCGAGCAGCGGGTGGGGGCCGAGAACGTCGGTCAGGTCGGCCGCGATCCGGCTCTCCATGACGGCCTGGCGGACCCGGCGCAGCAGCGCGTTGTCCGGGCCGGCGAGCAGGGGCACCACGACGGCGACGGGGCCGTCGGGCTCGGTCACGTCCGCACCGGCGGCACGGGCCTGCTCATAGCGGGCGGTGCGCTCCTCGGCGGCACGCGTGAGCACGGACTGCAGCGTGGGGAACTCGGCGTCGTCCCCGTCGAGGTACCCGATGCGGGCGTCGAGGCCGGGCAGCTCGGAGCGCGCGATGCTCACGACCTCCTCGGCGAGGCTGCGCGTGGCCGCGCTGGAGGTGCCCGGCACCGCGAGGACGAGCGCAGGCGCGCCCTCGGGAGCCGCCAGCGGCTCGGGTCGGCGGTGCCGCCCGGGCTGGCGAGGTCGCGGCATTCGTACTGGCAGGCCGGACGCGGGCCCAGTGGGGGAGCTCATGGCGACGCATGTTACTGGTTTCTTGGGCTCCCCTGTTCGGGGAGGGTGCAGGTGAGCGGTATCCGTCCCCTTTTGTCTGATGAGTTACGCGTGGATCAGAAATGATCGGTGTGGCTGGACTTGCCGGTGCCGTGGTGCTCCTGTGGCGACCGGTGCGGGAGTCAACTTCACTTGTCCGACAGGGTGGATGAATCCGCCTCTCGGGGGACGGATGGCGAGGTTGTGCCCTTTTCGGTTATCACGTAAAGCATGTGTTCGTCGCGGGGGAGCGTGAGCCGGTCGCTCGCCAGGTCGACGGCGATACGTACGGCGCCGTCCAGCGGGGTGCCCGCGGCCGGTACCTGCCGGGCGTGCGGCAACCGCTGCGTCAACTCCGTGCGCAGCGGTACGAGGAGGGGGTCGCCCATCTTGAACAGGCCCCCGGTGAGGGTGACCCGGTCCTCCCCGGTGTCCGGGCAGACGGCGGCCGCGGAGTCGGCCAGGTGCCGGGCGGCGGAGCGCAGCACCTCGCGCGCGACGGGGTCGCCGGCGGCGGACGCGGCGCACGCGGCCACTTCGGGCGCGAAGGAGGCGAGTACGGCGGGCCGGTCGGTGCGTGGATACAGCTTGCCCGGCAACCCGGTCACCGGCCCGAACATCTCCTCGGCCCGCGCCAGCAGCTCCGCCGACCCGCCGGGGCGCCCGTCGAAGGCCCGCAGGGCCGCTTCGAGCCCGGCGCGACCGATCCACGCCCCACCGCCGCAGTCGCCGAGCAGATGGCCCCAGCCGTCGGCCCTGCGCCAGCTGCCCAGATCGGTGCCGACCGCGATCATGCCGGTGCCCGCGGCGATCACCGCGCCCGGCCGGGGGCCGAGCGCGCCCACGTACGCGGTCACCGCGTCGGCGGCCAACGCGAGCCGCCGCACCCCGAGTTCGCGCTCCAGCGCGGAGGGCAGCTCGGCACGCAGTGCGTCGCCGAGGGTGGCGAGCCCCGCCGCTCCGACGGCGACGGCCCCGAGCTCGTCCGTCCCGGTGGCGGCCAACAACTCCCGGGCCATCGGGAGCAGTTGCTCCAGCAGATGTCCGGCGTCGATGCCGCGCGGGCCGGTGCGGACCGGCTCCTTGGAGGTCAGTGGAACGCCGACGACATGCCCGCGCACGGCCAGCGCCGCCCGCAGCCCCGAGCCACCCGAGTCCACCGCCAGCACACCGGCCGACGCGTGGGAGGGACGCAACAGGCTCCCCTCCTCTCTGCTGACCGGCCGACTGGGCGATCGGTTGGGTGATCGGCTGGACCGGCTCGATGGTCTCGGCGCGGAGGAAGACTAGCGCCGAGGGGCGGGTCCGCGCGCGGGGCTCGGCCGCATGAATCCGTAGGAATGCGTCACGGCGCGTGCCAGTAGAGTGGCACGTCGTGGCACCACGACCCTTGCATGAACTCATCGAAGCAGGCTGGGCGAAGGCTCTGGAACCTGCGGCCGAACGAATCGCCGCCATGGGGGACTTCCTCCGGGCCGAGATAGCGGCGGGCCGGACCTATCTGCCGGCCGGGGCGAATGTCCTACGGGCCTTCCAACAGCCGTTCGACGACGTCCGCGTGTTGATCGTCGGCCAGGATCCTTATCCCACGCCGGGGATGGCCATCGGGCTGAGTTTCGCCGTGTCACCCGAGGTGCGTTCGCTGCCGGGCAGCCTGGAGAACATCTTCCGGGAACTGCACGCGGACCTGGGGCTGCCCAGGCCGTCCAACGGCGATCTGACGCCCTGGACCGAGCAGGGAGTGCTGCTGCTCAACAGGGCGCTGACGACGGCGCCCCGCCAGCCCGCGGCGCACCGGGGCAAGGGCTGGGAAGAGGTCACGGAGCAGGCGATCCGGGCGCTGGTCGCGCGGGAGAAGCCGCTGGTGTCGATCCTGTGGGGGCGTGACGCGCGCAATCTGCGGCCGCTGCTCGGGGATCTCCCGGCGATCGAGTCCGCGCACCCCTCACCGATGTCGGCCGATCGCGGCTTCTTCGGCTCGCGTCCCTTCAGCCGGGCCAACGAGCTGTTGGAGAGGCAGGGCGTGCAGCCGGTGGACTGGCGCCTGCCGTAGAGCGGCCACCGGATCTCGTGCGACGGGCGGGTTCCGGGGCGCGTACGGGCCCTGTGGGCAGGGACGGGGCGGGCACCGGTGCGCGGCGGTGCCCGCCGGAGGGCGTGGGACTCGCCACTGTCGTGGACGACGAACCCGATCTGACCGTCTTCGGTGAGGCCGTGACGGAGCGTCAGCCGCCGCGCCGGCCGTCACCGCGACTCTGCCCCAGGAGTGGCGGCCACCGAGCTCCCAGCGGATTCTCGGGCGGCATCGTGCAACCCCGCCATCGCCGAACCCGTCGACGTGCATGAGACTGTGCTCCGCGACTGCACTCCGCAGCTCGTCCGCACCGACCCGGGAGGGACCAACAGTATGATCATTTTTGGCACCAGGGGATACCTGTACCAGCTCGCGATACTGACGCTGGTGTGTGGCCGCTGCGGCAATCCCTCGGCGCACACGCTCCGCAAGCGTGTCACGAAGTTCACGCTGTTCTTCGTGCCGCTGTTCCCGATCTCGTCGAAGTACGCGACGCAGTGCACTTTCTGCGGCGCGGAGCAGAAGGCGACCAAGGAGCAGGCGGAGCAGCTGCAGGCGCAGGCCGCGAGCGCGCACGCCGCCCAGCAGTACGGCCAGCCGCAGCAGCCCCAGCAGCCGTACCAGGCCTGAGCCGGGGGCGGGGACCGGCGCGGCGGCACCTCGACGGCGCCGCGCTCCCCGCGGTCGGCGCCGGTCCGCTGCCGACCCCTTCCGTATGAGTCGTCCAGGCTGCATTCCGTGCCGCATCGGTCGGAAGTGCCCCTCGTCGGGCAATGATGGACTACTTGGACATGGCGTCTCGACGGAAGGGAACCCTCTCATGGGTCTGATCGGATCGATCGGCCTGATCCTGCATCCCCGGCGCAATCCGGGACCGGTCATCGAGTCGGTCGTGCAGTGGGCCCGCAAGAACGATGCCGAGGTGCTGGGGCTGCCGGACGAGGTCGGCCGTATCGCCTGCAGCGCCGTGGCCGTACCGGATCAGGATCTCGTCGCCCGGGCCGATCTGATCGTCAGCCTCGGCGGGGACGGGACCATGCTCCGTTCCATGAGGCTGCTGTCCGGAAGCGCCACTCCGGTGCTCGGCGTCAACCTGGGCCGGCTGGGCTTCCTCGCGGAGATCGATGTCGACGAGCTCCAGCCGGCGCTGGACCGGATCGACAGCGGCCAGTTCACCACCGAGGCCCGGATGGCCGTACGAACGCGCCTCCCGGACGGGCGCGAGGTCCGTGCGTTCAACGACATCGCCCTCGTACGGGTACCCGGCAGCGGCATGGCCGCCATCGCGATCCGGCTCCAGGGCGAGGAGTTCATCCGCTACGCCGCCGACGCCGTCGTGGTCTCCACCTCGACCGGATCCACGGCGTACAGCTTCGCCGCGGGCGGCCCGATCCTCTCGCCCCGGGTGGAAGCCATCCTGGTCGTCCCCGCCAGCGCGCACTCGTCGTTCGACCGGGCGCTCGCGCTGCCCGCGGACGAGGACGTCACCCTCGAACTGCTCCCCACGACCGGGCGACTGGCGGTCGAGGTCGATGGCGAGGTACTCGGCTACCTCGACGCGGGCGACCGGGTCACCGTGTCGGCATGTCCCGCGGCGGCTCATGTCGTGCGCCTGGGCGGTACGACGTTCTACCAGCGGGCACGCAGAAAACTCGGCATCAAAGGAAGTATCGAAGCGGGTGCGCGAACCTCCCAGGACCCCGCCGACCCCTCGACGGGGCCCTGAAGAGCGGGCCGAGGAACGCGTCTTGAGCGGCACAGCGGACGAACCGAGGAAGGCGGCCTCGGGTGGGGTGGGCCGCTGACGGACGGGTCCATGTCATGACCGCACCGCAGACCCGGCGGCCGACACTGATGGTCCTCCACGCGCATCCGGACGACGAGGCCGGCCAGACGGGCGGCACGCTCGCCCGATACGCGGCCGCCGGGGTTCGTACGGTTCTCGTCACCTGCACCGACGGTGCGCAGGGCGACGGAGCCGACAGCAGCAAGCCCGGGAACCGCGACCACGAGCCGGCGCAGGTCGCCGCACGGCGCTCCCGCGAGCTCGCCGCGTCGGGAGCCGCGCTCGGCGTCAGTGACCTGGTCCCGTTGGACTACCCCGACTCCGGCGTGCCCGACTCGGCGGACGACATCGATCCGCGCGCGTTCAGCAGGATGGAGGGCGAACAGGTCGTCCGGCGGCTCGAGGCGCTCATGCGGGAGTACCGGCCGGATGTGGTCGTGACGTATCCGCCCAACGGGTTCTCGTACCATCCCGATCATGTCCGTACGCACGAGCTGACCGGCGCCGCCTTCGAGCGGATCAAGCGGTCCGGTGGACTTCCCGGCGAGGAGGGCGGCCGGCACCCGCGGAGCCTGCCGAAGCTGTACTACATCGCCGTGTCGCTCTCGAGTCCGAAAGCGGTGCGGGCCCTGGCGGCCCACGCCGGCCAGGCGGACGCCGCGGCGCTGCTGAGGCTCTTCAGCCTGTCCGGGGACGTGGGCCGGGTCGAGGAATACGTACGGGCCCACCCGCCGTGGATCGGTGGCACACGGGAGAGCGACCTGTTCGAGGGTGTCCGCGAGACGCCCTGAAGCGTACGGCCTCGCCCTGATCGGGGCTCAGTCCTGTCGGCCGACCCCTTGAAGCGCCGCCCGTTGCCGCGCGGCGCGCACCGCCGCCGACAGCGAGGCGATGTCGTAGGCGCCGTAGTGGCGGCGGCCGTTGACGAAGAACGTCGGGGTGCCCGAGACACCACTGAGGTCGGCGGACTCCACGTCCGCCGCGACCCGGGCCGTCCCCCTGCCTTCGCGGAGATCCTTGCGGAAGCGTTCGGTGTCGAGGCCGATCTCCTCGGCGTAGCGGAGCAGGTCCTTCGGCCGCAGGTCACCCTGGTGCTGCATCAGCAGATCGTGCATCTCCCAGTACCCGTCCTGGTGGGCCGCGGCCTCGGCGGCCTCCGCGGCGAACTGGGCGTTCGGATGGACGTCGGTCAGCGGCAGATGCCGCCACACGTAGCGCACGTCGCCGAAGTCGGCGAGCAGCTCGCGCACCACGGGCTCGGCCAGGCCGCAGTACGAACACTCGAAGTCCCCGTACTCGACGAGCGTCACGGGCGCCTCCAGCGGGCCGCGTACGTGGTCGCGGTCCACGTCCACGGGGTCGCTGAGGTCGACGATGGTCGTGCCCGTACCGAGGAGGGCCCGGACACGGGAGCGCTTGGGAAGGGCGCCGATCACCGAGGTGACCAGCCAGGTGAGGAGGAACGCGCACACCACGGCGGCGAGGATGCCGATCTTCGCCTCCGCCAGCCGGGCCCCGTCGAAGGCGAGGGTCGCGATCAGCAGGGACACGGTGAACCCCACTCCCGCCAGGGTGCCCCCCGCGGTGATGGCGCCCCAGCCGACCGGCGGGTGCAGCCGCCCGCGGCTGGCGCGTGTCGTGACCCAGGTGGCGCCGATGATGCCGATCGGCTTGCCGAGCACATAGCCGAGGAGGATGCCGAGGGCGATCGGTGAGGTGAAGGCATGGGCCAACTGGCCGGCGCTGATGGTGATGCCGGCGTTGGCGAGGGCGAACAGCGGCACGATCACATAGCTCGTCCAGGGGTGGAACATCCGCGTGAGCCGGTCGTTGGGCGAGAGCGTCGAGGCGATCCCGCGCCGTACGGAGCGCTCCAGTTCCGGTGTCGGCTGCTCGCGGAAGCGCCGGAAAAGGTGGCTGGCTCGTTCCAGGTCGACGCGCTCGGCGGGGTAGGCGTAGGTGAGCAGGCCCATCGCGAGGCCGGTCACGACCGGGTCCACCCCCGACTTGAGCAGCGCGACCCACACCGCCGCGCCCAGCACCGCGTACAGGGCCGGAATCCGTACCCCGAGGGTGCGCCGCACCAGCACGACGGCCGCGAAGAGGCCGAGCGCCGTCAGCAGCGCGGGCAGGGCCAGGGCGCCGCTGTAGGCGACGGCGATCACGGCCAGGGCCAGGAAGTCGTCCACGACGGAGATGGTGAGGATGAAGACCCGAAGACTGTCGGGCAGCCGTGCCCCGAAGAGGGCGAGCATGCCCAGGGCGAAGGCCGTGTCGGTCGACATGGCGGCGCCCCAGCCGTGCACGGAGTCGTGGCCCGCGTTGAGAGCCACGTAGATCGCGATCGGCACGACCATGCCGCTGAGCCCGGCGAGCAGCGGCAGCGTGACCCTTCTGCGCTCCCGCAACTCACCCAGGTCGAACTCCCGGCGCGCCTCGAGTCCCACGACGAAGAAGAACAGCGTCATCAGCCCGCTGTTCACCCACTCCCGCAGGTCCAGGGAGACTTCGCCCGCCCCGAGGCGGACCGACAGCTCGGTGCTCCAGAAGGCCTCGTACGTGCCCGGCCCCATGTTGGCCCAGGCGAGGGCCGCGAGCGTGGCGGCCAGCAGAACCGCGGCACTGCCGGTCTCGGTCTGCAGGAAGGAGCGCAGCGGACCGCGCCCGTCCTTGCCGCACACGGTCTGCCCCGACATGGGCGAGGTCTCGGCTGGCACAGTCACCCCCTGATTCTCGCCCCGCGCGGGGTCCGGCACGCGGCGAAACGGTGTCTACGAGGAGATCCGCCCAGGTGCTCGGTGAGGAGGCCCGCTCAGTGGTCGGCGACGAGGTCCCTGATGGCCTTGACGACGTCGGCGGGGGCCTCCTCGGCCATGAAGTGACCGCAGGATACGGTCGTGTGCCGCAGGTCCGGTGCCCAGGCGCGCCACCGCGCGGCGGCGTCGAAGCCGAGAGCCGCGCCCCAGTCCTGCTGGAGAACGGCCACGGGCATCCGCAGCCGGTTCCCGGCAGCACGGTCGGCCCGGTCGTGCTCGACGTCGATGCCGGCCGAGGCACGGTAGTCGGCGACGATGGAAGGGACTGCCGCGCGGGAAGCCGCCAGGTAGGCGGCGCGGATCTCCTCCGGGATCGCCCTCGGGTCCCGCGTCCAGACGTCGAGGAAATGACCGAAGAAGACGTCCGCTGCGGCGTGGATCATCCGCTCGGGCAGACCCGGCGGCTGGGCCATCAGGTAGAGGTGGAAGCCGACGGCCGCGCCGGTGCCGTGCATCACGTCCCACATGTCCAGCGTGGGCAGCACGTCGAGCGAGGCGAGATGGGTGATCGCCTCGGGGTGGTCGAGGCCGGCGCGGATGGCGACCAGCGCGCCCCGGTCGTGTCCCGCCAGGGCGAAACGCTCGTGGCCCAGAGCGCGGGCGAGCGAGACGACGTCGGCGGCCATGGTGCGCTTGGCGTACGCGCTCCCGTCGGCGCCGGTGTCGACGGGCTTGTCGCTGGCGCCGTAGCCCCGCAGGTCGGGACAGATGACGGTGTGATCGGCCGCGAGGTCGGCGGCCACGTGCCGCCACATCAGGTGGGTCTGCGGGAAACCGTGCAGCAGCACGATCGGACTGCCGGATCCGGCGACGGCGACGTGGAGCGCGACATCGTCGGCGACGGGGACGCGCCGGTAGTCGAAGCCGGGGATGGTCGGTGCCATGGTTCGCCCTTTCTGGAAGGCGGAAGCGGAGGGTGACGGACACGACGAGCCTGCCGGGCGCGAATCAGCAGCTGATCAGCACGTGATCAGTAAGGGATCACCACGTCGTCGGCGCAGTACCGTGGCGAGGGTGTCGGGAGAGGCGAGAAGGGTGCGGGTCGCGTTCGGTGTGCTCGGACCGACCGTGGCCGAGAGCGACGGCCGCGCGCTCGCGCTGAAGGGACCGAGGCACCGGGCCGTGCTGGCGCGGCTGGTGGTGGCCCGCCGCCGGGTCGTCCCTGTCACCCACCTGGTCGTCGACCTGTGGACGGATCCCCCGCCCGGCGCCGTGGGCGCCGTACAGACCTTCGTCGCCGCGCTGCGACGCGTCCTGGAGCCGGACCGTCCGTCCCGGGCCCCCGCCCGGCTGCTGGTCACGGACGGCCCCGGGTACGCGCTGCGCCCGGAGCCGGACGCCGTGGACGCCTGGCGCTTCGAGACGGCCGTCGGCGCCGCCGCACGGCTGCCGGCCACGCAAGCGCTGCCGCGACTGGAGGAGGCGCTGGCCCTGTGGCGCGGGCCCGCCTACGCCGAGTTCGAGGACGAGGACTGGGCCCGGGGCGAGCGCTCCCGCCTCGCCGAGCTGCGGCTCCAGGCGGTGGAGCAGCGGGCCCGGACGCAGCTGGACCTCGGCCTGGCCGCCGAGGCGGTGCCCGACCTGGACGTACACCTCGCCGCTCACCCCTGGCGCGAGGACGCCTGGCGGCTGCTGGCGCTGGCGCTGTACCGGCAGGACCGTCAGGGGGACGCGCTGGGCGTGCTGCGCGGAGCCCGGGCGGTCCTGGCCGACCAGCTGGGGGTGGACCCCGGGCCCCGGCTGCGCCGCCTGGAGGCGGACATCCTCGCCCAGGATCCCGGCCTCGATCCGCCGGCCGGGCCGGCGGCGACCGCGGCCCGGCTGTGGACACGGACGGCGGCGGCCTACGACCGTACGGTCGCCGTCGGTGCCCGGGCCCGGTTGGAGACGACGGTGAGCCTGATCCGCAACCTCGCGGTCACCGGGGGCGGTGGGCTCGCGGCCGCCAGGCAGCACCGTATGGAGGCCATCGCGGCGGCGGAGGAGTTCGGCGACCCGGACCTGACCGCCCGGGTGATCGGCGCCTACGACGTCCCCGCGATCTGGACCCGCAGCGACGATCCGGAGCTGGCCCGAAGGATCGTCGAGGCCGCCGAGCGCGCCCTCACCGCTTCGCCGGGCGACGCGCACGAGGCCTCGCGGTGCCGCCTGCTGGCCACGATCGCCCTGGAGACGCGCGGCAGCCGAGCACCACGCGGCCCCCAGGCCGCCCGCGAGGCGGAGGAGATCGCCCGGCGTCTCGACGATCCCGCGCTGCTGGCGTTCGCGCTGAACGGGGCGTTCATGCAGTCCTTCACCCGCGCGGGCCTGGCCCCACGGCGTGACGAGATCGGCGCGGAGCTGGTCGAACTGGCCGCCCGGCACGACCTGGTGACCTATGAGGTACTCGGTCACCTCATCCGGCTCCAGGCACGCGGCGCGCTGGCCGACTTCGCCGCGGCCGACCGCCATGCCGCCGCCGTGGACCGGCTGGCCGAGCGCCACGAGCTGCCGCTCGCGGGCGTCTTCACCCAGTGGTACCGGGCGTTGCGGCTGGCCGCGTCCGGGCCGGCGGCGGGTGCCGAGACCGCCTACCGGGATGCCGCCGCGCGGCTGGACGGCGCAGGGATGCCGGGCCTGGAGCGTGGGCTTCTCCCGCTCGCCCTGCTGTGCCTGCGGGTGCAGGGCAGGAGGACGCGGTCCGACACCGATCCAGGGCCGGTCGAGATCGGCCCGGGGGCGGACTGGGGCCCGTACCGGCCTTGGGCTGCGCCCTTCGCCTTGCTGGCATCCGGACGCCGGGCCGAGGCACGGGCGGTGCTGCGCGCGCTCCCGGAGGCGCCGCGCGACCTGATGTACGAGGCGTGCTGCTGCCTGGAGGCCGTGGTCGCGCTGGAGGTCGGCGACCGGGACGTGCTGGAGCGGGCCCGCACCCGCCTGCTGCCGGCCGCCGGGGAACTCGCCGGCGCGGGCAGCGGCTTGATCACCCTGGGCCCCGTCGAGGACCACCTCGCCGACATCACCAGCGCGCTGCGGGCGCCGACGAGTCCAGTTCCGCCCAGATGATCTTTCCCTCGTGTGTGTACCGGGTGCCCCAGCGGTGGGTGAGCTGGGCGACGAGGAAGAGGCCGCGTCCCCCTTCGTCGGTGGTCCGGGCGTGCCGCAGCCGCGGGGAGCTGTTGCTGGTGTCGGTGACCTCGCAGATCAGACGGGATGCGCGCAACAGCCGCAGTCGCACGGGGCCCGGGGCGTAGCGCACCGCGTTGGTGACCAACTCGCTGACGACGAGTTCGGTCGCCATGGCCAGCTCTTCCAGTCCCCATGCACGGAGTTGGCGGGTGGCGAGGGCGCGGGCCCCGGCCACGGCGGCGGGATCGGAGGCCACGTCCCACGAGGCGACGTGGTCGGCGCTGAGTGCGTGCGTGCGCGCCACGAGGAACGCGACGTCGTCGGACTGCGGCGTGGAGGTCAGGCCCCGCACGTTGGCGCAGAGCGTCTCGAGCGGGAGATCGCAAGGGCACAGGGCCTCCCTGAGGTGGGCCATTCCGACGTCGACGTCCCGCTCGCCGCCTTCGATGAGGCCGTCGGTGTAGAGGCCGATCAGGCTGTTCTCGGCGAGTTCGATGTCGACTGCCTCGAACGGGAGTCCACCCAGTCCCAGTGGCGGACCGGCCGGCAGTTCCGGGAAGCTGACCCGGCCCTGCGGAGTCACGAGGACCGGCGGCGGATGGCCGGCCCGGGCCAGCGTGCAGTTCCGTGTGACCGGGTCGTAGATGGCGTACAGGCAGGTGGCACCCATCACCGTGGTCCGGATCAGGTCGGCCGACGCGTCATGGGACTCCTCCTCGCTGAGGCGGAGCACCAGGTCGTCGAGGTGGGCCAGGAGCTCGTCGGGCGGCAGATCCATGTCGGCGAGCGTCTGCACCGCGGTCCGCAGTCGGCCCATGGTGGCGGCCGCACTCAGACCGTGGCCGACCACATCGCCCACGACGAGGCCGACTCGGGCTCCGGACAACGGGATGACATCGAACCAGTCCCCGCCCACACCGTCCTTGGCGTCCGCGGGCAGATACATGGAGGCCACGTCCACGGCCATGCCGCCCTCCAGCGTATGGGGCAGAAGGCTGCGCTGGAGCGTCAGCGTGGCGTGGTGCTCCCGGGTGTAGCGGCGGGCGTTGTCGACACAGACGGCCGCTCGTGCGACCAGTTCCCGGGCGAGCAGTACGTCGTCCGAGGTGAAGGGAGCCGGGTTCCGCGAGCGGACGAAGGTGGTGAGGCCGAGGACGGTGTCCCGGGCCCGCATCGGCACGGAGATGAGTGAGTGAAGTCCGAACTCGCGCATGCTCGAGGTCCTGGACGGCTGATCGACGGCCCATTGAGGGTTGTCGGGGTTCAGCACCGGTATGAGGACGGGCTCGCCGTTCACAAGGAGGTCGAGATCGTGCGGGGGAGGGATGAAGTCCACCGGATCGCCGACGTGGGCGACCGCCTCCGGACACCCCTCCCGGACGGAACTC
The DNA here is from genome assembly GCF_055656965.1 of Streptomyces sp. NPDC111656. Classification (NCBI taxonomy): domain Bacteria; kingdom Bacillati; phylum Actinomycetota; class Actinomycetes; order Kitasatosporales; family Streptomycetaceae; genus Streptomyces; species Streptomyces sp. NPDC111656. Next base: position 336,103 of record NZ_JBVKCA010000001.1, read on the forward strand.
ATGCCCGCCCGCCGCATCACCGGGCCCGTCACGGCCGGACCCGCGTCGGACAGCCAGGTTCCGTGCCCCTCGGTGCTGAGGACCGGCTCCAGCAGATCCACGATGGCGAAGTCGGCGAACCGGGGCACGGCGAAGTCGGCCAGCTCCTGGGCCGTCTCCATGACGTCCAGGGTGCTGCCCACACAGGCGCCGGCTTCGTTGACCATGGAAATCAGTTGGCGGGCGTTCCACCGGTCGGTCACGTCGAGCACCATGTAGCAGATGTCCGTGACGGCGCCGTCGACGTCCACCAGGGGGAAGAACGACGTGGAGTAGGCGTGCTGCCGATGCGGGTCGGCCCAGCTCCAGCCCAGGTACTCGAAGTCGCTGACCGGCTCGCCGGTCCGCAGTACCTTGCGCATCACGTCCTCGAGGGTCTCCGCGTGGAGGCCCGGGAAGAGGTCGGTCAGGCGCCGGCCCAGACGCTGCTCACGCGGTATGCCGCCGATGCTCTCCAGGGTGTTGTTGACCCAGGTGCAGCGCAGGTCCATGTCCACGATGGCCATGCCCACGGGCGAACGGGTCAGGAACCCGTCCAGCATGGACTGCCCCATGGCCCAGCGCGTGATGCGCTCCCGTGCCGAGAGGAGAAAGCACTCGTCGTCGCGGACCTGGAACGACGCGGAAACCCGCAGACTCACTTCGACACGACGGCCGTCGCGATGGGACAGCGTGACCACTCCGCTCCAGGCCCGGCCCGCACGGCAGCGCTCCATGATCGCCGCTACGCGGCAGGGGTCTTCGGGCACGGCGAGGAGACGGCCGACGGAGCCTCCGACGACCTCGCGGGCCGAACGGCCGAGGAGTTCTTCCGCACTTCTGGTCCAGCCGATCACCGTGCCGGCCAGGGTGACGATCGCCGCCGCGTCCGAGGCTGCTTCTTCCGCACCGATATAGGGCTCTGTGCCGGGACCTTCGCCCGATTCCGGAATCGCAGGTGTCACGTCTTCACCGCCATCCCCCTACCTCCATGCTCGCGCCTCCTGCAGCGGCGCGCCAGCGGCGCAAGGGACCCTTCGGCGCGGTGAATTCGCCACTCGTCGCGTCGGCACCACCACGGCGGGTGACCGACGTCGGATGTCTTCCCAGGGGCGGCTCCCGGGCCTCAGCCGACGACCGCGGCGCGTACGCACAGCACGTCCGGCAGATGCGAGGCCAGTTGCCGCCAGCTGTCCCCGTCGTCCGCCGACGCGTACACCTCGCCGTTGCGATTGCCGAAGTACACACCCGCCGGGTCCGCGCCGTCCGTGCAGAGCGCGTCGCGCAGCACCGTGCCGTAGTGGTCCTCCGTGGGCAGCCCCGCGGTCAGCGGATCCCAGGTCCTGCCGGCGTCCTGCGTGCGAAAGACACGACAGCGCCGGTCGGCCGGGACGCGGTCCGCGTCCGCGTTGATCGGGAAGACGTACGCCGTGTCGCCGCGGTGCGGATGCGCGGCCACCGCGAACCCGAAGGTGGACGGCAGGTCCGCGCCGATGTCGGTCCACTCGCCGCCCGCGTCGTCGCTGCGGTACACACCCCAGTGGTTCTGGAGGTAGAGCCGGTCCGGGGTCGCCGCGTCCTGTGCGATCTTGTGCACGCACTGACCGAACTCCGGGTTCGGATCCGGCAGGAACACCGCGGAGACACCGGAGTTGGACGGCTCCCAGCTCGCCCCGCCGTCGTGCGTACGGAACACCCCCGCCGTGGAGACGGCGACCGTGACGGCGCCTGGGTCGCGCTGGTCGGTCAGGACGGTGTGCAGCCCCTCGCCACCGCCGCCCGGCACCCACTGCGACCGGGTGGGGTGCTCCCACAGGGCCCGTACCAGCTCGAAGGACTCGCCCCTGTCCTCGGAGCGGTACAGAGCGGCCGGCTCCGTGCCCGCGTACACCACGTCAGGCTCGGCCGCCGCCGGGTGCAACTGCCACACCCGCTCCAGCGAAGCCCCGGTGTCCTTGGGGAACTTGACGGCAGGCTGCGCCGGTTCGGTCCATGTCCGCCCCAGGTCGTCGGAGTGGAAGACGGACGGACCCCAGTGCGCGCTGTCCCCTCCGGCGAGCAGCCGTGGTGTCTCGCCGCGGGTGTCGATCGCGACCGAGTACACGGCCTGCGCGTTGAAGTACGGACTCTCGTCGAACTCCCAGGCGGCGCCGCGCCGCCGTCCGATGAACAGCCCTTTTCGTGTACCGACGGTGAGCAGTACTTCGGCCATGCCGACCACCTCCGCGACGACGTTGTCTCAGACATCGGCCAGTCTGCACCCCGGCACCGACAGTCTCCCCTGTGCGCCGAATTGCCGCAGGTCAGCAGGGTGGCGTCGGTCATCGGTGACGTCTCGTCCCGGCCGACGCGCCTCCGGGTGAGGGATGGCCGGATTCCTGGAACGCGCGGGTCGTGGGACTCGTTGTGAGCATCGGAGGGACCGATCCCGTATGGGAGGGCGATGTGGCATGTCCGTGCGGTCGTGAGGAGGATGCCATCGATGGCGGCATTCCGTGGTCCGAAGGCTCCGAAGGTGTGGCTGTGGCGATGGCGGCGCAATCCGCTGCGGCGTCGCAGTGACGCGCTGGAGGCCTGGATCGTGCTGGTCGCCTGGGCGCTCACCGCGCTCGGCGGGGTGCTCACCGGTCTGCTGGCGACGCAGTCCGTGGAGAACGGCCTCGCCAGGCAGCGGGCCGAGTGGCACTCCGTTCTCGCGTTGCTCAACGACGACGTGCCGAAGTCGACCGCGTCGGCCAACGACGCCGACATGGTCTGGGCGAAGGTCCACTGGACCGCCGCGGACGGCTCGCCGCACGCCGGTCAGGCCCAGGTGCCCGTCGGCAGCGCCGGGGGCACCCCGGTGACCGTTTGGACGGACGCCGACGGCCGTCTCGTCACCAAGCCCCCCACGCCCTCCCAGGCCCAACTGCGTGCCGTGCTGGTGGGCGTCCTGATGGGGGTGAGTGTCGCGGGTGTGCCGTTCGTCGGCGGACGGCTGGTACGCGGCCGCATGGAGCGGCGGCGCATGGCGCAGTGGGACGAGGACTGGCAACGGGTCGGTCCCCTGTGGGGGCGGAAGACGGGCTGAGGGGAGCCTCCGCCGCCCCACCTCGCCCCGCCCCGCTCCGCAGGACCTCCGCGGTCAGGCCGGATCATGGTCCTCCTCCGGTGCCCACGCGGCCGTGAGGAGGGATGCCGTGGCGGCCGAGGCGTATGTGGACGACGCGAGCCAGGCGTGGGCGTACGCCTCCGGGTCGGCCGGCCGTAGTCGGCCCAGCGCGTCGTGGCGCCGGTCCGACGCGGTGTCCACCAGGGCCCGCGCGCACGCGGCCCCCGTGGTCAGACCCACCGCGGCGAGCCGACGGGGGAGTTCGCCGTCGGCCACGGCGGCGGTGACGGCGCGTCCACCGGCGACCGCGCGGTCCACGGCCCGCCGCAGGAGGTCGAGTTCCGTGGGAAGCGCGGGCGCTGGGACGGGCGGGACGACGGCCGTCCCGGTCCTGGGCAGGTGGGTGCGGTTGAGGCGGCGCAGGCCGAGGTCCGCGCGGATCGGGTCGCCGTCGGTGCCGTGCCAGGCCGCGGCGAGGGCGCGTACACCGCTCGGCCGGTCCGGCGCGAGCCGCGCGACGAGGCGCAGGGACAGACCGTGGGTCCCCGCCAGAAGCCGGAGGTTCTCGACGTAGGGGAGTTCGGGACGCTCGTCCGGCGCCAAGAGACGCACAGTGGGACCACCGTCCACGGCGAACCCTCCGCCGGTGATCGTCCCGGTGAGGAAGAGCAGGTCACCTCCCGCGTCCCGGTCGTCGGCGGGCTCGGCCCACCACCGCAGCGCGGCGGCCACCTGGTCGGCTGGGGAACGCCGCCAGAGCGTGTCGAGCGGCTCCTCGTGCCAACGGGCCCCCGACGCCCGTACGGAACGGACCGCGCCGCCACCGCCGATCCGCCCGTCCGGCGAGACCGTCGGGTCGGTGAGGATCGCCCCGCCGTGGTCGCCCAGTTCCCGCAGGGTGAGGGCGCTGCCGCCGGGGACCGCGGAGCCCGCGGCCTGCCGAGCGCGGTCGGCGTCGCCCGGCGCGACGTCGGACAGCGAGCGGAGCCGGCCGTCCTGCGCGAGGGCGTACGTGACCGCCCCGGCGTACCCGGAAGCGGTCACCACCGGCTCGGTGAACAGACCGTGCAGCCGCAGCGAACCGTTCGCCGTATAGGCCCGACGTGCGGTGCCGATCAGAGCCGGGTCCGGCGCACGGTGCAGCCCGTCGGTGACGGTCAGCAACTCCGCCAGTTCCGAGGCCAGTTCGGGCAGCCGGAACGCGGGGTCCCCGGTGCCCGCCTCGGAGAGCCGCCGCGCCACCCGGACGGCCGCGGCCGCGGCGCGGTGGAGTCCGGCGATGCGCGCCGAGTGGGCGGCATGGAGGAGCGTGGCCCGGTGCACGGCACCGGAGCCGGTCACTCCGGCTGCCAGTACGGCGGTCGCGGCCGCCCGGAGGGCGTGCGCCGCCGCGGACTGCGGGAGAGTGAGGTCGAGGGCCCCGGTCTCCGGAGGGACAGGGGTGGAGTCGTCGGCGTCCGACGGCACGACAGTCGCCGGCGGTCCGTCCGTCTCCTCCGCCAGCGGTGCCAGCGTCAGCACGGCCGCACGATGCAGACACGCGGGCGCGAGCAGACAGCTGCACACGGCATCCTCGGGGGACGTCACCACCCCGGCCGTGGTGGTGAGCGTGACCGTCGTCGCGTCGTCGACCCGCACCACGACCGTCGCGTCCGTAATGGCGACGGGCCAGTGGGCGGCCTTGGCCGCGGCCGAGTCGGCACGTTTGCGCAGACGGGTCGGGAGCGACTCCAGCGCGGCAGCCGCCACTTCGGCCGTCACCGGGGGAAGTGTGGTCATCGGTGTGTACCTCCCATGCGTTCGCCCACCCAGCGGGCCAGTTCCAGCGGACTGAGGGCCGCCACCGGCATGCCCGCGGCCACCAACTGCCCCGCCACACCGGCCGAGTAGCGCGGTCGGCCCGCGTCGTCCAGCGAGGCGCAGCCGAGGACATGGCAGCCCGAGTCGACGAGTGCCCGCACCTCGGACAGCAGGGGGCCCACCGGACCCCCTTCCTCGAAGTCGCTGATCAGGACGACCAGCGTGCGGGAGGGAACCGTCACCAGTGAGCGCGCGTGCCGCAGGCCCCGGGCGATGCTCGTCCCGCCGCCAACCCGCACCTCGAGGAGCAGCCCGAGGGGATCGTCCACCTGGTCGGTGAGGTCCACGACCTCCGTCGAGAACGCCACGAAGTGCGTGCTCAGTGCCGGGACCCCGGCGACCACGGACGCGGTGAGCGCCGCCCAGATCGTCGACGCCTCCATGGACCCGGACACGTCGACGACCAGCACGAGCCGCCAGTCCGCCGCCTTGCGGGCCCGCGTACGGAACACCGGCCGTTCGGGCAGCACCGTCACCGCTCCCGTCGCCGGATCGCGGCGCGCCGTCGCGAGGTTCGCGCGCACGGTGCGGGCGAGATCCAGGGGGCCGCCCGGTCTGCGGGTGGGCCGCGGGTGCGCGAGACCGGCGAGGGCGGGCCGCAGTCTGTGGGCGAGGGCGTCCGTGAGCTCCTTGACCAGCCGGGCCACCAGGGGCCGAAGCCGCGCGAGTTGCTGCTCGGGCATGCCTCCCGCGTACGAGAGGACCGTCCGCAGGAGCTCGACCGAGGGGCGGGCCGAGGCGGGGTCGAGTTCCTGCAGCGCGTCGACGCGTCCGGCGTCGGCCGCCGCGGCCAGCACCTCTTCCCGTACCCCGGGGCCGAAGAGCGCCGCGAGCTCCTCGGACCAGATCCGCACATCCGGGAACGACGCCTCGCTTCCGCCGCCGGCACCGTCATCGCCGGGCTCTCCGACCCCCTCGCCGCGCCCGCTCCCGTACAACTCGTCGAGTGCGCGCGCGATCCGGCCGGCCCGCCCCGTCAACTGCCGTGCCCTGCCCAGCAGGAGCCGCCAGCGATCTCCCGGGCCGAGACTGTTGGGTACGGGCGGATTGTTGGGTATGGCGGGACTGTCGGTTGCAGCGCGACTGTCGGTTGCGGCGCGAGTGTCGGGTACGGCGGGGCTGCTGGGCACGGCAGACTTGTGGGGCACGCCGGGGTTGTCATGAGGGGTCTGATACGAGGTCGGCGTCGCGTCCGTGCCCAACGGGTCCAACCCCGCCGTCGCCAACGCCGTCCGCCCCGCCAGATCCGCCGCCGCCATCCGGGCCAGGAACCCCGGCTCCGCCACCGCGTCCGGCAACTCGCCCACCGCGCGGCCGGTGCGGTCCTCCACCGCGGCGAGCATCCGGGACCGGGCCGCCGGCGCCAGGACGTCGAAGCCGGCGCGCAGGGCCGGCAGGCGGTCGAGGAAAGCCCGGTCGGTGAGGGACTCGACGCGCTCCAGGAGCGGGTCCACGGCCTCGCCCGTCTCGAGCAGCGGACCGGCGGCGAGCAGTGTGCCGCGCAGGAACGCGGCGAGGTCGGAACGGAGTTCGGGAGTCACGGCACCGTCGACACGGGAGGCCAGCCGGGTGCCGAACTCCGTCGCCTCCCGCAGCCCCAGCAGCACCCGGGCGGCTCCCGCGGCGCCGCGGATCAGCGGCGTACCGTCCTCGTCCAGGCGGCCGAGGGCGTCCGCGAGCCGGAGCCCGCCGCCCGCGCCGTCCACCCGGGTGGCGAGGTCCTCCAGAGCGCGGGCGTCGGCGGTGTCGGTGGAGCCGGTCAGCCCGTCGAGCGCGCGGACACCGGCGGCGCCCAGCTCGTCGTACGCGGCCTCGATCCGCTCCTTCTCCCAAGGGGCGGGCAGCCCCGGCACATGCCCCGCGCCGATCCGGCTCAACAGGTCGAGCCCGCTGAGGAGTTCGGGCAGGGTGCCGGACGCGGGCAGCAGTTCGGCGACTTCCGTGAGGCGCTCCGAGGCGAGCCCCGGGAGGGCGCAGCGGGCGGCGTCCTCGAGCCCGGCGAGCACCTGGGCCGCGGTCGGACCGCCGTCGCGCCGCTCTGCCGCCCGTCGCCGCGCCAGTACGCCGCCGGTCGCCTGTTCCAACGTCACTCCGTGAACGCCGGTCACATCCAGCATCGCCGCGGTCGGGGGCGTCCAGGTCACCGTCCACCGTGTGGTGAGCGCGGCGCCGTCGCCGACCCCCGCGACGCCGGCCTCCTCGCCGTAGGGAACTCGGCAGATCGCCATCCTGCGCAGACAGATCTCGCGCCGGCGGTCGAGTTCGGACCGCAGCGCGTCGAGTCGCAGCTCACGACGGGCGGGAGCGGTGGGGGAGGGCATGGAGAGTTCCGCGAGGAGGCCCTCGACCGCCGGGCCGAGGCCGGAGCGTGGCGTGCCGGGAGCGAGTCGACCCTGCCGGTCACCGACGAGCACCCGTTCCATGGCCGCGGCCACCACCCGTCCCCGACCCAGCAACTGGCCCTGCGTGAGCACCGTCTGCACCGCCTCGACCAGCTCCCCGCGGCCCGCGGCGGGCAACCCGCGCAGCGTGGCCAAATCCCGCGCCACCCGCACCACCTCGCGGGCGTCGGCGGGGCCACTGGGGTGCCCCGCCTCGCGGACGGCGGCGCAGATCCGCACGGCCGTCGCCGTCAGCAACTCGTCCAGCCGCCCCGGCTCCCCGGCCGCCCGGAACACCCCCCGCTGCCACTCCGGATCACGGATGCCGGCCGGATACCCCGACCGCTCGTCGAGCAGCGGGTACGAGTACGGCACGAGGGAGGTGATGACCGAGGGGACGTCCTCCGCGAGTCCGGCACCCGAACGCACCGGCCCGGCTCCCGAACGCACCGGCCCGGCTCCCGAACGCACCGGCCCGGCACCTGAGCCCACGGGCTCGGAACCTGAACCCACCGGCCCGGCACCCGAACGCACCGAGCCGGAACCGGCCCGCAGCAGCGCGGGCGCGTGAAACGCCCCGATCACCGCCGCCGTGCGCCGCCCCGAGTACTCGGCCAGTCGTCCCCGCATATTGGCCTCGCGCCGCAGGTCGTACGGGTCCACGGCGTCCTCTCCGGTGTCCCCCCGCAACGCCCAGCCCACGAGCAGCGCGGCGCGCCGCAACTCCTCCGCCGCGGCGCCCGGCGCGCCCGACTCCACGAGCCGCGCCCACAGGTCGTCCTCGGCCCGGCCCCCGGCGCGCGCTCGCAGGGCGGCCGCCAGTCGCCCACGCCCGCCACCCGCCTGGCCCGCACCCGGCTCCTCCGCCACGTCTCGAGCCCGCTCCTCCGCGTCCCGCGCGGCCAGGGGCAGGTCGAACGGCACGACCGGCACGCCTGCCTCCCTCGCCCACCGTATCGCCGCGAGCTCCGGGGAGAACTCGGCGAAGGGCAGAAAGACCACCCCGCCGTGCTCCCCGCTCCCCGCCAGCGCCACCGGTGGCACCGTCGCCGGATCCCCCAGGTGTTCCAGCCACGGCGCGAACTCCTCCGGAAGCTCGATGAGGAGCACTTCCGGCGCCGCCGCCGACAGCATCCCCGGCACGGCCGCCGCGAGCGCCGGCGAATGGTGCCGCACGCCGATCAGGAACGGCTCCCGACACTCGGCCAGCGCCTTCAGAGCCACCTCGGGCGACGCCGCCGAGCCGGCCGCTTCCTCATACGAGGTCATCGCGCAGCTCCCACAGCGTCCGCCACAGCGCGGCGCCCTGCTCCGCGCGCCGCCGCACCGGACCGTCCCAGTAGCCCAGCAGCCGTGCGTGATCGGCCGGGTCGTCCTTGCGTACCGTGCCGAGCAGATGGCCGGGCAGGCCGCGTACGACATCCCTGCCGTCCCCGAGATACGCGGCGCCCAGGCCCATGGACGTGGCCACCTGCACCGCCTCCGCCGTCGACATCACCGTGGTGGGCCGCTCGACCTCCCAGCCCTCCGCGCTGCGGCCCGAGCGCAGATCCCGGAAGGCCGTGACCAGCGCCTCCAGCACCGCGTCGTCCACGGAGAAACGGGCACCCGAGCGGGCGAGGGCCGCCGTGGCCTGGCCTCGGACCAGCTCCGTCTCCGCGTCGAGGTCGTCGATCGGTCCGACGGTCTCGAAGTTGAAGCGGCGCTTGAGGGCGGCGGACATCTCGGAGACGCCGCGGTCACGGAGGTTGGCCGTCGCGATCAGCGTGAACCCCGGCACGGCGTGCACCGTGCCGTCCCCGTCCGGGCCGCCGGCCAACTCCGGTACGGCGATGCGCCGTTCGGACAGCAGGGACACCAGAGCGTCCTGTACCTCCGGCAGACAGCGCGTGACCTCCTCGATCCGGGCGACGGCTCCCCGGGTCATCGCCGTGAGCACGGGTGAGGGCACCATGGCCGCGCGGCTCGGTCCCGTGGCGAGCAGCATCGCGTAGTTCCAGCCGTATCTGAGCTGGTCCTCCGTGGTGCCCGCGGTGCCCTGCACGGTGAGCGCGCTGGTGCCGCACACGGCGGCGGCCAGCAGCTCGGAGAGCATCGACTTGGCGGTGCCGGGCTCGCCGACCAGCAGGAGACCCCGCTCGCCCGCGAGCGTCACCACACACCGCTCGACGAGTCCCCGGTCGCCCACGAACTTCCGTGACACGACGAGCCGTCGCCCGTCCGCCCCGCTCAGCGACTCGCCGTCCGAACCGCACACGAACGTCACCACGGCGCGCGGGGTCAGGTGCCAGCCCGGCGGTCGCGGCCCCTCGTCGTACGCCGCGAGAAACGCCAGCTCCTCGGCGTGACGGTCCTCGGGCAGCTCGATCTGCCGCGCGCCCGTCACGCTCGATCCACCGGATCCACCGGATCCACCGGATCCACCGGATCCACCGGATCCACCCGACACACCCGCTGCGCCCATCGCCTCCGTCACGTCTGTCCTGGCCGTCGCACCCGCTGCCGTCATCCCCCTCGCCGTGCTCTGTCCGCCGCTCATGCCCTGCCTCCACTCCGGCTGCCCCGGCCACCTCTGCCAGCGCGCCCGGCGAACTCCTCGAACCCGGGCGCGTCACCCTGGACGACCCGTTGCCAGGCCCGCGCGAACAGCTCCGGCACCGGGCGGTCCGGCACCACGAAACCGTGGGTCGTCTCCGGCAGCAGCGGGGTCTTCCAGCTCTCGACGGGCAGCCGCGGCGCCTTGTGCTCCAGCCAGCCGCCGGGCAGGAACTGCGCTCGTCCGGCCCGGGACCGCTTCGCCTCCACCACCAGCCCGGCGGCGGCCAGTTCGGCCCTGGCCCGCTTCAGCCGCGCGGGCTTCCAGCCGGTCCAGGCCGCCTGGTTGCGGTCCGTGGGGTCCGGGAGCGCGAGCAGCATCAGATAGAGCCCGGCCGCGTCCTCGGAGAACCCGCACCGCTGCGCCGCCTCGGCCACCAGCTCCGGCACGCTGTGGGCCGGGTGCTGTGCGGCTCCGGGAGGGCCGTCCGCCGTGATCAGGGCGGTGAACTCCTCGCTCAACAGTGCGCGCAGCGACTGCAGTTGCCCGCTGTCCCGGCTCAGCGCCGCGAGCAGCTTCAGCGCCGGATGATCGGGTCCGCCCTCGTCGCCCGCCCGCGGCAGCACGGCCGACGGCCGCAGCCATACGGTGTCCCACTCCGAGCGGTGCCGCATCGGCGCCAGCACGATCGCCTGGCCCGCCCGCAGCAGGCCCTCGGCGTCCCCGCCTCCCTGGGCGGGCAGTCCGAACGTCTCCCGTACCCGGGTCGACACCGTGTTGCCGTCATGCCCCCAGGTCACTCCGAGGTCGAGCAGCAGCCCGGGGTCGGTGAGGCGCTCGCGGAGCATGCGCAGGGTCTCGGGAAGCGTCGCGCGCAGCGGATCGCCGTACGGCAGTCGATAGGCGAGCCAGCGCAGCATGCTGACGTACGCGGCGAGGGTGGAGCCGGTCAACAGGGCCTGGGCGTCCAGCGGTTCGAGTCCGTTGTCCCGCATCCGCTGCTCGGTGCGACCGGTCAGCTCAGGGTGCGCCTGGGGGTTGAGGACGGCGTCCAGCATCCGGCCCGGCCCCATCTCGCTCACCATCCGCGCGATCAGCTCGGGCGTCGCCGCCCGCCGCCGCCCCCGCCGCTCGATCCAGATCCGTACGACGGGCTCCAGGTCGAAACCGTCGGTCCACAGCCGCTCCAGGCGTCCGGGATCCGCGGGGACCAGCGCGGCGGTGAACAACTTCCGTTCCGCAATGGAGAGTTCATCGAGCGCGTTCCGGGCGGCCTGTGCCTCCGCGCTTTTCGCGCCCAGCGGCTGGAGGTGCTCCGCGGACAGGAGCCCGTCCCTGCCGTAGGAGTTGAGCCCGGGCAGTCCGAGGAGCAGGAGCGCTCCGGCCACCGGGCTCACCCCTACCCGATCGGCGAACTCCCGCGCCTGCTCCGGCCGGTAGGGCAGCGGTCCCCGCTCCCTCACGAGCGCCGCCAACCGCCGTACGGCGGGTGCCAGGACCTCGTCCCCGGATGTACCCCGGATCTCGGACTCAACCAGTGCGAAGCCCTCCCAGGGGCCGAACCCGCCCGCCGGGTCGTACTCGACGGCGTTCCAGTACGCGTCGCCCGCATCGACCCTCTGGCAGGACAGGATCAGCAGCCGCCGGTCGCCCGAGGCCAGCACCTCCCCGACGCGCTCCGGCCGCTCCGACCGGGAGGCCTTGAGTTGCACGACCCGCAGTCGTCCGCGGGGATCGACGAGCACGCCGTCGCCGACCGACAGGACGGCGTCGAGGAATTCCAGCAGCCCGGCGCGCTGGTCGTCCGGCGTGGTGGGCGCGGCGGCGCGCAGGGCGGCCGCCACCGTGCCGGGACCGGTCAGCGAGAGCCAGGCGACTCCGGTGCCGACGAACGGGAACTTCGCGGGCGGTGTGCCCGGGACCAACAGCGCGCGCAACGCCCTGAGCTGGTCGACGGCGGTGGTGGCGTGCTGTTCGTTGCCGTAGTAACCGTAGAAGTGTCCGGGAGCGGTGAGCCCCCGCAGCGCCTCGCGCAGGACGTGGTCGTACGCGTGCCGGACTTCCTCCTCCTCGTCCCGCGGCGCGGCGACCGGCCGCTCGGCCCGCTCGGCGAGCGTGGTGATCCGCTTGGCGCAGCGGGCCGTCTCCTCGACCAATCCGGCCACCCCGAGGGCGAGCCGCTCGTCGGTGACGGCAGGCAGCAGCCGGGCCACGGCCTCCCGGGGGCTCTCGCCGTCCCGGACGGCGGCCAACAGCGCGGTGGCGTCCGCGTCGGTCACGGCCCGCAGCGCGGTCGAGCCGTGCTCGTCGCGGGGGCGCAGCGCGTGCCAGTACCACAGCGGGGGCAGGAAGCGGGTGCCCGCCGCATGTGCGCTGCCGCGGTCACCCAGCTGGACGCGGGCCAGCGACAGGCCGTCCCTGTCGCACAGCTCGACGATCGTGCGGTTCCAGCCCTCCTGCACGGGGTGCAGGACGGCGCCGCCCGGCAGACGCAGGGGCGGAGCCGGAACGCCCTTGGTGGTCGCCGGACTGCGGCTCCCGTCGACCGAACAGGCCGTCCAGGCACCGGAGTTCTGGTCGTGCGTCACCCACCAGCCGAGCAGCCCGTCCTTGCTGCCGAACGGCGAGTTTTCCAGGCCGGGCCGGACCGGCAGCAGCCGGCAGTCCGTCTGTGTGAGGACGATGCCCGGGCGGGCGTCGGCGAGCGCCGAGTCGAAGAACGCAGGCACCGACATCCGGCCGCGCTTGGCGGAGGCGGGGTCGTACTCGTGCCAGCGGTTCTCGTGCAGCACCCAGTACGAGATGCCGTCCGAGGCGATCTCACGGTGCTGCTCGGCGAACGTGGTGTCCCCGGCGTGCACGGGTCGGCCGCCGAAACAGCGGCCGCCGTCGGGCAGCGCGAGCGACACCGGGTGACCGCCGTACCAGCCGCCCGGCAGGCCCGTCGGCTTGAACACGTCGGCGGGGCGCCCGGACCAGACGGCCCGCTGCTCGTTCCCGTACCCCGACGCGATGAGCCACTGACCGTCCACGTGACGCACCGTCGGCTCGCCGTACTGGCGTCCCTGGGACGGCAGGGTGAGCGTGCGCGCGTCGAGCAGCGCATCGGGGCCGGCCAGCGCGACCTGGGTCTCGACCCGGACGATCAGCGCGGGCCAGGCGTCCGCGTGCTGGTACGAACGGCCGGGCTGGTGCGGCCACGGGTGTTGTCCGCTCGTCGGCGGGGCGACCTTGCCGAGGGTTTCCAGGGCCTCTTCGAGGGCGGGCCAGCCCAGTTCGTCGAGGATGCCCGCGCGCAGGGTGCGACCCAGGACCGGCGCGGGATCGAAGCCGACGATCCGCCGGACGGCCTCCGGTGCCGTCGCCAGTACGGCGGGTGCCGAGAAGCGGGAGACCTTGCTCAGCAGCGAGTCGAGCCCCGGCAGGCCGACCGGCTCGGCCAGTTCGTCGGCACGGTCCCGAAGCCAGCCCGCCACGGCCGTGCACAGCGCCGGATGGTCCGCGAGCCGCCGCACGCGGGCCGAAGGACCGGACCCGGGTCCGTCCACGAGCGAGAGGCTCTCCACCGCCCTGCGCAACAGAGGAGCGAAACGCGGGTCGGTGGTGACCGCGAGCAGGTCTCGGCGGCCCGGGCGCTCGTCGTCCGTCCAGTAGCGCAGTTCCAGCCCCTCGGTCCCCGGGGACGGGTCGGCGACCGGCACACCCGCCGCCAGGGCGGTGTCCAGCAGGTCGAGATCCACGTAGGAGTTCCAGCCCCGCTCGCGCAGCAGCCGCACCGGCTTGCCGTCGGCGATCAGCCGGGGCGCCAGCCGCTCCATCAGGGCGAGTTCCTCGACGAGCCGCTTGCGCTGCCGCCAGCCACGCTGACGGTGCCGGTCCCAGGAGCTCAGCCAGTCGGCGGCGTCGACCGTGCCGTCGACCAGCAGACCGATCGCCCCGCAGGCGTCGAGCAGCGCGAGCCACGCCGCGTCGAACTCCTCGCGCTGATCACCGCCCGTGGACGGCATCAGCGTCAACAACCGCTCCCGTACCGCCGGATCCTCGTGCGCCAGCTCCGCCAGGGCGGGCAGCGCGGACTTCCAGAAGCTTCCGGCCGCGCGGTTCATGGCGCCCGAGGGGAGGATCGCGGCGAGCAGTGCACGCTCCTCGGCGCGCGGATCGAGCCCCGCACCCTTCGCCAGCCGCCGCAGGTCCTCCAGCATGCCCGCGTAGGGAGCGATCCCGGCCGCGCAGCGCTGCGACGACAGCGTCCTGAACTGCTCGTACGCGGCTGTGCCGGACAGTCGTGCCGCCAGCCCCTTGGCGTGGTCGCGCAGCGCCTTCCCGCTCAGCGCGCCCGCCCCGGCGAACTCCAGGAACACCTCCCGCAGCCGGTCCTCGTCCACGTCGAGGGCGTGCCGCTGCTCGGCTGCCCGGGCCTTGCCGAAGAACGACGCGGCGTGCTGGCGCGACTCCGCCGCCAGGAACAACCGGGCCACCTGCTCGTAGTACGTCGGCAGGAAGTGCGGCACCGAGCGATCCAGTCGGGCGCCGATCTCGTCGAAGCCGTCCTTGGCGTGGCCCGGCTTGCTCGACACCATCCGGGTGAGTCGCTCCATCTCCTTGACCACGGCGAGCGCATGGTGCCCGTTCACCGGGTCGTTGACCAGTGCCCAGGCGGGGAAGCCCAGCGACTGGCGCCTCACCCGGCCCACCGGCGCCGAGTCGGCGGTGCCGAAGCCCAGGTACTCCAGGGCGAGGTCCTCGGCGGGCCCGATCGCCTCGGGCACCAGCCGCACCACCGTGCGCCCCTCCAGTACGGGATGCCCGTACGTCCGCGCCGTCAGCACATCGCCGGCACCCTTGCCCAGCGGCAGTACCGCTCCCGACTCCAGCAGCTGATCCCCGCTCACAGCTCCCCCTCCTCGTCCTCGCCGTTCACCACACGCCCCGCGTACACCAATGCCGCCATCCGGACCCCCTCCGACCAGGCGACCGGCCCCACCTCCCGCAACGGCAGCCGGCGCCCGCCCGCGACCCGCCACTCCAGGCCGCCGGTGCGGGTCTCGGCCTCCGGGTAGTCGGCGCCGATCCAGTAGGCCGCCTCCACGGCGACCCCGTTCTCGACCAGTGGGCACACCGCGTATCCGCCGCGCACCCGATAGCCGTACGAGCCCGCCCGCGCCGTCGCGTGCCGCAGTTCCTCGAACTTCCCGCCCGCGTAGGCGCTCCACTCGAAGGCGGCGCCGTCCCTCCCGTCCGGCCGCGGCCAGACCTCCCGGAACAACTGGCCTGCGCCCTGCTCGACACCGAGCTCCGCCGCGAACTCCCGCAGCTCCTCCAGGTCTTCGAGGAGCACCGGATGCGGTATCACCACCGTCCGCGCGGCGAGCCGGACCGAGTCGCCGTCCAGGTCGACCACGCCGAGGCCCTGCTCCGGATCCGCGTCCCGCAGGAATCCGGCGCGCTCCAGCGCGACCGTGCCGTCCGTGTCCACCGGCGCCACCACCAGGTCCCGCAGCGCCGCCTGCCAGGCGGCGTCGGGCCACACCCGGGCCAGCAGGTCCGTCGGCACGGGCAGGGAGCGGACGATCCAGGTGTCCACCTGGGATCGGCACTCCCGCTCATGCCGCTCCAGCCACTCGGCCAACTGCCGCAGCCGGACGACCTCCACGTCGTCCCGCAGCTTCGCGGGCACCTGCTTCAGCGTGCGTCCCGCCGCGTTGCGGCACCGCACCTGTGCGCCGTCCAACGTGACGGCATACCCACTGGATGTCTCGATCCAACCCATGACAGGACCCCTCCCGAACCCACCTGTCGGCGATGGTGATCACAGTAGGGGAGGGGTCTGACAATGCCTCGACGGGTTGTGCTCAAGTGGCTCTGAGCTGCGGTTTCTACGTGGCGTCCAGGGCGGTGCGGCAGGCACGCAGCAGCTGTTCGTCCTCGCCGATGTTGTCGCTCCCGTAGGTGCCGGCCTGCGCCTGGTGCCGCCGTCGCGTGGCGAGTTCCGTACGGAGCAGATCGTGGGCGGGCGCGCCCGCCGGCCCCATCCGGGTCAGACAGTCGGCGAGGAGGATGCGGGTGTGCGCGTTCTGCTCCCAGGCGGAGCGGAGCGCCGGGAGGACCGGTTCCGGATCCCCGGCGATGTCCCACAGGGCGCCCGCGGCGCTCGCACGCAGCCACACCTTCCCGGAGTCGGCCATGCCGCGCAGTGCCGGCAGGGCGGGTCGGGCCGCGGGCCCCAGTCGGCCCAGGGCCTCGGCCGCGTTGCGTGCGTGGAGCTGCCCCGCCGCCAATTCCCTTCGCAACGTCGGCAGCACGGCCTCGGCGTCGCCTTCCAGCGACCAGAGCGCACCGGCCGCCGCCACCGCGCACCCCCCGTCCAGCAGTTCACGCAGGGCCGGTATCGCCTCCCGCGCGTCCGGGCCGCACCTGCCGAGCGCGTCGGCGATCGCCCGCACGAGCGATTCCCGGCTCCGCAGCCCCTCCGGCGTCCCGTGCAGCAGCCGCAGCATTTCCGGTACCGCCGGCGCGTGTCCCAGCCTGCCGAGCGCGAACAGCAGCGGCACCGCACGGTCGTAGGTGTCGAGTGCGTCGAGGGGGAGCTCGCCGAGCCGCTCGCGCAGCAGCGGAGCGAGCGGTGCCGCCGCCGCCGGGCCCAAGTGCTGTACTTCGTAACCGGTTTCGGGGGGCACGACCGGCCCGTCCAGCACCTCGGCGAGCGCCGCCACCGCGCGCGGATCGCCGGCTCTGGCCAGCGCCTTGAGCGGGGCGCCGAGGGCCGGTGTCCCGTGCTCCCACTGGCGTATTCGGTGCTCGGAGCCGACCGCCACCAGGGCGGCCAGGTGGTCGGCGGCCGGCGCGGCCAGATCGAAGAGTGTCTCCAGGACGGAGGCCGCCGCATCGCGCAGCCGCTGCTCCTCGGTGACGACCTGTTCGCCGATCAACGCGACCAGCTCTTCGTACGAGCCCCGCCATTCGCGCAGCAGCCCCGCAGCCATCCACACGCCGTTGCACCGGTCGGCCGACTCGTCGCTGCTCAACTGCCCCTTGAGCAGGGCGATCCGGTCGGCGGTCCGGTCGCCGAGCGCGGTGTGCAGCGTCCGCAGGAGATGACCCCCCTCCTCGTCGGCGGGGCGCAGGCGTCGCAGGTGGCCGATGAGGGTGTCGGTGTCGGGCCGCTCGGGCTGGTCCGGCACCCGGGGGCGTCGTGATCTGGCTCGGAGCAGCGCGGTGACGGTGGGAACGAGATCGGTTGGAAGGCGATCGGGTGCGCAGCCGGCGAGTTGGCCGAGGGCGGCGAGCCGCAGCCCGGGGTCGTGCGGAGCGGCACCGAGTTCGACCAGGTGCTCCACCGCGGGAGCGGCGGACGCGGGGTGCAGGCGCGCGAACAGCCCCAGGCCCTCGACCAGGGCCGGCCGGACCTGTTCCTCCTCTTCCTCCTCGAGTCGTCCCGTCAACAGCCCGAGGACGTGCTCCGGTTCGCCGAGGAACCGCACGAGTGCCGTCGGTGCCGCCCGGCGCACCTCCGGGTCGCGGTCCGCGAGCAGGCCGATGAAGGCCGCGGCGCCCGACCGTACCGCCGTGCGGGCCATGGCGTAGTTGCCCTCGCCGCCGTCCCCGTCTTCGAGCGGGCCGTCGTCGAAGGCGTCCCCACCGCCGATGCTGACGAGCAGTTCCACGACACTGCCCCGGTCGCGGAGTTCCGCCTGCCCGACCACTTCGAACAGGAACGGGATGCACGCGAGCGTCGAGTCGTAGACGTCGCCCTGGTGGTGCACGGCTCCGTACATCCCGTCGAGTGCTCTCTCACGCTCCTGCGGGCAGGCGGAGGCCAGTCCCCGGAGCAACTCCGGGACGTCCTCGGCGCTTCCATAGGCATGTCTCATCGAGGCCCAGCCGACCTCGTCCATCCCCGTGAACACGGCATCCTCCCCAGGCGTACGACAACTCATCGTGAGTGTGCACCAAGGCACTGACAGTCACGTGTGCCTTTTGGGGCGTGTTGCGGCGACAGGGCCGGGAGGGGCCCGCCGCCCGCGCCCAGGGGATGCGCATCGAGGCGGGGACGGCGGGGGACCGGTGGGACGCGTCAGACTCCGACGCCGAAGTCGGAGGCGATCCCGGACAGACCCGAGGCGTACCCCTGGCCGACCGCGCGGAACTTCCACTCCGCGCCGTTGCGGTACAACTCGCCGAAGATCATCGCGGTTTCGGACGCGGCGTCCTCCGACAGGTCGTAGCGCGCGAGCTCGGTGCCGCCGGCCTGGTTGACGACCCGGATGAACGCGTTGCGGACCTGGCCGAAGCTCTGTCCGCGCGCGTCGGCGTCGTGGATCGAGACCGGGAACACGATCTTGGCGACCTCGGCCGGTACGGCCGCCAGGTTCACCTTGATCGACTCGTCGTCGCCCTCACCCTCGCCGGTCAGGTTGTCGCCGGTGTGCTCGACCGAACCGTCCGGGCTCTTCAGGTTGTTGTAGAAGACGAAGTGCTGGTCCGAGAGGACCTTGCCCGACTCGTCGACCAGCAGCGCGGACGCGTCGAGGTCGTAGTCGGTGCCCGTCGTGGTCCGCACGTCCCAGCCCAGACCGACCAGGACCGCGGTCAGGCCCGGCGCCTCCTTGCTGAGCGAGACATTGCCGCCTTTGGACAGGGAAACTCCCACGCTGCTCTCCTCCGTGCTGCCGTCGGCCGGGCGAGTGGATGCCCGGCGCTGGATGGATCGACACCAAAAAACTACATCACTGTAGAAATAAAGCGGCAGTTGTCGGCCGGAACTCGTCGGTCCTACGTGCCTCTCGCCACGGTGCCGGGCGTGACCAGGCCCGTTTCGTACGCCGTGACGACCGCCTGGACGCGGTCGCGGAGGCCGAGTTTGGCGAGGATGCGGGCGACATGGGTCTTGACCGTCGCCTCGGCCAGGTGGAGGTGTGCGGCGAGTTCGGTGTTGCTCAGGCCCTGGGCGAGCAGACGCAGGACTTCGACCCCTGAACGACCACGGCACGGCCGTAACGGTCCGGATCGTCGGAGAGGTCCTCGACACCCACCACCAGGGCATGGAGGTCTTCACCGACCGCGCGACCCTCGCCGCCGCCGAACCGGACCTCCAGGTCGAGAGTCACCACATCGCGGTGAAGGCCGGCACGGATGTGGCGGCCTACACCGACCGGTCGAACGCCGTACTGCGGCCGCTGGGCGTCACCGCCGAGAACGGCCGGGTCGGCAACGACAGTGGCACGGTCGCCGTGCTGAACTCCCTGACCGCGGTGCTCACCCTGATGCTCGTCGCGGTCGCCGGACTCGGCGTGCTCGACGGAGTCGTCCTCGACACCCGGGAACGGGTCCGCGACCTGGGCATCCACAAGGCCCTCGGAATGACGCCGCGGCAGACCGTCGCCATGGTCGTCACCTCGGTCGTCATGACCGGACTCGTCGGCGGCGCCGTCGGAGTGCCGCTCGGCGTCGCCCTGCACGGCTGGATCATGCCGGCCATGGGACACAGCGCCGGGCTGAACCTGCCCGAGTCCGTCATCGCCGTCTACCGCACGCCCGAACTGGTCCTGCTCGCCCTCGGCGGACTGCTGATCGCCGTCCTGGGCGCGCTGCTGCCCGCGGGCTGGGCCGCCCGGACCCGCAGTGCCGTCGCCCTGCGCACGGAATAGCGGTGGAACAGGAGCGGAACGGGAGCGGAAGGGGGACGGAAAGGGGACGGAAGGGGGAGCCGGGAGCCGTGCGATCCGAGCCCATGGTTGTACTGTTGCGCAAAGCGGCAATCTTCAAGTGGGTGGCGGCCAGTGGGGCGTGCCCTCGACCGAGGCGAAGAAAGGCGAGCGCGCGATGCTCCGCAACGGACTGGAACCCTGGCACCTGCTGATCGTGGCGATCGTGCTCATCGTGCTGTTCGGCTCGAAGAAGCTGCCGGACACCGCCCGCGCGCTGGGCAAGTCGATGCGCATCCTCAAGAGCGAGACCAAGGCGATGAAGGACGAGAGCCCCGCGTCCGCCGCCACCGCCGAACAGGGCACGGCTCCGGTGACCCCCACGGCGGTCATCAGGAACTCCGCCGAGCAGGCCGCCCCGCGCGGGGCGACCGAGGCCCCGAGCGCCGCGCACTGAGCCCATGTGGTCCGTGTCCGGGGACGGCGCACACCGCCCCCGGACACGGACACGGACACGTCTGAGAACTCAGTCCTCTTCGCCGCCTTCGTCGTCGTCGCCCTCGAAGAAGTCGCCCACCTCGTCGACGACTTCGGCCGCGACCAGCCCGCCGACCACCCCCACCGCGAGTCCCGCCGCGCCGGCCGCGACCGCGGTACCGAGGCCGGGCCCGGAGCGGTGACCCTCATGACCTGACCCATGACCGGACTCATAGCCGGATCCGTAGCCGGACTCATGGCCGGACCCATGGGCCGAGTGATGCCCGTACCCGCTTCCGGCGGCGTACGGATCGGCGTGGCCGTACGTGGCGTGGGAGCCGTACGACGCCCGGTGCTCCACCAACTGCCTGATCCAGCCGTCGACCTCGCTGTTCCAGTCGCGGGCCCCGACATCGTGATGGCCCACCGTGAAGCGGGTGAGGGTGTCCCGCCCGGACTCGAAGAGCCCGCCGCGCTTGTCGGCCTCCAGGACGATCTCCATGCCGGCCGGGGTGGCGAGGAAGGTCAGCTCGATCTCGTTCACCACGTGCGCGTACTGCGGCGCCGGCGCCAGCTCGATCTCCTGGTAGAAGGGCAGCTGCTGCCCCGTACCCCCGATGTGGCCGTGTTCGAGGTCGGCGGACTTGAAGCCGAAGCCCAGCTGCCCCAGCGCCTCCAGGACCGCTTCCTGGACCGGCAGCGGACGCACCGCGAGCGGATCCAGGTCGCCCTTGTCCTTCGCACCGGCCACCGCGAGCTCGGTGCGCACACCGAGGACGATGCCCAGCGGCTGCCCGTACAGCTCGCTGACCGGTGTCTCCCACGGCAGGGACACGCTGAACGGAACGCTGTGCCGCGCCTGCTCGGCGAGGCGGAATCCGCCGCCGACCGTGAACCGCTCGAAGACGACGGCGCCCTCGCTCTCCCCGTCCTCGTGCTCGGCCTCCACCCGGGCGATCAGTTCGAGCCCGATGTGCTCGATCTCCACGTCCGCGCTGCCACCTTGGAGATGGACCTGCCCGGACAGGATCCCGCCGGGCGTCACCGCGCCGCCGTCGAGAACCGTGTCCACCGAGGGGCCGCCCGCGCCCATCGCCCCGAGCAGCCGTTTGAACACCATGTCGGTGTGGCTCCTTCACTGATCGCACTCATCGTTCCGAACCGGCTCGGAGGGTGCCCCGAGCCGGTGTGATCAGAACTGACGGCATCGGTAAAGAAGTTCCCAAGTCACCTGGACGGAGGCATCTTTCACGACTTGGTGCGCCCGAAGCAGCGCTCCAGCTCTTCCAGGTCGTAGAACGCGCTGCCCTTGGCCACGGGCGCGCAGCCCGCCTTGAACGCGGTCTCCTTCTCGTTGTAGAACATCCGCACCAGATAGGTGTCGCCCTTGCGGAACACGTCCCACTGGATGTTCGCGGCCATCGGGGCCACCGAGCCGCCCCGCCAGGGGTTGTCCGCATAGGTGTACGGCCGAGTCGTCGTCACCGGCTTCGTGCTGCCCGGCAGCCGCATGAGAGCGGCGAGCGGGATGATCTCCTCGGCGTGGGTGAAACGCAGCTCCGCGCCGAGGTCGCTGGTGCCGTCACGCTTGGCCTCGGCCTTCTTGAAGAAGTCGTCGAGCAGGACGTCCGCCATCTTGTACGTGATGTCGCTGTCCGCGAAGCCCGGTCCCTTCTCGTAGAAGTCCTCGGCGTCGCTGAGATAGGCGAACCAGGCGGCGTCGCGCGGGGCGAGGTAGCGCTCCAGGTGCCAGCTGCCCTCGTCGGTCATGGCCGGGGCGATGCTGTAGAGGTTGTAGACCGCCTGGGCCGCGTCCACCTCGCTGCCGATGGAGGCGAATTCCCCGGCGGAGATCCGCCGCACGAAGGCCGGGGTGAAGATCCTCTTCAGGATGTCGCGGGCCGCGCGGTGGGTGGCCGGCTGCTCGGTGACGCTCTTGAGGGTGGTGGCCAGCCGCTGGTCGTTGGCGATGTAGTCGCGGTAGGCGGCACCGCCCGCGGACTTGTGGAAGTAGAGCAGGTCGGGGTCGGTGCGCGCCGGGCCGATGAGGGGGGTGAGTGCCGGGTCGGCGTCGGCGAGGGCCGAGGCGAAGAGGGCGCCGCTGTCGACGGCGCGGCCCTGGCCCGAGCTGACCACGTCGATCGGCTCGGAGTCCTTGGCGATCCGCGCGAACAGTCCGGGCAGCCGCTGCGCCATGCGGGCCGCCGTGCCCTGGATCTCCCGCTTGCCCCGGCCGCTGAGGTTGCCGTATCCGACCTTCTCCATCGCCGTCAGCAGCGAGCGCACCTGCGGGCCGAACTCCGCACCGGCACGGGTGAGTCCGCCCTCGTTCTCGGCCTTGTCCCACAGCTGGAGGATCAACTCTCCGTCCTCGCCGCTCGTCGCCGCGCGTGCACCGTGCCGGGACACGTTCTCGGTGAACACCGGGACGAACCCCTTCGGTGCCCGCTGGTACGTACGGGCGTTCTGCTGCGGCGCGTACGGCGTCTTCGTTCCGTAACTGCCCGACGCGCCGCCCGCCGCCTGCGCCGGGAGCGGGGACATGAGGAGGACGGAGAGCGCGGAGAGGGTGAGGGCCAGGGCGGGCGCGGCCGCGATGCGTTTCATGAGGGCGTCGATTCGTCCGGGGGCGGGCTCGGTGATCGGCCGCATCGTTTCCGGACGACGTGAACGTCGGGTGACTGTGACATGGCGGGCGCCGGGTGCGTGTGCCCCGGCGCCCGCGCCTCGAACAAGCCCGAAGAGTTACCTGGCTGACGAGGTGTTGGCCGAGGAACTGCTCTGCTGCCGGGGGAACTGCCCACTCCCGTTCGGGGGTTGTGACCGTCCTCCCGGCCTCCGCAGGAGTGGGCGGCGGCCGAGCGCGGGCAGTGCGGGCGGGGTGAGGAAGCCCTCCGCGCGGGCGGCGGCGATCCCGATGCGGGGGAGGTCGCTGCTCTTCTCGAACAGGAGGTACCGGGGCTCCCAGACGGGCCGGTACTTGGCGTTGGCCCGGTAGAGGGACTCGAGTTGCCACCAGCGGGAGAGGAACGTCAGCACCGCGCACCACAGACGCAGCACGGGTCCGGCGCCCAGCCGGGAGCCGCGCTCGAAGACGGAACGGAACATGGCGAAGTTCAGGGAGACCCGCTGCACCCCGATCTCCTCGGCGCGCAGCAGGAGTTCGATGACCATGAACTCCATGAGGCCGTTCTCGGAGTCACGGTCCCGGCGCATCAGGTCGAGCGACAGCCCCTTCTCGCCCCACGGTACGAAGCTCAGCACGGCCCGCGGTTCGTCCTGGCTGTCGCGGCACTCCAGCATCACGCACCGGCCGTCGCCCGGGTCGCCGAGCCGGCCGAGCGCCATGGAGAAACCGCGCTCGGTCTCGCCATCCCGCCAGTGGTCCGCTTTGTCGATGAGGGTGGCCATGTCGGCCTCGGGGATGTCCTCGTGGCGGCGGATGCCGACGGTGTACCCGGCCCGGCGGATGCGGTTGTGCGCCTGGCGCACTCCGCGCATCGCGCGCCCTTCGAGGGTGAAGTCGGCGCGGTCCACGATGGCTTCGTCGCCGAGTTCGAGGGCGTCGAGGCCGTGCCGGGCGTAGATCGTGCCGGCCTCCTCGCCTGCGCCCATCACGGCCGGCGTCCAGGCGTGCCGCCGCGCCTCGTGCAGCCATGCCTCGATCGCACCGGGCCAGGCCTCAGGGTCACCGATCGGGTCGCCGGAGGCCAGGGTCACTCCGCCGACCACCCGGTAGGCGATCGCCGCCTTGCCGCTCGGGGACCACATGACGGCCTTGTCGCGGCGCAGCGCGAAGTAGCCCAGCGAGTCCCGCTCACCGTGCTTGGCGAGCAGGCCGCGCAGACGTCGCTCGTCGTCCTCGCCGAGGAGCTCCCGCCCGCGCGGCGCGCGGAAGCAGGCGTAGAGCACGAGCAGGAAGGACGCCGCGATCAGGATGTTGACGATCACGTCCACCCAGCGGGGCGCGACCACCGAGTCGAGGCGGTCGGCGAGCGGGCCGACGCTGACCCCGCGCAACAGCGTGTACGCGATCCGGTCGCTCAGCGGCGCCCCGGACACCTTGTTGGTGGCGCTCACCAGCAGCGTTCCGAAGGTGCCGCTGACCAGGAAGCCACCGGCGCCGACGGCCATCGCCAGCCGGGGGTTGGAGCGGTCCCCGACGGCCTGGAACTCCCTGCGCCCCACCAGCAGCGCGACGACGAAGAGCCCGGTGAACGCGGTCGAGAACCAGTTGAAGCCGTGCCGTCGGTACTGCTCCTGCGTGAGGGCCAGGACGTACAGCCCGAAGAGCGGTCCCGCCAGCAGCATGTTGAAGATCCACGCGGCCCGTTTGCGGCGTCGCATCACCAGGGCCAGGAACAGCGCCAGCGCGGCCGAGACCAGCCCGGCGGTGGCCAGGTACGGGGTGAAGAACTGACCTCCGTTGTGCTCGTGCACCTCTTCCCGGAACGGCAGCGACGTGACCGCCACCAGGTTGAGCAGCGCGAGCAGTCGCAGATACCAGACCGTGGCCGCCGCCGCCCGTGGTCGCAGCCGGTCGCCGATGGCCGGCCGTCCGGTCGGGTCCGTCCGGCGCGACTTCGAGTTCCTCTGTTCCGGGACGAGTACTGGCTGTTGTGCAGACACCGTGGAGCATCACCTTGGGGAGAGGGCGGTGGGGGGGGGAGTCGCGGGAGCGGGGGCGGCTGACTCTGTGCGTTCCCTGAGAGGGGCAGAGTGGGGAAACCCTACATGCTGTAAGGAAAGGGTGAGTTGTGGTCACGGTGAGGATTGCCGCCGAGGGTCTTAACGAGTGGTGGTCAGCGGTGTTGCGGGGCCAGACTGCCTGGTCCCGGCGGTGCCTAGGGGTAAGCGGCTGGTAAGAATCGAAGCGCGGGCGGAATCTCCCTGGTGGGGGGTGCACCCGCGCCGCCGGGCTGTCGCCGTGCGCCGCGCGCATCGACGCGGACGCCGGGGCTCTCGTCCACGACTCTCGTGTTGCCGCAGCTCAGGGGCGTCATGCCCGCCTTGCGTGGCCCCCACGCCGACTGGTCGGCCGATCTGCCCTCGTTACGGCCGACGCGGGCCCGGCATGCGATCGGCGTCCGCTGTGTCGCGATTTGCGCGCTCTCTTGACCCTTGGTTAGGCATGCCTACACTAAGCCCCGCTCTTGGCCGTCCGGCCTGGTATCTGCTGCATCGGAGAGAGGCCCGAGGTGTGGGACGACGCGTTTCCCAGCTTTCTGATCGGTCTGCGTGAGGGGCTGGAAGCGGGACTGATTGTCTCGGTTCTGGTGGCCACGCTCGTACGGTCCGACCAGCGCGCCCGACTTCCGCATGTATGGACGGGAGTTGCCGCCGCCATCGGCTTGTCGATGAGCTTCGGTGCGGTCCTCACCTTCACGGCGGCGAACCTGCCCGGGAAGTCGCAGGAGGCGTTCGGGGGCACGCTCAGTCTGGTCGCGGTCGTGTTCGTCACCGCCATGGTGTTCTGGATGCGGCGCTCGGCCCGTACGTTCTCCGGCGAGATCAAGCAGAAGGTCACCGCCGCGCTGGGCATGGGCGCGGGCGTACTGATCGCCACGTCGTTCCTCGCCGTCGGCCGCGAGGGCCTGGAGACCGCGCTGTTCCTGTGGACCACCGCGCAGGCCGCGGGGAGTTCGTCGGGTCCACTGGCCGGAGCGGCGGTCGGGCTGCTGATCGCCGCGGCGCTGTGCTGGGGCCTGTACCGGCGCGTCCTGCACATCAACCTCACGCGGTTCTTCAGCATCACCGGCGCCGTGCTCATAGTCATCGCCGCGGGCGTCCTCGGCTACGGCATGCGCGACCTCCAGGAAGCCACGGTGATCCCGGGCGGCACGTCGTACGCCTTCGATCTGTCGGCGCATCTCGACCCGGCCTCCTGGTACGTCACCGTCGTCCAGGGCACGCTCAACCTCACCCCGCAGATGACCTGGCTTCAGGTCGGTGTCCACGGCGCGTACCTGGCGATCGTGATGACGCTGTTCGTGCGCGGCGTCCGCGGGGCAGCCCCGGCGAAGCCGGTGCCTGTGGTGTCCGCCGCCGCGGTGGCCGCCGAGCCGACGGCAGGGGCGTCCGCACCCGCCGAGGGCACGAAGCCCGTAGTGCTCGCCGCGACGCCCGCCGCGACGCGGGCCGGGAGTGCCGCCGACCCCGACCGCGACCCCGGCGCCGGGAGCGCCGTCGCGCCGACCGCCGTCGAGGCCGGGCGGCCCGCCGCGCCCGCGCCGGCCGGCGGCGAGTCCGGGTCTGTTTCCGCCGACGCCGACAGGGCCGCCACGTCGGCCGCGATCGAGGCCGAGGCCGGCCCGTCCGCCACGTCCGCAGCCGAAGGCGAGCGCGCCTCCGATGGAGAGCCCGCCGCCGAAGGAGAGAAGTCCGCCGAGCGTGCTTCGTCCGGCCCCGAGAAGCCGTCCGCTCCCGCCGGCGGCGCCGAGCCCCCGGTGGCCACGCCGTCCACCCCCCGTCGCTTCCCCCGCTGGACGGTCCCCGCCGCTCTCGTCGCCGTGCCCGCGCTCATCGCGGGGATCACCATCGCCGCCGGCGGCGGGAAGCCCGCGTCCGGGACGCCCGTCGTCGAGGTGTCCGCGGCCGACTGCGGCAAGGGCTTCACCGCGCCCAAGCCGGGCCGGCAGACCTTCCAGGTGCGCAACACCGGTTCCCGTACCTCCGAGATCTATCTGATCGACCCGGTCAGCAACGCCGTCTACGGCGAGGTCGAGGGCATCGCCCCCGGCACCACCCGGGCCCTGATCGCCACCGTCGGGACGGGCTCCTACGCCTGGCGCTGTGTGCCCAACGGCGGGAAGGCCGTCACCTCGGCAGCCGTACGCGTCGGCGCGGGCGGCGGCTCCGTCCAGGCCGTGCTGCCGGTCTCCGAGAAGGACCTCGCCGCACCGCTGGCCGCCTACCGGACGTACGTCGACCAGGGTCTGGCCGACCTGCAGACGAAGACGCGCACCCTCCAGAGCGACCTCGACGCCGACAAGCTCGACCAGGCCCGCAAGGACTGGCTGCCCGCGCACACGCAGTACGCCTCGCTCGGCGCCGCCTACGGGACGTTCGCCGACTTCGACGCGAAGATCAACGGCCGTACGGCCGGACTCGCGGGCGGGGTCGACGACCCTGCCTTCACCGGCTTCCATCGCATCGAGTACGGCCTGTGGCACGGCCGGTCCGCCGCCACCCTCGCGCCGTACGCCAAGCAACTCGCCGCCGATGTCGACGCCTTGCGCAAGGACTTCCCGAAGCAGGACTTCGACCCGGCCGACCTCCCGCTGCGCACCCACGAGATCCTCGAGAACACCCTGCACCGCGAACTGAGCGGCAACGCCGACTACGGCAGCGGCACCGAGCTGGCCACCACCGGGGCCAACCTCGACGGTACCCGTGAACTGCTCACCCTGCTCCGCCCGTTGATCGACAAGCGCAACGCCAAGGTGATCCCGGCCGTCGACACGTGGATGCGGCGCACCGAGCAACTGGTGCTCGCCCAGCGGGCCGAGGACGGCACCTGGACGCCGCTGGACAAGCTGTCCGACACCGACCGACAGCGCCTCGACGGCTCGGTCGGCCAGTTGCTGGAAGAGCTCGCCCCGATCCCGGACCTCCTGGAGATCCGCAAGGCCGCGTGAGCAGCCCAACGCCTGCGTGAGCAACCCCAAGGCCGCGTGAGCAGCCCCGAGGTCGCCTCAGTAGCCCAGTGGCGCCGACCCCGAGACCGTCGGCCCACCCGCACCGAACCACCGCCCCCGCAGTACCGGGACCATGTGCCCACAGGAGAGGACCTCCCCCGATGACGACCCCGAGCCAGGACGACCAGGCCGCGCCGGGCGGCTGCCCCTTCGGCCGCCGTACGTTCACCAGGACCGCCCTCGGCGTCGGCGCGGCCGGAGCCGCCCTGGCGGGCGCCGGGCTCGTCGGGGCCCAGGTGGCCGCGGGTAGCACGCCCGCCGCGGCGGCCGACTCGGGCAGCGGCAAGGTGTCCTTCTACGGCGCCCACCAGGCCGGCATCACCACCCCCGCGCCCACGGCCGCCGTCTTCGTCTCCTTCGACGTCATCGCCGAGGACCGCACCCAACTGGTCGCCCTGCTGCGCACGATCACCGAACGGGCCCGCTTCCTGACCACCGGTGGCACGCCGGTCGACCTCGGCGTGGGGGCACCGCCCTCCGACAGCGGTCTGCTGGGGCCGGATCTGCCCGCGGACGACCTCACCGTCACCGTGGGCGTCGGCGCCTCGCTCTTCGACGACCGCTACGGCCTCACCGACCGCATACCGCGCCACCTCAAGCCGATGCGCACCTTCCCCAACGACAACCTCGACGCCGCCGAGTGCCACGGCGACCTGTCGTTGCAGCTGTGCGCCGCCAGCTCCGACACGGTGCTGCACGCCCTGCGCGACATCACCCGGCACACCCGCGGCGCGATGCAGATCAAGTGGCGCATCGACGGCTTCCAGAACCCGTCCCGTCCGACCGGCGCGCAGCGCAACTTCCTCGGGTTCAAGGACGGCATCGCCAACCCCGACACGACCTCGTCCCGCGAGATGGACAAGCTGGTCTGGGTCACCGCGGCCGACGGGGAACCGACCTGGGCGGTCGGCGGCAGCTACCAGGTCATCCGGATCATCCGCATGCTGGTCGAGTTCTGGGACCGGGTCTCGCTCACCGAGCAGGAGAAGATGATCGGCCGCCGCCGTGACACCGGCGCACCGCTGGACGGCGCCCAGGAGACCGACCTCCCGCGCTACACCAAGGACCCCAAGGGCGAGGCGATCCCGCTGGACGCCCACATCCGGCTCGCCAACCCCCGTACGGCGAAGACCGACACCACTCGGATCCTGCGCCGCGGCTACAACTACGACCGGGGCGTCGACAAGGCGGGCAACCTCGACATGGGCCTGGCCTTCTGCTCCTACCAGCAGGACGTCGTCCGCCAGTTCGAGGCGACTCAGACGCGTCTGATCGACGAACCGCTCGTCGACTACATCAGCCCCACCGGGGGCGGCTACTTCTTCGCGCTGCCCGGGGTGAAGGACAAGTCCGACTGGCTGGGCCGCTCACTCGTCGAGGGCTGAAGCGAAGGGTGAAGAGGGGGGTGGGCCGGGGCCGGCAGCGGGGGCAGGCACGAGGCCGTCCCGTCCAGCGTGCCGAGCAGAAACGGCATCACCCCCCGCTCCAGCAGGGCCAGTTGCCACTCCTCATGGGCACGTCTCACCTCGGGATCGCGGTCCTCCGAGGTGGGGCGGTCGCGCGTCGCCAGTGACCAGAGAAGGTCGCCCAGGGCCGCGCCCGCAGTCACCGCGGCCAGGATCACCACCACCATGATCAGCCCGTCGTTCAGATGCGGGCGTACGTCGAGGGCGTGCAGGTCGAACCCGCTCAGGACGTACACGCCCGCGGCGACGACACCGAGGCTCGGCACGAGCAACGCCGAGACGGACACGGAGCCATCTCCCACACGTACGGCGGCCTTTGCGGGTCCGCCATGTCGTTGCGAGTCCCGCACCCGGAGGTACCGGTCGTACTCGACCGCGGCGGTCCGGGAGAGCGAGGGGCGCGCCTGAAGGGCTTCGGCGCGCAGGCGCTCGCGCGTGTCCGCCGCGCCGTCGCGTTCCACGGCTGTCATGATCTCGGGGGAGTGGAGGGCCCGGTCCAGGATCCGCTCGAAGGTGCCGTCGCTCGGCGCCGCCGGACCGTCGTCACGTTCCTTCATTTGGGGGTCCCCCGAGACGTAAGAGGCTCACGATGAGGCAAACCCTACAGTATGTAGGGTTTGCGCTCGTCAACCGCTTCGGTGTCGGGTCTCCATCGGGTCGCGGGACCTTCGTGGGATCATCGGTACGGGATACGGCGCCCTGCGCCGAGTCGTCACGGCCTCCCGGTGGCCCGGTGCACGAAGGCGGGCGGGAGGTTCGGCCACACCACGGGCGAGCGTTCCAACCGGTCGAAGCGGCCGGCCAGTTCGGCGGTGAAGTCACGGGCGGGCGGAGTCCAGGCCGCGTGCAGATACGCGAAGGTGGTGAACCGGCCGCCGGGCGCGAGGACTTCGTTCACGGCGTCAGGGTGCGCCCGCGCCGCTCCCGCGACATGACCGTCCACGGCAGCCCGGAGACCACCGCGTCGACCGGTCCGCGCACCGCGGCGGCCAGCTCGGATGCCGAACCCCGCACCACGGTCAGCCGTTCGTCGCGCCGTGCGGCCGACAGCCGTGCCGCGAGCACCGGATTGAGCTCGACCGCGACGAGACGCGCGTCGGGCGCGAGCCGGGCGAGGATCGCGTCGGTGAACACCCCGGTTCCCGGGCCCAGTTCAACGACGAGCCGAGTTCGCTCCAGACCGATGCCCTCGGTCATCGCGTGGGCCAGCCGACGTGAACTGGCAGCCACGGCACCGGTCATGAGGGGCCGTCTGAGGAACTCGGTGGTGATCGACATGGCGGCCATGCTGGAAGCGCGCCGGGTGGCCGCACGTCGTATCCGCGGCCGGTGCGCGTACGACCGCGGGAGGACCCCGTGACGCCCCGCAGGACGATGCGGCGGAGCGGGCCCCGGTCATAGCGTGAGGCGGTGCAACGGCTGATCGAGACCCTGCTCCGCCGGCGGCGCGGCCACCCGTGGCTGACGGACGTCCTGTTGGTCGTGCTGGTGGCCGTGCCCCCGGTCATCCGCCCGGAGCCGGGCTGGCGGCCGGTCTGGATACAGGTGGGCGTGTACGTCGCCCTGGTGCTGCCGCTGCTGTGGCGCCGCCGTCGGCCGGTGCTCGTCGCGGCCCTGGTGACGGCGGCCTTCTGGGCGCAGTACCTCGGACACGTGTGGGGACAGGAACCGGGGCGCGGCGCCGTCGCCCTGGCCGCGGTCCTGGCCACCCTCACCGTGCGCGGTCTGCGCCGCGCCGCCGCGCTGACGGTGGTGTGTGCCGCCGCCTGCGTACTGCTGTGGATTCCCGCGTGGCAGCGGGAGTACGTGGGTCCGGGCGCCCGCGGTGCCTGGCTCACCCCGCTCGCGGTGGGGCTGCTGCTGGCCGGGGCCTGGGTGTTCGGCGAGTACGTCCGTGCCCGGCGCGCCTACCTCGCCGAGTTCGAGCGGCGGGCCGTACTCGTCGAGTCGGAGCGCCTCGCCCTGGCCCGGGTCGCCGTCGCCGAGGAACGGGCGCGCATCGCCCGCGAGATCCACGACGTCCTCGCGCACAGCGTGAGCGTGATGGTGGTCAACGCCGAGGGCGGCAGGCTGATGCGGCATGTCGACCCCGCCGTCGTCGACCGCACCCTCGGCGTCATCAGCGCGACCGGCCGCGAGGCGCTCGGTGAACTGCGCCGGTTGCTGGAGGTGCTGCGTACGCCCGACGCGGACGCCTCAGCCGATCCCGACCCCGACCCCGACTCCGACCCCGAGCACCTCTCGGCCGATCTGCGTCGGCTGATCGGACGCCTCGACACGAGCGGCACGCGCGCCCGGCTGGACCTGCGCGGCGAGCAGGGCGGCCTGCCGGCGGACCTCACCGTGCAGACGTACCGCATCGTGCAGGAGGCACTGACCAACATCGTCAAGCACGCGTCGGCGGACGCCACGATCCACGTACGGGTCGACACGGGTGCTCAGGGACCCGGGCGGCTGGTCCGCGTCCGGGTGGAGAACTCGGCCGGAGCCACAGGAGGCGCCGTCACCGAGCGCCCCGCCCCGCTGCCCTCGTCCGGTCGTGGCCTCACCGGCATGCGTGAACGCACCGCCCTGTACGGCGGGAGTATCGACGCGGGGCCCACACCCGACGGCGGCTACCAGGTCGCCGCCACCCTGCGCGTCGCCGGGCCCGAGCCCACCGGGTCGGCCCCATGACCGGGCCGACCCCGACCTCGACCCCGTCCCCGACGTCGTCCCCGTCCCGCGTACTGATCTGTGACGACCAGGAGCTGATCCGGATGGGGCTGCGCATGGTCGTCGACAGCCAGTCCGACCTCACCGTGGTGGGCGAGGCCGCCGACGGCGACGCGGCGATCGCGGGCGCCGCCGCCCTGGAGCCGGACCTCGTCCTGATGGACGTACGCATGCCCGGTCTGGACGGACTCGCCGCCACCGAGCACCTCTGCGCGCAGCCCCACGGGCCCCGGATCCTCGTCGTCACCACCTTCGACCTCGACGAGTACGCCTACGCGGCCCTGCGTGCCGGCGCGAACGGCTTCCTCGTCAAGGACGCCCCGGCCGAGGAGATCCTGGTGACCGTCCGGGCGGTGCTGCGGGGCGAGGTCATGGTGGCGCCCTCGCTCACCCGGCGCCTGGTCGAACGCTTCGTCCTGCACGGGCCCGCGTCCACGCCCGCCCAGCGCCGCCGCCTCGCCGCCCTCACCGAGCGGGAACGGGAAGTCCTCGCCCTGGTCGCCCGGGGACTGGCCAACGGTGAGATCGCGGCCCGCCTCTTCGTCGGCGAGACGACCGTCAAGACCCACCTCGGCCGCATCCTGACGAAGCTCGGCCTCCGGGACCGTATCCACGCGGTGATCTTCGCCTACGAGAGCGGGCTGGTACGGGTCGGGGACTGAGCGGTGGCGGGGGTGAGCGATGGCGGGGATCGAGCGGCGACGGGCATCCCGCCGTCCGGCGGGACTTCTCCGCCGTCTGGCGCTGCCGCGGGACCGCGGGCGCGCGGCACGATGACAGCCAGTGGTCACAGGGACGTGGCCCGGACGCAGGGAGAGCCGATGACCACCAATCCGTCCGCCGAGGCGCAGGGCTCCCGGGTCGGGCCGCCCCCGCCGTTCGACCCGGAGCTCGCCGCCGCCCTCGAGATCATCCGCGAACAGCTGCCGTCCTCGTTCAGCGTCGAGATGATCCCGGCGCTGCGCGAGGGCATGGCACTGTCGGAAGGCGCGGACCTGGACCTGACCCGGGACGGCGCCTTCGCGGTGGAGGAGCGCACGGTCCCCGGGCCGCAGGGCGCACCGGACATCTCCCTGCTCATCTGCCGGCCGACCCGGGCCGCCGCGGCCGTGCCCGTCGTCTACAACGTGCACGGCGGCGGCATGGTGATCGGCGACAACCGCACCGGCGTGGGGGAAATGCTCGACTGGGCCGAGGAGCTGGGCACGGCCGTGGTGTCGGTGGAGTACCGCCTCGCGCCCGAACACCCGCATCCGGCCCTCGTCGAGGACTGCTACGCCGGACTGAAGTGGACGGCCGAGCATGCCGGGGAACTGGGGTTCGACCCCGGGCGGATCATCGTCGCGGGCGCGAGCGCCGGGGGCGGTCTGACCGCCGCGGTCGCCCTGCTCGCCCGGGACCGCGGCACACCGGCGCTCCTGGGGCAGGTGCTGCTGTGCCCGATGCTCGACGACCGCAACGACACCCCCTCCAGCCATCAGATGGCCGGTCTCGGCGTGTGGGACCGCGCGGCGAACCACATGGGGTGGACGGCCCTGCTCGGTGACGCCCGCGGCGGCCCGGACGTCTCTCCCTACGCCGCCCCGGCCCGCGCCGAGGACCTCTCCGGGCTGCCCCCGGCCTTCATCGACGTCGGTTCGGCCGAGACCTTCCGGGACGAGGCCGTCGCCTACGCGAGCGGCCTGTGGCAGGCGGGCGGCCGGGCCGAACTCCACGTGTGGCCCGGTGGTTTCCACGGATACGACCTGATGGCGCCGCAGGCCGCCCTGTCCCAGGACACCAAGGCCGCACGTCTGCGCTGGCTGCGCCGGCTCCTGGAGAACTGACCCCGTCCACCGGGTGTTCCTGCCGGTGACGGCTTGGCACCGGGCGCCGGAAGACGGAGCATGAGGGGGCGACGCTTTCCGGCGGCCCGTGCGAGGTGAGTGAGTTCGGTGAAGGAGCTGGCGGGCAGGCTCGCGGCGCTCGACCCCGACGCGGGTGCCGCACTCCAGGTGATCTCCTACTTCGACCGGCTGATCGAGGGCCGGGCGGGTCTGGAGTCCCTGGTGCGGGGCGCGGCCGTGCTGTCCGGCAGCCCGGCCCGGCTCGTCGACGAGGAGCGCGGGGTGCGCGTCCGGGTCGAGGCCGACGGGACGCGCCGGGACGACGGCGGCCCCCTCGACCCGGCCTGGCCCTCGGTCCCCTTGACGCCGGACGGACCGCCTGCCGTCTGGCTGGAGCGCACGGGAGTCTTCGACGGGGTCCACGCGATGGTCCTCGAGCGTGCCGCGGCCGCCGCCCGGGTGGTGCTCGACCGGACGCGCGGGCGGGCTCCGGCGGAGGCTCGCCAGGCCGACCCCGCCTCGGTCGAGGTGCTCCTGGACGCCGCCGCCTCCGAGCACGCCCGGCGTCAGGCGGCCGTCCGGCTCGGCCTGCGGGACGTGGCCGCCGCCCGTGTGGTGGCGACCGCCGAGGGCGGCCCGCTCGTCGAAGCGGTGCCCGCCACCGGCGACAGCACGCCCACCACCGGTGGCCGTCGCGCGGGCATCGGCCCCGTGGTGCCCGTACGGGACCTTCCGGCGTCGTGGGCCGCCGCCCGTACTGCCCTGCGGTTCACCGCGGAGGGCACCGACCAGGACCCCGGCCCCCGCACGGTGTACGCGGACGAGCTGGGCGGCCTCGCGCTGCTCGCGGACACGGTCGGCCCGACCACGGAACCCGTCCCCGACGTCCGCGCCCTCGAACACGCCGTCGCGACGGCCCCCTGGGCGGCGAGCACGCTGAACGCGGTCGCCTTCAGCACGAGCCTGCGCGCCGCCGCGGCGGAGCTGAACGTGCACCACTCCACGCTCCAGGACCGCCTCGTCCAGGCCGAGCACTGGCTCGACTGGCCGGTCCACGACCCGCACGGCCGACTCCGCCTCCAACTGGCACTGGTCCTACGACGGTTGCACCGGAACGCGGCACGCTAGTACTGCTACACGGAGCGGTGGTACTGGTCGGGGACGTGGACCTCCGCGCCGAGTTCACGGGCCGCCAGGCGTGCGAACGAGGGGTTGCGCAGCAGCTCGCGCCCCAGCAGCACGGCGTCGGCCTCGTCGTTGGCGAGGATCTTCGCGGCCTGCTCGGCGTCGGTGATGAGACCGACGGCGGCGACCGGCAGCGTCGTCTCCGCCTTGACCCGGGCGGCGAAGGGGACTTGGTAACCCGGCCCGACCGGAATGCGTACGCCCGAGACGTTGCCGCCGGTGGAGACGTCGAGCAGGTCGACGCCGTGCGCGCGCAGCTCGCCCGCGAAGCGGACGGTGTCGTCGGCGCTCCAGCCGCCCTCCTCCAGCCAGTCGGTGGCGGAGATCCGGAAGAACAACGGCTTGTCGTCGGGCCAGACCTCCCGCACGGCGTCCACGACCTCGAGGGCGAAGCGGACACGGTTCTCGTACGAGCCGCCGTACGCGTCGGTGCGGCGGTTGGAGTGCGGGGAGAGGAACTCGTGGACGAGGTAT
Organism: Streptomyces sp. NPDC111656; assembly: GCF_055656965.1. Taxonomy (NCBI): domain Bacteria; kingdom Bacillati; phylum Actinomycetota; class Actinomycetes; order Kitasatosporales; family Streptomycetaceae; genus Streptomyces; species Streptomyces sp. NPDC111656. The sequence goes on from NZ_JBVKCA010000001.1 coordinate 371,473, forward strand.
CCGTGGGCGCCGTGGATCTCGGCGATCTCGAAACCGGCGTCCAGGGCGCGCCGCGCCGCGTCCGCGAACTGGCCCACGATCTCCCGGATCCCGGCCACGGCCAGCTCGGTCGGCACCGGGTGCCGCTCGTCGAAGGCCAGCGCGCTCGGAGCGAGCGGCTGCCAGCCGTACGCGTCCTCGCGGACCGGCGCGCCGCCCTTCCAGGGGCGGTCGGTGGAGGCCTTGCGGCCGCTGTGCACGAGCTGGATCGCGGGTACGGTGCCCTGGCTCCGCAGGAAGCGGGTGATCCGGCGGAAGGCCTCGACCTGGGTGTCGTTCCAGATGCCCAGGTCGTAGGGGCTGATCCGGCCCTCGGGGGAGACGGCGGTGGCCTCGACGACGATCAGCCCCGTGCCGCCGGTGGCGCGGGCGGCGTAGTGCGTGAAGTGCCAGTCGTTCGGCGCGCCCGTCGAGGGTCCCTCCGGCGCGGCCGAGTACTGGCACATCGGGGGCATCCACACCCGGTTCGGGATGGTCACCTCGCGCAGGGTGAAGGGCTCGAAGAGCGTGCTCACGGCGGACTCCGTTCGTCGAGGGTGCCGAGCTGCACCTCGTACGATAGGCGTCGTAGTACGGAGTGTGTCAAACTACGAGAGATGTCGAACAATTCCCGTAGACTGGGGTTCCTGGACGAAGATGAGGTTCCTGGACGAAGTGGAGCCACCGTGACGACCGCAGACCCCGCCGGCAGCAGCCGAGACCTGCCGCACCCGGCGCGTGAGGAGATCCGTCTGGAGTCGGTGCTGCACGCGCTCTCCGACCCCATGCGGCTGCGGATCGTGCGCGAGCTCGCCGCCGTCGGCGACGAGCTCTCCTGTTCGCACTTCGACCTGCCGGTCACCAAGTCCACCACCACGCATCATTTCCGGGTGCTCCGTGAGAGCGGGGTGATCCGGCAGGTCTACCGGGGAACGGCCAAGATGAACGCTCTGCGGGGAGCCGACCTGGACGCGCTGTTCCCCGGGTTCCTCGACAGCGTCCTCGGCGCGATCGAGCGGCAGGGCGAGCGGCTCGGCGAACCTCGGCGAACGGCTCGGTGACCGGCCGGTCACCCAGCCGGGCTCAGACCGAGGCGGCCTTCGGTTCGGCGGCGGCCCCGGCCGAACCCGCCTTCCCCGGCAGGTGGTTGAAGAGCAGGTTCAGGACGATCGCCGTCAGGCACCCGGCGCTGATCCCGCTGTTCATCACCGTCTGGAACCAGTCGGGGAACTTCGCGTAGATCGTCGGCACGCCGACGGGGAGCATGCCCACGGCGACCGAGACGGCCACCACCGTCAGGTTGTTGTTGCCCTCGAAGTCCACCTCGGCCAGCGTCCGCAGCCCGCTCGCGGCGACCGTCCCGAACATCACCAGACCCGCGCCGCCAAGGACCGGCGCCGGCACCGCCGCGACCACCGCGCCCAGCTTGGGCAGCAGACCGAGCAGGACGAGGATGCCGCCCGCGGTCGCCACCACCCAGCGGCTGCGCACCCGGGTCATGCCGACCAGCCCCACGTTCTGCGCGAACGCCGTGTAGGGGAAGGTGTTGAACACACCGCCGAGCACCGTGGAGAGACCGTCGGCGCGCAGACCGTCGGCCAGCGTGCGCGGCTCGACCTTCCGGTCGGTCATCTCGCCGACCGCGATGAGGTCACCGGTCGTCTCCGTCATCGTCACCAGCGCCACGACCAGCATCGACACGATCGCGGAGGCGTGGAACGTCGGCGTGCCGAAGTGGAACGGCGTGCTGATCCCTACCCAGTGGGCGTCCCCGACCCCGCCGAAGTCCGTGAAGCCGAACGGCACCGCCACGGCGAGGCCCACCGCGATGCCGGCCAGCACCGCGATCCGGCCCAGGAAGGGCGGCGCGAACCGCTGCACACCCAGCACCACGGCCAGGACGAAGCCCGCGAGCGCCAGGTTCTTCGGCTCCCCGAAGTCCTTCGCGCCCACGCCGCCGGCCGCCCAGCTGCCCGCCACCGGCAGCAGCGAGACCCCGATGATCAGGATGACGGTGCCCGTGACCAGTGGCGGGAAGAAGCGCAGCAGCCTGCCGAAGACCGGCGCCAGCAACACGATCGCGAGTCCCGCGACGATCACCGATCCGTAGATCGCGGGCAGTCCGCCGCCCGTCGTCCCGATCAGGACCATCGGCGTGACCGCCGCGAAGGTGCAGCCCTGCATGATCGGCAGTCGTACGCCGAACCGCCAGAAACCCACGCACTGGATGAGGGTCGCGATACCGCACACCAGCAGGTCCGCGGTGATCAGATACGCGAGGTCGGCGGGCGAGAGCTTCATCGCCCCGCCCACGATCAGTGGTACGGCCACCGCGCCCGCGTACATCGCGAGCACGTGCTGCAGCCCGAAGGCGGCCAGGTGGCGTACGGGTGGGACCTCGTCGACGGGATGCACGGGATGTGCGGGTGCGGTGGTCGCCATGGGTACTCCAGGAGCGGCGGGTGGGGACGGGGGCAGCCGGACGGCGCGAGGAACGTCCGAACAGCACGAGACCGTAAGGGGCTTGAACAGTTTGTTGATTTCCGGCCCGTTGCCGCTATGTGTCATGCCCACCGAGTCGCGCCCGACCCCACCGGAAAGGCCCTATGCCCCGTCGTCACATTCCCGTCTGCCCCGCGACGCCATGCACGCGCCCCCAAGTTCTCGGCTTCGCTCGAACAGGGAGGGACCCCCTTCGCCGCACCGGGCACAGACCCAAGTACATCCAGTACGAGGGCCTGTGCCCGGCACGCCGAGAGCACGCTCCCCCAAGCTCTCGACTCCGCTCGAGCAGGGGGGACCCCCATGACGCCGCCGGGCCCGCCCTCCGGGCGGACGACGGGAATGTGACGACAGGACCTAGGACGAAGTCGCCGTCCGCGCCGCCGCCAGCAGCGACGTCCAGTCGGGCAGCTTGACCACACCCCGTCCGAGCGAGGCCCCGAGCTCCGCCTCCGCCCGCTCGATCGCCTCCCATCCGGCCCACGGAACCGGTGTCGCCCCGGCCGCCCGCAGCGCCGCGAGGGGATCCTCGGCCAGCTCCCGTCGCATGAGTTCGGGGGCGTCCTCGACGAGCGAGGTCACCGTCTCCTTGGCGCACGGCCGGTTGGTGCCGATGACACCGGTCGGGCCCCGCTTGATCCAGCCCGCCACATACTCGCCCGGCGCGACCACGCCGTCCCGCAGCACCCGGCCCGCGCTGTGCGGCACCGTGCCGTGGTCCGTGTCGAAGGGCAGTCCTTCGAGGGGGACGCCCCGATAGCCGACCGAGCGGAGCACCAACTGCGCCTCGATGTCCTCGTACCGTCCCGTGCCCGTCACCCCGCCGTGCCCGTCGGGCGCCGTACGCTCGAAGCGCACCGCGCCCACCCGGGTGCCGTCGCCCTCGTCGGGAAGCAGCTCGACCGGGCGCAGGAAGAAGCGCAGCCGGATCCGGCGGGCCCGGTCCTGCGCCGGCGTGGCGGCCCACCCCCGCAGCACCTCCACGTTGCGGCGCTGCGCGGCGGGCAGGTCCGACGGGTCGGCGTACTGCGGATCGAGCGCCAACTCCTCGGGATCCACCACGACTTCGGTGTCCGGCAGCGAGCCGAGCTCGCGCAGCTCCTTGGTGGTGAACCGGGCCTGCGAGGGACCGCGCCGCCCGATCATGCTGATCTCGGTCACCTTGCTCGCGGCCAGCGCCCTCAGCGCCGCCTGCGGCACGTCCGTGGGGCTCAGCTCGGACGCGCCGCGGGCCAGCATCCGGGTCACGTCCACGGCGACGTTCCCGACGCCGACGACCACCGCCGAGCGTGCGCCGAGCACGAAGCCGTCGGTGGCGGAGTCGGGGTGCGCGCTGTACCAGGACACGAACTCGGTCGCCGACCAGCTGCCCGACAGCTCCTCGCCCGGCACTCCGAGATGGCGGTCGGTGGCGGCGCCCACGCAGTAGACCACCGCGTGGTACAGCTCCCGCAGCCGGGTCACGGGCACCCCGCCCGGGCCGACCTGGACACCGCCCAGGAACCGCACCCGCTCGTCCTCCAGGACCGCCCGCAGATTGTTCTGCAGCGACTTGATCTTCTCGTGGTCCGGCGCCACGCCGTAGCGCACCAGGCCGTACGGGCAGGGCAGTCGATCCAGGACGTCCACCCGGACCTCGGACAGCCCGCTCTGGACGAGGCTCTGGGCGGTGTAGACCCCGCTGGGCCCCGAGCCGACGACGGCGACATACAGCACGGCGGAACTCCCAATCCGAAACCCGAACAGCTCGAGGAGATCGCTGATGGCTCCAGCATCGCACCACCGACGCTCCGCTGACAGGGTGCGGCGCGCGGCACACGCGTACGGGTTCAGTCGCACGGAAAGTCATGACATGAATACATGTTGTGATCGTTCCGGCGGTCGCCAGAGGTGTCGTCAGAGGTGTCGCCGAGCGTCACCGCAACTCGCGCATCCTGCTGATCTCGCTCGTCTGCTGGGCGATCACGTCGTCGGCCATCTCCTCGACCTGGATGTTGTTGCCTTGGGCCTTCACTTCCGTGGCCATGGAGATCGCCCCGTCGTGATGTGTGATCATCAGCTTCAGGAAGAGCGTGTCGAAGGCCTTGCCCCGCGTCGCGCGCAACTCCTTCAGCTGTGCCTCGGTCGCCATGCCGGGCATCGCCTCGTGCCGGTGCTCCGTGGCCCGCTTGTCGCCGTCGTGGGCCGTGAGCCAGCCCTTCATCGTGGCGATCTCCGGCCCCTGCGCGGCCGCGATCCGCGCGGCGAGCCGCTTCACCTGGCCCGACGCCGCCTGCTTCGGGGCGAGTGCGGTCATCTCCAGGGCCTGGGTGTGATGTTCGATCATCATCCGCGCGTAGGCGAAGTCCGCCGTGTTGGGGGAGTCGTCCTCGTTGCGCTGCTTCGCGGCGTCCGCGGCGGAGAGCGTCTCGGCCGCCTCGCCCGGCTTGCCGGGGGCGATCACCGAAGGCCCGCTCGTCCCGGCGGACTTGGGCGTAGAAGCCGAGCCGGAGTCGCAGCCCCCGAGCGCGAGCACGGCGACCGTCAGCGAGGCCGCGCCCAGGAGCGCACGGCGTGTGCGGGGTGTACGGGACGCGCGGGACGTACGACGGAGCAACACATCGACCTCCAGGGGCACATGAATCGCCGGACATCTCACGGGTGTTTCATGACCGTCCTAGCACGCCGGTGAACGTTGCTGATCAAAAACCTTCATTACGAGTACGTTGCCATCTGTTGATCAGCGCATGAGCCGGACGATACTTCTGGGGTCCGTGAACCGTTCGACTGCGAACGGCTACAAGGGAGGACGCAGTGACCCTGTTGATCGATCCCCGAACGCGGCGCAGACGCCTGGGAGTTGCCGCGGCCGCGGCCGGACTCCTGGCCGCGCTGCTCACGGCCGGCCCGGCGGCCGCGACCCCCGATCCCGGGGACGGCCCCGCCGTTCCGGAGAAGGTGTCCCGCAGTGATGCCGCCGAGACCAGGACGGCGATCGCGAACGGCGAGATACCGGGGCAGGACGAGATCGTCCACTCCGACAACATCGAACACCTCACCAACATCCCCAAGGACGCGCTGCCCGGCACCAATTCCGACCTCGCGTTCCAGGGCAAGTACGCCTTCGCCGGCAACTACGACGGCTTCCGCATCTTCGACATCAGCAACCCGAAGGTGCCCAGGACGGTGGCGCAGGTGCTCTGCCCGGGCTCGCAGAACGATGTGTCCGTCTCCGGCAACCTGCTCTTCCTGTCCACCGACTCCTCGCGCAGCGACAACTCCTGCAACAGCACCACGCAGCCCGCGACCGAGAAGTCCTCGTGGGAGGGCATGAAGGTCTTCGACATCACCGACAAGGCGAACCCGAAGTACGTCGCCGCCGTCGAGACCGCCTGCGGCTCGCACACCCACACGCTGGTGCCCGAGCGCAAGAACGTCTACATCTACGTCGCCTCGTACTCGCCGAGCGCCACCTTCCCCGACTGCCAGCCCCCGCACGACGGCATCTCGGTCATCAAGGTGCCGCGCAAGGCCCCTGAGAAGGCCGCCGTGGTGAACTTCCCGGTGCTGTTCCCGGGCGAGGGACCGGACGGCGGCGGCAACCCGGGCGCGCCCACCAACCCGGGCGTCTCCAAGACCACCGGCTGCCACGACATCACGGTCCTGCCCTCCAAGGACCTGGCCGCCGGTGCCTGCATGGGCGACGGCATCCTGTTCTCCATCAAGGACCCGGAGCACCCGAAGGTCATCGACCAGGTCGAGGACAACGTCAACTTCGCGTTCTGGCACTCGGCGACCTTCAACCAGAAGGCGAACAAGGTCGTGTTCACCGACGAGTTGGGCGGCGGTGGGGCGGCCACCTGCAACGCGGCCATCGGTCCGAACCGCGGCGCCGACGGCATCTACGACATCGTCGGCAAGGGCGACAAGCGCAAGCTCGTCTTCAAGAACTACTTCAAGATCCCCCGCCACCAGGCCGACACCGAGAACTGCGTGGCCCACAACGGCTCGCTGATCCCCGTCAAGGGCAAGGACCTCATGGTCCAGGCCTGGTATCAGGGCGGCGTCTCCGTCTGGGACTTCACCGACTCCTCGAACCCGAAGGAGATCGCCTACTTCGAGCGCGGACCGCTGACCACCGACAAGCTCACGGTCGGCGGCGCCTGGTCGGCGTACTACTACAACGGCTACATCTACTCGAACGACATCGCCAAGGGCTTCGACGTCCTCAAGCTCAGCGACCGGCGCACCGATCCGGCGAAGCGGGTCCACCTGCGCGAGCTCAACGTCCAGACACAGCCGGACTACTTCGACTGATCATCGGACGACTGATCGTCAGGCGGCTGCTCGTCCGGGCGTCGGCCGGTCGTGAAGAACCGTGACAGATCGCTCTCGCACGTCCCGCCGGGCACCTCGGTGCCCGGCGGGACACCCATCTCCCAGTCGAGGTGGTAGCGCTCGAACAGCTCGGCCCGCAGCCTCGGGACCGGCATCGGCACACCCGGCACCAGGGCCGCGTACACCGCGCCCATGAGCACCGCCCGCAGCATCGGGTAGTCGGTGTCGGCATCCTGGGAGCCGTACTCGGCGACGGTCTCCCGCAGCAGCTGCGCGAGGCGCTGCTGCTCCGGACACTGCACGAACCCCTCGCCCTGCAATATCCCCGCCATGTGCTGACGCATCAGCACGGGCCGGTCCCGCGCCAGGCCCAGGATCGCGTCGATGGCCCGCGCCAGCCGCTCGCGGCCGTCCTCGGTACGCGGCTCGCGCTCCAGCCCCTCCTCCAGCGTGCGGTGCATCATCCGGTGCACGGCGGACTGCAGGAGCTGGCGTTTGCCGGGGAAGTAGTACGACACCAGTCCGCGCGCCGATCCCGCGCGATCCGCGATGTCCCCGAGCGTCGTCGCCTCGTAGCCACGCTCGTTCACCAGCTCCACCGCGGCCTGCAACAGCCGCTCCCGGGAACGCCGGCGCAACTCTTCATTGACCGACGGGCTGCGCGGGGACATGCTGGAACTCCTGTGTTGACTGGCTGCCAGCCAACTATACTCGGAGCGTCCGGGCCATGACCCACCGCGGGGGAGGCTTCGGGCTGCCGTCCGCCTGGGGCGACGCGGGGGATCGTCTCAGGCGGACGGGCACAGGGCGAGCGGAATTCCCGGCCGGGCAGGATTCCCGAGCGAGTCGCACAGCCGCCCTGGCCTCCTTAGAGTGGGCGAAAGTGCCGAGGAGGCGGGTGGAGATGGATCAAGAGCAGATCCTGGCCAAGATCACGGCGATGGTGGACGACGAGCGGCGGCTGCGCGACGCCGCCGCATCAGGGCAGATCGACAGCGCCACGGAACACGAACGGCTCGGACAACTGGAGCGCGAGCTGGACCAGTGCTGGGACCTGCTGCGCCAGCGGCGCGCGAAGTCCGAGTTCGGGGAGAACCCGGACGAGGCGCGCGTACGACCGTCCTCGCAGGTCGAGGACTATCAAAGCTGATCGTGAGGCCTCCCGGGGCCTCCCGGGGCCTCCCGGGGCCTCCCGGGCCTCCGGGCCGACATCGACGGCCCTCGGGCCCGCGGGCGCTCCCGGGAAGGTGCACGGGTCAGCCGACCAGGTCCAGCACCGGCCGCAGTCCCTCCGGGCGCCGCGCCGCGGGCAGGTGGTCCACGAAGTGCACCGCGCAGCCCAGTGCCGCCGCACCCCCGTCCGCGCGGCGGTCGTCCCCGACCATCAGCGTGTCCTCGGGGGCGATGCCCAGCGCCTCGCAGGCGGTCGCGAACAGTCGGGGGTCCGGCTTCTGGATGCCGTGCTCGTACGACATCACGTACGCGCCCACGTACCGGTCGAGTCCGTGCTCACGGAAGACGGGCCGCAGATCCCAGCCGATGTTGCTGACCACGCCGACCGCGACCCCGCGCTCGCACAGCGCGTCGAGCACCTCGGCCGTGTCGGGGTAGGGGCCCCACGCCGCCGGGAGCATGTGACGGTCGTACAGCGCGTCGTGCAACCGGGCATCGGGCAACCGCACCTGGCGGGAGATCGCCGTGTACATGGCCCGGTGCTCCTCGGCGCTCGCGTCCCGTCTGCGCCACAAGTCCTCCGAGCCCACCGGCAGCCGGGGCGCGACGCCACCGCCGGGCAGCGCGCCCACCGCCTCCAGGGCGTCCGCCGCCTCGGTCAACTCCCGCTCCGGCAGAGTGAGATCGGCGTCCCTGAGCACCGCGCGCAGCCAGGACTCGGTCGGTTCGGCACGGAACAGGGTTCCGGAGAAGTCGAAGAGCACGCCTTTGATCGTCATGAGGGAGATCCTTCGGGGCGCGGTCCGCGCCGGTCAAGCACGCCCCGGGCGGGTCGAGCACACTCCGTGCCGGTCAAGTACGTTCCGAGCCGAAGAGGCGCTCATGGGTCATCACCGCCAGCGCGACCACCAGCGCGCCGAGCAGCCAGCCGCCCAGGACGTCCGAGGGCCAGTGGACTCCCAGCCAGACACGGGTCAGGCCGACACCCACGACGGAGACCACGGCGAGCGCCAGTGCCGTACGCCGCAGCGCGCGCCCGGCGCCGTACAGCTGGAGCAGCCACAGCAGCAGCCCGCACACCACCGTCGCGGTCATGGCGTGGCCCGAGGGGAAGGCCGCGTAGTGCGCGGAGTCCACGGGGTCGGGCCAGACGGGGCGTGCCCGGCCGACCGCCGCCTTCAGCGACTGCTGCGCCACCGTGCCCAGCACACCGGCGGCCGTCACCCACAGCGCCGGCCACCACACCGAACGCCGCCACACCAGCCCGAGCACGACCAGCGCACCCAGCGCGCGCATCGTCCACGGGTCCCACACCCAGTCCGTCAGAACGCGGAACACCTGGGTGACAGCGGGTTCGTCGACCGCCCAGCGGTGCGCGGTGCGCGCGATGTCGCCGTCGAGGGCCGACAGCGGTCGCCAGGAGAACGCGACCAGCAGGAGAAGCAGCACGGACGGAACGGCGAGCACCGCCGCGGTGACTGCCGCGGTCCGTGGGGCCGGGGTGCGAAGCGGTGGGGCGAGGGGCGGGGAGCGCATACGGTGATCCTCACCGACGTACGGGGCCGAAGGCCAACCCCGTGGCGCCGAACCGCCGCTGTTGGGGCTAGCCGAGCGCCCGCAGGCCCGGTACGAACGCCACCAGCAGGGGGATCACCGGCACCAGCGTGGCCGCCGCCGTCAGCCGCAGCCGCCGCGACGGCGTCAGCCGGTCCGGGGGAGCGAGCAGGCGGTGCACCCGCTGCGGGACGTGGGCCTGTGGAGTCGGGCAGGGGCCGAACACGCCCCGGTCCTCGTTCAGTTCCACCAGCGCGAGGGCGGTCGTGAGGCGGCCGAAGCGGCGGGAGGCCATGTCGTCGGCGGCGAGTTCGACCAGGCGGTGCATCTCGTCGCGGAACGCGGCGAACACGGGCACCTGCGGAAAACCGACGGCGAGGGCGGCCGAGCAGTGCAGCAGCCAGTCGTGCCGGGCCCGCGCGTGACCCTGTTCATGGGCGAGCACGGCGTCCAGCTGACGTCCTTTGAGACGGCGCAACGCGGCTGTGGTGACGACCAGTTGGGGAGCGGTGCCGGGCAGCCACCAGGCGTCAGGACGCTCGCCCTCCAGCACCACCAGCCGTTCACTGCTCGGCTCCTCACCGGGCAACAGCGGTGCGCGTACGAGGAGTTCGTCACGGCTCTGCCGACGGTGGGCCCGGGCCCGCAGCACCTCGCGGACCAGCATCGCCGCGGTCCAGGCACCGCCGCAGGCGAGCGCCACGGCGGTCGTCGCGGCCCACGGGCTCCCCTTGCTCAACGCGTAGGCCTCCACGACGGAGTGCGGAGCGGGGGCGAAGACATGGCCGCGCACCGCCACCCACGCGGCGGCCGCGCTGAGCGTCATCGACAGGACGCAGCACAGCAGAACGGCCGCCACCACGCACTGCCACGCCCACAGGGCGACCACGGGTTCATGGTCCGGCCAGTCCGCCCGGGCGAGCAGTCGTGGAGCGACCACGGCGGCCAGGGCGCCGAGCAGCAACAGTGCCGCGGGGACCATCATGAGGTGAAGCCTATGAGCGGAGCGTCGCCGGGGGATACGGCCCGCGACGACAAAGTGACGTACGCCACGGTTTCACATGGCCGGGGCCGGAGCGGCGCTCAGAGCGTGACCAGCATGGCCAGCATCGCGATCCCCATGGACAGACGGCATGCCTGTGACAGCTCGGGGCGGTCGCCCCAGCCGAGGGTCCGGGGGGTGCCGCCGAGCGTCCCCGAGTCGCCGGCCACCGCCGCGACCGGCAACAGCCGGGCCCCGGAGCGCAGCACGTACCCGACGAAGTAGACCAGGAGCGCCCCCGTGACCAGTGGAGTCCCGGAGCCGCCGCCGTGCTCGTGGTGCCCGGGGGAGGCGGCCATCGCGGCGGCCATGTAGACCATGGCGCAGGCCCCGACCAGGTGGTGCAGATGGTGCGGGCTGCTGCGGACCGACCAGAGGGTACGCAGCGCGGCGGCAGCGAACACCGCGGCGTACGCGAACCAGGCCCAGCGCGGCGGAGTGGCTGCCGCCGCGGGCACGGCCATCGCGGCCATGCCGAATCCCATGAGCGCCTCGGCGCCCGCGGTGCGGCGCTGCTCCTCGACGGGGCTGCGCATCCGCAACAGGCAGTAGGCCCCGCTCGCCGCGCACAGTGCTACGAGCAGCCAGCCGGGTGACGCCGGTCCGTGCACCGCGTACCTCCCCGCTCGACGGAGTCGGACAGTCGGTCAGGTCATGCCCGGGCAGGGCGGTGCGCAAGCGAGCGCACAGGTGTACGCGGGGGAGCGTGCGGGAGTGCGTCGCAGGTGGGCGTGGGTGGGCGGTGACGGGAGAATATATTTCATGAGTAAAACACCTGCTAAGCTTGAAGGTATGAGCAGTGCGACCCCCCAGACCCCCCGAGTACGCCGCCGTCCCCAAGGACGCCACCGCTCTCATGGACGTCGTCTCCCGCTGGCCGGTGTGCTGCGGCTCGGCCGCCCCGCCGACATCTGGTTCAAGCCCGCACTGAGCGTGGTCGCCTCGGTCGCCCCGCCGAATCTGACGCTTCTCGCGCTCGGCCGGCTGGACCTGGCGATGTACACCATGGCCGGATCGCTCTGCGCGCTCTACGCCCACAACCGTCCGTACGCCGCCCGCGCCCGCGCGCTCGCCTGGGTCGTCCTCGGCATGCTCGGCGGCCTCGCCGTCGCGCTGACCGCGGCCTCGCTCACGACGAACGCCGTGGTGCTGGTCACCGTCGGCGCGCTGCTGGCCGCCGCGCAGAAGGCGCTGTGCGACGCCACGCGCATCGGGCCGCCCGGTCACGTGGTCCTCGCCTTCATCAGCTCCGCGTCCCTGTTCGTGCCACAGGCGCTCGGCCAGGTGCCCGGCCATCTCGCGCTGGGCGCCGCGGCGGGCGCCTGGGCGTGGATCGTCGGCATGGCACCCGGACTCGTGCGCCCGCACGGGCCCGAGCGCCGTGCGACGGCGCACGCGCTGCACGCCGCGGCCACCTACGCCGAGACAGCGGGCAGCGGTGACGGGGCCGCCCGGGCCCGTGCCGCCGCGGCCGCCGCCGTGCACGGGGCCTGGCAGTCGCTGCTCTCCACCGGCGCCCGCAGTGCGCCCCGGCGCGCCCTGGAACGGCTCGTCGTGCGCGCCGAGGTGGCGATCGCCGCGCCCGCCGACACGGAGCCCGAGCGGCTGCGGGCGTGGGCGCGCGAGGTACGCGGCGCCGGGCCCGTACCTCGTCCGGACGACCTCGGGGAAGCCGCCGACGAACTCCTGGGCGTGGAAGTCGAACTCGCCGTCCCCTCGAACCCCTTGTTCCGTCGCCTGGGCCCACTCGCCCCGATCGCCCTGCGCACCGCGCTCGGCTGTGCCCTCGCCGGATACGCGTCGCTCGCGCTCGGCGTCGGGCGCCCCTACTGGGCGCTGGTCACCGCCGCCTCGCTCTACCAGGCCAACGTCACCCTGACCTGGAGCCGGGGAGTGCAGCGCGTCGTCGGCAACCTGATCGGCGTCCTCTTCTTCGCCGTGCTCGCCCCACTGGCCCATCTCAGCCAGGCGGTCCTCGTCCTGCTGTGCCTCACCCTCAACTTCGGCGCCGAGGCCCTGATCGGCCGCAACTACTGGCTCGGCAGCATCTGCGTGACCCCCATGGCGCTGCTCATCACCGAGTTCGCCCGCGTCCAGCAGCCCGGTGAGCTGATGACCGACCGGGTCGCGGACACCCTGGTGGGTGCGCTGGTCGGCTTCGCCGCGGCGGTCGCGGTCACCAACCGGCGCGCCGGCGCCCGTATCGAGGACGCTCTCGACGCCGTCGAGCGGGCCCGTGAACGTGCCGTGGGCCTGCTCGACTCCGAGCGTCCCGAACCCGGCGCCCTGGAGTCCGCCCGCCGCGCGCTGTCCGGCGCCGTCGTCGAACTGCGCGCCACCGCCGACGCCGCCGCCGGCGAATGGTGGCAACGCGCCCTGCCGGAGGAGCGGGTGATGCGGGCCGAGCAGTCCGGACACCGTACGCTCGCGGCGACGGTACGGCGGCAGGGACTGCACTCCTTGGAGGGCGCACAGGCATGACGGCAGCGGATGGGCGCGCGACGGACGCGGCACTCGGCCAGAGCGGCACTGCGACCCCGGCGACACCTCGGCACGCGGCGCCGCACGGGCAGCCGAGTCGGATGAGCGAGCCGCCGGCTGGGCGGTCGGGTTCGGCGGGCGCCGTGGTCGGTGGTGCTGCCGGCGCGGACAGTCCGGCGGCCCGGCGGTCGGCGTCGGCGGAGGCGCGCGCCGGTGGGAGCGGCCCGTCCGGCGACTCGGCCGGACGCGGGCTCTCGGCGAGTGCTCCGCGCGGAGAAATGGCGGCGACCGGCAACGGGACCGAAGAAGCGGCCGACGCGGGTACCCCGGCCGAGGGGTCCACGCCGGCGCATCCGCAGGCCGGCCGGTCGGCGTCGGCGGAGCGGGGCTCCGGCCCCGCGCGGGCGGTCGGGTCGGCTGGGTCGGCCGGGGCGGACACGCCTGCAGTCCGCCCCAGCACCGCAACGGACACCGAGACCGCTCCCGAGACTCCCTCGAGCAGCCCGGTTGCCCCGGGCAGCCCAGCTGCCTCAGGCGCTCCGGGTGCTTCGGGTGTGCGGGTCGCCTCGGGTGGCCCGGCCGCCTCGGGTACTCCGGCTCCCTTGGGTACTCCGGCTCCGGCGGGTAGCCCGGCTGCTTCGGGTACCCAGGCTCCCTCGGGCGCTCCGGCCGCCCCGGGCACTTCGACTCCCTCGGACAGCCCGGTTGCCGCGGGTGCCCCGGTTGCCTCGGCCAGCCCAGCTGCCCCAGGCACTCCGGGTACCTCAGGCGCTCCGGCTGCTTCGGGTACCCAGGCTCCCTCGGGTGCCTCGGGTGCCTCGGGCGTTCCGGCCGCCTCGGGCGCCCCGGCCCCCTCAGGCGGCCCAGTGGCCTCAGGTGCCGAGACCCCTTCAGGCCCCCAGGCCCCCTCAGGTACCCCCACCACCGCACCCCCCGGCACCCCGCCCCCGGTCGACACCATGGCTGCCGTGGTGCGGCAGTGGCAGGCCGTTCATCCCGGGATCGACACCGGGCCGATGGAGATCATCGGCCGGATCAACCGCTCGGCCGCGCTGCTTCAGCAGGCCGAGGACGCCCCGTTGCGTCGGGCCGGGCTCACCCGTCCGGAGTTCGACGTCCTCGGGACCCTGCGCCGGACCGGTCACGAGCTGACCCCCAGTGAGATCGCCCGCGAGACGTTCTCCTCCGGTGCCGCCGTCACCAAGCGCCTGAAGCAACTGACCGAGCGCGGCCTGGTCGAGCGCCGCGGTGACACCCGTGACCGCCGGGTCGCGCACGTCCGGCTCACCGACGCGGGACGCGACCTCGTCGACGGCATCCTGCCCCAGCAGCTCGCCTACGAGACGACGGCCCTGTCCGGGATCGACCTCGCCCGCCAGCGCGAACTCGCCGACCTGCTCGGTGAGTTGCTCGGTCAGCTCGAAGGCCGTCTCGGGGTGCCCCGCGTCTGAGGCGTCCCGGGAGCCCACTTGCTTCGAGGGCACTCGCCGTTGACACGAGCCGCGCGACGCTCCTACGTTCAGGCTCGCCCGGTTCGGGGTTCCGGCTGACGTACGGGATGTCGAACAAGCAGAGTGACCGCGGAGGCGAAGTGGCAGCAGACACCGAGACGCTCACCGTCGACCTGGGCACCGACAGCGGCGCTTTCCACGGCGGGGCGAGCGGCACGCTCTACGGCCTGTACGGCGACGGAGTGCCCAGCCGCAACGTGGTCGAGGGCATGTACGTGCGCACGGTGTCGACCAAGGCCCAGGACGGCACCCAGCACCCCGGCGCCGACGCCCTCGACATCCTGCCCTCCTTCGTGGACTGCGGAGGCAGGGACGTCTACCTCTACATGACCGACATCTACCGCGGCTTCCCCTACCAGTGGCCCGGCGCCACCGGCGAGGAACGCCTCGCTGACTACCGGGCCAGGGTGGAGAAGCAGGTCAGGCAGGTCCTGACGACGGGTGCCCTCAAGTCCCACATCGTCTACGTGCCGTTCAACGAACCCGAAGGCAACATGTTCGGCACGGGGGAGTGGAGCTACGACAAGACCTCCTGGCACACCGACCCGCGAAACTACTTCGCCGCCTGGAAGGACCTCCACCACCTCATCAAGGGCCTCGACCCGCACGCGCGCATCGCGGGCCCCAACACCTGCGTCCTGTACGAGGAGGTGCGGGGCTTCCTGGAGTTCGCCAAGGCCCATGACGTCCTCCCGGACGTGGTGACCTGGCACGAGCTGTCGACGCCCGCCGCGATCCGTACGAACGTCGCCAAGTACCGCGACATGGAACGGGAGGTGGGTATCGGCCCCCTCCCCGTCAACATCAACGAGTACGCGCACAACTACCACCTGTCCGTGCCCGGGCAGATGATCCAGTGGATCTCCGCCATCGAGGAGTCGAAGATCGACGCCGACATGGCGTACTGGAACATCGACGGCAACCTCAACGACTCGGCGGTCGAGGCGAACAAGGGCAACGGCCAGTGGTGGCTGTTCCACACCTACGGCCGGATGACCGGCCGCACGGTCCACGTGCGGGCGCCGCACCCCAATGCCCAGTACACCCTCCAGGGCGTCGCCACGCTCGACCGGGACAAGCGCCAGGCCCGCGCCCTGTTCGGCGGCAGCGGCGGCGCCGCGGATCTCGTCTTCGAGAACGTCCCCGCCGAGATCTTCGGCGGCACGGTCCATGCGAGGCTCCACGAGATCCCGTGGAGCGGCCAAGTCGGCGCCTCGGCACAGCCGTTGCGCATCGAGGACCTCGAACTGCCGGTCGACGAAGGCAGGGTGCTCCTTCCCCTCGCCGACCTCGACGCGATGTCCGCCTACGAGGTGATCCTCTCGCCCGGCGGCGACGGGGTCCTCGCGCCGCCCTCGATCGGCTGGCGCCGGTCGTACCGCGCGGAAAACGCGACCTGCACGGGCGAGGGTCACTCGAGGAACGGGCCCGAGGGATCCCCCTCCGACGTCGACAGGTTCGCCACCTCGGGCACCTACCACGTCGGCGGACTGCGCACCGGCTCCGACCTCGCCGTCGCCTTCCGCGTCGAGGTCCCGCAGGACGGGACGTACGACCTGAGTGTCCTCGCGGGCTCCCACAACCTCCACGAACTCGTGCGGGAGCAGGGCCCCACCAATGTCTTCCTGCGCGTCGACGGAGCGGACCCCCAGGAGCTGCGCCTCCCCCTCGGCTACAAGCCGGTCGTCTGGGGGCACACCGACACCCGGGTGGAGCTGACGGCGGGCGCGCACACGCTCACCCTGTCCGCGCGGGACCCCGACCTCGGCGCCACCAAGGGCGACGCGATCATCGACCGGATCGACCTCGTCCTGCGGGACGCGCACGTGACCGCGCCCGCGCTGTACGAGGCCCCGTACGCGGACCTCGGCGCCGGCGCCCGCGTGACGTACGAGCACCGCGGCGCCTGCGGGCCGGGTGCCGTACTGCTGCCGCCAGGGGGGACCGCCACGTTCTGGGTGCATGCGGCCGCCGACGGCGAGGCGCTCGTGACGGTAGATCAACTCGGCTCGGGAGAAGGGTTGTTGACGGTCAACGGGGTGGAGGTCGGAGGTCTCGACCGGGACGGGATCCCGCTGTTCCTGGCCGGCGGCATCAACAAGGTGACGGTGACCGGCACTTCGGAGCACCTCGTCCTCGACCGGCTGTGCGTCGGACCGGGAACCGGACGCCTCGAGACCACCGTGTACCCCGCCGAGGAGGGCACGGTGACGGGCGAGGCCAAGGTGACGGGCGCCCACACCTTCGCCACCGGCGGGAAGGCGGTCGAGGGAATCGGCCGGGGGCCGGACAGCGCCCTTACCCTGACCGTCACGGCGACACGCACCGGACGTCATGCCCTGACCGTCCGCTACTCCAACGGCGAGCAGCCCCCGGCCACCCACTACAACCCCGATCCGGTCTGCCGCCACGCGGACCTGTCCGTGAACGGGGCGCCGGCGCACCGGATCCTCTTCCCCACGACCTTCCACTTCAACAACTTCTGGGACCTCGCCGTCCCCGTCACCCTGAACAAGGGCACCAACACCCTCACCTTCACCGCCGACGAACGGCCCGACTTCGACGGCGACACCACCAACGCCCACCATCAGCGCTCCGCGTACGCGCCGGTCATCGACCAGGTGGCGGTGACACCCCTGGCATGAGGTCCGGTCGAGCGTCCGGTTAGCCCTCCTCGCCCGCCACATGAACCCCGAAGAACGCCCCCTGGGGGTCCCGCAGGACGGCGATCCGGGGGCCGTCCGGCACGGACGTGGGCTCCATGAGAATGCTGCCGCCCGCCCCGACGGTGGCGTTCGCGGTGGCGTCCACGTCCTCGACGGCGAAGTACGGCAGCCAGTGCGGCGGCACCGCGTGCGGGAAGTTGTCGTCCATCGCCACCATGCCGCCGAAGTCGGCTCCCTCGATGCCCCACTGCGTGTAGTGCTCGGAGGCGTTCACGGTCCAGCCGAAGACCGTGGTGTAGAACTCGACGGCCCGGTCCGGGGCGCGCGTCAGCAGCTCCACCCAGCCGAGCGCGCCCGGCGCGTTGAACAGCCCCGCGCCCGGGAAGGCCCGCGCCTGCCACAGCTGGAAGGCCGCGCCGGTCGGGTCGAACACCACCGCGAAACGCCCGACGTCGAACACGTCCATGGGGCCGAGGACGACCGTGCCGCCCGCGGCCTGCACCGCGTCCACGGCGGTGTCGGCGTCGGCCACCGCGAAGGACACGTTCCAGGCGACGGGCTGCGACTCCTGGTACAGCGGGGAGATCGCCGCGACCGGCGCGTCGCCGAGGTGCGCGACCGTGTAGCCGCCCGCCTCCTGGCGTGGGTCGGTCTCCGGGCGCCAGCCGAACAGATCGGCGTAGAAGCGCTTGGCCGCCTCCAGATCACTGGTCCCGAGCTCGGTCCAGCACGGACCGCCGGTCACCGGCTTGTCGAGCTTCATGACGTTCCTCCGCCCTTGCGCCAGAAGGCCCCTGCAGCACGCTATGCCCGTGCCCTGGCCGTGGCCATCCGGCGCAGGGCGTCGTGCGCTCAGATTCCGGGGCGGTAGCGCAGCGGATGATCCGCCGGGATCTCCACGAGCACGATCTCGACACCGTCCGGGTCCGCGATCCACATCTCGATCAGCCCCCACGGCTCCTTCACCGGCGGGCGCATGATGTCGACCCCGGCCGCCGAAAGCTCCTCGTACGCCGCGTCGGCGTCGGCCACCTGGAGCCACAGCCTGAGCGCGGGCGAGGGCGGGGTCTCGGAGCGGCCCGAGACCTCCAGGAAGCCGCCGCCGAGGAAATAGACCGTCCCGCGCTCGGGACCCGTCCCGAACTCCCGGTGGACGGCGAGCCCCAGCCGCTCGCCGTAGAAGGAGCGGGAGCGCTCCGGGTCGGTGGGCCGCAGAAGGATCCGACTGCTCAGTACATGCACCATGCACCCGGAGCCTAGGGCCTCAAGGGCGGGGGCGTTACGCTCAGCGGTGCCCGTGCCGCGCCAGAGATTTCGGAGAACCGTTCCATGGATACCGCAGCCGCCACCGGACTGACCTTCCGCGATGCCATCGACGCCGATGTGGACGCCCTCGTCGCGCTGATCGAGTCGGCCTACCGCGGGGACTCCAGCCGGACCGGCTGGACCACGGAGGCGGACATCCTCGAAGGTCAGCGGACCGACCCGGAGGGCGTGCTCGCCGTCATCAAGTCGCCGGGCAGCCGCCTCCTGACCGTGGAGCGGGACGGCGCCGTCGTCGCCTGCTGCCAGCTCGAACACCGCGGCGACCACGCCTACTTCGGCATGTTCGCGGTCAGCCCCGCACTCCAGGGCGGCGGACTCGGCAAGGTGATCATCGCCGAGGCGGAGCGGCACGCCCACGAGACCTGGGGTGTCGCGGAGATGCACATGACCGTGATCTCCGCACGCGAGGACCTCATCGCCTGGTACGAGCGGCGCGGCTACCGCCGTACGGGAAAGATGACTCCCTTCCCGTACGGCGACGAGCGCTTCGGCATTCCGCAGCGCGCCGACCTGCAGTTCGAGCTGCTGGTCAAGCCCCTGGCGCAGCCGGCTCAGTGATCCTCAGGCCGTGAAGCGGCCGGTGCGTTTGATCTGGGGATAGTCGGTGGTCGCGCCGTCCAGCTCCAGGGCCCGCACCAGCCGCAGGTGGTCCTGGGTGTTCACCACCCAGCCGATGATCCGCAGATCCGCCTTGCGGGCGTGCTCGACGACCTCCAGGGTCAGCCGGCGGACGTTGAGGCAGACGGTGGCGGCGCCGACCTCCACGGCGCGGTCCACGACATCGACGCCGTAGCGGCTCGCGATGAGCGCCGTGCGGACGCCCGGCACGAGCCGAGTGATCTCGGCGATCGCCTCGTCGTGGAACGACGACACCTCCACCCGCCCCACCAGATCGCGCCGGTGCATGACCTCGGCGAGCGCCCGAGCCGCCGCCGTGTCCTTGATCTCGGCCTGCAGCGGCGCCCTGACGGTGTCCAGGACCTCTTCGAAGACGGGCACGCGCTCACCGTGCCCGGCGTCCAGGGCGCGCAGCTCGGCGAGGGTCATCTCGGCGATCGGCCCCGAGCCGTCGGTCGTACGGTCCACGTCCGCGTCGTGCATGACGACCAGCGCGCCGTCCTTGCTCAGATGCAGATCGAGTTCGATCAGGTCGAGGCCCGCGTGCTGGGCGGCGATGAAGGAACGGAGGGTGTTCTCGGGTTCGACACCCATCACTCCGCGATGACCGATGGTGAGGAAGTTCAAGATTCGACTCGCTTCCGTCGACGGCGGCTCGGCTCGCGCGTGGTCTCGGCGGCACCCACGCGGCAAGGCCGCAGCCTAATCGTCCCGCGGCGCGATGTACCCGCTCGTACGCCAGGCAGGGCGTGTCTGCCGCAAGGGGAGAGCGGGCCGTTGCCGCCGGGGCGCGTCACCCGGGCGTGGGCGAGTCTCGTGGCGGTTGACCGCGAGCGCCCGGAGCCGTTGCTCCTGCCACTTCCCGGCCCTTCCCGCGGATGTCCGTGGGCCCGGCGCCCTATAGGGGAAGTAATCGCCTCCAAGGTATCCGGCAGGAAAAAGAGCGGTGAAGGAGGGGTGGTGCAGGATAATCTATCGAGTCTCCCCTTGCGGGAAGGAACCTCGTTTACATACGGTGTGCATACGCGAGGTTCTCCCGTGGAGGGTGTGAGATGACGGAAATTCTTGTGTCAGTGGGTGTGGAGGAGCAGGTTCCTCCCGTGGGCAGGGTGGTGGAGCACCCGGCTTGGCCCGTGCTCAAGGATGCCGTGGAGGAGATCCGGCCCTGGCAGTCCAAGGACGGGTCGATCGACTTCGAGGCCGAGGGCGCCCCGGACACGGCCGATGCCGATCAGGCCGTACGCCGTGCGATAGACGCCATCGAGCAGCTCGCCCCGCTGCTGCCGCACGACGCCGAGTACCACGAGGCGCTCGTGAAGGATCTGCGCCGCTGGGCCGACGGTGGCTTCCAGGTGCCCGACTTCCTGGACTCCCTGCTGGCCTTCCAGCCCGCCGCGCACCGCGAGGACGGCCTCCAGCACCTGGTCGTCTTCCCGATGTACACGCAGAACGGTAACCCGGACCGCAACTTCGAGGCGGTCGTGCTGCGCATGGTCTGGCCGGACTGGCTGGCGGAGCTGGAGCGCACCCGCTACGACAACCCGCTGTTCTGCGGCATCACCTTCGAGGACTTCACGGCGGGCTACGACACCAACTCGGCCGTCCTCTTCCCGGAGACGATCGCCGTGCGCGAGGCGCCGGAACGTTTCTCCTGGGGTGGCATCTTCTGTGACCGCGAGGCCGCCCGCTTCCGCGCCGTCACCGACGCCGCCGTGGACGTCCTGGGCCTTCAGCTGCCCGAGGACATCGCCGCGATGGTCCACGACCAGGACCGCTGCGAGCAGGCCTTCGTGCTGTGGGACATGGTCCACGACCGCACCCACAGCCACGGCGACCTGCCGTTCGACCCGTTCATGATCAAGCAGCGCCAGCCGTTCTGGATGTACGGCCTCGAGGAGCTGCGCTGCGACCTCACCGCCTTCAAGGAGGCCGTGAAGCTGGAGGCCGAGGGCCACCAGCACGGCCGTGACGTGCAGTACGCGGTGCTCTTCGACCGGATGTTCCGTTTCCCCGTCACCGGCGACCGCGTCCGCAACTACGACGGTCTCGGCGGCCAGCTCCTCTTCGCCTACCTGCACCAGCACGACGTCGTCCGCTGGACCGACAACAAGCTGCACATCGACTGGCAGCGTGCCCCGCAGATCACCAACCAGCTGTGCGCCGAGATCGAGGACCTCTACCGGGCCGGCATCGACCGTCCCAAGCTCGTCCACTGGTTCAAGGCGTACGAGCTCGTCTCCACCTACCTCGCCCCGCACCCCGGCTCCCGCTGGGCCAAGGGCCCGGACGCCCTCGATCTGACCCAGCCGCCCCGTAAGCTCGTCGACGACGTGCTTCCGGACGAGTTTCCGCTGAGCATGTTCTATGAGGCGCTCTCCAAGAAACTGAAGAACGTGATCGCCTCCACCAAGGGCATCACCGCGACGAGCGCCGAGCGGGCCGCCGCGTGAGCGCTCGTACCGGGGATGTTCAGGAGGCGAAGGCGATGGCACACGGAAACGGCAACGGACCTCTCAGCGGCGCGGTGATCGCGGTCGCCGGAGCGGGTGGACCCGCCGGGCGCGCGACGCTGGCCAGGCTCGCCGACGCGGGCGCGACCGTCATCGGATCGGACAACGATCCCGAGCGGCTCGCGGAGGCCGTGGACGCGGCCCGCTACGGGCACGGCGGCGCCACCGTCGTGGGCGACACGGTCGACCTGCTCGATCTCGAATCGACCCGCGAGTGGGCCGTCCGCGTCGAGAAGGACTTCGGCCACGTCGACGGCCTGGTCCACCTGGTCGGCGGCTGGCGGGGCAGCGAGACCTTCACCAGGACGAGCCTCGACGACTGGGACTTCCTGGAGCTGCTGCTCATCCGCACGGTGCAGAACACGTCTCTCGCGTTCCACGAGGCGTTGCAGCGCAGCGACCGTGGCCGCTACCTCCTGATCAGCGCCGCCGGCGCGAGCAAGCCCACCGCGGGCAACGCCGCCTACTCCGCCGCCAAGGCCGCCGCCGAGGCGTGGACGCTGGCCATGGCCGACTACTTCCGCAAGGCCGGGGGCGAGCAGGGCCCGACTTCGGCGGCTGCCATCCTGGTGGTCAAGGCACTGGTGCACGACGCGATGCGCGCCGAGCGCCCGAACGCGAAGTTCGCGGGCTTCACGGACGTCGAGGATCTGGCCGAGGCCATCGCCGACGTCTGGTCGCGGCCCGCCGGTGAAGTGAACGGAAACCGTCTGTGGCTGACCGAGAAGCCGTGAACCCTCCGAAGACCGACGCCCGGCGTCACCACGACCCGGCCGTCCGCGGTTTCGCCAGCGACAACTACGCGGGGGCCCACCCCGAGGTGCTCGCCGCCGTGGCCCTGGCCAACGGCGGGCACCAGGTCGCGTACGGCGAGGACGACTACACGGCGAACCTCCAGCAGATCATCCGCAGCCACTTCGGCGCCACCGCCGAGGCCTTCCCGGTCTTCAACGGGACCGGCGCTAACGTGGTCGCGCTCCAGGCGGTCACCGACCGCTGGGGCGCGGTGATCTGCGCGGAGAGCGCGCACATCAACGTCGACGAGGGCGGCGCCCCCGAGCGCATGGGCGGCCTCAAGCTGCTCACCGTGCCCACGCCCGACGGCAAGCTCACCCCCGAGCTGATCGACCGTCAGGCCTACGGCTGGGACGACGAGCACCGTGCGATGCCGCAGGTCGTCTCGATCACCCAGAGCACCGAACTGGGCACCCTCTACACGCCCGACGAGATCCGCGCGATCTGCGACCACGCCCACGCGCACGGCATGAAGGTGCACCTGGACGGGTCCCGGATAGCCAACGCGGCCGCCTCCCTGGACGTCCCCATGCGGACGTTCACCAACGCGGTCGGCGTCGACCTCCTGAGCCTCGGCGGGACGAAGAACGGCGCGCTGTACGGCGAGGCCGTCGTCGTCCTCAACCAGGACGCGGTCAGTCACATGAAGCACCTGCGCAAGCTGTCCATGCAGCTCGCCTCCAAGATGCGCTTCGTCTCCGTGCAGTTGGAGGCGCTGCTCGCCAAGGACCTGTGGCTGCGCAACGCCCGCCACTCCAACCAGATGGCCCAGCGGCTGGCCGAGGGCGTACGCGCGGTGCACGGCGTGGAGATCCTCCACCCGGTCCAGGCCAACGCCGTCTTCGCGCGTCTCCCGCACGACGTGAGCGAGCGGCTCCAGAAGCGCTACCGCTTCTACTTCTGGGACGAGGCGGCGGGCGACGTCCGCTGGATGTGCTCCTTCGACACGACCGAGGACGACGTCGACGGGTTCGTGGCGGCGCTCAAGGAGGAGATGGCTCAGGCGTAGCCCGGACACGAGTGTCTGCATAGGTATGCGGTCACCCGAAAAGTCATTGACTCTCGGGTGATCGCATTCCTATGCTCTCCGGGTATGGAGCTGATCCAGAACACCGCCGACCTGTCCGCCTACTTGGCCGCGGACGAGGTCATCGACCATCACCATCCGCTCGTACGGGAGACGGCCGCGCGGCTGGCCAAGGGGGCCGTCGACTCGTATGCCTATGCATGGGCGGCCTTCGAATTCGTGCGCGACACCATCCCGCACTCGCAGGACTCCGGCGATCTTCGGGTCACCTGGCGTGCCTCCGACGTGCTGGAGCGGCGCACCGGCATCTGCTACGCGAAGGCCCACGCCCTGGCCGCGTTGCTGCGGGCCGAGGACATCCCGACGGCGTTCTGCTACCAGAAGTTCGACGAGGTGCACGGGCTCGTCGCCGTGCGGTTCAATGGCGCCTGGCATCGTCAGGACCCCCGAGGCAACAAGCCGGGCGTGGACGCCCAGTTCTCCCTGGACGGCGAGCGGCTGGCCTTCACGCCCGACCCCGAGTTCGACGAGCTCGACTATCCGGTCCTGTACGCCGAACCTCACCCGGTCGTGCTGAGCGTCCTCAAGGCCGCCCCCGACCGGCCGTACCTCTGGAAGACGCTTCCCGGCGCACTCTGAGACCGGCCGCCCATCGCCCGGACGCGGGCGAGGTGGTGCGGTGCGACGGGGCGCGGTGGGGTGCGACGGGGCCGAACTCGCCGCACTCCTGGAGAAGTTCAGCCCCGGGGCGCGGCGTGGGTCACCGGCCACACCCCGGCGTGACGATTCAGCGGGCCTCGGCCGCCTTCACCTCTTCGGCGGTCGGCGCCGTGCCGCCGAGGTGCGCGGGCATCCACCAGGTGTCGTCCGGGTCCTTGGGGCGGACCGGATAGGAGCGCTGCGCGGCCTCCAGGAGCTCCTGGACCCGCTCGCGCAACCGCCGGGTGATGGCGCCCGCGTACTGGTCCTGCGGCGCCTCCACCGGTTCGCCGACCCGGATGGTGATCGGGGTGTGGCTGCGCTTGAAGTTGCGCGGGTGGCCCTTGGTCCACAGCCGCTGGGTGCCCCACAGGGCCATCGGGATCAGCGGCACGCCGGCCTCCTGGGCCATGCGCGCGGCACCCGACTTGAAGCTCTTCAGGGTGAAGGACTGAGAGATGGTCGCTTCGGGAAAGACGCCGACGATCTCGCCGGACCGCAGTGAATCCAGCGCGTGCTGATACGCCGTCTCGCCCTGCTTGCGGTCCACCGGGATGTGCTTCATGCCCCGCATCAGTGGACCGGAGATCTTGTGCCGGAAGACCGACTCCTTCGCCATGAAACGCACCAGGCGCTTCTGTGGCAGGGTGGCCAGACCATCGAAGATGAAGTCCAGATAACTGATGTGGTTGCTGACCAGCACGGCGCCGCCCGAGCGCGGAATGTTCTCCGATCCCTTGCAGTCGATCTTGAGGTCCCAGGCCTTGAACAACACTTGGGCGAGACCGACGACGGGACGGTAGACAAGCTCTGCCATGGACGGGGTGGACCCTTTCTCTCTGCTCGGGAAGGGGTCTCCCGGCGGGAAAGTTACGCAGCCGTAGGTTTACGGCATTGCGCAGATCGTGCCCCAAGAACGGACGAGTGGCCAGTCCCAGTGCCGCGATGCGGCGAGATCCTCGTCACGTGTCCCCTGATCGACCTCGGACTTCTAACTCACCGTCACTGGGCGCGTACCGTCACCCGACGTACGAGCAGGTACATCTCGCAGCCCAGGCAGTATCCGAACGCCGCGTTGAGGAACGCGGCCGCCAACGCGCAGCCGGTCGCGGCGAACCCCAGCCAGTCGGGTCCCGCCGTGAAACCGATCAGACCCACCACGGCGAACACGAGCCCGACGGCCTGCGCGAACTGCGGCGGCTGCGGCGACTCGAACTGTGCGGGCGGCCCGAGTCGGGGGCGTACGACCGTGCGGAACAGCCAGCCGTAAGGGGAGCGCGCCACGCCGCCCGAGGCGCCCAGCGCGAACGCCAGTACCTGCCAGGCCAACAGCCAGGTGCTGCCGGTGATGAGAACGGCCGCCAGTACGACGGTCGTCACGGCCGCACCGAACCGCGGCCCTCTTGCGTCAATGTCCATGAATCAAGCATTCCGCATGAAGGGCGGTCCGTGGACCCGGGAATCTTTGCGGTCTCGTGAATGCTTGTGCTGGAGATGACCGGACTTGTGGTGTGTGCGGTGGTGCTCGCGGCGGCGAGCGCGTTCGGAGTGCTGCAACGGCGGCGGAGCGGGAGCGTGAGAGTGCGCGGGCGTGACGGTGGAAAGCGGCTCGGCGCGGCGGAGTTGGGGGAGGGGCTCGGCGAACGGGCCACGCTCGTCCAGTTCTCCAGCGCTTTCTGCGCTCCGTGCCGGGCCACCCGGCGGGTGCTCACCGAGGTGGCCGGAATGGTCCCGGGCGTGCGCCACGTGGAGATCGACGCCGAGGACCGCCTCGAACTCGTCCGCGAACTCGAGATCCTCAAGACCCCGACCGTGCTCGTCCTCGACGCCGACGGACGGATCGTGCGGCGCGCGACCGGACAGCCGCGCAGGGCGGATGTGATCGCGGCGCTGGGAGAGGCCGTCTGACTCGTGGCGATCATGGTGAGGCATCTCGCAGATGACGGGACGTACTTGACTGCACGCACCACCTATCGTCAACCTGACCGTATGCCCCCGGAACTCCTTCTCTTCGAGCGCGTCCACGTGGACCTGGCCCGCACCGCGAGTGCGCGCTGTCCGGTCTGTTGAGCACCTACGGACCCTCCCCCACTCTCGGCTTCGCTCGAGCGGGGGGACCCCCACGTCACCCCTCGCAGAAGGACGACTCCATGACGGCCACGCCCGACCTGGACAGTTTTCGGCTCGCCTCTCCCGATGCGCAACTCGCCTCACCCGACCTCCTGCGCTCCGTCTTCCGGCAGCACGCGGCCGGTGTCGCCGTGATCACGGCGCAGGGCGGCTCGGGTCCCGTGGGCTTCACCGCCACCTCGCTCAGCTCGGTCTCCGCCGAGCCCCCGATCGTCTCCTTCGGCATCGGTGTCGGCGCCTCCAGTTGGCCCGCGATCTCCGAGTCCGACCACGTCGGCATCCACATACTCGGCGAGCACCAGCAGGAACTCGCCGCCACCTTCGCCCGCAGCGGCGCCGACCGCTTCGGCGCGCCCACCCGTTGGCGCAAGGGCCCGGAAGGTGTTCCCGTCCTCGACGGAGTACTGGCCTGGCTCGTCTGCCGGGTCGCGGCGCGGGTGCCGGCCGGGGATCATCGCATCGTGCTGGCCGAGGTCGTCCTCGGTGATCCGTCGGGCGCGGGCCGCCCGTTGCTGTATCACCAGGGGCGTTTCAACGGCCTGCGCGACTGAAGCTACTCGCCGGTCCTACTGGTGAGTCCTACTCGTCGGTTACGCAGCGTTGCCAAGGTCACAGTTCAAAGCGCTTGCTTAGTGGGCAGGAACTGGGTGTACTGGCGAGTAATATTTCGTTCGGAGCGCGGGCCGCCCCGACCGGGATCGGCCGCTTCAGGCGCCTATGCTGCCTGAAAGAAGGCAGCCCAGAAATGACGATGCAGTAGGAGAGCCGGCGTGAGCTTGAGGATCGTTGTCACTGTGAAGTACGTGCCCGACGCCACTGGCGACCGGCACTTCGCCGATGACCTGACCGTGGACCGTGACGACGTGGACGGTCTGCTTTCGGAGCTCGACGAATACGCTGTGGAGCAGGCGCTGCAGATCGCCGACGAAGCGGACGACGCCGAGATCACCGTGCTGACCGTCGGCCCCGAGGACGCCAAGGACGCGCTGCGCAAGGCGCTTTCCATGGGCGCGGACAAGGCCATCCACGTCGAGGACGACGACCTGCACGGCACCGACGCGATCGGTACGTCGCTGGTGCTCGCCAAGGCGATCGAGAAGGCCGGCTACGACCTGGTCATCTCCGGCATGGCCTCGACCGACGGCACCGCCGGTATCGTCCCCGCCCTGCTGGCCGAGCGTCTGGGCGTACCGCAGGTCACGCTGCTCTCCGAGGTCTCCGTCGAGGACGGCGTCGTCAAGGGCCGCCGTGACGGTGACAGCGCGTCCGAGCAGCTGGAGGCCTCCCTCCCGGCCGTCGTGTCGGTGACCGACCAGTCGGGTGAGGCGCGTTACCCCTCCTTCAAGGGCATCATGGCCGCCAAGAAGAAGCCGGTGGAGTCCTGGGACCTGGAGGATCTGGAGATCGAGGCGGACGAGGTCGGTCTCGAGGGCGCCTGGACCAAGGTCGACTCCGCGACCGAGCGCCCGGCGCGCACGGCCGGCACGATCGTCAAGGACGAGGGCGAGGGCGGCAAGCAGCTCGCCGAGTTCCTCGCGGGCCAGAAGTTCATCTAAAGGCCCGTTCGAGGCTCGCTGAACCTCCACTCGCTGACCGCCCCTCATCTTTCGTAAGCAGGAGAGAAGAAGTCCCATGGCTGAAGTTCTCGTCTACGTCGACCACGTGGACGGCGCCGTCCGCAAGCCCACCCTGGAGCTGCTGACGCTGGCCCGCCGCATCGGTGAGCCCGTCGCCGTCGCCCTCGGCTCCGGCGCCGAGGCCACCGCCGCCGCGCTCGCCGAGCACGGCGCGGTCAAGGTCCTCACGCACGACGCCGCCGAGTACGCCGACTACCTGGTCGTCCCGAAGGTGGACGCGCTCCAGGCCGCGTACGAGGCTGTGTCCCCGGCCGCCGTGCTCGTCCCGTCCTCCGCCGAGGGCAAGGAGATCGCGGCGCGCCTCGCGGTCCGCATCGGCTCCGGCATCATCACGGACGCGACCGACCTGGAGGCCGGCGACGAGGGCCCGGTGGCCACGCAGTCCGCGTTCGCCGCCTCCTTCACCACCAAGTCCCGTGTCGCCAAGGGCACCCCGGTCATCACGGTCAAGCCGAACTCGGCCGCCGTGGAGGCCGCCCCGGCCGCGGGCGCCGTCGAGGCCCTCGCGGTCTCCTTCTCCGAGAAGGCCACCGGCACCAAGGTCACCGCGCGTACCCCGCGCGAGTCGACGGGCCGCCCCGAGCTGACCGAAGCCGCGATCGTGGTCTCCGGCGGCCGTGGTGTCAACGGCGCCGAGAACTTCTCGATCATCGAGAACCTCGCCGACTCGCTCGGCGCGGCCGTGGGTGCCTCGCGTGCCGCGGTGGACGCCGGCTGGTACCCGCACACCAACCAGGTCGGCCAGACCGGCAAGTCCGTCTCGCCGCAGCTGTACATCGCCTCCGGCATCTCCGGCGCGATCCAGCACCGTGCCGGTATGCAGACGTCGAAGACGATCGTGGCGATCAACAAGGACGCCGAGGCGCCCATCTTCGACCTGGTCGACTACGGCGTGGTCGGCGACCTCTTCGAGGTCGTCCCGCAGCTCACCGAGGAGATCAAGACCCGCAAGGGCTGATCGAGTCCGGCTCCGGCCGTACGAGGCCCCCGTGACCGCCCGCGCGGTCACGGGGGCCTCGCTCATGCCAGGCTCAGCCAGGTCTGCACGGGCAGATGGTCGCTCGGGAACTGCCCGTCCACCGAGAAGGTGTTGACGGCCGCTCGGTGCACGGTCACCTCGGGTCCCACCAGGATCCAGTCGATACGGTCGCCGTCCGGCGTCAGCGGCTGGTAGCCGTGGAAGGTCCCGTAGAGCGTGCCGCGCTCGGCCGCCGTGTCCCAGGTGTCGACGAGCCCGGCGCCCAGCATCGCTTCGTACACCGGGTTCTGGTGGGCGACGGCATTGAAGTCGCCGGTCACGACGAGCGGCAGAGCCCGGTCGAAGCGCGCGATGCGTTCGGAGATCAGACGCGCGGCACGCATGCGTGCGTACTGACTCGCGTGGTCCAGATGGGTGTTGAGCACATAGAACTCCCGTGCGTCCCGCAGGTCGCGGAAGCGGACCCAGGTGACGATGCGCGGGAAGGCGGCGCCCCAGGTGTTCGAGCCGATCAGCTCGGGGGTGTCGGAGAGCCAGAAGCTGTCGTGCTCGACCGGTGCCAGCCGACGGGTGTCGAAGAAGATCGCCACCGCCTCGTCGTGGCTGCCGCCCACGCGGCCCGTGCCGATCCAGTCGTAGTGCGGTCCGAGGTCGGAATCGATGTCTCGCAGTTGCTGGTAGATGCCCTCCTGGGTGCCGATGACGTGGGGCGCCTCCCGGCGCAACAGCTCGCGCATCACCGGGCGGCGCACGGCCCAGCTGTTGGGCTCGGCGGTGCTCGCGAAGCGCAGGTTGAACGTCATGACCTCCAGGCGGTGGCCGCCGCGCCGGCTGGCGGAGGCGGACACCGTGGTGAGCAGGGGTATGGCGACCGCGGCGGCCACCACCGTCCGCAGACCCATGCGTCGCGTCACTCTGAGGGTGTTCGACATAGGTGATCCCCTCCCCTCGGGGCCAGCATGAGGGGTGTGCCCCGCGACGCGAAAGAAGGCGTGGGGCAGGAGAGCACATGACGGACCATGCCGTGGACAGGTGTTGACCATCGGGAAGAGCCATGGATAACTTCGTTCAACGGATTGTTGATTCCGTGGAGCGGAAAACTGGAGGGTGTGGGATGGGTCAGGGCCAGCAGGAGAACGTGGCGACGAGCCTCGCGGGCGCCGTCAGCGAGGAGATCAGCGCCTCCCTCGCCCCGGTCGACACCGAACTGGCGCGGCGTTACCCCGGAGACCCCGGCACCCGGCAGCCCGTCCACACGGTGTACGTCCCCGGCGACGTGTTCGCCGCCGACACCATCCGCTCCTGGGGCGACCGGGCCCTCGCCGCCCTCGACGAGCACGCCCCCGACGCGGCGTCCTTCGCCGCCGTCCTCGGCCTCACCGACGACCTCGCCGAACCCGTCTACGACCGCGTACGCGCCAAGCTGGAGCGCGAGCCCATCGAGGACCTGCGGGTCGACTTCGAGGACGGCTACGGCCCGCGCCCGGACGCCGAGGAGGACGAGGCGGCGGCCCGCGCGGCCCGCCTGATCGCCGAGGCGCACGAGAACGGCACGGCGGCCCCGTACATGGGCATCCGCATGAAGTGCATGGAGGCGCCGGTACGAGACCGGGGCATCCGCACGCTCGACGTCTTCCTGACGGGCCTGATGGAGTCGGGAGGCCTGCCCGCGGGGCTCGTGCTGACGCTGCCCAAGGTGACGTACGCCGAGCAGGTCACGGCGATGGTCCGGCTCCTGGAGGAGTTCGAGAAGGCGCGCGGCCTGGAGCCCGGCCGTATCGGCTTCGAGATCCAGATCGAGACCAGCCAGTCCATCCTCGCGACCGACGGCACCGCGACCGTCGCCCGGATGATCCAGGCCGCCGAGGGCCGCGCCACCGGTCTGCACTACGGCACCTTCGACTACAGCGCCTGCCTCGGCGTCAGCGCCGCCTACCAGGCCAGCGACCATCCGGCCGCCGACCACGCCAAGGCGATCATGCAGGTCGCGGCCGCCGGCACCGGAGTACGCGTCTCGGACGGCTCCACCAACGTGCTGCCGATCGGCCCCACCGAGAAGGTCCACGACGCCTGGCGCCTCCACTACGGCCTCACCCGCCGCGCCCTGGCCCGCGCCTACTACCAGGGCTGGGACATGCACCCCGGCCACATCCCGACCCGCTACGCCGCGGTCTTCGCCTTCTACCGCGAGGGCTTCGAACAGGCGGCCGCCCGCCTCTCCCGCTACGCCAACCACACCGACGGCGACGTCATGGACGAACCCGCCACCGCCAAGGCCCTCAGCGGCTACCTCCTGCGCGGCCTGGACTGCGGTGCCCTCGACATCGCGGAGGTGGCGAGGGTGACGGGCCTGACGAGGGCCGACCTGGAGGGTTTCGCGGTGCCGAGGCGCGGCGATCTGACCATCTCGGGGAAGTGAAGCTCCCTGCTTTCAGGGGCGCGAGGCTGTGACACTGTGCGGCTCAGCCGCGTGGGCGCGACCAGCCACACACGGCCCGCACTGTGACGACGGACCCTCTACGCGTATCTCTCGAGCCCCGAAGCCATGGCGAGGCCCTCGGAGGCGAACAGCCGGGTCCCCCGAGCGCAGAGCGCGCCGTCGCCACGCGCCCGCGCGCAGAACTCCTCCGGCGTCTCCCCGAACAACTCCCGCAGCCGCGCCGACCCGGCGAGCAGCGAGGCGAGCAGCGGGCGCTCGCCGGGATGCGGGCGAGGTGATCCGGAGCCGTTGTGGAGCACTCCGCGGCGGTTGACATACACATGGGCACCCGGCAGGAGCTCACCCGAGTCCAGCTCGACCCGCACGTCGGAGGCGGACAGCCACGCCCGGCCGTACGCCCCCTCGGCCACCGTGACGCCCTCACTCGCGTCCACCACCGCGAGTTGCGCCGCGTCCAGCCACGTGAGGAACAACTCGTCGACGGCGCGCGGCGCGTGGAACGGCGACGCGGACACGTACCCCATCGGACTCACATGGGCCGAGACGCCGACCCCGAGGCCGAAGACCCGCGTCTTCACCATAGGGATCGTGCCCGACACCCCGGACTGCGCCATCTTGTGCCGGAGTTGGGCCGGGCAGGCGTTGGAGCCGACCGCGAGGACCGGGACGCGGTCCTCGTACACCCTGCGCGTGAGCGGCAACAGCCGGTCCCCGTCGAGGAGTACGGACTCCTCGGGCCGGGCGCCCGGGTAGCTCAGCGGGTGCTCGAGGGGCGCCTCGGCGAGGCCTAGCGCTTCGAGAGTGCGCGGGTCCGGCTCGGCCACGGCTCAGTCCGCGGGCGGCAGTTCGCCTGAGCCGCGGGTGATCAGACGGGTCGGGAGTTCGATGCGCTCCGGGGTGATGAGGGTGCCCTCCAACTGGCGGAAGAGGCGTTCGGCGGCGGTACGGCCGAGAGTGGCGGCGTCCTGGGCGACGACGGTGACGCCGGGCTCGAGGAGGTCGGCGAGCTCGATGTCGTCGAAGCCGACGAGGGCGACGGGCCGGCCGCGCTCGGCGATGACACGGACGACCGTGACGGTGACGCGGTTGTTGCCGGCGAAGACCGCGGTCACGGGGGAGGGGCCGGACAGCATGTCCTCGGCCGCCTTCCGCACCCGCTGCGGGTCGGTGACGCCCAGGGACATCCAGTCGTCCTCGACAGGTATGCCCGCCTCCTCCATGGCCGCCCGATAGCCGCGCAGCCGCTCGGCGGCGGTGTGGATACGCGGCATGTCGCCGATGAAGCCGATCCGGCGGTGGCCGTGGGCGATCAGGTGGGCGACGCCGTCGCGGGCCCCGCCGAAGCTGTCGGACAGCACCACGTCGGCGTCGATCTGTCCCGCCGGGCGGTCCACGAACACCGTGGCGACGCCCGCCTTGATCTCGGGCTCCAGATAGCGGTGGTCGTCACCGGCCGGGATGATCACGAGCCCGTCCACGCGGCGTGCGCACAGGGCGAGAACCAGTTCCTGTTCGCGGTCGGGGTCCTCGGCGCTGGAGCCGTTGATGAGCAGCGCGCCGTGGGCGCGGGCCACCTCCTCGACCGCGCGGCTGAGGGGGCCGTAGAAGGGGTCGGCGAGGTCCTCCAGGACGAGGCCGATGCTTGCGGTCCGGCCCTTGCGCAGCACCCGGGCGCTGTCGTTGCGGCGGAAGCCCAGCGCGTCGATGGCCTCCTGGACGCGGCGCTCGGTGTCCGGAGTGACTCCGGGCTCACCGTTGACGACCCGCGAGACCGTCTTGAGGCCCACCCCGGCTCGTGCCGCCACGTCCTTCATGGTCGGACGGTTGCCGTAGCGGTTCTCGGATCGGCGGGCGGTCTCTGCCACGATGCGCTGTCCTGTCCTGTCGTCCACGGTTCCCGTCGTCCACGCGGCGGTCCCTGTCGGGCCACGGGTCCTTGTTGTCCACGGGGGTGCGTCGGTCCATGGGGTTGTATGAGGATGTGGCGTCGAGCATAGAGCCTGGACAACGTTGTCAGATGCGGGAGACACTGTCCACCGCATTCTCCGGCCCGCGCCCCCCATCGCGACCGGTCTGCCCCTTTCACCAGGTTCACCGGGAGAACTGACACTGATGCACACCGACCTCGTGGCCGCGCTCGACATCGGCGGCACCAAGATCGCCGGAGCGCTGGTGGACGGCCGCGGCCGCATTCTTCTGCGCGCGCAGCGCGCGACGCCCGCGCAGGAGGACGGCGACACCGTGATGGGGGCCGTCGAGGAGGTGCTCGGCGAGCTGACCGGGTCACCGCTGTGGAGCCGGGCGGGGGCCGTCGGCATCGGCAGTGCGGGGCCGGTGGACGCCTCCGCGGGCACGGTGAGTCCGGTGAACGTGGCGGGCTGGCGCGACTACCCGCTCGTCGAGCGGGTCCGCGCGGCGACCGGGGACCTGCCGGTCGAGCTGATCGGCGACGGGGTGGCCATCACGGCCGCCGAGCACTGGCAGGGTGCGGCGCGCGGCCATGACAACGCCCTGTGCATGGTGGTCTCGACGGGTGTCGGGGGCGGGCTGGTCCTGAACGGTCAGCTCCACCCCGGTCCCACGGGCAACGCGGGCCACATCGGGCACATCAGCGTGGACCTCGACGGTGACCGCTGCCCGTGCGGTTCGCGCGGCTGCGTGGAGCGCATCGCGAGCGGTCCGAACATCGCGCGGCGGGCGCTGGAGGGCGGCTGGCGGCCGGGGCCCGACGGTGACACCTCGGCCGCCGCGGTGGCCGCCGCCGCGCGCGAGGGCGACCCGGTGGCGGTGGCCTCGTTCGAACGCGCGGCGAAGGCGCTGGCGGCGGGCATCGCGGCGACCGCGACCCTCGTCGAGATCGACATCGCCGTCATCGGCGGGGGAGTGGGCAAGGCCGGGGACGTGCTCTTCGAGCCGCTCCGCAAGGCGCTGGCCGACTACGCCACCCTGTCCTTCGTGCAGCGGCTGACCGTGGCACCCGCACTGATGGGCACGGACGCCGGTCTTGTCGGCGCGGCGGCGGCCGCGCTCAGCAGGCAGCCGAGCGCGACCGCGGAGCGGGTCGCGGGCTGAGCGCCGCCCCGAGCCGTGGCTGATCGGCCGGTGACTGGGTTGGCCCACCGGGTCGGGGGCCGATGGCCCGACCCGGGTCGCCTGAGCGGGCGCGCGCCGCGGTTCGCGCGTCCGGGCCGGGGTGCCGACCGGAGGTGCGGGTGATCCGCCGGGAGTGAGTGCAGCCCGGTCGTGGCTCGAGCCGCGACCGGGCTGCGGTCCAGGGCCGATGCCCCTTGTGGGGAGCCTGCTTGGGCCAAGTCCTCCGGCGCGGTCGGCCCGGCCCCGGTCGTGCCGACGACCGACAAGGGGCCGATCGGCCGGGTTTCCGCCCGCTGCCGAGCCGGAGGCCTCCCCCCGGCTCGGCGCACCGATCAGCAGGTCAGGCGGGCGTCCGCCCAGTCCGCGTGGTCCGAGTCGACGCCGTCGCCGCCGTCGGTGACGACGAGGCGGACGACCTGGGCGCCGGTCACGTCGGCCGAGACCGGCTGGGCCGGCATGGCGTTGGTGAGGACTCCGGTCGAGGCGACCAACGCGCCGTCCGCCCAGATCTCGAACGCGACGGTGCCCTTGGCGCCCTTCTCGTCGTCGACGCCGACATCCGCGGTGACGGTCCGGCACCGCTTGCCGGTGTAGTACTCGATGGCGCTCGGGGCGTGCGCGCCGAGTCCCTTGGCGTAGACGACTCCGCCGAGAGTGATCGGATGACCGTCGCCCGCGGCGCTCTCCCCGTTGCTGGTGTTGCGCTCAACCGGGCCGAAGCCATTGGTCGTCGACAGCCATGGCAGGTCGCCGAGGTAGGAGACGCCCGAAGGGGGAGCCACGACGACCGACACCGTGAGCGGGAGCACGCTCTCGGTGCGTATGCCGGTCGGCGAGCGGTACGTGGCCCTGAGCGTCAGGTCGTACGATCCCGCGGCCGTGCCCTCGGGCGCGGTGACCCGCCACTTCGTACGCAGGGAGTGTCCCGTGCGTACCGTGCCCGCGGTGGTCGGTGAGGCGGACGCGACCTTCCAGCCCGTCGGGCCGCTCAGCGCCACCGAGACGCGCCGCGCGGGCGTACGGCCGAGGTCGGTCACCGCCGACGTCAGGGAGACCGGCTTGCCCGCCTCCGCCAACGGGCTTCCGTCCAGGCCGAGTTCGACGGCGGGCGGGTTCTTGGCCCAGTGGCGGTCGGCCGAGACGCGGAAGAGGACCGTGCCGTGCGCGGGGACGGTCGCGGAGATGGCGCCCGCGGTGTTGTAGCTCCGGTGCTGCCACAGGTCGCGCAGGGTGTAGCCGTGGGCGGCCGGCAGCCCCACGGACGCCGTGGTCGTGGCGATGTGCTGGGCGCTGCCGGTCTCGTTGAACAGCGCCACCGTCCGGCTGCCGTCCTTCATCTCCTTGGCGACGACCCAGCGTCCGCCCTCGGAGGAGAGCACGGTGCCCTGCTTGCCCAGGGGGTCCTGGTCGACCGCGATGACTTCCTTGTTGTCGAGGATGTCGAAGGTGGCGGCCGACGCCTTGCGCAGGTCCGAACCGATGAGCAGCGGAGCCGCCATGACCGACCACATCGAGAAGTGCGAGCGGTACTCGGTGTCGGTCATGCCGCCGTTGCCGACCTCCAGCATGTCCGGGTCGTTCCAGTGACCGGGACCCGCGTGCGGGGCTAGGGGCAGGTTCTGCTTGAGGATCGACAACATCGAGCCCCAGTTGTCGCTGATGTCACCGGTCGTGCGCCACAGATGTCCGACGTCCGAGGCCCACTCCCAGGGCTTGTTCTCGCCCCATTCGCAGAGGCTGTAGACGATGGGCCGCCCGGTCGCCTTCAGCGCGTCCCGCATGGTCGTGTAGCGCTGCTTGGCGTCCACGCCCTGGTTGTTGCAGTTGTCGTACTTGAGGTAGTCGACGCCCCAGTCCGCGAACTGCCGGGCGTCGCTGTACTCGTGGCCGAGAGCGCCCGGGAACCCGACGCTGTCGCACGTCTTCGTGCCCGCGCTGGTGTAGATGCCGAGCTTGAGCCCCTTGGCGTGCACGTAGTCGGCGACCGCCTTGATCCCGTTCGGGAAGCGCGCCGGGTCGGGTACCAGCTTGCCGTCGGCGTTCCGGGACGGCAGGGCCCAGCAGTCGTCCAGATTGACGTACTGGTACCCGGCGTCTTTGAGCCCCTTCTCCACGAAGAGATCCGCGATCCCCTTGACCATGGTCTCGTTGAACTCGGCCCGGCAGTGAGTGGAGTTCCAGTTGTTGAAACCCATCGGAGGGGTGAGCGCGAGGCCGTCGGCCAGGGCGGGGGCCGCGGGGGTTTCGGTGGGGCCGGGGGCGGCCAGGGCCTCCGGGGCGGTCAGGCCGGTCGTACACAACAGGGCCGTCGCGAGTGCTCCGACCACTCTTCGGCGGGTTGTGCGGGTGGGAAGGTGACGCATCGTTACGTTCCTCCGAACTCGCGAAAGATAGGATGACTGCATGTCCGCGACAAGGGTGCGCGCTTACGGTAGGACCTGTCCAACTCTGTTGGAAGAGAAGTGGTAACGGTTGTTCGATATCTCGTCCGAACCCTTGACGACACTCCGACATGGGAGTGAGATCCAAGCCTCGCGTTCGGTTGTGTTGGGTGGCACCCCGAGGAGGGGGACATGGCACAGTCATCGTTGAAGGGGATTGTCGTGCCCGAAGGCACCTCAGGTCATCGGATGTCCCGGCGAAATCTCTTGCGTGGTGCGGCCCTCGGCGCCGGCGCGCTCACGCTCCCCGCCCTGCTGTCCGCCTGTGGCGACGGACCCGGCGGAAACAAGAACGAAGTCACCGTGGGGTCCAACGCCTCGGACCCGGTCCCCAAGAAGGCGTACGCGGCGGCCTTCTCGGCGTACGAGAAGAAGTCCGGCAAGAAGGTCAAGGTCAACACCAAGGACCACAACGACTTCCAGGAGAACATCAACCGCTATCTCCAGGGCACGCCCGACGACGTCTTCATGTGGTTCGCGGGGTATCGCATGCAGTACTTCGCGGAGAAGGGGCTCCTGCACGAGATCAGCGACGTGTGGAGCGGCTTCACCGGCTTCTCCGACGCCCTGAAGGAACAGTCCACCCACTCCGGCAAGCAGTACTTCGTGCCGTACTACTACTATCCGTGGGCCGTTTTCCACCGCAAGAGCCTCTTCCAGGCCAAGGGCTACCAACAGCCCAAGACCTGGGACGACTTCATCGCGCTGGCCAAGCGGATGTCGAAGGACGGGACGCCCGTCGCCTTCTGTGACAAGGACGGCTGGCCCGCGATGGGCACCTTCGACTACATCAACATGCGCCTGAACGGGTACGACTTCCACAAGTCCCTGATGGCCGGCACGGAGGCATGGACCGACACCAAGGTGAAGAACGTCTTCGACACCTGGCGCGAGGTCATGCCCTACTACCAGAAGGGCGCCCTCGGCCGGACCTGGGAGGAGGCCGGGCAGAGCCTGCAGCAGCGCAAGACGGGCATGGCGGTCTTCGGAATGCCGCACCCCGGCACCCAGTTCCCCGAGAACGAACGCGACGACATCGACTTCTTCGCCTTCCCCGAGATCGACCCGCAGTACGCGCAGGACGCCGTGGAAGCACCCATCGACGGCTTCCTGGTCGCCAAGAAGTCGAAGAACCTCGACGGTGCCAAGGCTCTCCTGACCTGGCTGGGCACCCCCACCGCCGAGAACACCTACCTCGCCCTCGACCCCAACAACGTGGCCGTCAACGACGGCGCCGACACCACCAAGTACAGCGCCCTGCAGAAGAAGTCGGCCCAGCTCGTCTCGGGCGCCAAGCAGATCTCGCAGTTCATGGACCGCGACACCCGTCCGGACTTCGCCTCGACCGTGATGATCAAGGCGATCCAGGACTTCATCGGCAACCCGAAGGACGTCGACGGTCTCTGCAACAGCATCGAACGACAGAAGAAGACCATCTTCTCGTCGCCCGTCGGCTGATCACTGGGGGAAGACGTTCCGTGGCGCTCAACATCCCACGGCGCGCCGGACGACGGCGGCTGCGGCGGTTCACCCGCCGCGACACCGTCGTCCTCGGCGTGCTCCTCGGCATACCCGTCCTGCTCGACATCGTCATCATCTGGGGCCCGACCCTCGCCTCCATCGGGCTCTCCTTCACCTCCTGGGACGGCGTCGGCGACATCCACTGGGTGGGCGGCGACAACTACAAGAACGTGTTCGAGAACTACCCGGCGTTCTGGCCCGCCGTCCGCCACAACGTCCTGTGGCTGCTCTTCCTCGGCCTGATCGCCACGCCGTTCGGACTGTTCCTCGCGGTGCTCATCGACCGCGGAGTACGCTTCAGCCGCTTCTACCAGTCCGTGATCTACCTGCCGGTCGTGCTCTCGCTCGCCATCGTCGGCTTCATCGCCCAACTGATCCTCGGTACCGACCAGGGCGTGGTCAACACGATCCTCAACAACCACGAGAACCCGATCGACTGGCTAGGCGACGCGCACCTCAACATCTGGATGATGATGATCGCGGCGAGCTGGCGGCACACGGGTTACGTCATGATCCTCTACCTCGCCGGACTCAAGTCCGTCGACCCGCAGCTGAAGGAAGCCGCCGCGATCGACGGGGCCAACGCCCGCCAGACCTTCTTCCGCGTCGTCTTCCCGACCCTGCGCCCGGTCAACGTGATCGTCGGCGTCATCACCGTCATCGAGGCGCTGCGCGCGTTCGACATCGTCTACGCGGTCAACAAGGGCCGCAACGGCCTGGAACTGCTCTCCGTCCTGATCACCGACAACATCATCGGGGAAGCCAGCCGCATCGGATTCGGCTCCGCCATCGCGGTCGTCCTGCTCACCGTCTCCCTGGGGTTCATCGTGACGTTCCTGGTCCAAGAGCTGCGAGGTGCGCGCGAACGATGACCGCCGACATCCGCACCGGCGCTCCTGTGCGCCCGGCGCCCGCTCCGGAGCCGACGCCCGCTCCCCGCCGCCGGCCGCGCCCCGGCCGCTTCGGCGTCCACATCTTCCTGATGGGTGTCTCGCTCGCCTTCCTCGCGCCGCTCCTGCTCGCCGTCTACGCCTCGCTGCGCCCGTACGAGGAGACGGCGCAGAACGGCTACTTCTCCTTCCCGAAGCACCTGTCCTTCGAGTACTACCGCCGCGCCTACAGCGAATCCGGCATGGGCAAGTACTTCACCAACACCCTGCTCATCGCCGTGCCCGCCGTCCTCGTGACCCTCTTCCTCGCCTCGTTCGTCGCCTTCGCCGTGTCCCGGCTGAAGCTGCGCGGGGGCCTCGTCCTGCTGATGTTCTTCACCGCGGGCAACCTGCTGCCCCAGCAGGTCATCGTCACCCCGCTGTACGTCCTGTTCAACAGGATCCCGCTGCCGTGGTGGATGTCCGACTCGCTGACGATGTACGACTCCTACTGGGCCGTCATCATCGTCAACATCGGCTTCCAGATGGGCTTCTGCGTCTTCGTGCTGGCCAATTTCATGCGGACGCTGCCGCAGGAGATCCTCGAGGCCGCCATCGTCGACGGCGCGGGCGTGTGGACCCAGTTCTGGCGCATCACCCTCCCGCTGTGCCGCCCGGCCCTCGCGGCCCTCGGGACCCTCGAGTTCACCTGGATCTACAACGACTTCCTCTGGGCCCTGATCTTCATCTCCAACCCCGACAAGCTCCCGATCACGTCGTCCCTCAACAACCTCCGCGGCCAGTTCTTCACGGACTACAACCTGCTGGCCGCGGGCTCCGTCCTCGTCGCCCTCCCCACGATCCTGGTCTTCCTGCTCCTGCAACGACACTTCGTCGCGGGCCTGACACTGGGGTCCACCAAGGGGTAGGTCCTGACCCGCGGATTTACGGGGCGTCAGGTAGTCACTGGCGCCCCGCAGTCGGCAGATGCGGTCCGGTTCGCGCCGGGAAGCGGGGCGCTAAACACCAGGTCAGCGCCCGAATGCCCCATCACAACTCGGACACAGAAGTTCCATGTCGCACACACAGGCGCCATGATCACGCAATGAAGAAAAACCTCACCATCACGGCCGCCGCCCTCCTCGTCGCCACCCTCGCGGCCTGCAGCAACACCGAGGCGGACAGCAGCGGAACGCCTGCGAGCCCGGCCGCCGCGAAGCACAGCTCCACCACGAAGCAGGACACCGCGAGCAAGCCGCTGACCGCCGGCGCCGCGTTCGACAAGATCTCCGCAACCGTCACCGCGGCGAAACTCAGCGGTACCGTCACCGCCGAGAACGACCCCAACCACCTCCTCGGCCGCCCCAGCCAGTACACGTCGAAGGTCACCTTCTCCGACAGCCGGATCTCCGCCGACGACGTCAGCGGCACCGACAAGGGAGACGTCGACCGCGGCGGTGCCATCGAGTCCTTCTCCAGCCCCTCGGACGCCAAAGCCCGCGCCGAGTACATCCAGGCGGTCACCAAGTCGATGCCGGCCCTGTCGGAGTACGACTACGTACAGGGCACGACGCTGGTGCGGGTGTCGCACTACCTGACGCCGAAGCAGGCGGGCGAGTACAAGGCGGCAGCGGCCGACCTCGGTTGAGGCGCGGGACGCCGTGACGGCATGCGCAAGGCCCGCCCCGAGGGACGGAGTGGGCCGCCGCTGCTCGTCACGTCGGTGGAGACCACGCTTCAGGCCCGCCGCCGTGCCACTCGATCACCCTTGAGTTGGCTACATCGACTTCGTCGATCCCTTCCAGCCCGGCGTAGCGGAGGAAGGCGGCCAGGTCGCGCAGTGAGTGTGCGGTGAGCAGTTCTCCGTTGACGCGCACCTGTCGGCTGCCGTCGGTCGGGGATGGTGGGTACACGATCACGTGCAGCTCTCCGGGCATGGTTTCAGGCTCGCCCGGCTCGCCCGGATGCGCATCCGGAGCGCGGGCTCAGAGCGCCCCGCGCAGCGCGTACCGGACGGCGCGGGTGCTCATAGGCTGATGCAGGTCCTCGGCACACACGACATGTTGATCTTCAGTGACCATCGGAAAGTGTGCGGCAGCGGCGACGAGTGGCGAGGCACCGTTCCGCGCCCGCGCTGCTCGCGTCGGTCACTTCCGCTCCAGCGCGGCCAGCCGCAGCTCAAGCTGGTCGACCCGGTGCCGTAGCAGGGTGACCTGGGCTTCCAGACTGACTTCCCGTTCCGCCCTGCGCTGAATGCGCGGTGACGCGGCGGCGCGCTCGATCACCGCGTCCAGCTGGACCAGACGCTGCGGCCCGTTCGGGCCGTCCACCAGCCGGGACCGGATCTCGCCATTGCGGTACCAGGACCGCAGGGCCGAGCGGGAAACGCCGGTCTCGGCTTCCGCCTTGGCCAACGTGACCCAGGGTGTCTCGTCCAGCTGCTCGAACAGCTCCAGCTCGCTCTGCCAGCGCGCGAGCCGGTCCTCCCAGTCCGACGGCGTCTCCATCGCACCCTCCCTTCAGCACGGTGACCTTATCAATAACAGTGTATTGACAGGGTTGCGACCATGGAGGCATGACATTTGAACGGTTCTCGGTGGAAGCCCGCAAGGTGGTCGTCACGGCTCAGGAGGAGGCGAGGCTGCTCAAGCACAACCACATCGGCACGGAGCACATCCTGTTGGGGTTGCTCGACGCGCCGGACAGCACGGCGGCGAAAGTCCTGCACCAGCTCGGGTACGACAAGGAGACGGCGCAGTCCGATATCGCCGCGGTGGCCAAGCCCGGCACGGAGCAGCTGAGCGGCCACATCCCGTTCGCGCCGAGCGCGAAGAAGACGCTGGACCTCGCCCTGCGAGAGGCGCAGCAGCTGCACCACACCTACATCGGTACGGAACACATCCTGCTTGCCCTGGTCACCGGGGAAGGCGAGGGCGTCGGCGCGAAGGTGCTCGCCGAGCGGATCAACCCGGTCAGCAAGATCCGTGCCGTGGTGCTGGCGTCACTGGAGGGATCGCAGGACGTCGAGACCGGCCCATGGCCGGCCGGCACACCTGCCACCGAGGACACCGTGTCCGCGGCCAGCGCGCTGGCCGGTGGCGCACCGGTCGGCAGCCATCACCTGCTCGAGGCGATGCTGCGGGCGGAGAACAGCATGGCGGCCAGGGTGCTGCGCGAACTCGGGGTCGACCCGGACGCGGTCGCCGCCAAGATCGACGAACTGGATCCGGAGACGACCACGGACGCGAACCCGGAGGAGGCCGCCGCGCGCAGGATGGAAATCCGGCTGGTCGACGACGAGGTGCACCTCATCCTGCGGGACCCGGCAACGGTCACGATCGCCAAGAAGGTCACCGAGCTGTCCAACGGCCCGATCCAGGGCGTCGGGCCGGCGGCCGGCATGTTCGTCCCGCTCTGGCGGTCGACCAACCAGCTGCTGCAGCGGATCCAGCGTGTGCTGGAACCGGAACCCGGAGGAGAGGACGGATCCGCCGCGGGCAATGTGGCCGAGGTCGTGCGCACGGTCCTCGCGTCCCGGCTCCGCCGGTGAACCGGCTGATCAGCGGGCCGGAACCCGTCGGTGGGACAGACGAGGACCGGGGCGTGAGCGACGATGCGCCGACGCCGTTCTCGCCGACGACCGTGGCGTCGTTCACCGGCACGTTCGCCGCGC
This sequence comes from Streptomyces sp. NPDC111656, assembly GCF_055656965.1. Lineage (NCBI taxonomy): Bacteria > Bacillati > Actinomycetota > Actinomycetes > Kitasatosporales > Streptomycetaceae > Streptomyces > Streptomyces sp. NPDC111656. Next base: position 414,495 of record NZ_JBVKCA010000001.1, read on the forward strand.
CCGCCGAGGCACAGCGGGGCGCCTGGCAGGCCGTCGCCGCCGGCCGGTACGCGCCGGTGGTCGCGCCTCGCCGAGCCGGCCGACGCCGACCGGCTGACCTGGTTCCCGGCCGAGGCGATCGGCGAGTCCGGGGTCGCGTTCGGCGCCCCGCCGGTGGTGGCCCGCGCGCACCACGGGTCGATCTCCCGCGAGCAGGCAATACGGCGCATCGGAGGCAACCATGACCATCACCGTCGTCGGAGCCGGACTGGGCGGCCTGGCCCTGGCCCGTGTGCTGCACGTGAACGGCATCGACGCCGTCGTGTACGAACGGGAATCGTCGCGAGGCGCGCGCGGTCAGGGCGGCATGCTTGATCTGCACTCCGGGACCGGGCAGCGGGCGATGCGTGAGGCCGGCCTGATCGACCAGTTCCACGCGATTGCCCGTCGTGAAGGCCAGGACCTGCGGCTTCTCGAGCCGGACGGCACTCTGCTGCTGCAGGAGGATACGCCCGACGACGCCCCGCTCGAGCGACCTGAGGTCGACCGTGCCGATCTGCGCAGCCTGCTGCTGGACTCTCTCCCCGAACACGCGGTGCGCTGGGGCCACGCGTTCGAAGCCGCCGACCATGGCCTGCTGCACTTCGCCGACGGCAGCAGTGCGACGTATGATCTGCTGGTCGGCGCCGATGGCGCGGACTCCCGGGTCCGCGCGCTGCTCACCGACGCCCGCCCGGCGCACACGGGCCAAAGCGTCGTCGAGCTCGGTATTCCCGACATCGACCGCACTCACCCCGACCTCGCCGCGATGGTGGGGCGCGGCAACTACTGGGTGCTCGGCGACGGACAGTCCCTGTCGGCGCAGCGGAACGGCGACGGCCGCGTACGCGTCTACCTCGGCTTCTACAACACCACCGAGGACTGGTTCGCGACCAGTGGGGTCCCGTTCGGCGATCCGGCCGCCGCCCGGATGCGGCTGATCGACCTCTTCACCGGCTGGGACTCACGGTTCACCGCACTGATCGCAGCCTGCGACGACACGGTCCTGCCGCGGTCCCTCACCACTCTCCCGGTCGGCCTGACCTGGCCGTCGGCGCCGGACGTCACCCTGCTCGGTGATGCCGCGCACCTGATGCCGCCGGTGGGGCAGGGCGCCAACATGGCGCTGCTCGACGGCGCCCTGCTCGGCCTCGCGCTGGCCGCGCACCCGGACGACTTTCCCGCCGCCGTCAAAGAGTACGAACGCGAGATGTTCGAACGCACCAGCGCTGCAGGCCGGCAGTCCGCGGACGTCCAGGAAATCCTGACGTCGCCGGACGCCGGCCGGAAAATGCTCGCGTTCTTCCAACGCGGTGTCCGTTAGGCGTGGTGTCCGTTAGGCCCGTCCTGATGCTTTCGTCTCTGTCGTTGCCGTGGCATCGAGGGACGAGCGACGTAGGAGCCGGGCCGAGCGGATCATCTGTGTGTCGGCGGCTCGGCGGCTCGGCGGCGCAGCCGGCCCGCGTTGTCAGTGGCCGTCCGTAGCATGGTCGTCAACATCCCAACGATCCAGTCGGGTTGTTGCTGATGCCCCGCCCGGAACAGCGCCCGGTGCGGGGCTCGCTGCTGTCAGAAGCCTTCCCGACCAAAGACGCGAGGAAGCGGCCCGATCGGGGAGCGGGTACGAGCCGGGACGGGCGGGCGAGGTCGTGGCCGCGGGCTCCGTCCTCGTCGCCCTCCCCACGATCCTGGTCTTCCTGCTCCTGCAACGGCATTTCGTCGCGGGCCTGGCACGGGGGTCCACCAAGGGCTGAGCCGCGCGTCACTCGCAGCCGACGCCGTCCCCGTCGCGGTCGAGGTGGCGGCCGTAGCCGGGGTCTCCCACGTGGACGGGCGCGGCACCCGCCGCCCGGGCCGCGGCGCAGTTCTCGTAGTACACGGAGCCCCCGCCGCTGTCGTCGCTGCCGCCACCGCCCGCGGCGGCGGGCCCCGCGGTGACCGTCGCGCGTACGGTCCTCGTGCTCCGCACGGTCACGGTCGCGGCGGGCGTCGCCGTGACCGTTTCCGTGGCCGTCCGCGTCGCGGTCGCGGTCGTCGTGGCGGTGACGGTGGTGGTCGGACCGGGCTTCGCCGCGGCGGACTCGGTGGTGTCCCCGCCGCTGTGGCCGATGCCGACGCCGATGAAGAGGGCCACGGCCAGCGCGGGCAGTACGTAGCGCTTGCGGGCCCAGCCCGGACCGGTGCGGGCCGATGCGGCGGGTGGTGTCGTGTACGGGTTGGTCATGTCGTCCCCCCTGAGGTGATTCGAGTGGGATGACGGTAGTGCCGCTGATGTGTCCGAAGGGGAGGAGCGGGAGTTGCGTGACCCACCCGTGACTCCTTGTCGCGTTCGGAGTTGAACCGGGCATGAAGAAGCGCAGCATGCTCGCCATCGCCTCCCTCGCCACCGGGTTCGTCGTCGCGGCGATCACCCCGTCCCACGCCGTCGATGGCGACTCCCTGGGCGACCTGCCCGTCAAGGACACGCTCAGCAGCCTCGACCACACGCTCAGCAGCGACAGCCTGGCCGTGGACGACACCGCGCTCGGCCAGGACGGCTGAGGCGCCGGGACGGACACGCGGCGCCGGTGCTCCCCGGGACGGAGCACCGGCGCCGCGCCGTCGGCTCCCTCATCTGCGGCTGGTTTCCGTGGCAGGGTGAAGCGGGCAAGCCTCAGGGGGCCAATAGAAGAGGGGGAACTGTCCGTGATCGTCTGGATCAACGGAGCGTTCGGTGCGGGGAAGACCACCACCGCACGGGAACTGATCGACCTGATCCCGAACAGCACGCTCTTCGACCCCGAGGTGATCGGCGGCGAGCTCGCGCACCTGCTGCCCGCCAAACGCCTCGCCGAAGTCGGCGACTTCCAGGACCTGCCGATCTGGCGGCGCCTGGTGGTCGACACCGCTGCCGCCCTGCTCGCCGAGCTCGGCGGCGTGCTCGTGGTTCCCATGACCCTGCTGCGCCAGGAGTACCGTGACGAGATCTTCGGCGGCCTCGCCTCGCGCCGGATCGAAGTACGCCATGTGCTCCTCGCCCCGGCGGAAACGATCCTGCGGGCGCGCATAGCCGGCCGGGAGATACCCGAGGACCTCCCCGACGGCGAGATACGGGTGCGTCAGTGGTCCTACGACCACATCGAGCCCTACCGCGCGGCGCTCGCCTCCTGGCTCACCGCCGACGCCCACCCCGTCGACACCAGCGCCCTCACCCCGTACGACACCGCGGTGCGCGTCGCCGAAGCCGTACGCACCGGTGACGCGTCGGCGTGCGACATCGTGCAGACCCCCGAACCGACCTCCGAGACCGTCGCCGCCGGAGTTCTTCTCTTCGACGAGGAGGACCGGGTGCTGCTCGTCGACCCCACCTACAAGGCGGGCTGGGAGTTTCCCGGCGGCGTCGTCGAACCGGGAGAGGCTCCCGCGCGTGCCGGCATGCGCGAGGTCGCCGAGGAGACCGGCATACGGCTCGAGGACGTACCCGGTCTGCTGGTGGTGGACTGGGAGCCGCCCGCACCCCCGGGCTACGGCGGTCTGCGCTTTCTCTTCGACGGCGGCCGCCTCGACTCCGACGAGGCCCGCCGGCTGCTGCTCCCCGGCCCCGAACTGCGCGCCTGGCGCTTCGTGACCGAGCGGGAGGCCGCGGACCTGCTGCCACCGGTGCGCTACGAGCGGCTGCGCTGGGCCCTGCGGGCGCGGGAGCGCGGCGCCGCGCTCTACCTGGAGGCCGGTATACCGCTCGGCTGACGTCGATGCCGGGCCACCCCTCGGCCGACGTCGACGGCGTACAGACACGGGGTGGTCCGGCGCCGACGGTCAACGGCGCACGGAGCGGAGGCTGTTCACCAGGCCAAGCCAGAGAGGCCTCGCCGGGTGGCGAGGGCCCCTCTCGGCCGGGTGGTCAGCTCGCCGCGTACTTCTGGAGGAACAGCGCCTCCGTGACCGACAGACGCTCCAACTCGTCGGGGGAGACGCTCTCGTTCGCGGCGTGGATCTGCGCCTGCGGCTCGCTCAGGCCGATGAGGAGGATCTCCGCGTGCGGGTAGAGCGAGGCGAGGGTGTTGCACAGCGGGATGGAACCGCCCTGGCCCGCGGACTGCATCTCCTCGCCCGGGTAGGCGACCGCCATCGCCTCGGCCATCGCCGTGTACGCCGGGCTGGAGGTGTCGGCGCGGAACGGCTGGCCCTGGCCGATCTGCTCGGTGCTCACCCGCGCGCCCCACGGCGTGCGCGCCTCCAGATGGGCCTGCAGGAGCTTGGACGCCTCGACCGCGTCCACGCCCGGCGGCACCCGCAGGCTCACCAGCGCACGCGCGCCCGCCTGCACGGACGGGGTGGCGCCGACGACCGGCGGGCAGTCGATGCCGAGCACGGTGACGGCCGGACGCGCCCAGATGCGGTCGGCGACCGTACCCGAGCCGATCAACTCGACCCCGTCCAGCACCTTGGCGTCCTTGCGGAACGCCTCCTCCTCGTACTGCAAGCCTTCCCAGCGCGCGTCCCCGGTCAGCCCGTCGATCGTCGTCGAACCGTCCTCGGCGCGCAGCGAGTCCAGTACGCGGATCAGCGCGCCCAGCGCGTCGGGCGCCGCCCCGCCGAACTGGCCCGAGTGCAGATTGCCTTCCAGCGTGTCGATCTGGACGCGAACGAGCGTCATCCCGCGCAGGGTCGAGGTGACCGTCGGCAGACCCAGCCGGAAGTTGCCGACGTCGCCGATGACGATGGTGTCGGCGGTCAGCAACTCCGGGTGCTGTTCGGCGTACCGCTCAAGACCGCCCGTGCCCTGCTCCTCCGAACCCTCGACGATCACCTTGACGCCCACCGGAACGCCACCGTTCGCCTTCAGTGCGCGCAGCGCGAGCAGGTGCATGATGAACCCGCCCTTGCAGTCGGCGGCGCCGCGCCCGTACCAGCGGCCGTCGCGCTCCGTCAGCTCGAACGGCGGGGTCGTCCAGGCAGCCTCGTCCAGCGGCGGCTGCACGTCGTAGTGCGCGTACAGCAGCACGGTCTTGGCGCCCTCGGGCCCGGGCAGGAAGCCGTACACCGACTGCGTGCCGTCCGGGGTGTCGAGCAGCGCCACGTCCTGAAAACCCTCGGCGCGCAGCGCGTCGGCGACCCAGTTCGCGGCGCCCTCGCTCTCACTCCTGGGGTACTGGTCGAAGTCCGCCACCGACCTGAAGGCCACCAGTTCGGTGAGCTCCGCCTGCGCCCCGGGCATGAGCGAGGCGACGGTCTCGGCGACCGGATTCGACGACATGGGCACGCTCCTTGTAGGTGCGACGTTGTACTTCTGTGTACAAGTGATCGGGTGGTGCGTACGCGGGTCCCTGGTGTGCAGGGCGCATACGCCCCCGATCCTCCCACAGTGGCCTGCGGCGATGCCCGCCGTAGGATGCTCGGGACCGTGGCGGCAGACGGCTGGACTGGGAGCAGTAGACCATCGTGAGCAGCGAGAACTCTTCGGCGGACGACGAACAGCGGGTGTGGGACGTCGTCGTGGTCGGCGCGGGGCCGGCGGGCGCCTCGGCCGCCTATGCGGCAGCGGTCGCGGGACGCAGCGTCCTGCTGCTGGAGAAGGCGGAACTGCCCCGCTACAAGACGTGTGGCGGCGGCATCATCGGCCCCTCGCGCGACGCCCTGCCGCCCGGCTTCGAGCTACCGCTCCAGGACCGGGTGCACGCGGTGACGTTCTCGCTCGACGGCAAGTTCACCCGCACCCGGCGCTCCAAGCAGATGCTGTTCGGGCTCATCAACCGGCCCGAGTTCGACCAGCAGCTCGTCGAGCACGCCCAGAAGGCGGGCGCCGAGCTGCGCACGGGAGTGACGGTCTCGCGGGTCGAGCAGCACGGGTCCGCCGTGCCCGACCGGCGCACCGTCGCCGTCGTCCTCCAGGGCGGCGAGGCCGTGCTGGCGCGGGCGGTCGTCGGCGCGGACGGCAGCGCCAGCCGCATAGGGGCGCACGTCGGGGTGAAGCTCGACCAGGTCGACCTCGGCCTGGAGGTGGAGATCCCGGTGCCGGAGACCGTCGCCGAGGACTGGCAGGGACGGGTCCTGATCGACTGGGGTCCCATGCCGGGCAGTTACGGCTGGGTGTTCCCCAAGGGGGACACGCTCACCGTCGGCGTGATCTCCGCGCGCGGCGAAGGCGCCGCCACCAAGCGGTACTTGGAGGACTTCATCGCCCGGCTCGGGCTCGCCGGGTTCGAGCCGAGCATCTCCTCCGGGCACCTGACGCGTTGCCGCGCCGAGGACTCCCCGCTGTCGCGCGGGCGCGTACTGGTCTGCGGCGACGCGGCGGGGCTGCTCGAACCCTGGACCCGCGAGGGCATCTCCTTCGCGCTGCGCTCCGGGCGGCTCGCGGGCGAGTGGGCGGTACGGATCGCCGAGGCGCACGACGCGGTGGACACCCGCCGTCAGGCGCTCAACTACGCCTTCGCCATCAAGGCGGGGCTCGGCGTCGAGATGGCCGTCGGCAAGAGCATGCTCGCGGCCTTCGAGCGTCGGCCGGGCATGCTCCACGCGGCGATCACCAGTTTCCGGCCCGCCTGGAGGGCGTTCGCCGGGATCACCCGTGGATCGACCACGCTGGGCGAGATGGTGCGCTCCCACCCGATGGCAGGGCGCGCCCTGTCCGCGTTCGACCGGCGCTCGGCCGTCGCCGCGCCGACGGTTGCCGAGAGCACTGCGACCACGGAGTGACCGTTGGTCGCGGAGCCGTGTCTGCGTCCGTCTCCGTGACCGCGTCCGTGACCGCGTCCGTGGCTGTGGAGTGGCCGGTGGCTGACGGGAGTGTCCGTCGGCTCTCGGTCGGTCAGCTCGTGACCGTGATACGGAAGACCGGGTGGTCGGGGGCGATGCGCCGCAGCTCCTCGGGGGACGAGTCGGGGCCGACGCCACCGAAGAAGACACCGACCTCCGCCTTCCAGCGCTTGAGGTAGGCACGCAGCAGCGGAACCTTGTCGTCGTCGCCGACCTCGGTCGCGGTGAACGTGTCCACCCTCTTGCCGAGGCGCAGTTCGCCGCCGCCCGCGGCCCGCATGTTGTGCGTCCACTGGACGTGGCCGCGGGGGGCGACCAGGTACTGCTGTCCGTCCACGGTGAGCAGATTGACCGGGGTGGTGCGCCACGCGCCGCTCTTGCGGCCACGGACGGCCAGGACGCGGGAGCCCCAGACGCTGAGACCGCGGCGGGTCATGAACGCCACGCAGCGGTTGAAGACGTTGACGGTGAACCAGCCGGGCTTCTGGACGTGCGTGGACATGATGACCCCCATCGGTTGCGAGAGCGCCGCTCTCTGAGTGGGAGCGCTGCTCGCTTTTGTGAGCACTGCTCTCGCTTGAGAGCAGTCTGCATGAGATCGGTGATCCAAATCAAGAGCAGTGCTCTCGTAAGTGTGCGCCGCTCTTGAATGTGTGCGCCGCTCTCGTTTGTGTGCACTGCTCTGAAAACGTGGCACACTTTCCCGCATGAGTACCGCACGCGGAGCACGCGCCCGAGCCAGGATCGAGGTCACCGCGGCCATCAAGGAAGAGGCGCGCAGACAGCTCGCCGCGGAGGGCGCCGCCAAGCTCTCGCTCAGAGCCGTCGCCCGGGAGCTCGGCATGGTCTCCTCCGCGCTCTACCGCTACTTCCCCAGCCGTGACGACCTGCTGACCGCGCTCATCATCGACGCCTACGACTCCCTCGGCGAGAGCGCGGAGGCGGCGCACGCGCAGGTCGCGGGCGCCGGGCCGCGCGAGCGCTGGATCGCGGTGTGCGTGGCGGCGCGCCGCTGGGCCTTGGCGCAGCCGCACGAGTACGCGCTCATCTACGGTTCGCCCGTGCCCGGCTACACCGCGCCGGACACGACCATCCCGGCCGCCTCCCGCGTCGGGCTGCTGCTGGTCGGCATCGTGCGGGACGCGTATCGGGGCAAGGGGGTGGCCCGCACCCCGCTGCCGCCCGAGCTGAAGGCCGAGGCGCAGCGGATGGCCGCCGACCTCGCGCCCGACCTGCCGCCCGAGGCGGTCGCGGCGCTCGTCGCCGCCTGGGCCCAGCTCTACGGGCTGATCGGGTTCGAGCTCTTCGGCCAGTTCAACCGGCTCGTGGAGGATCGCGAGCCGTTCTTCCGGCACGCGGTGGACCAACTCGCCCACGGCGTCGGCCTGGTGTATCCCGAGCCGACCGGGACCCCGGGCAAGGGGAACGGCACGGCCGGTCCCTGACGACGACCGGGTGGTATTCCGTGGAGAGATCGGGTGGTACTCCGTGGGGAGTACGCGTGATCACCTCGTCCGGCTGACGCCCCCGGCGGCCCGTGCCGTCTAGCGTGACCGTCATGGAAGAGCAGCGAACCCCCAGGTCCCCGGTGTGGGGCGGGGTACCGCCGTGGTGGCGGCACGGGCCACCGGGGTGGCACCGATGGAGCGCCGAGGACCATGGCGGTCGGCGCGGTGGGCACGGTGACCGGTGGCCGTGGCGTTCGACCCTGCTGCTCACCGTCTTCGTGCTGGGCGGTTCCCAGTTCGCGGCGCACGCCCAGGACGGCGAACGCACCCCCCTGGACCTCTTCGCGAGGGTGCTGCTGATCCTCGGCACCGGCCTGCTGCTGTGGCGGCAGCGGTACCCGGTGTTCGTCGCCTTCGGCACGGCCGCGGCGACGCTGGTCTATCTGGCCGCCGGATATCCGTACGGGCCCGTCTTCGTCACCGTGGCCGTCGGCTGCTTCGCCGCGGTTGTCGCGGGGCGCCGCTGGGCCGCCTGGACGGCCGTCGGCATGCTGTGGGTCGGCCATCTGCTGGTGGGGCACTGGCTCTACCGATGGCTGCCGCCCGCGGGGGACCGGGCCGGCTCCTGGAGCCAGGAACTCGGCTTCATCACCTGGGGCGTGGTGATCCTGGTGGCGTCGGAGCTGGCCCGGATACGCCGTGAGCAGTGGGCCCGCGACCGTGCCGAACGCGCGCGGGCCGCCGCCCGGCGCGCCGACGAGGAGCGGCTGCGGATCGCCCGTGAACTGCACGACGTCCTCGCCCACAGCATCTCCGTGATCAACGTCCAGGCGGGCGTCGGCCTCGCGCTTCTCGACTCCGACCCGGAACAGGCGCGCACGGCGCTCACCACCATCAAGGAGGCCAGCAAGGAGGCGCTCGGCGAGGTCCGCCAGGTGCTCGACACACTCCGTACGCCGGGGGAGGCGCCGCGCGCGCCGGCGCCCGGGCTCGACCGGCTCCCCGACCTCGTCGAACAGGCGGCGAGCGCGGGTCTGACGGTCGGGATCGAGAAACCCGGCGGCGTTCCGAAGCTTCCGCCGGGTACCGACCTCGCCGCGTTCCGTATCGTCCAGGAGGCCCTCACCAATGTCGTACGTCACTCGGGGTCGCGGCACGCGCGCGTGCGGCTCGAATCCGCTGAGGGCACGCTGCGGTTGCGGATCGACGACGACGGGCCCGCGACCGGCACCGACGTGGGCGGCAGCGGCAACGGGCTGGCCGGTATGCGGGAGCGGGCCGCCGCCCTCGGTGGCACGATCGAGGCGGGCCCGCGCGACGACGGAGGCTTCCGGGTGCTGGCCGTGCTCCCGCTGAAGGTCAAGGAGGACCGGTGAACGGTGAAGGAGAGCCGGCAGATGACGCAGGAGAGCCGGTGGGTGGCGGGGGAGGTCCGGTGGACGGCGCGGGAGGACCGGTGGACGGCGCGGGAGGACCGATGGACGGCGCGGCGGGACCGGTGATTCGCGTCCTGCTCGCCGACGACCAGTCACTGGTCAGGGCGGGCTTCAAGGCGCTGCTCGACGCACAGGCGGATCTGGAGGTGGCCGGTGAGGCGGCCGACGGCGAGGAGGCGGTGCGCAAGGTGCGCGAACTGCGCCCCGACGTCGTCCTGATGGACATCCGCATGCCGCTGCTCGACGGCCTCGCCGCGACCCGCCGTCTCACCGACGACCCGGACCTGAAGGACGTGAAGGTGGTCATGCTCACCACCTTCGAGCTCGACGAGTACGTCTTCGAGGCGATCCGCTCCGGGGCGTCCGGCTTCCTCGTCAAGGACACCGAGCCGGACGAACTCCTGCGCGCGGTGCGGGCGGTGGTCGGCGGCGACGCGCTGCTGTCACCGGGAGTGACGCGCCGCCTGATCGCGGAGTTCGCGGCCCGCTCCAAGGAGCCCGCGGCCGCGGAGTCGCTCGTCCGGCTCACCGAGCGGGAGCGGGAGGTGATGGCCCTGGTCGGTATCGGAATGTCCAACGACGAGATCGCGCGGCGTCTGGTCGTCAGCCCGCTCACGGCCAAGACCCATGTGAGCCGCACGATGGTGAAGCTCGGCGCCCGTGACCGGGCCCAACTGGTCGTGCTGGCCTATGAGTCGGGGTTGGTGCGGCCGGGGTGGCTCGGGTGAGTGCCGGCCGCGCGGCCGAAGCGGACGAGCACCGTGACCACGCGTACCGCGAAGAGCGCGGTCGCCAGCAGTACCCCTGAGGTGATCAGGCCCTTCTCGATGGTGAGCGGGAGATCGAAGAGCAGCGCGGGGCCGGATACGGCGCCCAGCGCCAGGCCCGCAGCGAAGGTCGCGCTGAGGAGCGCGTACCCGATCTCGACCGTCATCGCGTCCCGCTGCTCCTGCGCGCGTCTCCCCATGGTCCGAGTCTGTCACGGCGGTGCGCCCGGCGGGCAAGGGGTTGCCCGCCGGGCGCGTCGGGTCGAAGCGCCGGGCCGAAGTGCCGCGTCGACGAGGTGAGTTGAGGTCGCCGGCGAACCGGATCAGTCGCCGATCGCCACCCGCCCCTCCGAATCCTCCCGTACGGAGTCCTCCCGTCCGGAGTCGTTCCCCGTGGAGTCGTTCCCCATGGACCGTGCGACCACGACGGTCTGCCGCGGGCGCCGGGTCCGCAGCCCCGGCAGCGTGATCAGCAGCCCCGCCACGGCGATCCCCGTCACCACGATCAGACCGGGCCGGTAGCTGTCGAGGACGGCCTGCGGCGAGGAACCCGCCGAGGAGTTCGCGGTCACGACGGCCGTCACCACGGCCAGGAAGAGGGCGCCGCCCACCTGGACGGAGGTGTTGAGCAGACCCGAGACCATGCCCTGCTCGTGGTCGTCGACACCGTTGGTGGCCTGGATGTTGAGCGAGGGGAAGATCAGCGCGCAGGCCGCGCCGATCAGCAGCATGGTCGGCAGGATCACGGCCGCGTACACCGGGTCGAGGCTGATGCGCAGGAACAGCGCGTAGCCGACGACCATGAGCACGAAGCCCACCGCGATGAGCCGCGGGGTCCCGAAGCGGTCGACGACGGCGCCGACCTTCGTGGAGGAGAGCGCGACCAGCGCGCCGGCGGGCAGGAAGGCGAGCGCGGTGTGCAGGGCCGACCAGCCGAGCAGCGACTGCATGTACAGCGTCACCAGGAACTGGAATCCGACGTACGAGCCGAAGAACGCCATCGCGCCGAGCTGGGCGCGGATCTGACTGCCGGAGCGGAGTACGCCGAGCCGGATCAGCGGCCCCGGCGAGCGCCGCTCGACACGGACGAAGACGGTGAGCAGGACGGCCACGGCGAGGAAGGACAGGAGGGTACGGGTCGAGGCCCAGCCGACCTCGGGGGCTTGGACGACGGTGAACACCAGCAGCAGCATCGAGGCCGTGCCGAGGACGGCGCCGGGGATGTCGTAGCCGTTGTGGTCCTTCTCGCGTTCGCTGCGCGGCAGCAGCTTCAGGCCGACGAGCAGGGCGAGCAGCGCGATGGGCGCGGGCAGCAGCATGGTGAGGCGCCAACTGGCCTCGGTGAGCAGGCCGGACAGTACGAGGCCCATGGAGAAGCCGGTGGCCGCGCAGGTCGTGTAGATCGACAGGGCGCGATTGCGCAGGGGGCCCTCGGCGAAGGTCGTGGTGATGATCGACAGGCCCGCCGGGGCGGTGAACGCCGCGCTGAGGCCCTTGATGAAGCGGCTGGCGATCAGCAGCGGGCCCGAGTCGACGAGTCCGCCGAGCAGCGAGGCGAGCGCGAAGACGCCCAGGGCCACCAGGAAGACCTGGCGGCGGCCCAGCAGGTCGGCGGTGCGGCCGCCGAGGAGGAGCAGTCCGCCGTATCCCAGGATGTAGCCGCTGACGATCCATTGCAGCGTCGAGGTGGAGAGGTCCAGTTCGGAGCCGATGGACGGCAGGGCGACGCCGACCATCGACACGTCCAGCGCGTCCAGGAACATCGCGGCGCAGAGCACCAGCAGGGTGCCCCACAGCCGTGGGGTCCAGCGTCCCTCGGTGGTGGGGGTGGTGAGCGGAGAGGTCATGCGGGAGACAGTACATGCACATGCATGGGATGCAAGTGCATTTAATTCCGATGCAACAAACTCGATTCTTTGCTACGGTGCGCCCATGGCGGCGAAGAAGGCCGAGCAGGTGCTCGTGGACCAGTGGCGTGACCTCCTCGCGGTGCATGCGCGCACCCTGTGCGAGCTCGACCGCGAGTTGCACCGACACGGCCTGGGCGCAAGCGACTTCGAGGTGCTGGACGTGCTGGCCGGGGGCACCGCGTCCGACGGTGACTGCTCCTACCGCGTCCAGGAGATCTCCGACCGCGTCCATCTGAGCCAGAGCGCCCTGTCCCGGCTGATCGCCCGCCTGGAGAAGGACGGTCTCGTGACGCGCGGCATGTGTCCGGAGGACCGGCGGGGGGTGCGCGTCTGCCTCACTCCGAAGGGACGAACGCTCCATGCCGAGGTGCTCCCCGTGCAGCGGGCGGTGCTGACGCGGATGCTGGCGGGCGGGACGGCCACCGGCGACTGACACCGCGGACCGCAGGGCGGAGGCCACCACACGCGAAACGCAGGTCGGAGACGACCACGCGCGGGCCGCCCTCGCACGCGGACCGACCCGGACCGACCCGGTCGGGCTCCGGTGTCTCAGCCCCAGGTGATGCCGGACTTCTCCCGCCACAGCGCGGCGAGCGAGGCGTCACCGGTCAAGTCCGGGAACGGCAGCCGGTTCCACAGCGCCAGATAGAGCCGTGCCGCGGGCCCCGCCAACTCGCAGTCGACGTCCCCGCCCGCCGCCACGCCCCACTCGCTCACCGGCGGCTCGGGCGACAGCCGTACGGTCCACACCGCGTCCACGTCGGTGGCGCGCACCCGCAGCACCCGGGGCGTGCGGGAACGCACCTGGCTCCTCGGACGTCCGTGGAAGCCGCGCAGCAACTCGTCGATCCCGTCCACCGCGAAGCCCCGCGTCACCGTGTCCGGCGTCTCGCCGAGCGCCGACTGCGCGTCGACCCGGTGCATGGTCGTCTCGTGCGCCTGCCGCCGTGCCCAGAAGGCGAGCGGCGAGGGCGCGGGCAGAAAGCTCCAGCAGGACAGGTCGGGCGGAGCGGCCGCGAGCGTGTCGACCAGGCGGCGGTGGCCGTCCCTGAACCAGGCCAGCAGTTCGGCGCCGTCCAGCTCGGGCAGGCCGCCGTCCGGGTGGTACGCGGCGTACCCCTCGGCGACGAACGCCGCCGCCCACCGGTGCACCATGCCCGTGTGCCGCACCAGATCCCGCACCTGCCACCCCGGGCAGGTCGCCACCTTGGCGTCGGGCCCCGCCCGCTCGGCCGCCGCGGCGAGCGACCGGCCCTCCTGGTCCAGGCTCTCCACGAACTCCGGAATCTCCATGCGGCGAGTGTGCCGGACGTCGTGGGCTCCGGGGGCCGCGGACGCCCATCGCGTCACACGACGGGGGTCACTGCCGACGCACGGTGGGCCGACCCGGCGGCTGTCGGCGCCGGCGGCGGGCAAGGAGAAGCCCCGGCTGGACGGGGGAGACCAGCCGGGGCCGTATGTCGTGGCCGACGGAGGGCGGTCGCCTCGCGGCGGAACGCTCCATGGGGCTTCAGCCGGACGATCGTCCCCATGGGCTGTAGGTGAGACCCGGGGACACTGTCCCCTCCGCAGCCACGTACGGATCAACGGCCGATGCCCCTGGGTTGTTCCCGCCCGGCTCCCTCGCCCGCTGTGAGGTGGAGCACGCCCGCCCGGTCCGCAGGGGTGCCCGGCGGGGACCAGGGGCGACGTGCCGTCAGCCCACGGCCGCCCGGCGCGTCCCGAACCCGATGAGCGCGGCCAGCGCCGCCAGCGCCGTCACGCTGGTGAGGGCGATGGGCAGCGAGAACCAGTCGGCCATGAACCCGATCGCGGGCGGGCCCAGGAGCATGCCGCCGTAGCCGAGTGTCGAGGCGATGGCGACACCGCCGGGGCCGGCGAGGGCGCCCGCGCGTTCGACGGCGACGGGGAAGATGTTGGCGAGTCCGAGCCCGGTGATCGCGAAGCCGAGCAGGGCCGCCCACACGGAGGGAACGAGCGCGCCGAGCAGCATGCCGGTGGCGGCCGTGGCGCCACCCCCCACCAGTGTCCGTGTGCGGCCCAGCCGTTCCAGCAGCGTCGTACCGCCGGCCCGGCCGATGGTCATGGCGAGCGCGAAGCAGGAGTAGCCGGCGGCCGCGACGCCCGGGTGGACCCGCAGGTCCTGTTCCAGGTGGAGGGCTCCCCAGTCGGCCAGGGCACCCTCGCCGTACGCGGTGCACAGGGCGATCAGGCCGAAGACGAACACCAGCCCCCGGGTGCGTGCGTCGAGGCGACGCGGGGTGTGCTTCGTGTGCGACTGTCCGCGCTCCGGGGGCGCCGGAGGCTCGTGGCTCAGCAGGGTGCGTCCGGCGAGGGCGGTCACCAGCAGGCCGATCACGGTGAGCGCGAGCAGGTGCCGGGTGGGGGACAAGGAACCCGCCACCAGTGCGCCGAGCCCCGCGCCGATCATGCCGCCCAGGCTGAACGCCGCGTGGAAGCTCGGCATGACAGGCCGCCGCAGCGCGGCCACCAGGTCGACGGCGGCGCTGTTCATGGCGACGTTGATACCGCCGTACGCCGCTCCGAACACGAGCAGGACCAGCCCCAGCGCGACCGCCGAGTGCGTCAGCGGGGGCAGGGCCACGCTCAGCGCCAGCAGGATGCCGCAGACGACGGTCACCGGATGGCTGCCGAAGCGGCGGCACAGCCGGCCGGTGAGCGTCATGGTGATCACCGCTCCGGCGGAGACGCCGAGCAGCGCGAGCCCCAGGTCGCTCACCGAGGCGCCGGTCTGCTCCTTGATGGCCGGGATGCGCACGACCCAGCCCGCGAAGACGAAGCCGTCGAGGGCGAAGAAGGCGGTGATGGCGCCACGCAGGCGGGGGAGGTCGTCGGGGCCCCGCACGACACTGTGCGAACGGGCTTTGTTTATTAGCGGCACAAACTCAGCGTAGGTGGCGGGCGGGGGTGGGGCAAGGAGCCTGTCGCGCCGAGCCGGTGACCGCGGCCTGATCACGGTGTTCCGCTGAGGCGATGCGGCCCGGCGCGACTTCATCCGCGAGCACGTCATGACCGGGCGCCACCGCCTCGCCGTCGGGCTCGGCGAGCCGAACAGAGGCTCCGACGCCGCGGCGCCGCGCACCGCCGCCAGGGATCACGGCCACCACTTCCTCCTACCGCAGGCCGTCGGCGTCCACCCGGACACGCGCAAGGCGGCACCGCGCGACGCCCTCGCCTGCGCCGGGGTGCAGCGCGTGGTGTCGCTCGGCCGGGCGGGCGGTATGCCACCGGGCCTCTCCCGCGACGGCTTCCACCCCCTGCGGCGCCTCATGCGCCGGGTGAACGACGAGTGGATCGGCCCTTGATCCGCTGCCCGGACCCGAGGCCGGACGGCCTGGTCGGGTCCGGGCAGGCCAATTCCCACTCTTCCGTTACGACAGACACCCTTGACAGCTTGCGTACTGATTCGCGACGTTTGAGCCTCGCGGAACAGTTCGAGACGCGTCATGGGGGAATGGGGGGCGGTCGGCCGTGCGATCGATGAACAACGATCCTCACGCCTTAGGCGGCCGCGCCGCGAACGGAACGTCCCTCGCGGAGCCCGCGGAAGGGCGGTTGATCTGAGGTGGAGATCACGATCCACAGACCGGAGGAGCTGGGCAGTTCGCTCCTCCTGGCCTGGCATCGGGTGATGGACGAGTCGCCCGACTACGCCAACCCGTTCCTGGCCCCGGAGTTCGCGGCGGGGATCGACAGGTACCGAGGCGGGGCGCACGTGGCGGTCCTCCACGAGAGAGGGGAGCCCGTCGGCTTCTTCCCGTACGAGCGCAACTCCCTGGGCGTCGGCCGGGCCATCGGTCTCGGCCTCTCCGACTGTCAGGCCCTGGTGCACCGCCCCGGGGTCACCTGGGACACGCAGGAACTGCTGCGGGCCTGCGGGCTGTCCGTCTTCGAGTTCGACCACCTCGTCGAGGAGCAGAGACCCTTCGGCAGACATGTCACCGGGACGTTCGCCTCACCGGCGATAGACCTGAAGGTCGGCGAGGGCACCTACGCCGAGTGGCTGCGCGGCGCCTACCCGGGACTGGCCAAGACGACGCTGAAGAAGGAACGCCGCCTGGGACGCGACCTGGGCGAGATGCGGTTCGTCTACGACGAGCGCGATCCGCGGGTGCTGCGCACCCTCATGCGCTGGAAGTCCGCCCAGTACCGCAGGACGGGACGGATGGACCGGTTCGCGCGGCCCTGGATCGTGGACCTGGTGGACCATCTCTTCCGGGTCCGTGAGGAGCACTTCAACGGCGTGCTGTCCGTGCTGTACGCCGGTGACCGGCCGGTGGCCGCGCACTTCGGACCGACCTCGCGCACGCTGTTCGCCGCCTGGTTCACCGCGTACGACCCCGAACTCCGCTACTACTCACCCGGGTTGATCATGCACCTCCGGATGGCCGAGGCCGCCGGGCGGGAGGGCGTGCGGCTCATGGACCTGGGCCGTGGCGACAAGGAGTGGAAGGACTGGCTCAAGACCCGCGAGCTGCGCGTGGGCGAAGGGTTCGCGACCCGCCCCCACCCGATGGCCACGGCGCACCGGCTCTGGCGCAGGCCGGTGCGGGGCCTGCGCAACACGGTCCTGGCCCATCCCAGGCTGCGGGATCCGGCCGACCGGCTGCTGAAGACGGTCGGCACGCTGCGTACTTCGGGCCGGCCGGACTCCGGCGCGGCGGGCCCCCGCGCCCGCTGAGCGGGCTTAGCCCCCCAGGGTCCGGGTGGCCGTGCGGCATCGTGGCATCGGTGGGCGCGTCCACCCGGAGGGTTTCCGGGTGGTGTCGCGTGGCTTGGAGGGGCATGGGCGACGTGGTGGGTAATCTCGCGCTCCGACCGGCGGCATCGCTGCGAGCGGACCCAGGAGACGACCCATCACCGAACCGAAGCCCGTACAGGCGGAGCCCGCCCCGGGAGATCAGCCCCGCGAGGCCGAGCAGCTGAGGGACATGCTGCGGCAGCCCGCGTACCGGCGGACGTTGCTGTTCTGCGGCCTGATCGGGATCCCGGTGTCGTTGGCCGCGTTCTGGTTCCTCGTCCTGCTGCACGAGCTGGAACGCCTGATCTGGGTGGACTGGCCGCACCATCTCGGGTGGTCGAATCCGCCGTGGTGGTGGCCGTTGCCGCCGGCCGTGGTGTCGGGTGCGGTCGTCGCCCTGGTCGTCCTGCGGTTTCCCGGCCGGGGCGGACACATCCCGGCGGGGGGCCTGCAGCCCGGAGGTGCGTCGAAGGCCACCGTTCCCGGCGTGGTCCTCGCCGCGCTGGCGAGTCTGCCGCTGGGAGCCGTGCTCGGGCCCGAGGCGCCCCTGATCGCTCTGGGCGGCGGTCTGGCGCTGTTGTTCCGGGATCTCGTACGCGTTCCCGCGACCGAGGCGAACACGGCGTTGCTCGGTGCCGCGGGCGCCGCGTCGGCCATCTCGGTGATCTTCGGAAGCCCGGTGGTGGCGGCCGTGCTGCTCATGGAGGTGTCCGGAGTGGGCGGGCCGCAGCTGTTCGCGGTGATGCTCCCCGTCCTGCTGGCCGGCGGAATCGGCGCCATCGTGTTCACCGGCTTCGGAGACTGGACCGGACTGAAGACCGGGAGCCTGGAGATCGGACTGCCCGCGCCCTCCGTCCTCGACGCCGGGGACGTGGTGTGGTCGGTGCTCATGGCGGTCGTCATCGGGGCGGCCATCCACTGGATCATCGCGGGCGGACGGATCGCGGCGCGCCTCGTGATCGCGCATCCGTTGCGCAACACGGTGCTCTGCGCACTCGGCGCGGCCGTCTGCGCGGCGCTCTACGCGGTCCTCACCGGCCGTCCGCCGTCCGACGTCGCCCTGTCGGGACAGTCCATCCTGGGGCAGCTCGCCACCGACCCGCACGCCTGGTCGGTCGGCAGCCTGGTGGCGGTCCTGGTGTTCAAGGGCGTCGCGTACGCGCTCTGCCTGGGCAGCCTGCGCGGCGGTCCGGTGTTCCCCGCGCTGTTCCTGGGCGGCGCGATGGGCGCCCTGCTCGCGCCGCTGCCGGGGCTCGGCGTCGTGCCCGGCGTGGCCGCGGGCATGGCGGCCTCGTCCGCCGCCGCGCTCCGGCTGCCGGTCAGCTGTGTGGTGCTGGTCGTGCTGATGGTGGGCAACTCGGGCACGGTGCCGGTGATCCTGCTCGCCGCCGTGGTGTCCTTCGTGACCACCGAACTGCTGTCGCAGGGGCCGGGAATCCCGGTGTTCAGGGATGGAGCGCGTCGAGCGCCTCGTCCAGCGTCGTCGCGGCCATGATCAGCGAGAGATGGGTGAAGGCCTGCGGGAAGTTGCCGAGTTGCTCCCCGCTGGGACCGATCTCCTCGGCGAACAGGCCGACGTGGTTCGCGTACGTCTGCATCTTCTCGAAGGTATAGCGGGCCTGGGGGAGGCGCCCCGCGCGGGCGAGGGCGTCGACGTAGAGGAAGGTGCACAGACTGAAGGTGCCTTCGGAGCCGCGCAGTCCGTCGGGCGAGGCCCCGGGGTCGTAGCGGTAGACCAGGCTGTCGGAGACGAGGACGCGGTCCATGGCGTCGAGGGTGTTGAGCCAGCCGGGGCTGCGGGGGGCCAGGAATCCGACCCGGGGGACGAGCAGCAGGGAGGCGTCCAGGACGTCGCCGCCGTAGTACTGGACGAGGGCCTGCTCCTTGTCGTTCCAGCCGCGCTCCATGACCTGTTCGAGGATCGCGTCCCGGGCCCGGGTCCAGCGCACGGTGTCCGCCGGTCTGCTGAACTCGTGCGCCAGCTTCAGGCCGCGGTCGAACGCGGCCCAGCACATCACCCGGCTGTAGGTGAAGTTCTTGCGTCCGCCCCGGGTCTCCCAGATGCCCTCGTCGGGCCGGTCCCAGGAGTCGGCGAGCCAGTCGAGGGTGGCGGCGAGCCCCTTCCAGCCGTGGTAGCCCGTCTGTTCGCCGACCTCGCGGCCCTCGGCCAGGGCGTAGAGGGCCTCGCCGTAGATGTCGAGCTGCAGTTGGTCACTGGCCGCGTTGCCGGCCCGGACCGGGTAGGAGCCGCGGTAGCCCTCGAAGTGCTCCAGGATCTCCTCCGTCAGATGGGGGTCGCCGTCGACCCGGTACATGATCTGGAGGGGTTCGTCGTCGGGGCCCTCGCGGGCGCCGAGACGGTCGCCCAGCCAGCGGGTGAAGCGGGTGGCCTCCTCCACGAAGCCGAGGTCGAGCAGGGCCCGCACCGAGAGGGAGCCGTCCCGCACCCAGGTGTAGCGGTAGTCCCAGTTGCGCTCGCCGCCGACCTGCTCGGGCAGTCCCATGGTGGCGGCGGCGACCGGGGCGCCCGTGGGGGCGTACGTGAGGAGCTTGAGGGTGATCGCGGAGCGGTGCACCATGTCCGTCCAGCGGCCGTGGTAGCGCGAGGTGCGCACCCACTTCTGCCAGAAGTCGACGTTCTCCCAGAGATCTTCGGTGATCCCCTCGGTGGTGGGGGGCGGTGGTGCCTCCCCGTCCGGCGCGCAGACGGTGAACACCACGGCCGCCGTCTCCCCGGCGTTGAGGGTGATGGCGCCCCGGACGTCCTGACCGTCCCGTTCGAGCGGGATGGTGGCCTGGAGGTAGGCGGTCGTCCCGGGGGCCCGGAACGTCGCCGTCTCCTGCATCGGCCTGTCGTGCGTCAGGTCGAGTTCGTGGGCGGATCGGGCGTAGTCGAATCGAGGTCGGCATTCGAGGGTGAAGCGTACGGTGCCGCGCACCGAGCGGATGACCCGCACCAGGCTGTGCCGGTCGGTCGCCGTCGGGCCCGGCAGGACCGGCATGTGGTCGACGATCTCGCCGACTCCGTCGGGCGACATGAAGCGGGTCACCACGATGGCGGTGTCCGGGTAGTAGAGCTGTCTCCAGGTGCCTTCGGGGTGTTCGGGCGCGAGGAGGAAGTAGCCGCCGCCGTCGTGGTCGAGCAGCGCGGCGAAGATGCTCGGTGAGTCGAAGCGCGGTGCCGCGAACCAGTCGATCACTCCCTGGGACGAGACCAGAGCCGTGGTCTGAAGGTCCCCGACGAGACCGTGGTCGGCGATGGGCGGATAGCGATCCATGCTGCTCTCCTTGTCAGGCGTGTCAGGCGGTTTCAGCCTTGACCCGCCCGGAACGGACGGCGTCGACGAGTGCCCGGTGGTCCTGCTCGTTCTGGTCGGCATAGCGCTCGGCGAACGTCACCAGCGCCCGGTCGAAGACCTCACCCCCACCCAGGTAGGCGGCGATGGCGATCCGGTCCCCCGATCTCGCGTGCGCGCGGGCCAGCGTGGCACCGCACAGCTCACCGAAGGCCCGCATCCCGTCCGGCACCATCGACTCGGGCTCCGCGATGCCCTTCCAGTCCCGCAACTGCCTTACGTAGAAGTCCCGTCGGCCGCCGTCGATGCCGTCGGCCCGAGCCCAGCCGAGGAAGATGTCGCTGGTGGCCTGCATGAGCCGCTGACCGCAGACCACACGCTCGCCCTGCGTCCGGCAGTCGCTCGCCCCGGTGAACGGCGCGAGTACCGACTCGTCGGCCTCCTTGGCCTGCAGGAGCAGCGGATCCTGGTCGTCGCGGCCGAGCAGCAGAATGATCCAGCAGCGGGTGCCCACGCTGCCGACCCCGACCACCTTGCGGGCCACGTCGACCAGCCGGTACTGCTCCAGCAGCAACCGCCGGTCCGACGGGAGGCTCTGACCGTACCGTTCGATCATCCGGCGGATCAGCTCCTCCATCGCCTCGCGTTCGACGTCCGGAAGCAGGTCCTGGAGCGGTGTGACCAGCGGGGGATCCGGAGCGATACGGACCCTGCCGTCGGCGACACGGGTGAGTTTGTCGAAGGCCTGGAGGCTGTCGCGGGTGCGTGCCTTCGCCACCGTCCGCGACCAGCGCTCGCGGGCCCGCGCGCTCACCTCCTGGAAGACGTGGGTCCGCACCCAGTCCTCGTCGAACCGGGCACACCACACGCGGAGATTGCCCAGCGCGGCGAAGCGCCGCTGCCACTCGCGGTACGCCCGCACCGTCGACCGCACGACGCAGGCCCGCTCCTTGGCGCTGAAGCCGTTCGCCCGGCCGGCGATGACGAAACTCGTGGACAGCCGCTTGATGTCCCACTCCCACGGGCCGGGCAGCGTCTCGTCGAAGTCGTTGATGTCGAACATCATGCGGCGCTCGGGCGAGGCCAGCAGCCGGAAGTTCAGCAGGTGCGCGTCGCCGCACACCTGCGTCGTGATCCCGCTGCGGGGAGTGTCGGCGAGGTCCCCGGCCATGACGGCGGCAGCCCCCCGATAGAAGCGGAACGGTGACTCGATCATCCTCCCGTAGCGGATCGGTACGAGCTCGGGCACCCGGGTCGCGCACTGCGCCTCGATGACGTCCACGGGGTCGGGCCGCTTCTGAGCGGGAGTGAACTCCGCGTGACTGGAGCGTGGTACGGCGGCCCGGGCGGCCTTGCCGGTCTCGGCACGCTCGCGGGGCGTGCGGTGCGGGACGACGCCGTCGGCCGGGTGGTGCGAGGTCATCGCAGTCGGTCCGCGATGCGATCACCGACACGCAGGGCGTTGGCGATGGCCGTCAGCGACGGATTGACCGCTCCGATGCTCGGGAAGAAGCTCGTGTCGACGACGTACAGGTTGTCGAGGTCGTGGGCCTTGCAGTCCACGTCGAGGGCGGAGGCTGCGGGGTCGCGGCCGAAGCGGACGGTGCCCGCCTGATGCGCCGTGGCGCCGATGGGCATGCCCTTGTGCAGGTAGATGCTCCGGGACAGGAGCTGGTGTTCGTGCATGCCCAAGTGGCCGAGCATGCCCTGCAGTTTGTGCCGCAGGTGGTTCAGTCCGGCGATGTTGTTCTTCTCGTCGAGGGCCAGGTGGATGCCGCCGTCCCGGTCCAGCGTGACGCGGTTGTCGGGGGTGGGCAGGTCCTCTCCGCACAGCCAGAAGTCGACCGCGTGGTGGGCCAGTACCTCGAAGGGCATGTCGGGACAGACGGCCCCGGCCCAGCGGGGCGCCTCGCCGTGGATCTGTTCGGAGTCGGACTTGCCGAGCATCTGGATGCCGCCGAGGGGATACTCCCAGTCGTCGGATCCCAGGTACCAGTCGTGCAGGGCCAGGGTCTTCTGGAACCTGGTGTCGTTCGGTTCCTTGGACACGGCCATCAGGGCGAGGTTGTTGTGCCGCATGTAGTGCCGGCCCACGACGTCCGAGCTGTTGGCCAGCCCGCGTGGATGCCGGTCGTTCGCCGAACGCAGCAGCAGGACGGCGGAGTTGACGGCGCCGCAGGCGACGACCACGATGTCCGCGCTGAACTCCACGGTCGAGCCTTCGCCGCCCGCGTCCTCGACCGTCGCGACGACCGAGGTGACGCTGCGGCCGGTCGCGTCCGTGTCCAGGCGCCGCACGTCCGCGTGGGTGACCATCTCGACGTTGTCGTGTTCCAGGGCGGGGTCGACACAGATGACCTGTGCGTCGGACTTCGCACCGACCAGGCAGGGGAAGCCGTCGACACGGTCGCAGCGGATGCAGGCGCTGGTGTGGGTGGCCCGGCCCCGGTCGTCCTGGGTGAGGTTCACCCCGATCGGGAGGTGGAAGGGGTGCAGCCCCTGCTTCTCCAGATCATGGCTGAGCTGCTGGATGCGCGGCTCGTGCTGGACCGGCGGATACGTGTACTGGGCGCTGGTGGGACCCTCGGTCGGGTCCTCGCCGTGCCGGCCGTGGACGAGGTAGAGATGCTCGGCCTGGGTGTAGTAGGGCTCGAGTTCCTCGTAGTTCAGTGGCCAGGCGGGGGAGATGCCGTCGTGGTGGCGGAGCTCGCCGAAGTCCTCGGGGCGCATACGAAAGAGCGCGGCGCCGTAGAACTTGGTGTTGCCGCCCACGTAGTAATTGACCTCGGGCGGGAACTGGTTTCCGTGTTTGTCGAACCAGAATTCCGGCGCACGGTATTTCCCTTTGACGAAGACGGCGGTGGAATCCCAGTTGTCGCGTTCGCGAGGAAGATAGTCCCCGCGTTCGAGAAGGAGGATCCGCTTTCCCGTGGGCGCCAGCCGGTGGGCAATGGTGCCACCGCCCGCACCGGTGCCGACCACGATGACGTCGTAGTGCTGTGCGTCGGTCATGCAGGCCACCGTCCCCACTGCCCACCGTGGGCATCTGTCCCGAGACCCAAGGTATCCCTGGGGGATATTTCCGGCGAGTTGGACTATTCAGGTGAACCGAGGCGTCGGGACACGGCGGGTTCCCGCGCGATCACCGCCCCGGCGGTGATCCCGGCGGCGATGACGACACAGAGCCCGATCAGCCATGACAACACCGTGAAGACCGCACCCAGCGACCCGTAGCGGTCCAGGCTGCGGTTGAGCGCGCTGGGCACGTACAGCTTGGCGACCACCGACAGAGTGGTCATGGCCACCCCGGTCAGGAGCGCACCGGGCAGCAGGGGCGGCCAGGGGACGCGCGCGGCCAGCAGCAGGTGCTGGGTCCACCACCAGACGCTCACCTGGGCGACCAGCAGGAGCGGCACGCCCAGCCACGCCCCCACGCCGAACCCGGTGCGCAGCGGTCCCTGCAGGGCGAGGATGACCAGCCAGGCCGCGATCCACACGAGCCATCTCCAGGCGGCGATCCGTGCGCTCGCACTCGGCAGTCGCCAGGCGCGTTGGCACAGGCGCTGCATCGCCCGGCTGCACGCCGTGGCGGAGAGCAGCACCATCAGCGAACTGACCACTCCGGCGCTCTGCTGCAGTTCCTCGGGATCGGCGGCGAAGACCTTCTTCAGCTCCTGTTCGGAGGAGCCGTTGATACCGAAGACGTCGTGCAGGGAGGAGAGGAACTCCTCGCGCACCGCCCGCGGGGCGAAGGAGGCGACCACGAAGATCAGTGGAACCGCGGTCAGGAAGACCTGGGCCGCGAGCCGGGTCGCGGAATCGAGCAGGTTCACCGCGATCAGGTGCGAGGTGAGACGGGTGATCACCGGGAAGCGCTCCTCGACGGTGGCGCGCAGCCGCCGCAGCCGCGCCCCCAACTCCGCGGCCCGACCGCGCAGGCGGCCCGCCCCGCCGTCGGTGGACGGGCCGGATCCTCTGCCTGCGCGCAATTCCGCTCCCCGGGTCCAAACTGGGCTCCACGCCCCGAGGCGTGACCACGCCACCAGGGTGCCGTCCCGGGCGGCCGCCCGCCTGCGGCGCGAGCGCCGTTGCGCCGTACGGGGGAGAAGTCGCCCGAGGAGTTGCGGACGGCACCGCTGAATTGTGGGTGCGGGCGGGAGCGGTGACGATGGGGCCATGCGCGCATCCGGCGCCGCCCCGAACCTCGCGCGGCCGTACGGGGGCAGCGATGGTCCTTGACCTGGTCCTCATCGGTCTGGCGATCGCCGTGAACCCCTTCTCGGTCACCGCGTTCGTGCTGGTGCTGTCCGCGCGGGGCGGGATCTGGAACGGGCTGGCCTTCGTCCTCACCTGGCTGGCCAGTTTCGTCGCGATCATCGCCGTGGTGCTGCTGATGACCGGCGGGAAACCGCCGGCGCCCAAGTCGGCACCCTCCACGGCCGCCCTGGCCGCCAAACTCGCCATCGGCGTCGGCCTCGTCTGGTACGGAGAGCGCACCCGCCGCAGGAGGGGCAGGCGGCGCAAGCCATCCGGGATGATGTCCCGGCTCGACCGGATCTCCCCGTGGACGTCGGTCGGGCTGGCGCTGTTCCTCCAGCCCTGGGGGCTGGTGGCCGCCGGTGCCGCCACCGTGGTGGAGGCGGACCTCTCCCACGCCGCCTCGTACGCGGCGCTGATGGGCTACTGCCTGCTGGCCAGCTCCAGCCTGCTGGCCATGGAGATCTACGCGACCTTCGCCCCCGACTCCTCCCGCGTACGGCTCGGGCGGCTGCGGACGTGGCTGGACAACCATCAGGACGAGGCGATCGTGGCGGTGTGCCTGCTGCTGGGGCTGTGGCTGGTGGGCAAGAGCATCTACCAGCTGACCGCCTGACCCTGACCGGCACTCACCGGACCGGCGGGGCGAGCCCCGGCCGGCACGGGACCGCAAGGGCCAGCGCCGGTCATCACCGGACCGCCGGGGCGAGCGCCGACTGTCAAGGGAGCGCCGGGTGACGACCGCCCGCACGGGACCGCCGGGCGACGACCGTCGGCGTCGTCACAGGATCGCCAGGGGATTGACGGGCGAGCCGGTCGCCGCGGGCAGCCGCAGCGGAGCGATCACGCACAGGAACGACCAGCGGCCTTCCCGCGCGCAGATCGGCGCGAGGTCCTCGAACCGCAGATAGTCGAGCAGATGCAGTCCCAAGGCGTGGACGGCGAGCACATGCACCGGGAACGCGACCCCTCGCACCGCGCTCGGGGCCGTGTCGTTGTTGCCGTCGCTGCCGAGCACCGCCACCTCCCGGTCGGCCACGAACTCCATCGCGGTCGGATGGAGTCCGGCACGGGCGGCGGCCACGTCCCAGGGGCCCAGCTCCTCGCGGCGCCTGCGGTGTCCGACCCGAACGAGCAGGATGTCGCCGCGGCCGACCCGTAGCCCCTGCCGGGTCTCGGCGGCGCTCAGGTCCTCAGCGGTCACGTTCGATCCGGGTTCGAGCCAGGAGAGGCCGTGCACCCGGGGTATGTCGAGGAGGACCCCACGTCCGACGATGCCGTCGCGGGCCAGCTCGACGGACAGGACGCTCGCGCCCTCCGGCGACAGCGCGTCCGCCGCCGGTATGCCGCCGTACAGCGTGCCGTCGTAGATGACATGGCACAGCGCGTCGAGGTGACTGTCCACATCGCCGTGCACGTTCATGGCGAAGCGGTCCCGCGCGAAGTCCAGGCCCTTCGCGACCGGTTCGCCGTCGGCCGGAGCGGTGAGCCGGTGCTCGGCCGGATCGGCGTCGTCGGGTCCGGTACGGGTCTCCACGGGGGCGGCGAGCGACACCGTACGCCCCGACCGCACCTCGCGGACGGCCGCCAGCACCTGTTCCGCGGTGATCGTGTCCAGGGCGCCCCGGCGCCTGCCACCACCGGAGGCCGTGCCGCGCAGTCGGCGGTAGAGCGACCGGAACTCGGCCTCGCTCAGCTCGTCGGGCATCGGCATGTCACCAGCCTCCGACAGAAGCAGGATTCCGGCACGCCGAGTTGCCGGGGGCAGGCGCCACCGCGTTAATGAAGGAGCGACCTGTCCACGTCACGAGCCGGCGCACCGCACCGAAACGCGGAGGTCCGGATGGACATGATTCATGTCCGCGCGGTGTGCCCGCCGGATCTCACGCGACGCACCATGGCCCTGCTGGGCGACGAGCCGTGCGCCTTGAACGTGGTCCTCCAGACGGGCAGCGTACGCAACCCCGACGGTGACGCCATCGAGTGCGACGTCCTGACCGGAGCCGCGAACGACGTACTGCGCGGCTTGCGGGACCTGGGCCTTGAGCGCCACGGCTCCATAGTCCTCGATCCGGTGGACACGGTGTTCTCGGAACACGCCGCGAGGACCGGGGCCCAGCGGCTCGGGGCCACGCCGCGCGCACCGGTGTGGGCACAGGTGGAGGCGCGGATCCGGGCCGAGGGCAGATACCCCCCGAGCTTCTACCTCTTCCTGGTCGTCGCCGGGCTCATCGGCGCGGTCGGCATCCTCACCAACTCCCAGATCCTCATCGTCGCGGCCATGGTGGTCGGACCCGAGTACGGGGCCATCACCAGCGTCGCCCTCGCGATCGACCACGGCTCCCGGCCGAGAATCCGGCAGGGACTGACGGCTCTGCTCGTGGGCTTCGTGCTGGCCCTCGCCGCGACCTTCCTCTTCTCGCTGCTCGTCCGGGGCTTCGGGCTCCAGCCGAGCGCCTTCGAACTGGGTGTCAGGCCCGTCTCGAATCTGATCAACACCCCCAACTTCTTCTCGGCCGTGGTGGCGGTGCTGGCCGGCGTCGTCGGCATCGTCTCGCTGGCCGAGGCCCGGACCAGCGCACTCCTCGGCGTCTTCATCTCGGTGACCACCATTCCGGCCGGGGCCGACATCGGGGTCTCGTGCGCGTTCGCCAGCTGGGACGAGGCCTGGGGGTCGCTGCTCCAACTCCTGCTCAACATCGTCGTACTGATCGCGGTCGGGACCGGCACGCTCAAGTGCCAGCGGGCGATCTGGCGGCGGGTGGGCGAGCGCCGGCAGCGGCGCGAGGTCAGGCGGGCGACGTAGGGGCGGACGGCGCCGGAGGAGACGGCGTCGAAGCGGCCGCGGCCGAGGGGGCGCCGGTGTCCAGGAACTCGCGGATCGCGAAGGCGACCAGCACGATCACCACGGTCCACACCACGACCCACGTGGTCGGGTAGTTCCAGGTGAACAGCACGATCGCGGCGACCAGCAGGATCGCGGCGCCGATCCACCGCTTGAAGCGGTGCACGAACCGGCCGACCGGACCCAGCGGGAGCCCCGCCGACACGGCGACGTCGCGCAGGGCGCCGATGCCCCTGCGACAGCCCGTACGGATGAGGACGGCGATCCTGGACGGCCCGACGAGGAAGGCACCGACAGCCGTCACGAGCGCGAGTGCGCCGACCGCGCGAACACCGGCGCGCAGGAACCGGACCAGGGAGTCGAACACCGTGATGGCGGCGTCCTCGGACGTCCCGACGGGCAGATGGTCGAGATAGACCGCCCGCGCGACGGCCAGGACGATGCCGAGCACGACCATGGCGGCGAACACCCCGAGCGCGGCCCCGATCAGGGCCCGGCGACGGTTGGTGGCCAGATACACGCCCGCGGCGGCGATCAGCACGGCGACGAGGGGGAGCCAGCCGCCGATGATGTCCAGCACCCGCAGATACGTCTTGATCTTGCCGACGTCCTTCGACGCGAACACCACGAAGTCCGTGTGGATGGCCGGGATCCGAGCGGCCGGCTTGAAGCCGGCGCTGACCAGCCGGTCCTTGACCTGGGCCACGATCGGCGCCACGTCGATGGTGACCTGACCGTTCTTGGCGGACACCGCACCGGTGGCGTTGCCCGTGAGGGCCTTGTCCAGCGCGCTGTGGGCCCGGCGGTTCGCGTCCACCCAGACGGTGTCGAAGGCCTTGCTGGAGACCACCCGCTGCACGGTGTCGCCGACCAGACTCTTCAGACCGCTGGTGATCGGGCCGCCCAGGTCACCGAGCAGCGTGGCGACCCTCGGCGGCGCACCCTTCTCCGACGCCGCCCGCTCCAGATCCTTGACCAGCGCGTCCACGTCGATCTGCGCCAGGACCGCGGTGGTGACCCGGTTGGTGACCGCCTTCTGCACATCCGGATCCCTCGCCAGCGGCCCCACGGTGGCGACATAGCGGTCCGTGTCCCGGACGATGCTGTTCGCCCAGACCGCGACGACGGCCAGCAGCGACAGCAGCGAGGCGAGGAGGATCAGCAGGACCGAACCCGTCGAGCGGAGCCAGTGGTGTCGCGCCGCCCCCGCCGGCCCTCCGGTCTCCAGAGCGCTCACCCGGTGCCGCAGCTCGTCCAACTCGTTGCGCTCCCGTGCCGAGAGCCGCTGCTCGCCGGACGGTTCGGGGGGCTTGTGGTCCGGGTCCGGTGGAGGCGGGCTGCTCGTCATGGTTACAGCAGAGGCGTACGGATCCGATCCCGCGACCCGGAACCGGCCCGGCGGGTGAACACCGCACCGAGGTGCGGCGCCTTCCGTCCGATGCTGCAATGGAATTCGGGGCCCGTGGCCGCGCTGGCATTCGGGGACAGGGGGAATTCCATGACCACCCAGGGGTGAAGCCGTGAGCGATTCCGCCGTGAGCGATGAATTCGCCGAAATGGGCCCTATCGACTACATAGTCGTCGAGTTTCCCGGCAACCGTATGACCGGCGAAGGCTTTCCCCTGCTGGTCGACCTCGTGGACCGCGGCGTCATCCGGATCCTCGATCTGATGTTCGTCAGGAAGGAGGAGGACGGATCCGTGGTCGGCATGGAGATCGCCGACCTCACCGGCGACGGAGCCCTCGACCTCGCCGTCTTCGAGGGCGCCTCCTCCGGCCTGCTGGGCGAGGACGACATCGAGGAGGCGGGCAGCGCCCTGGAGCCCGGCAACTCGGCAGGAATCCTGGTCTACGAGAACCTGTGGGCCGCTCCCTTCGCCACCGCCCTGCGCCGCGGCGGTGCGCAACTGGTCGCCTCCGGGCGCATCCCGGTGCCGGCCGTGCTGGCCGCGCTGGACGCGACGGAGTAGTACACGCCCGCCGCCCGCGCGTTCGGGAGGCATCGCCGCAGTACTCGTGAGCGCCTGATCCGTCAGGGGCCCGGGCGCCCGACGCAGCGCTCGACGGCGGCCCGTACCCGGGCGAGGTTCACCGGCAGGTCGGCCGTGGCATCCAGGGTCATGCCCGGCTCGTCCCGCTCCAGCGGCTCCAGCGTCTCGAACTGCGAGTCGACCAGCCGGGCGGGCATGAAGTGGCCGGTGCGCCGGGACACACGGTCCCGGGCCGTCGCCCGGTCCAGGGCGAGGTACAGGTACCGCAACGCCGGCCCTCCGGCCTCCCGCAACTCCTCGCGATAGGCGCGCTTGAGGGCCGAACAGGCGACGACCAGTCCCTCGCGGGCCTCGGCGGAGCGACGGATGCGGTCGGAGAGGGCACGCAGCCAGGGCGCACGGTCGGCGTCGCTCAGGGCGTGGCCCGCGGTCATCTTCGCGATGTTCGCCGCGGGATGGAAGTCGTCGCCCTCGACGAACGCCAGGCCGAGCTCCACGGCGACCGCTTGGCCGAAGGTGGTCTTCCCGGATCCCGACACGCCGAGGACCACTATGATCGGGGGCCCTTTCCCGTCCCCTTCGCCGCCTACGGCGCTGCCCCCGGCCCCGGTCACGGGTTCTCGGGCTCCCGGCCTGGTGCCGTCTGCCGCAGGTCCGCCTCGGTGAGGGGCTGGAGGGCCCCGCGGGTGTCCAGTCGGTAGAGCAGGACGAGCGGCGGCCCCACGAGCACCACCGCGATGACCGTGACCAGCATCAGCCAGCGCAGCGTCGTCGACGCGCCGGCCGCCTGGGACACGGTCAGTGAGGTGGGGATGAGATAGGGCCGCTGGGCCAGTCCCCAGGCCACGACGACGAGGGCCACGCTGCCGATCGCGGTGACCCTCGCCCATCCCGTCGCGACGCGGTACAGCAGCCAGGCGGTCGTCAACGCGCAGACGACGGCGATGAGCACGAGGACGAGACCGATTCCGCCGGTCAGCCCGTCGTGGACGTAGGGCGCG
Organism: Streptomyces sp. NPDC111656; assembly: GCF_055656965.1. NCBI lineage: Bacteria > Bacillati > Actinomycetota > Actinomycetes > Kitasatosporales > Streptomycetaceae > Streptomyces > Streptomyces sp. NPDC111656. The sequence goes on from NZ_JBVKCA010000001.1 coordinate 444,964, forward strand.
TCGTCGTGGGTCACGGCGAGGCCGACGATCGCCAGCACGGCGAGGACGACGAGAGCGCACCAGGCCCGCAACCGGAAGTAACCGACGAGGTCGGGGGCGTCGAAACGGCGGGCGTCGGCGGTCAGGAACACCGCCCCGAGGAAGGCGGTCGCGGCGACGGTGAGCAGCCCGGCGATCACGGAGGTCCCGTTGGACCAGGCGTCGGCGGACGCCTGTGTGCCGGGAGCCACCCGGCCCGTGGCGATCCCCCCGACCGCCGCGCCGAGGAAGAAGGGGGTCAGCAGCGAGGAGACGGCGAAGACGGCGCCGTAGACCCTGCGCCGGGCGAGGCGCCGCGCGGGCTTGCGCAGGGCGAAGCCTGCACCGCGCAGGACGAGTCCCACGGCCGCGAGTGCCAGCGGGAGCCACATGGCGGAGAAGACCGTCTGGAACAGGACCGGGAATCCGGTCCACATGATGACCAGGACGAAGATGAGCCAGACGTTGTTGGTCTCCCAGACGGGTTCCATGGCGTGGTCGATGAGCCACCTCGGACGCTTGCCGCGTTCGGTGCCGCCCGCGACGAGGTCCCAGAATCCGGCACCGTAGTCCGTGCCACCCGCACACGCGTAGGCGGCCACCGCCACCAGCAGCACCCAGGCGACGACGTCCTCGATCATTCGTCTCCCCCGTCCCCGCTCGCGGTGGTCGACAACGGGCGGGGCCCGTAGGGAATGCCGCCCTCCATGCCCTCGACGCCGGCACCCGCGGGCGCGCCCTCGTCGGCCAGCCGCCAGCGGTGGCTCATCTTCGCGAGGACGGTCAGGAAGGAACCGAAGGCGAGGACGTAGACCACCACGACGATGCCGAACATCGTCCACAGGGACGTGGCGCGGGTGCCCGTGACCGCCTCCGAGACCCGCATGTTCTCGTAGACGATCCAGGGCTGCCGGCCCACCTCGGTCGTGATCCAGCCGCACTCCACGGTCAGCAGACAGGCGGCGCCGGCGAGGGCGGCACACCGGAGGAACCAGGGCGACCGGGGCAGTTCACGACGCCGCAGCCGGCACCAGCCGTACCAGAGCGCGAGCAGCACGAGCAGGCTTCCGACGGTCACCATGATGTCGAACGCCCAGTGGGCGATGGTGGCCTGGATCACCGTCGGGCGGTCGCTCGCCGGGACCGACGTCAGTCCGGTCACCTCGGTGGACGGTCTGAATCCGGCGAGGATCGAGTCCAGTTGGGGGATCTTGATCCCGCCGGAGACCGACCCGTCGGCATGCAGACGCCCGAAGAGGTACTCCGGTACGTGGGTGTCGGTCTTCCACACCAGCTCGGTGGCCGCGAACTTCACGGGCTGTTTATGGAAGACGGAGCGGGCGATGGAGTCCCCGAGCACGAACTGCACGGGGGTGAGGATCGCGGCGACGGTGAACGGCAAGGTGAAGCCGAGCCGGTGGTAGCGGTCCCGGCGGCCGCGCAGCAGGCCGACCGCGTACACCCCGGCGACGACGTATCCGGCGGTCAGGACCACGCCGACGACGAAGTGCCAGTACTCGGGGCCGAGCATCGGTGTGAAGACCGCCTGCCGGACATCGACGTTCCGCGGCCTGCCGGACGCGTCGAGGGTGAAGCCGCGCGGGGTGTTCATCCAGGCGTTCGCGGCCACGATGCCGAACGCCCCCATCAGGGCGGCCAGCGGCAGGGGCAGGCCGAGCCAGAAGTGCGTCCACGGTTTGAGCCTGCGCCAGCCGTACAGGTAGATGGCGATGAGGATCGCCTCGAGGAAGAACGCCCAGGCCTCGATCCCGAAGCCGAGGCCGAAGACATCGCCCCACCGGCCCATCATCCCCGGCCACAGCAGACCGAACTCGAAGGAGAGCACGGTGCCCGTCACGATGCCGATCGCGAACTGGACGGCCATGACCGCCGACCAGCGCCGTGCGAGCAGCAGGGCGACGGCGTCGCCCTTGCGCAGCCCGCGGTAGTGCATCAGGAGTGTGATGGCGGGCAGGGCCACACCGAACGGTACGAGCAGGATGTGGGACGCCAGAGTGAAGGCCATCAGCTCCCGGGCCGGGAGGAGTTGTGGTGGGCCGTCCGCGAGAAGGTGGCCGATTGCGCTGTTCACATGACCTCGGTGGTTCGTACGGGATGGCTGAGGGGCCCCGCGCTTCAGCCGCCGGTGGCGAAACCGGGGAACAGCGTCATGCCGCCGTCCACGTAGATGGTGGTGCCCACGACGTAGTCGAAGAGGTCGGACGCGAGCGCCGCCACCGCGTTGGCGATGTCTTCCGGGTCGCCCACGCGGCGGTAGGGGATGAGCCGGAGGAGGTCGGCCTCGGCCTCGGGGGTGTCCCAGGCGTCGCGGTTGATGGGCGTGCGGATCGCGCCCGGGGCGACGGCGTTCACCCGGATTCCCTGCGGCGCGAGCTCCTGCGCGAGGGTCGCCATGAGCATCTGCACCCCGCCCTTGGACGACGCGTAGTTCACATGGCCCGCCCACGGGATGATCTGGTGGACCGAACTCATGCAGATGATCTTCCCGGCCGAACGGGAGACCTCGGGGACGACGCCCCGCCGCAGGAACTCCTTGGTCGCTTCGCGGGCGCACAGGAACTGTCCGGTCAGATTGACGTCCAGCACCTTCTGCCACTGGGCCATGGTCATCTCGGTGGCGGGGGCGTCGCGCTGGAGCCCGGCGTTCGCCACCATGATGTCGATGGTGCCGAACTCCTCGACCATGCGGGACACCATGTCGACGACCTGGTCCTCCTGGGACACGTCCGCCTCGTGCGCGTAGGCGCGCACCCCGAAGCCCTCGATCTCGCGTACGACCTCTTCCGCGGCGTCCCGCCCGGACACGTAGTTCACCACCACGTCGGCGCCCACCCGGCCGAGACCGATGGCCGTGGCCTTGCCGATGCCGGAATTCGCGCCCGTCACCAGCGCCTTCTGCCCCTTGAGGAGCGGGAAGGCAAGGGGTCGGCGACCATTGCTGCCGCTGGTTTCCACTCATGTCTCCCTGTGGGTGGCGACGCGGACCATCGGAGGAATCCGCTTTTCGGAGGAATCCGCCCCACAACGAAAACACTGGTGAGTCGGGACGGCTCGTCGGCACGTCCGCTGTCAGCCGGTCGGGGGGCCGACCCGGGCTGAACGGCCGAATGCCCACCCGCGAGGTCCACCCGGGACGGCGCGCTCGGCTACGGGGTGCGGGGCTGGGGCTCGCGACTGGACTCGCGACTGATTCCGACGCACAGCGCCCAGATGACGAAGGCGTCGACGGCGATCAGCACGATGGCCCAGACGGGGTAGTACGGCAGCCACATGAAGTTGGCGATCATCGACAGGCCTGCCAGGACGACTCCGACCACGCGTGCCCACATCGCTCCGGTGAACAGGGCGGCACCCGCGAGAACGACCAGGACGCCGAGGGAGAGGTGGATCCAGCCCCAACTCGTCAGATTGAAGTTGTAGGCGTAGTTGCGGGTGAGGACGAAGACGTCGTCCTCGGCGATGGCGGAGATTCCCTCGAATATCGCCATCACTCCGCCGAAGATCATCATGACTGCGGCGAAGGCGGTCCAGCTGGACGCCCACGCTCCGCCGCTCCCGGTCTCGCGTCGCTGGTGCATTCCGGTCGTGGTCATATCGAGCTCCTCCCACGTAGACCTCACCACCGACCTGTGACCGGTCGGTGGTCCACATTTCAGCTTGCCATGAGAGTCACCGACCGGCAGAACGGCGGAATTCCCGCAGGATGGCGCCTATGCCGATGTGCGGGGGAATACGTGCGGTGCTCCAATGGAGGTGTCCTATGCGCCGAGAATTGCCCGTCGGTCGGGGGAGTGTGGATATTTCGCGGGCCGCCTTCCGGACGCGCGGGCCGCTTTTCCAGAAAGGAATCCGCCGTGCCAGGTCTCCTTCGCGGGGTCGCCCGCACAGCCGCGGTGGCCGGTACCGCGACCGCCGTGTCGAACCGTGTGTCACGCCGTCAGCAGGGGCGATGGGCTCAGCAGGAGTACCAGGAGGCCCCGCCGCAGTACGCGCCCGCCGCGCCGCCCCCGCCGCCCGCCCCGTCGGCCGACGACATGAGCGGCAGGATCGATCAGCTGAAGCAACTCGGGGAGCTCAAGGCCCAGGGGGTCCTGACCGAGGCGGAGTTCGATGAGCAGAAGCGCCGGATCCTTGGGTAGTGAGGGTCCATGAACCTCACAACTCCGGAAGGCCTGCGGTGGGAGCCCAGCGGGCGCTGGGTGCGCGGGTGCAAGGGCGAGGCCACGGTCGTCGACAGCCGGCACCCCGTCCTCGTCTGGGAGCCCGAAGTGCCCGTTCCGCTGTACGCGTTCCCGCGCGAGGAGGTCCGCGAGGACCTGCTCCGCCCCGCGAAGAACCCGCCGACCGGCACCCACAGCGGATCGCGGGTCTTCTACGACCTCGAAGTCGACGGCGAACTGCTGGAGAACGCGGCCTGGACGTTCCCCGCCGACGACCTCGCCGGCCACATCGCCTTCGAGTGGTTCAGCCGCAGCGGCCGGGGACTCGACCACTGGTACGAGGAGGACGAGGAGATCTTCATCCACCCCCGCGATCCGCACAAGCGGGTGGACGCCCTCCCGAGCAGCCGTCACGTGCGCGTCGAGATCGACGGCACGGTCGTCGCGGACACCCGCCGTCCGGTGCTGCTCTTCGAGACCGGCCTGCCGACGCGGTACTACATCCCGCGTGAGGACGTCCGCCTCGACCTTTTCATGCCCAGCGACCTCAGCACGGGGTGCCCCTACAAGGGCACCGCCGCGTACTGGTCGTGGCGGGGTGGCGGCGACGAGCCGGCGAACCTCGTCTGGAGCTACCCGGAGCCACTGCCCGCGGTGGGCGCCGTCAAAGACCTCCTCGCCTTCTACAACGAAGCGGTCGACATCACCGTGGACGGGGAACGCCTGGAGCGCCCCGTCACGCCCTTCACCTCGGCCCTCCCGACGCGACCGGCGACGTGACGGCGGCGCGCCCCCCCGGGTGCGACGGGGAGGGCCACCGCACCGTGTCCTGACGTCGCGACCGGTGCTCCCGGCAGCCCGCCGATCGAGGCCGATCTTCGGGCGTTGTTCCGCAGCATCACGATCCACGAGCCTCCGCTTGTCGCGATCGTGGCCGAGGATCCCCACGTCACCCATCCCCGGCGGTACGTCGCCGCCCTCACGCGCTTCGTCCGGGCGTCCTGAGACGCGGGCCCCGTCACTCGTCGGTACTGTCGGAAGTGATCGCCGCTCGCTCTCCGCTCCTGGTTCCCCGACCGGGCGGCGGAGCGAAGGAGGCAGGGTGTCGTGACCGTGATCTCCCTGAAGTCCGCCCAGGTGCGGGAAGGACTCACGCTGCCCTACGCCGAGGCCGGCTACCCCGGTGGCACACCCGTCGTCTTCGTACACGGACTCGGTGACTCCTGGTGGGCCTTCGAGCCCCTCCTCAGGCGCCTTCCGGCCGCCCTGCGCGGTTACGCGCCCACCCAGCGCGGCCATGGCGACGCCGACCGCCCGTCCGAGGGCTACACGCCCGAGGACTACGCCGCAGACCTCGTCGCCTTCCTGGACGCCGTCGACATCGACCGCGCCGTGCTCGTCGCGTCCTCGAGCGGCGGCGTGCCCGCCCGGATGGTCGCGGGCAGCCATCCCGACCGGATCTCGGGGCTGGTGCTGATCGGCGTACCCGGCACGCTCGAGGACAAGCCGGCGGTGACCGGGATGCGGGAGGCCGTCCAGGGACTCTCGGACCCCGTACCCCGGGAGTTCGTCGAGGAGTTCGTCTCCGGCGCGGTGGACCGGCCCGTCGCCAGGGGCCTCGTCGAGACGATGATCGAGGAAAACCTCAAGGTCCCCGCGTACGTCTGGCAGGAGACCCTGCGCGGACTGCTCGACACCGATCTGCGCGCGACCCTCGCGGGCATCCTGGTGCCCACCCTCGTCATCTGGGGTGACCAGGACGACCTGCTGCCCCGCGGCGACCAACAGACCATCCTGGACGCCATCCACGGTTCACGTCTGATCGCCTACGAGGGCGTCGGGCACGACGTCCACTGGGAGCAGCCCGACCGCGTGGTCGCCGACCTCGCCGCCTTCGTCGCGCATCTCGAACACCCCGCGGCTCCCGGCACGTCATGAAGGCGTGCAGGACGGCAAATTGGCCAGATCGGCCAGTTACCTATTGAATACCCGGGGTTACATCCATCCGGCCGACAAGACTTGCTAGGGTGTTACTCGTTGGTAGCAAGTCGAACGGGGGCCACGAGGGGCCGGCGTATGCATCGCCGCCGCTCCTCGGGCAGGTTGGTCGAGACGGACTGTCCGGCAAGGGGGCCGGGCGGCCACGGCGCCTGCGCGTACGCACCCCGCGGCCTTCGAACTCCACTTCTCTCGCTCACTCATTCGAACAGGTGAGACTCCTCATATGGCTCGTTCCCTGGTCGACTTACTGACCACGCATGCCTCGCAACAGCCGGAGCGGACGGCATACCGCTACCTCGTCACGGGCGACTGCGACGGAGAGATCCAGGACATCTCGTACGGACGTCTGGCCCGTCGGTCCCGAGCCGTCGCCGCCTGGCTGCAGGAACGCGGACTGGCCGGATCCCGCGGCCTGCTGCTGTACCCGCCCGGCCTGGAGTTCATCTCCGGCTACCTGGGCTGTCTTTCGGCCGGGGTCGTCGCCGTACCGGGTCTTCCCCCGCAGGGGCGGTCGCAGAACCACCGTGCCCTGACCCGCATGAAGCGCCTCATCGCCGACGCGGACGCCAAGGTGATCCTGGGCGGCCGTGAGGTGCTCGCCGCTCTGGCCGCCCAGGCGGAACACCTGCCCGAACTGGACGGGATCACCTGCGTCGCCACCGAGGACATACCCGACGAGGCGGCCGACTCCTGGCGCGAACCCGACCTCACCGCCGACTCGGTCGCCTTCCTCCAGTACACCTCCGGCTCCACCTCCGCCCCGCGCGGCGTGATGGTGACGCACGGGAACCTGCTGGACAACCAGCGGGCCATCACCGAGCGGATGGGCCACAGCCCGGACACGCTCGCGGAGTACGAGCACGAACTGTTCGTCAGCTGGCTGCCGGTGTACCACGACATGGGCCTCATCGGCCCGGTCCTGAACACCGTCCACCTCGGCGCCACCGCCACGCTCTTCTCGCCCCTGCACTTCCTCCAGCGGCCCGCGCGCTGGCTGACCGCCCTCAGCCGGTACCGCCCGCACACCAGCGGCGGCCCCAACTTCGCCTACGAGCTGTGCCTCAAGCACGCCACCCCCGAACTCCTCGACGGACTCGACCTCGGCCGGTGGAAGGTCGCCTTCAACGGCGCCGAACCGGTACGGGCCGCCACCCTGCGGCGCTTCACCGAGACCTTCGCCCCGGCCGGCTTCCGACGCGAGGCCCTCTATCCGTGCTACGGCCTCGCCGAAGCCACGCTCATCGTCACCGGTGGCTCGGTCGACACCCCGCCCACCCTCGCCGCGGCCCCCGGGCCAGGGGCGCACGTGGACGCGGCCGCCGTCGGCTCCGGGCGGCCGATCCCCGGTACGACCGTGGTGATCGCAGACCCAGAGCGGCGGGAGGAGTTGCCCGAGGGGGAGGTCGGCGAGATCTGGGCGAGCGGCGCGGGCGTCGCCAAGGGCTACTGGCGCAACGCCCTCGCCACCCGCGAGACCTTCCGGGCCACGCTGAAGGACCGTCCGGACCGCTTCCTGCGGACCGGCGACCTCGGATTCCTGCGCGAGGGCGAGCTGTTCGTCACCGGCCGCCTCAAGGACCTGATGGTCATCGACGGACGCAACCACTACCCGCAGGATCTGGAGCTGTCCGCCGAGATGTCCCACGGGGCGCTCCGGCCGGGCTGCACCGCCGCGTTCTCCGTGGACGGTGGTGTCGAGGGCGAGCAGCCCGTCATCGTCGCCGAGACGGCTCCGGACGCGGCGGCCGACTCCGAGCGGATCACCGAGGTGATCCGCAGCGCGATCGGCGAGGCCCACGGTCTCGCGGTGCGTGACGTCGTGCTGGTCCACCCCGGCACCATCCCCAAGACGTCCAGCGGGAAGATCCAGCGCCACGCCTCCCGGGCGGCCTACCTCGCCGACGCCCTCGCGGTCGTCGGCGCGCCCGCCGCGCGATGAGGTAGACGAGGTCACCCCCCGTCGGCGCGGACACCCGCGCCGACGGGACACCCCGGTCGTACCCGCCGTACACCAGGGGCTCCTCAGTCGCGCGCCGGTGCCTCCCCAGCTCACCGATCGCCGTCCACCGATCGCCATCCCCCGGTCGCCGTACCCGTCGTACGGAATCCGCCTGAACCCGAGTTCACGAGGACACCTTTCCCGATGCCTGCGAGCGAGTCCCCGAAGCAGTTCCCCGAGATCTCCCTCACGACCTCCGAGGACGTGACCTCCGAGGGCGTGCGGGCCTGGCTGACGTCGGCCGTCGCCGAGGCGGCCGGGCTCGACCCACTGGCCGTCGACCCCGAGCGGCCGATCGCCGAATTCGGCCTGGGATCACGCCAGTTGGTAACCCTGGCCGCGGAACTCTCCGGGCGGATCGGCCGCGCCGTGGAGCCGTCCCTCGTCTTCGACCACCCCACCGTCGCGGCGCTCGCCGCGGCGGTCCTCGACGAAGGGCCCGTCGGCGAAAGGCCTGTCGGCGCGGCGGCGCCGGTGCCGGCGGACGCGCCGGTACGCGGCGACGAGGACATCGCCGTCATCTCCATGGGCTGCCGCTACCCCGGCGGCGCCGACGACCCCGAGGCGCTGTGGCGGCTGCTCGCCTCCGGCGAGGACGCCATCACCGAGGTGCCCGCGGGCCGTTGGGACACCCGGGGGCTCTACGACCCCGACCCGGAGGCCCCCGGCAAGACGTACACCCTGCGCGGCGGCTTCCTCTCCGACATCGACCGTTTCGACGCGCACTTCTTCGGGATCTCACCGCGCGAGGCCGCGGTCATGGACCCCCAGCAGCGGCTGCTGCTCGGAACCGCCTGGGAGACGATCGAGCGCGCCGGGATCGTCCCGGACACGCTGAACGGCAGCTCCACGGGCGTCTACATCGGGCTGTACGACAGCGGCTACCAGGCCTCGGCCCCGCTCGGCCGGCTCGACGGGCACGTGGGCACCGGTTCGGCGTCCAGCGTGGCCTCCGGACGCATCGCCTACACCCTCGGCCTCCAGGGCCCGGCGGTCACCGTCGACACCGCCTGCTCCTCCTCCCTCGTCGCCCTGCACCTGGCCGCGCGGGGGCTGGCCAGCGGCGAGTGCGACCTCGCGCTGGCGGGCGGCGCGACGCTCCTTGTCACCCCGCGCGGACACGTCGAGTTCAGCCGGCTGCGCGGGCTGTCGCCGTCCGGGCGGTGCAGCCCGTTCTCGACCGACGCGGACGGCGTGGTGTGGGCCGAGGGCTGCGGTCTGGTGCTGCTCAAGCGGCTCGCGGACGCGCGCCGCGACGGCGACCGGGTCCTCGCCGTCGTCAAGGGGTCGGCCATCAACCAGGACGGCCGCAGCCAGGGCCTGAGCGCTCCGAGCGGCCCGGCGCAGGAACGGGTGGTGCGCGCCGCCCTCGATGCGGCCGGACTGCGCCCGGACGACCTGGACCACGTCGAGGCGCACGGCACGGGCACCCGGCTCGGCGACCCCATCGAGGGCCGGGCGCTCGCCGCCGTCTTCGGGCCGGGGCGCCCGGCCGACCGGCCGCTCGGCGTCGGCTCCCTCAAGTCCCAGATCGGTCACACCCAGGCCGCGGCGGGCATCGGCGGTGTCATCAAGACGGTCCTGGCCCTCGGCCACGAACTGCTCCCTGCCTCCCTGCACGCCGACACGCCGACCGAGCACGTGGACTGGGCGGGCGGCGGGCTGCGGGTGCACAGCGCAGCCCGGGCATGGCCACGGGGCGGCGACCGGGTGCGGCGGGCCGGGGTGAGCGCGTTCGGGATCAGCGGTACGAACGCGCACGTGGTGCTGGAGGAGGCGCCGCGGGACCTCGTACGGGCGGCCACCGGGACACCCCCGACGCAGCTCCCCGGCGCGACCCTCTTCCCGCTCTCCGCCCGTACCCTCCCCGCCCTCCGGGGCCAGGCCGCCCGTCTCCTCGAAGCGCTCGACGATCAGCCGCGGCCGGCGCTGTCCCAGGTGGCCGCGACGCTGGCCCACCACCGCACGCACTTCGAGCACCGGGCCGTCGTCCGGGCGGCCGACCGCGACGACCTGCTGACCGCCCTGCGCGCACTCGCCGAGGGCCGAACCGACAGTGACACCGGCAACGGCACCGGTGCCGATGTGGCCGTCGGGCCCCAGCAGGCCGTGCCCACCGGCAAGTTGGCCTTCGTCTTCCCCGGGCAGGGCTCCCAGTGGGCCGGTATGGCCCGCGATCTGCTCGACCGCGACCCGGTGTTCGCGGACGAACTCGACCGCTGCGACGCCGCCCTGCGCCCTTTCACCTCCTGGTCGGTGGCGGCCGTCCTGCGTGGTGCCGAGGGCGCCCCGCCCCTGGACCGCGTGGACGTCGTGCAGCCGGTCCTGTTCGCCGTGATGGTGTCCCTGGCCGCGGTGTGGCGGGCCCGTGGCGTACGGCCGGACGCCGTGGTCGGACACAGCCAGGGCGAGGTCGCCGCGGCCTGCGTCGCGGGCGCGCTCAGCCTGAGCGACGCCGCCGCGGTGGTCGCCCTGCGCAGCCAGGCCCTGACCGGGCTGTCGGGCACCGGCACCATGGCCGTCGTCGCCCTCCCGCACACCGAGGTCGAGGACCGCCTCGCCGACCTCGACGGACGGGTCTGCGTCGCCGCCGTGAACAGCGGCCGCTCGACGGTGATCGCCGGTGACGTCGAGCCCCTGGAAACCCTGCTCGCCGACCTCGACCGCGAGCAGGTCTTCGCCCGCCGCCTCGATGTCGACTACGCCTCCCACAGCCCCCGGGTCGAGCCGGTCCGCGCGACGGTGCTCGACGAACTCGACGGCGTCACCACCTGCCCGACCTCCGTCACTTGGTACTCCACCGTCACCGGCGAACCGGTCACCGAGGAGTTGGAGGCCGACTACTGGTACACCAGTCTGCGCGAGCCCGTCCGCTTCGCACCCACCGTGGAGCGCATGGCCGCGGACGGCTACCGCTGCTTCGTCGAACTCGGCCCCCACCCCTCTCTCGTCACCGCCCTGCACACCGTCGCCGAGGACTCCGGCCACGAGAACCTGGTCGCCGTCGGCTCGCTGCGCCGCGACGAGGACGGGCCCGCCTGCCTGGACCGGGCCGCCGCCGAACTCCACGTCCACGGACGGCGGATCGACTGGCGCCGGCTGGTCCCCGACACCGTCCCCGTCGACCTGCCGACGTACGCCTGGGATCCGCGGCGCCACTGGATCGAGCCCGAGTCCACCACCGGTGCCCCAGGCCTCTTCGACCGCGCCGCGCACCCCCTGCTCGGTATCCAGCTCCAGTCGCCGGACGAGACCCGCTGGACCTTCCGGGGCGAGTGGTCCCAGGACACCGCCGACTGGCTGCCCGAGCACACCGTGTTCGGCCGGACCGTCGTCTCCGGCACCACCCTGATGGAACTCTGCCGCGCCGCGCTCGCCGTGGCCCACCCGGACGACCCGGCCGACCTCACCGACCTGCTCCTCCTCAGCCCTCTCACCCTCCCCGACTCCGGCACGGTCGAGGTGTCCGTCGAGGTGGTCACCGCCGGTCCCGTACCGGAGATCACCGTGCACAGCCGCCCCCGCGCCCAAGAGGCCACGGGCTGGACCCTGCACGCCACCGCGTCCACCTCCGCACCTGCCGCGCCGACGGAGGAACGGCCCCCGGTGTGGCCGGAGGCCGCCGAATCGGCCTGGACCCCGGGGACGTACGAGCGGCTCAGCGAACTCGGCCTCGGCTACGGCCCGGCCTTCCAGGGCGTACGGTCGGCGGTCACGACCGGCGACGGTGAACTGCTGGCCCGGCTCTCGCTGCCGCCCACGGCCCGCGACACGGCCGACCCGTACCCCCTCCACCCCGCCCTGCTGGACGCCGCGCTGCACGTGGCCGCCGGGCTCGACGCGTCCGACGGCCGGGTGCTGCTCCCGGTCGCGGTGGGCCGGTGCGTCCTGCCGCCCGGTGGCGCGAGGGACCTCACCGCGGCCGTACGACGCACGGGCGGCTCCGGCACGGACCTCACCCTGGATGTCACGCTGTGGGACACCGACGGCCTCCCGGCCGGTCGCCTGGAGGGCGTACGACTGCGGGCCGCGGACCCGGCGGACCTGAAGGGCGCCTCGGAGAACGCGCGGCACCTGTACGAGGTGGTCTGGACGGCCGTACCCGAACAGCCCGCCGAGGCGCCGGGCACCGAGTGGGCCGTCCTCGGCGACCCCTCGGAGCCGGAGGTCGCCGGGGCCCTGCGTGGTCTCGCGGCGGCGGGGACCCACGTGCGGAGCGGGACGGGTGGCGCGGACGTGAGCGGGACCGGCGGCGTCGACGTGAGCGGGACCGGCGGCGTCGACGTGCTCGTACGGTTCTGGCCGCGCCCGGCGACGGACGCCGAACCGGCCGCCACGGCACAGGAGTTGGCCGCCGCGGCCCTGGCCGAACTGCGTGCCCTGATCGCCCTCCCGCAGGACGAGGCACCTGCCCGGACCGTGTGGGTGACGCGCGGTGCGGTCGGGGCCGTCGACGAGGACACCGTGCCCGGCCTCGCCCAGTCCGTACTGTGGGGGCTCGCCCGCAGCGCCCGCGCCGAACACCCGGAACTCGGCCTGACCCTGCTCGACCTCGACGACTTTGACCCGGCGGACATGCTCCCGACCGTCGCCACCCACACCGAGGAGCCCGAACTCGCCTTCCGCGCGGGCACTCTGCTCGCGCCGCGGCTCGTCCGCGCCCGTAACCGGGACGCGACCGGCACCCCGGTCGTCCTCGACCTGGTCGGCCGCCCCACCCTCGTACCCACCGACGGCACGGTGCTGATCACCGGAGGCCTCGGTGCCGTCGGGCGGCACCTCGCCCGGCTGCTCGCCGAACACGGCGTTCCGCGCCTGCTTCTGACGTCTCGTCGAGGACCGGACGATCCGCGAGCCCCCGAGGTCGCCGCCGAACTGACCGCGCTCGGCGTCGAGGTCGAGGTCGCGGCCTGCGACATCGGGGACGCGGCGGACGTGGCCGATCTGCTCGGCCGTATCGGGGAGGAGTCGCCGCTGCGCGGTGTCGTGCACTGCGCCGGAGTCCTGGCCGACGGGGTGGTCGCCGAGCTGACGCCCGAACGCCTCGCACAGGTACTGCGCCCCAAGGTCGACGGCGCCGCCCACCTGCACCGGCTCACCGCCGACGCGCGACTCGACCTGTTCCTGCTGGTCTCCTCGGCCGCCGGAGTCGTCGGCAACGCGGGCCAGGGCAACTACGCCGCGGCCAACGTCTACCTCGACCAACTCGCCCACCACCGGCGGGCCCTGGGCCTGCCCGGCGTCTCCCTCTCCTTCGGCGCCTGGGCGGGCGAGGGCCTCGCCGCCGCACACGCCGACCTGGACCGGCTGGCCCGTCTCGGCCACCGCGCCCTCACCCCCGACCAGGGCCGTGAACTCGTCGAACTCGCCCTGCGGCACGGCGCCCCGCACCTCGTCGCCTGGGCCCTGGACCTGCCCCGCCTGCGCGAGACCGTGACCACCACGGGCGGCGGTACGTCGGCGCTGTGGCGCTCGCTGCTGCCCGCGCCCCGCACCGGTCGCAGCGGCGGCGACGGTCTGGCCGACGGTTTGGCCGACCGCCTGGCCCGGCTGCCCGAGGCCGAACGCGCCGAACGCGTCCTGGCCCTGGTCCGCGAGGAGATCTCCCGCGCCCTCGGACTGCGCTCGACGGAGTCCGTCCGCCCCGACCAGCCGCTGCGCGAACTCGGCATGGACTCGGTGACGGCGGTCGAACTCCGCAACCGCATCGGCGCCCGGATCGGCGCGAAGCTCCCGGCCACCCTGCTCTTCGACCACCCCACCGCGGCCCGGCTCGCCGCGCACCTGCTGTCCACCGCCCTCGCGGCGGGCGACCGCACCACTCCCACCACACGACCCACACGACCCACACGCGCCACGACGCCGGCCTCCGACGAACCGGTGGCCCTGGTCGCCATGGCCTGCCGCCTGCCGGGCGGTGTGAGCGATCCGGAAGGCCTGTGGAACCTGGTCGCAGAGGGGCGCGACGCGGTGGGCCCCTTCCCGGCCGAACGCTGGGACGTGGCAGCGCTGTACGACCCCGACCCGGACGCCGTCGGCAAGTCCTACGCCCGAGAGGGCGGCTTCCTGAACGACGACGACCTGGCGTCCTTCGACGCGGGCTTCTTCGGAATCACCCCGAAGGAAGCGGCCGCGATGGACCCCCAGCAACGGCTGCTCATGGAGACGGCGTGGGAGGCGCTGGAGCGCGCCGGGATCGTGCCCGCCGAACTCGCCGGCAGCACCACCGGTGTGTACGTCGGCATGTTCGGCAGCGACTATCTCGCGGGGTCCCGCCTCGACCAGCTGGACGGGTACGTCGGCACGGGCTCGGCGCTGAGCGTGGCCTCGGGGCGGCTCGCCTACGCGCTGGGGCTGGGCGGCCCCGCGCTGACGGTGGACACGGCGTGCTCCTCGTCGCTGGTGGCACTGCACCTGGCGGCGCAGGCGCTGCGGTCCGGAGAGTGCGACCTCGCGCTCGCCGGTGGTGTGACGGTGATGGTGACCCCGGGAACCTTCGTGGAGTTCAGCCGACTGCGGGGCCTGTCCCCGACCGGCCGCTGCCGCTCCTTCTCCGACGACGCCGACGGCGCCATCTGGGCCGAGGGCGCCGGCATGGTCGTACTGAAGCGACTGAGCGACGCCCGGCGCGACGGTGACGAGGTGCTCGCCGTGCTGCGCGGCACGGCCGTCAACCAGGACGGCCGCAGCCAGGGGCTGTCCGCGCCGAACGGTCCGGCGCAGGAACAGGTGATCCGGCGGGCACTGGAGCTGTCCGGGCTGGAGCCCGCCGACATCGACTACGTGGAGGCGCACGGCACGGGCACCACGCTGGGCGACCCGATCGAGGCGAACGCCCTGGCGGAGGTCTTCGGCGACTCACGCCCGCAGGACCGCCCCCTGTACCTGGGCTCGCTCAAGTCCAACATCGGACACGCACAGGCTGCCTCGGGTGTGATCGGGCTCGTCAAGGTGGTGCAGTCGCTGCGCCACCGGACCCTGCCGCGCACCCTGCACGCCGACACGCCCAGCAGGCACGTCGACTGGGAGAACAGCGGGCTGCGGCTGGTGCGGGACACGGCGGCCTGGCCGTCGTCGCCCGGACGGACACGGCGGGCCGGAGTGAGCGCCTTCGGGATCAGCGGGACCAACGCGCATGTGATCGTGGAGGAGGCCCCGCCGGTCGAGAAGGCGGGCGGGAAGGGTGAAGTCCCGCCGGGTAAGCGACTGTTCGTGCTGTCGGGGCGCAGCGAGGCCGCCCTGCGGGGGCAGGCCGCGCGACTGGCCGACCACCTGACCGAGGAGGCCGGCGAGGACCTCGCCCTCCTCGACGTGGCCCACACCCTGGCCCGGCACCGCAGCCACTTCGAACGGCGCGCGGCCCTCGTCGCGGCTGACCGGGACGAACTGCTGCTACGGCTCGACGCGTTGGCGAGCGGGCGGGCGCCCCTTGCCGCGCCACGCGACGGCGGGACGGGCAAGGTGGCCTTCGTCTTCGCCGGACACGGCGGTCAATGGCCCGGAATGGGCGTCGAGTTGATGGCCGGATCGGATGCGTTCCGCGAGGAGCTGGTCCGCATCGACGATGCCGTTCGCCGACGGGTCGGCTGGTCGGTGCTCAACGCGCTGCGGGCGCCGGAGGAGTTCGCGCCGCTCGGCCGCACCGAGTTCCTGCAACCGGTGCTGTTCGCGGTCAACGCCTCACTGGCCGCGGCCTGGCGCGCGCTCGGCGTCCGTCCGGACGCCGTCGTCGGGCACAGCCTGGGCGAGATCGCCGCCGCGTACAGCGTGGACGCCCTCACCCTGGACGAGGCCGTGACCGTGGTGACCGGACGCGGGCAGGCGGTCGTACCGCTGGTGGGCAAGGGCGGCATGCTGTCCCTGGAACTGCCGCCCGCGCGGGTCGAGGAGCTGCTCGCGCCGTTCGCGGGCCGCCTGTTCGTCGCGGCGGTCAACAGCGCCCGGTCCACGGCCGTCTCCGGCGAGGCCGACGCGCTGGCCGAACTGCGCGACCGCCTCGACGAGCGGGGCATCGCCGCACGCCCGCTGACGACACCGTTCGCCTCGCACACCCCCTTGATGGACCCGCTCCGTGCGGAGCTGCTCGAGCGTTTCTCCGGCGTCAGGGGCGCCCGGACACCGACCCCGCTGTACTCGGCGGTGCTGGCCGAACCCGTCCCCGGCGACCTGCTGGACGCCGACCACTGGTACGCCAACCTCAGGGAGCCGGTCCGGTTCGCGGACACGATCCGACGGATGCTGGACGACGGCTACCGCTACTTCGTCGAGCTGAGCCCGCACCCCTCGCTCATCTCGTCGATCGAGGCGGTGGCGGCGGAGGCCGGGATCGACGCGGTCGGCATCGGCTCGCTGCGTCGCCAGAGCGACGGACCCGACGTACTGCTGCGCGGGCTGGGGGAGTTGTACACGGCCGGGCACACGCCCGACTGGTCGCGGCTGTTCCCGCAGGGCCGCCGGGTCGGCCTGCCGACCTACGCCTTCGCCCGCGAACGCCACTGGCTCGCGCCCGCCCCGGCCACCGCCGCGGTCGGTGGATCACCGCTGCTCGGCACGCACCTGGAGGCCAGCGACGAACCCGACCGGCACCTCTTCCAGGCCGACATCGACCTCGACGACAGCCGCTTCGCCTATCTCACCGACCATCGGGTCACCGGTGAGGTCTGGCTGCCCGGCGCCGCCTTCCTCGACATGGTCCTGGAGGCCGCGTCCGTGCTGCGGGGCGGCGGCGAAGTACGGCTGGCCGACATCAGGTTCGTACAGCCGCTGCCGCTGGACGTGGACCGGCCCGTACGGCTGCAACTGGTCCTGAGCCCGGCCGAGGACGGTTTCCGGGACTTCAGCATCGCCTCGACGCCCGCCGCAGGGCGTGGCGCGCCGTGGCAGCGGCACGTCAGCGGACGTCTCGCGGTCACCGAGGAAACCGCCGCCGCCGACGACGAAGAGCGGGTCGACGCCGTGCGCGAACGGTGCGACGAGCAGGTCGATCTGGCGGCGGTGTACGCCGGGCTCGCGGCCCTGGGCATCGACTACGGCCCCGCCTTCCGGGGGCTGGAGGAGGGCCGCCGTACGGACGCGGCCGCCCTCGGTCGCCTGGCCCGCACGCCCGCCGCCGGTCATCTGCTGCATCCCGCCGTCCTCGACGCGGCCTTCCACACGGCCGCCCTGCCGGGTGGCGCGCCCGAGGGCCGGGCGTTCGTGCCCGCGGCCGTCGGACAGCTGAGGTTCACCGGACTGCGCACGGCGCCCGTGTGGGCGACCTGCCGACTGCGTTCCGTGGACGGCGACACCGCGACCGTGGACCTGCGGCTGTGGGACGAGGACGAGCAACTGGTTTTGGAGGCGACGGAGTTCGCACTGGCCGCACTGTCTCCGCTGGACGGCGCGCTCTTCGAGACCCACTGGCAGCCGCGCCCGGCCGCGCAGCGGCCGCCCGCCGAGGGCGGTTGGCTGATCCTGGCCGACGACACGGGCGTCGCGGCCGAACTGGAGGAGCGGCTCGGCTCGACCGTGCCGCGGGTGATCGCCCGCAGGGGCGAGTCGTTCGGCGTCGAGGGACCCGGTCGTTACGTGCTCGACCCCGCCGATCCGCGGCACCTGGCCCGCCTCCTGGACGAGGCCTTCCCCGACGGGCCGCCCGAGCGGGTGGTCCAGCTGTCCGCGCTCGACGCCCCGGCGATCACGGATGCCGGTACGGCCGAGGAGGCGGCGCGGCTGTGCTGCCTGAGCACGCTGCACCTGGTGCGGGCGCTGGCGGACCGGCCGCGGGGCCGGGCCCCCCGTCTCTTCGTCGTCGCACGGGGCAGCCAGGCCGCCGGTGACAGCACCCGGGTGACGCACCCTCAGCAGGCCCTCGCCTGGGGCTTCGGCCTCGCGGTGGCGCAGGAGTACCCGGAGCTGTCGGCCACCCTGATCGACCTGCCGCCCACCGACGGTGTCGACGCCCTGTGGACACAACTGCGGCACGCGGACGACGAACGGCTGGTCGCGCTGCGGGAGTCGGGCCGACTGGTCCCACGTCTGGCCCGCACCCGCCCCGACGACGGGGGCAACGGCGAGGTCACCCCCGACGGCGTCTACCTGATCACCGGCGGTCTGGGCGGCCTCGGCCGGGTCGTCGCCGAACGACTGGTCCGCCGCGGGGCCCGCCGACTGGCCCTGATGAGCCGCGGCGAGCCCGACGCGCCCACCGCGAGCTGGATCAGGGGTCTCGAAGAACACGGGACCACCGTGCACCTCGCCCGCGCCGACGTGGCCGACCGCGAGGAACTGACGGCAGCCCTGGACGCCGTACGACGGGAAGCGGGGCCGATCGCCGGAGTCGTCCACGCGGCCGGTGTCCTCGACGACGCGACGGTGGCGAACCTGACCGACGAGCGCGTCCTGCGCGTGCTCGCCCCCAAGGTCCTCGGCACCACACTGCTCACCGAACTGATCCCGGAGGCCGAGAGCCTCGTCCTGTTCGCCTCGGCGGCCGGTCTCCTCGGCTCCGCGGGACAGAGCCCGTACGCGGCGGCGAACGCCTTCCTCGACGCCTGGGCGCACCACCTCTCCCGCGCCGACCGCCGGGCGCTGAGCCTGGACTGGGGCGCCTGGGCGGGCGTGGGCATGGTCGCCGAGTCCGGCACCCGGGCCGCCGAGACCGGCCGGTCGGGGCTGCTCGCGTTCTCCCCGCAGGACGGGGGCGAACTCTTCGAACGGGTGCTGGCCACCTCGCGTCGTCAACTCGCCCCCCTCGCCCTGGACTGGGAGACCCTCGCGCACGACCCGGACGCGGCCCGCACCCGACCGATCCTCGGCGACCTGATCACCGTACCGACCGGCGGTGACGGCGCGGACGACCTCGTCGCGAGCGTGTTCGCGGCGACGACGGAACGGGACCGCGCGGACCGCCTCGAAGCGTATGTACGGGCCCGGGTCGGCCAGGTCTCCGAAGGCACGGTGGACGTCTCCGCGACCACGGCCCTGAAGGAACTCGGCCTGGACTCCCTCATGCTCGTCCGGCTGCGCAACGCCTTCGCCCGCGAGCTGGGCGCCGAACTCCCGACCGCCACGGTGTTCTCCGCCTCCGACATCCGCGGCCTGGCCCGGGCGCTCGGTGAGGTGCTGCCCGAACGGGACACGGTCGCGCAGGCCGGGGAACGGCGGCCCGAGGCACGGCGGCCCGAGGTCGCCGTCGAGGTGCCCGAGAGCGAACTGCGGCCCGCGACCCGCGATGTCGTACGACTGCTGCGCAGCGCCCGGCCCGGCATGCCGGACGCGGCCCACGCCGTCGGCCTGGCCCTCCGGCTCACCACGCCCACCACCCGCGAGGCGCTCACCGACATCCTCACCCGTCTCGCCGGACGGCACGCCGCGCTGCGCACCGCGATCGTGACCGGTGCCGCCGGCGAACACGCGCGGCTGCTGCGCGTGGACCGGGCGCTCGCACGGCCGGTACTGCGCTGGACGGACGTGCCCGGCGACGACGAACTCGACGCGGCCGACCGGCTGCGGCGGCTGCTGGAACCGCCCTTCGACCTGGCGAACCCTCCGTTGTGGCGCTTCGAGCTGCTCGACGCCGGTGCCCGGGGCCAGGTCCTGACGTTCGGCGCGCACCACGCGGTGAGCGATCTGCAGTCGCTGCTGCTCGTGGCGGGGGAACTCGACGCCGAACTGGCCGGCACCTCGCTCGGCGACGCCGTCACCAACCGGGACATCGATCTCCTGATCGAGGCGCAGCAGACGGACGACACCCCCGGCGAGGGCGTGACCGCGTGGCGTGAGGCCTTCCAGGGCAGTGACCGACTCGACCTGACGCTCGCCCGGCCCCGCCCGGCGACCCGCTCGTACCGGGCCGGCAGCGTGAGCGTGACGATCCCCGACGGGCTCATGGAACGGGTGTCGGCCGCCGCGAGCGGGCTCGCGATCACGCCCGCCGCCTTCTGCCTCGGCACCCTGACCGTGCTGCTGGCCAGGATGCGGCAGAAGGAACGTTTCGTTCTCGCCGTGCCCGTCGACACCCGCATCCACGCCGACGCGTATGACGCGGTGGGCTTCTTCGGAGTGCCGGTGCCGTTCCCGGCCGAGGCCGGGGCGGGCGAGCGGATCGAGCAGGTGCTGCGCCGCACCGACGGCCGCCTCGACCGGGTCCTCGCGAAGGGCGCCATGTTCTCGGACGTGCTGTCGACCCTCGCCCGGCAGGGGCTGCACCGGGCGAACGCGCCGTTGGTGGAGGTGTACTTCAACTACGTGCGCTCTTCGGCGGGCCACCTCGCCCACCTGGAGGTCCTGCCCGCCGGGACCGGGTACTCCGACCTCGACCTGATGATCACCATGACCCCCGACGCGGGCCGGATCCGGCTCGACCACAACCTCGACATCCTGGACGCGGCGACCTCTGCCGAACTGGGGGAGGAGTTCCTGCGGCTGCTCGCGGAGGCGGCGGACGATCCGACGGCGGCGGTCCGTTCGACGCCGGGTACGGCGGTGGAGCTGCCCGAGGACACTCGCCGTTCCCCGCGCAGGTCGCTCGCCCTCGCCGCCACCTTCGCCCTCGGGAATCTGCCCCTGCTGTGCGAGGCCGCGGTCGAGGAGGGCGCGCGGGACGGCGGTCTGACCGTCGCGGAAGCCCCGTACCACCAGGTGCTCGCCGCCCTGCGCGACCCCTCCGGCGTCTTCGCCGACCCCACCGCGGCGGTGGGCGTGGCGCTGCTGCGGGCGGCGGACCTGGAACGGTTCGGCCCGGTGGACGACGCGCTGCTCGCCGAGTTGCGGACCGCGTTCCCGGCCGCGCTGCGTGCCCTGTCCGAACGGACGCGAAAGCCGCTGATCGTCGGCTTCCTGCCGTCCGCGCAGGCGCAGGACCGCTTCGCACGGTGGGAGCGCGAGATCGCCGAGGAACTGGCCGAGGTGCCCGGCATCGCGGTGCTCCGCCCCGACGACTGGACCCGGCGCCACGCCGTCGAGGAACCCTTCGACGAGCGGACCGAGCGCATCGCCCACCTCCCCTTCACCCCGCCGTTCCAGGCGGCGGTGGCGCTGTGCCTCGCCGACGTCGTACGTGCGGTACGGCGCCCCGCGCCCAAGGTGATCGCGGTGGACGGTGACGAGACGCTGTGGGGTGGGGTGGCCGGGGAGATCGGCCCGGAGGCGGTGGACCTGACCGGACCGCGTGCCCGGCTCGCGCGCCGGCTCCTTCAGTGGCGTGCGGCGGGTGCGTTGTTGGCACTGGTCAGCAACAACGACGAGGCCACGGTGCGGGCCGTCCTGGACCGCCCGGACAGCCTGCTCAAGGCCGAACACTTCAGCGTGCTCTCCGCGACCTGGGGCCCGAAGTCCGGCCGGCTCGCCGAGGCGGCCCGGACGCTCGGCCTCGGCCCGGACAGCTTCCTGTTCCTCGACGACAACCCGGTCGAGATCGCGGGAGTGCGGTCCGCGCTGCCGGAGGTGTTGTCGGTGACGTGCCCGCCGTCGGCCGAACTGGGAGCGTTCCTGGGCAGGCTGTGGCCGCTCGTCCCGGCCGCGGCGACGGCCGAGGACGCGCTGCGGGCGCGGTTCTACGAACAGGAGCGGGACCGGGACGCGGTGCGCGCGCAGGCCGGATTCGAGGAGTTCCTTGCCCAGTTGGAACTCGACGTCGACATCCGGGCCCTGTCCGGGGCCGATGTCGAGCGGGCCGAGCAACTCGTCCGCCGTACCAACCAGTTCACCCTGCGGGCCCGGTCCGCCGACGGGGGAGATCTCGGGCGGTGGCGGGAGCGCGGTGAGGTGTGGACGGCCGCGGCCCGCGACCGGTTCGGCGACTACGGCCAGATCGGGCTGCTCGCCCTCCGCGCGGACGGCGACCAACTCGACGTACTGGCCTGGCTGATGAGCTGCCGGGCGCTCGGCCGGGGAGTCGAGGAACGGCTGCTGCGGTGGCTGGCCGACCGTGCCGACGAGCTGGGCTGCGTCAAGGTCCGACTGACGGCGGAGCGCACCCAGCGCAACGTACCGGCGCGGCGGCTGCTGGCCGCGCTGGGTGGCGGGGACCAGGACGACGAACGCCTGGAGACCGTGGTCACGCCGGAACACCTGCGGGCCTTCCGGTCCTGGCGGCGGGGGTGAACCGGCGGCGCCGACGGGTGAAAGCGGTGGCAGTGGTGGCAGCGGTGGCAGTGCGCGAAAGGACAAGTCACGGGGTGAAGGGCTCTCATGCGTGAGGTGAACGAGGACGCGTCGGCGTACGCCGGACAGCGGGCGACGGCCGAGGCGATCGAGCGGGGTGGCGGCGGGCTGAGCGTCGACGGCCTGCTGGCGAAGGTGAGGACGGCCGCGGCGCCCACGCCGACCGGTTCCGACGCGGGCGCCGCGGCGGCAGCGGTTCATGACGTGGTGCCGGACGTGGAGGGTCCGGCGGCAGCGGTCCCGGACGTGAAGCGTCCGGCGGTAGCGGTCCCGGACGTGGAGGCTCTGGCGGCAGCC
The DNA here is from genome assembly GCF_055656965.1 of Streptomyces sp. NPDC111656. Lineage (NCBI taxonomy): Bacteria > Bacillati > Actinomycetota > Actinomycetes > Kitasatosporales > Streptomycetaceae > Streptomyces > Streptomyces sp. NPDC111656. The sequence continues at coordinate 467,605 of NZ_JBVKCA010000001.1, forward strand.
ATCGCCGCCGTGGCGGGCCGCCATCTGCCCGAGGGGCACCTGTCGCCCGACGCCGACTTCTTCGACGCCGGGGGCACTTCGGTGGGCGCCGTGGAACTCGTCGCGGCGCTGGAGGACGAGCTGGGCATGGAGATCGACCTCGACGACGTCTTCGCCGACGCCCGTCCGACCAGCCTGGCCCGCCGCGGGCTGTCCACCGCACACCCCACGGTCGCCCTCTCGGCCCCGGCCGTATCGGAAACGCCGACGCCCGGGACGACTCGGGCCCCGGACACGGCAGGTACAGCCACGTCCGAGGGGACCGTGCCCGCACCCGGCATCCTCCCCGTCCCGGCCCCCCGCACCGCCCCCGCGGTGGCCGTCACCCCCGCCCCGTACTCCGCGGCCCGTCCCGAGGACCTCGACCAGATCCTGGCCGACCTGGCGCTCGCCGACCGGCTGCCCTGGACCGGCGACCCCGAGCCGCTGCCGCCCCGTCGGATCCTGCTGACCGGCGCCACCGGCTTCCTCGGCAGCCATATGCTCCTCGACCTGCTGCGGCACAGCGACGCCCACGTCTACTGCCTGGTCCGCGCCGCCGACGAGGAGGCGGCCCTCGGGCGGCTCGGTGAGGCGCTCAAGAGGTACGAGCTGCCCTGGTCGTCGGAGGTCCGCCGCCGGGTGACCGTGCTCCCCGGCGACATCCGGCGCCCGCACCTGGGCCTGTCCGACGAACTGTGGACCACGCTCACCCACGAGCTGGACAGCGTCGTCGGCGTGGCGGCGGCCGTGGACTTCCTGCGCGGCTACCAGTCGCTGCGGCAGAGCAACGTCATCGGCTCGCTGACCCTCGCCGAGCTCGCGGCGACCGGCCGGCCGAAGCCGCTGCACCACATCTCCTCCATCGCGGTCTTCAACGAGGTCGGCATCACCGCGATGGGCGAGGACGACCCGCTCGCCCACGTCGACCGCCTCGTCGCGGGCTACGACCAGACGAAGTGGGCGGCGGAGGTCGCCCTGCGACGGGCCCGCGACCACGGCCTGATCGTCACGGCCCTGCGCCCCGGCGGCATCGGCGGCCACACCAGGACCGGCGCCTACAACCCGCAGGACCTCAGCAGCGGTCTCCTCTCGGCCTTCGGCCGCTTCCGCACGGTCCCCGCCTTCAACCACCTGAACGCAGCCCCGGTGGACTGGGTGAGCCGGGTCGCGGTCGGCGTCGTCTGCGAACCCGACGCGTGGGGCTACGACTACAACCTGACCGGCGTACCCAACACCCTCGACGACGTCGTACGGGACATGGCGCTCGGCGGGATGCACGTACGCGTGCAGGACTGGGACGAGTGGCGGACCCATGCCCTGGCCCGGCTGGAGGCCGAGCCGGTGCAAGAACTGGCCTTCCTCACCCGGGTGTTGCGGAGTCCCACCGCCATCAAACTGTGCGAGGCGACTCTGAAGGGCCCGGCGGCCACCGCCGAGCGCACCGCCGCGCTCGTCGAGGCGCTCGGGTTGCGGCCCGCCGCCCGCTACGACGCCCAGGCCCAGCTGAGGACGTTCGAGCGACTCGCCCAGGACGGGTTGGCCCGGCTGCCGCACAAGGACGACCAGCCCTACCTGTGGTTCTCCGAGACGACCGAGGGCGGTGTCGGCCCGGTCGGAGCCCCCGCCGACACTCCCTGCTCGATGGCGCTCACCCTCTCCCTCGCGAGCATGTACCAGCTGGTGAAGGAGCGCCGGGTCGATGTCACCGGCGAGTTGACATGCGCGGCGGTGCATCCCGAACCGCTGGTCGTCGAGCACGGCGACGTCTGGATCCGCCCTGAGGAGGGCATCCCGCAGCGGCACGGCATGCGCCACCGACTCCTCAGCTACCGGCTGGCGTTGCGTGACGCGGAAGGCGGCCGCTGGTGGCTGGAGGGCCACAAGTACGCCCGGGCCCGTCGTGACGTGTGGCGCCAGACCCGGGCGCTCACCGTCGAGATCGGCCGCGAGGGCGCACCGGCGACCCTGGCGGGCGAGCTCGTCGTGCCCGCCGACACCTATCTGCGCGACCAGGTCGACGGCATCAAGGTCGACCCGCGCCTGACCAGCCAGGAGAAGCGGGCCGCCAAGCTGACCTGGCTCGCCTGGTTCGGCCTGGAGATGGGCCGCGGTCTGCTCGGCCCCTTCGCCCGCGCCGCCGCCGACCTCCTCGACCTGCGCCGTACCACGACCCCCTCGGAGCGCCACCGATGATCCTCCGGAGTACCGACTCCCGCACCAGGCCGACGCTCCGCAAGGTCAGGAGCACCACGACCCTGCGCCCTCTCCACCACCGCCTCGATCCGGCGCGGGTCGAGGAGATCCCCTTCCGGGCCGACGACGGCGTACGCCTAGGCCTGACCCGCGTGGACGGTGGCGACACGGACCGCCCCGCCGTGCTGCTCCTGCACGGGCACACCGCGTCCGCCGACATGTTCCTGCTGCCCGAGACCCGCAACCTGGTCGACGTCCTGCTCGACGACGGCTACGAGCCCTGGCTGCTCGACTGGCGGGGCAGCTGCCGGCTGCCGTACAACGAGACCGGCCAGAAGTACACGTACGACGACGTCGCCCTGTACGACATCCCCGCCGCCGTCACCCACATCCGCCGCCGCATCGGCGACCGGCCGCTGTTCGTGGTCGCCCACTGCGTCGGCTCCCTCACGCTGTCGCTCAGCATGACGGCCGGGCTGGTCCCGGGCCTCGCGGGCGTGGTGTCCCAGGGCGTGTTCCTGACGCCGAAGCTCGCGGGCCGCACCTCGCTGCGGATGTCGCTGGCGGGGGAGCTGCTCAGGTCCCGCATCGATCACATACCGGTCGACATCCGCAAGGCCGGCCTGTGGTCGAAGTACACCCCCCTGTTCGCGCTCGCCTCGCGCGGGGCGAGCTGCCCGGATCCGACCTGCCAGATCCTGCACAACTCGGCGTGGGGGACGGGCGCCTCGCTGTTCGTGCACGAGCACCTGTCCGAGGCCACCCACCATCGGCTCGCCGAGCTGCTGGGCCCCGCCCCGCTGTGGATCCTGCCGCATCTGCGCCGCATCGAGCTGGCCCGCACCGTGGTGCGCTGGCACGACGGCGACCACCGCTACCGGGCGCTGCCGCAGAACGCGCTGGACGCGGCGGCCCGTATCGACACCCCCGTCCTGCTGCTCGCCGGCAGCGAGAACGGCCTGTGGCTCGACTCCCAGAGGCTCTGTCACGACGTACTGGCCCGCAGACAGCCGCAGTTGGACGTCGCGTACACCGAGATTCCCGGCTACGGCCACCTGGACACGTTCCTCGGCCGGGGCGCCGCCCTCGACGTGTTCGGGCACATCCTCGAATTCCTCGGCGAACGACGGTGACGGCGGCCCGGGCGGCCGGTTAACGTACCCATCAGTAACCGGACCGCATCGCAGGAGGCCAGCCATGCCGCAGCTCGAAGTCGACGGCGCCAGACTGACGTACGACGACGAGGGCCCCCGCGACGGTGCGGGCGCGCCGCCGGTGTTCATCCACGGCTGGACCGCCAACCGGCACCGCTGGGACCACCAGCTGGCGCACTTCTCGGCCACGCGGCGGGTCATACGTGTCGATCTGCGCGGCCACGGCGAGAGCGACGGGTCGGGACGGCGGAGCATCGCGGAGCTGGCCGGGGACGTCCTCGCCGTCCTCGATCACCTGAAGGTCGAGCGGTTCGTCCCCGTCGGTCACTCGATGGGCGGGATGATCGCGCAGACCCTGGCGCTGGGCCACCCGGACCGGATCGAGCGCATGGTCCTGGTGAACTCGATCAGCCGGATGACGTACAGCCGGGGGAGGGGCCTGCTGATGGCGGTGTCCACACAGGTGCCGTTCAAGCTGTTCGTCGCCGCCAACATCCAGCGGGCCTTCGCCCCCGGGTACCCGCGCGAGGAGATCAAGGAGTACATCCGGACCTCCGCGGCCACACCGCGTGAGGTGGTCATGACCTGCTACGGCGCGATGCGGTCCTTCGACGTCCTCGACCGGGTCGGGGAGATCCGTGTCCCCACCCTCATGATCCACGGCTACTACGACATCCAGCTGCCCGTCTCCCAGATGCTGCGGATGGCGAAGGCGTACCCGGACGCGGAGGTGCGCATCCTGGACGCCGGCCACGAACTCCCGGTGGAGAAGCCCGAGGAACTCACCTCGACCATCGACCGGTTCCTGACCGAGCGCCCCTGAGGCGAACACCGCCTACGAGGTTGCCCTACGGCGTCGCGAGCGGCAGTGGGCGCCGGGCGACCTCGTGGGCCTCCTCGGGGGCAGGCCCAGCATGCGCAGGACGAGTTCGGCCATCTCCTCGTCGGCGCCGGGGCCCGACCGCTCGGACTTGGCGGACGACTTCAGCTGGAGCAGCCCGAGGAGGGAGCCGCCGACGGCGCTGAGGGCGACGAGGGGACTGTCCACCTGGAAGCGGCCGGAGGCGTTGCCCCTCTCGATGTCCCGCAGGGCGCGGGGGCCCAGGCCGAAGTCGGCGTGGATGTAGGGGAGGCCGCCGTAGCGCAGGACGCGGGTGAGTTCCGGGTGGGTGTCGGCGAGCCGGAAGGCCAGCCGGACGCTCACCGCGAACACCTCGGCGGGGTCGTCGAGGTCGCCCGTGATCGAGTCGATCAGCTTGCCGTACTCCTCCAGCGCGTCGACGACCGCCGCCTCGAAGAGCTCCGCCTTCGTCTGGAAGTGGTTGGAGAAGGAGCCGAACCCGACGTCGGCACGCTCGGCGATCTGCTGGATGCTGACCTCGCTCGTGCCCTGTTCGGCCAGGATCCGCTGGGCGGCGGCGATCAGGGCATGGCGGGGTCCGGGCGCGCCTGCGTTCGAAGCGGTTGGCGGGCTGGGCGGCGGCTCGATCGGGCATGCGCTCATCCTGGCCGCGGCATCTTCAGAACTGATGAGGAGATCAGTCGGCGGGCGTCGGTGATCTCGCGACGGACGGACGAACCGTCGTGCCTCGGTGATTCCGCGGCACGGCAAAGGCCGGAGCGGCGGACCCCCGCTCCGGCCTGCGCACCTCCGTCGGAACTACAGCCCGGCGGTCGACAGCCAGCTCTTGGCCACGTCCAGCGGGTCCTTGCTGTCGTTCTGCACCTGGGCGTTGAGCTTGACCAGGGTGTCCGTGTCGAGCTTCGCCGATACGGCGTTGAGCGCGGAAACCCCGGCGGCGGAGAGACCGCTCTTGTAGGCCAGCGGCGTCACGTTCTCAAAACCGAAGAGATTCTTCGGGTCTTGAAGGACCACGAACTTGTTCTTGGTGATTCCGGGGTCGGTCGTGAAAATGTCTGCGGCCTGAATGTTGTTGCCCTTGAGGGCGGCCACGGTCAACGGCCCACCCGCGTCCAGCGCCTTGAACGACTTGAATTCAAGGCTGTATTCGGACTTGAGGCCCTTCAATCCCTGCTTGCGCGTCTGGAACTCCGGCGATCCCCCGATGACCAGGTCCTTGGCCGAGGCGGAGAGGTCGGCGATCGTCGACGAGGTCGTGAGCTTGTACTTCTTGGCGGTCGCCTCGTTGACCGCGATCGCGTCCTTGTCCTCCGCCTTGGAGGGCTCGAGCAGGGTCAGCTTGGAATCGAGCGCGGCCGTGATGGCCTTGCTGGTGTCCTCGACCGTGGTCGGGGCCGCCTTGGCGTTCAGATAGGCCAGCAGCGCGCCGTTGTACTCGGGCAGGACGGTGATCGTGCCGTTCTTGATCAGACCGTAGGTGGTCTCGCGGCTGCCGATGTTCAACTTGTAACTGACCTTGATGCCCTTGGCCTTCAGGGCCTCGCCGTAGATGTCGGCGAGCAGGATGCTCTCGGGGAAGTTGTTGGAGCCGACCACGACCGTGCCGCCCTTGGCGGTGTCGCCCTGCAGCGGGTCCTTGCTGTCGGAGTTGTCGGAGGAACCGCAGCCCGTGAGGGCGGCCGCAGCCACAACCAGCAGGGATACAGCGTACGTTGCGGTCGTTGTGGTGCTTCTGGCGTGGGTCACGTTGGTCATCCAGACTTGTGCATGAGCGGTCGGTGGCCGGAAGGCATGGCGTGATGACGATCCAATCGAGCCCAGTAACGCACCGTCAAGACACGAATAGATCACCGATGGAGACCACACGGCTTCGCCGCGTGGGCGCAACCTGACCGAAACGGGCGTGAATCCGGCGTATCGCCGTGTCAGATTTTGGTTGATCATGGCCGTACTCTTGCGGCAGCCGCTAATGTTGGCCGAGTCGGGGGACCTGGTTCCACTTGCTCGGCCCGAGCCTGCTGGCATGACCCAGTCCACGCAGCCCGGGCTGCGGGCTTCCAATTGGGAATGAAGTCAAGGAGGTTTGGTGCCCGCGCACAGGAAAGCCGCCCGGGGGCCGCAGACCACGGCTCCCCGAATAGGCCGGACGCCTTCCCTCCTCGACCGTTGGCCTTTCCGCAGGAAACTCAACGTCCTGGTGATTGTCCCGCTCGCCGTCGTTTCGGCGATGATGGCCTACATCACCTACGCCGAGATCGACTCGGCCCGTTCCGCCGCCTCCACCGCCCAGCTCGTGCGGGACAGCGCGCAGGTCACCAAGCTCATCGACGGCGTGCAGACCGAGCACCGCCAGGCGCTCCTCGTCTCCCTGCGCTACGAGGCGGCCCGCTCCGGCGACAAGGAGCCGGGCACCTCCGCCTTCCTCCAGGCGCAGCAGAAGGTCACCGCCCAGGCGGAGGCCGTGCGGTCCACCTACGGGGACCGGCTGCCCGACGCCGAGGCCCAGGCGCTCAAGGAGCTGGAGGGCCTCGACAGCCTCCGCAAGACCATCGAAGAGGGTCCGATCCCCGCCGACAACATCGACCCGGCGTACGGATCGGTCATCGAGGGCCTCATCAACGGCCTCGGGCTCGGTCAGTCGGGCGGCGAGTCCTCGGAGTCCGCGGGCAATCTGCTGGACGCGCTGCTGCGCGCCGACACCGCCCACGCCTCCTTCGAGACCAGTGTGTTCGCGGCCCGGACCCGTGACCCCAACGCGCTCATCGAGTACACCGGAGCCGTCGGCGACTACGAGCAGTACACCTACCAGGCCGAGCGGTTCACCCGGTTCGCCAGCCAGGAACAGGGCGCCGAACTCGCCGCGATCGAGCACAGCCCGTACCAGAGCGTCGTCGCCCAGCACTATGCCGCGCTGCAGGTCGACCCCAGCGGTCTGGTCGCGGAGAACCCCTCGCAGCTGCGCGCCGCGCTCGACGACGCCCTGGCCGCCGACCCGACGTACCAGCGTCAGGCGGAGAACCGGCTGAAGATCACCGATTCGCTCATCCACCAGATCGCCGCCGACACCCAGAAGGCGTCCAGCGACGCCTGGTGGCAGGTGCTGTGGCTGGTGTCCGCCAACCTCGCCGCCTTCGCGGCCTGGATCCTGTTCTCCGTACTGGTCCGCCGCTCCGTGGTGCGGACCGTGCGGAGCCTCACCGAGGCGGCCCAGCACGTGGCCGACGCGGCCGAGACCGAGCTCGCCCGGGTCGCCGACGACGACGCCGACGACGCGAGCCCGCCACGCCTCGAGGCCGTGCCCGTGCCGGTCCGCGACGAACTCGGCGAACTCGCCGAAGCCTTCAACCAGGTGCAGGTCACCGCGACCGCCCTGCTGGAGCGCCAGGTCATCAGCCGCCGCAACATCGCCGAGATGTTCGGCAACGTCGGCCACCGCGTCAGCAACCTGACCGCTCGTCAGCTCGCTCTGATCGACTCGGTGGAGCGCGGCGAGACCGACCCGGAGGTACTGGACCGGCTCTACCGCATCGACCACATCGCGGTACGTCTCCAGCGCAACGCCGACAGCCTGATGCTGCTCGCCGGCATCCGCGAGACGGGCCTGAACACCGGGCCCATGCGACTGAGCAACATCGTCCGCGCCGCGCTCGGCCAGATCGAGGGCTACCAGCGGGTCACCCCGCACGCCGAGGGCGATGTCACCGTCGCCCCCGACATCGTCGGCGACCTCACGCTGATGCTCGCCGAACTGCTGGAGAACGCGGTGACGTTCTCCCCGGCGTCCAGCAGCGTCGAGGTCGTCCTGCGGCCCCGGCACGGCGCAGGCGGTGGCGCCCTGATCGAGATCATCGACCACGGACTCGGGATGAGCGCCGAGCGGCTGGAGGAGGAGAACGCCCGCCTGATCCGCCGCGAACGCCTCGACCTGGCCCCGACCGAGGTCCTGGGCCTCTTCGTGGTCGGCGGTCTGTCCCGGCGCTGGGGCATCGAGGTCGTCCTGACCCGCACCCCGGGCGGCGGCGTCACCGTCACCGTCGCGGTGCCCGGCTCCCATCTGCTGCTCGCCGACCCCACGGGGGCCGCGACCAGGGCCCCGCACATCCTGCCGCCGCCACGCCGCCCCGGCGGGACCGAACCGCGCCCCGCGGCGGTCGACCCGGAACCCGGCCCGTCGTCCCTGCCGCGCAGGATCCCCGCGCGCGGCCGGGGAGCGGACGGCCACACGGGCCGTCAGGAACCGACGGGCGACGGCGGCTACGGCGGCCCCGGCGCATCCCGGCCCCGGCCGGGCGGTACACCGGGCACCACGACTCCGGGGGCGGCGCAGCCCGCGGAGCGCGAGCCGGCGGGACGCGGCACGCCTCAGGGTGCGGTCGGTGGCCCGGGCCACCAGTGGGGCACCGGCGCCGGCATGGAGAGCGGACAGGGTCGGCCGTCACGCGCCGCGGGCAGCGGCATGGACAGCGGTCTCGTGCAGAGGTCACGTGGCGCGAGCACCGGCCCGGGGAGTGCGGCGGGGCAGCCGCCGCGCGGCCCGAACACCGGTACGAGCGGCGGGCTCGGTCTGCCGCCCCGCGGCGCGAGCACCGCGCGTGGTTCCGGTACGGCCCCGTCGGCACCCGGCAGCGCCCCGGCGCGACCGGGCGAGGGCGGCCCCAGCCCGCTCAGGCGGCGCGTGCGCGGCGCGACCCTGCAGGCCACCACCGCCTCGACCCGGCTGCCCAAACAGGCCATCACCAACCCACGGCCGCCCGCCTGGCAGACCGCCGACGCGGAAGCGGCACGATCCGAGATCGACGAGTTCGAGGAAGCCGTGCTGCGAGCCGAGCGCGAGAGTGCGACGGAGGCCCGCGGTACCGGATTCGGGTCGGCCCATTCAGGGGGCCGTCCCGACACCTCTGGCGATTCCAGCACAGAGAACAACAGACCCTCATTCCCGGAAGGCATGAGCAAGTGACCATGTGGACAGGTGAACCGGAGTCCGCGGCCGTGGAACAGGCGACGGACGTGAAGGCCGCCGCTGCCGACTTCAATTGGCTGCTCAATCGTTTCGCCACGGAGACCGCCGGCGTCGTCGACGTGATCGGGGTGTCCTCCGACGGTCTGTTGATCGCGGTGTCCCAACTGCGCGGCAAGGCGGACTCGGAGCGGCTCGCGGCCATCGTCTCCGGGATCACCAGCCTCGCCATGGGTGCGTCCGGCAACTACGGCCTCGGCGGGCTCAACAAGGTCATCATCGACCTGGAGGAAGGGCACGTCCTGGTGTCCGCGCTCGGCGCGGGCGCGGTGCTCGGCGTGGTCGCCTCCAAGGAGGCGAAGCTCGGGAACATCGCGTACGAGATGACCCTCTTCGCCAACCGCGCCGGTGCCGCTCTGAGCCCCCAACTGGTCATGGAGCTCAAGAACACCGTGGGGATCGCGCCGACCGGTTGACGGTCGGCGGGGGCGTCACGAAGGCCGGGACGACCCGCGAGGTGAAGGGTGAGGACGAGATGACGGCCGGCGAGCCATCAGCCGCCGACGACGCATGGGGAGTGGAGCACCCCCCGTCGATCGTCAGGCCATTCCTGCTGACCGCGGGGCGGATCGCCGGCGGTGACAGTCTGGTGCCGACGATTCCGATCGAGACGCAGGTCGTCGCGACGGATCTCGGTCTGGCCACGCTGGACGCGTTCGTCTTCGACCAGCACCGCGACATCATCACGGTCTGCCGCCAGCCGCAGTCGCTGGCGGAGATCGCGGCGAAACTGCGGATGCATTTGAATGTGATCAGGGTGCTCGCCGACGATCTGCGCGCCGACGGTCAACTGGCCTTGTACGCACCGCAGGCCGAATCCGCCCGCGACGCCACCGTATTGCGAAGGGTTATCGATGGTCTCCGAGCTATCCCCGACTCCCGGGGCGCGATCCGTGAGCGCTGACACCGAGGGTCCCCGGCCGCCGATGCCGGTGAAGATGGTGATCGCGGGTGGCTTCGGCGTGGGCAAGACCACGACCGTGGGTGCCATCTCCGAAATCGAGCCGCTCACCACCGAGGCGTCCATCACCTCGGTCGCCGCGGGCATCGACGACCTCTCCCACACCCCGGAGAAGATGACGACCACCGTCGCCATGGACTTCGGCTGCGTCACGCTCGACCCGACCCTGAAGCTCTATCTGTTCGGCACCCCCGGCCAGGAGCGCTTCGGGTTCATGTGGGACGACCTGGTCGAGGGCGCCCTCGGCGGGCTCGTCATCGTCGACACCCGCCGGCTCGACGACTGCTACGCGGCCGTCGACTACTTCGAGCACCGCGAGATCCCCTTCGCGGTGGCCGTCAACGCCTTCGACGGCAAGGTCGAACACGATCTGAACGACGTACGGTGGGCCCTCGACGTCGGCGACCACGTGCCGCTCACCGTGTTCGACGCCCGCGAGCGCGGGTCCGTACGGGACGCGCTCCTCGTCGTCCTCGAACACGCCCTGGCGACCGCGCAGCAGTGAACGAAGGAAGAGGGGGGACGGGCCTTGTGGCTCGTCCCCCTCTTCCTCTCCTCTTTCTCTTTTCCTCAGGCCGTACGGCGCCTGCGCACCCCCGGGGACACCGCCACCCGGGCAATGGCCCAGAACAGCACCAGCACGAGCAGCGCCAGGATCGCGGTGAGGGCCGCGCCGCCCACCACCTTCTCGTAATTGCGCTGGTAGAGGCCGTCCAGGATGTAACGGCCGACCCCGCCGAGGCTCACATAGGCCGCGATGGTCGCCGTGGACACGATCTGGATCGCCGCCGAACGCAGACCGCTGAGGATCAGCGGCAGCGCCGCCGGCACCTCGACCTGGAACAGCACCTTCCCCTCCGGCATGCCCATTCCGCGGGCGGCGTCGACGGGGGAGGGATCCAGGGTGCGGATCGCCTCGTAGGTGGTGATGAGGATCGGCGGGACCGCCAGCACCACGAGCGGGATCATCACGGGCACGATGCCGAGGCCCAGCCAGACGAACATCAGCACCAGCAGCCCGAAGGTGGGCAGCGCCCGGGCACCCGCCGACACGAAGGCCAGCGCGTTGCCGCCACGCCCGGTGTGTCCGGTGACCAGGCCGATGGGCAGGCCGACGGCCGCGGCGATCGCGAGCGCCCCGGCGGTGTACTGGAGGTGTTCCCACACGCGCTGCGGGATCCCGTCGTACCCGTGCCAGTGGGAGCCGTCGGAGAAGAAGGACTGAATGAAGTTGAGTACGTTCACGAGACGCTCTCCGGAGTGCGGGCGGCGCCCGCGATCGTGGACGTACGGCGTGCGGCCTTGCGGCCGGAGGCCGGCTGCCAGGGGGTGAGCACGCGGCGCAGCAGGACGAGCACGGCGTCGACCAGCACCGCGAGAACGGCGGTGGTGACCACCGAGTTCACGGCGAGGAGAGGGCGGTGGTAGAGCATCGCGGTGGTGAGCAGGTTGCCGAGCGCCCCCTGGTTGCCGATCAGCGAGCCGACGCTGACCAGACTGATGCTGGAGGCGGTCGCCACACGCAGTCCGGCCATGATCGCGGGTACGGCGATGGGCAGTTGGACCTGGAGGTAGCGTCGCAGCGAACCGATGCCCATCGCCGCGGCGGCGGCGTTCGTCTCCTCGGGGACCGAGCGGACGCCGTCGACGACCGCCGGGACGAGAACCACGAGACTGTAGAGGGTCAGCGGGATCATCACGGTGGTCTTGCTCAGGCCGGTGTAGTCGATGAGCACCACGAAGAAGGCGATCGAAGGGATCGCGTACAGCACCGTGGTGATCCAGAGGACCGGCGGATAGATCCAGTTGACGCGGACGCACAACAGGCCGATGGGCAGCGCCAGCAGGAGGCCGACGAGAACCGGGACCAGCGCCTCCTGCATGTGGGTGGAGATCAGGCCGAGATAGGTGCTCTGGAGGTCGCTCGGGATGTCGAAGAAGCCGTTCATCGCGCGGCCTTCACCGTGGAGAGGCCCTCGGAGTCCGCGGCGCGGCGCTGCCTGGCCGCGCGGATCGCCGCGGCGACCGTCTCCTGCCCGGCGAGCCCCAGCACGCGGCCCGCCGCGTCCACGGCGACCGCCTGACCGGTGGGCGAGAGCACCGCCCGGTCCAGCGCGACGCGCAGCGAGTCCTTGCCGACCTCGAAGGCCTGCCCGTGCGGCTCCAGTGCCTGGACGTCACCGGCCCACACCGTCAGGTCGGCCCAGCCCAGCGGCTTTCCGTCCGCGTCGGTGACCAGGACCGGCCCCGCGCCCGCCGACTCCCCGGCGAGCTGCTGCCAGTCGCTGCCGACCGGGAAGACCCGGGAACGGTCGAGTGCGAGGTCGCGGGTGGACAGGAACGACAGTCCGCGGATGCCCCGGTCGCCGCCGAGGAACTCCTCCACGAACGCGTCGGCGGGCGCCGACAGCAGCTCGTCGGGGGCGGCGAACTGGGCGAGCTTGCCACCGGTGCGCAGTACGGCGACGCGATCACCGATCGTGATGGCCTCGTCCATGTCGTGGGTGACGAACACGATGGCCTTGCCCAGCTCGCCCTGGATGCGCAGCAACTCCTCCTGCAGACCACGGCGGACGACCGGGTCGACGGCGGAGAACGGCTCGTCCATCAGCAGGATCGGCGGGTCGGCGGCGAGCGCGCGGGCGACACCGACGCGCTGCTGCTGGCCGCCGGAGAGCTGGTAGGGGTAGCGGCGGGCCATGGCCGGGTCCAGGCCCACCCGTTCCATCAGTTCCGCCGCGCGGGCGCGGGCGCGCTGCTTGGACCAGCCGAGGAGCCGCGGCACCGTGGCGATGTTGTCGAGGATCGTGCGGTGCTGGAAGAGCCCCGCGTTCTGGATGACGTAACCCATGGACTGGCGCAGGGCGTTGACCGGCTTGCGGAGGATGTCCTCGCCGTTGACGCGGATCGTGCCGCTGCTGGGCTCGATCATGCGGTTGATCATCCGCAGTGTGGTGGTCTTGCCGCACCCCGAAGGCCCGACGAGCACGGTGATCGAGTGGTTCGGTATCTGGAGGGACAGGCGATCGACGGCCACCGTGCCGTCGGCATATCGCTTGCTGACATCTTCGATGGCTATCAAGCGTCGAAACCCTTCGGGAACGGCTGTGATCGGACGTGACCGGATCACATGCACGAGGGTGCGTAGTCTAGCCAGTTGGCGTGTGAGTTCGGGCACCGCAGGGTGGCCGGTTGGGGAGGGTGCGCAGGTGGAGCCCGCCGCGTCGCACGAGCCGATCGGGTGAGAGCGGGCGCTCCGCCGTGCGGGTGATCTCCGGGCATGGCGGCGCGGAGGCGACGACATGCCCCGGGAGACTGTCGCCCTCACACTCTGTCGCCCCTGCCGCCACAGCCCGGAGAGACCCACTTGCGATTCCCCTTCCGCCGGGCCGCGCTGGCCGGCGCCGCCGCGCTCGTCGTGTCGTCCGCCCAGGCCGCACCCGCCGCCACGGACGACTCGGTGGCCGACCCGGCCCAGTACGTGAACCCCTTCGTCGGTACCGCGCCCGGAGGGGCCGATTTCGGCCATGGCGGCGGTGCCGGAAACACCTTCCCCGGCGCGACCGCACCCCTCGGCGGGGTGCAGTGGAGCCCGGACACGGTGACCTACCAGCACGGCGGGTACGCGTACGGGGACAACCGGATCAGAGGGTTCAGCCTCACCCACCTCTCCGGGGCCGGCTGCAGGGACTACGGCAACGTGCCCTTCATGCCGATGCTCGCCGGCGACACCAGCGGGCAGGCGACCTTCTCGCACGCCAACGAGCAGGCGACACCCGGAAACTACGGGGTCACCTTCGACAACGGCATCCGCAGCGAACTCACCGCCACCCGGCGCTCCGGCATCGCCCGTTTCACCTACCCGGCCACCGACGACCGCCCCGCCGCGCTGAGTGTCGACGCGGGCAAGGCGTTCAACGCGGCGACCGGAACGGTCGACATCGGCACCGACACCCTGTCCGGGTTCACCGACAGCGGCGGCTTCTGCAAGTCCGGCAACCGCTACCGGCTCTACTTCCACGCCGTGTTCGACCACCCCTTCGCCCATGTCGTCCACCCCGACGGCAAACCGGGCGCCGCGCAGGTCTCCTTCGGCCCCGACGTACGCACGGTGACCGTCCGCGTCGGTGTCTCCTTCGTCAGCGTCGACGGCGCCCGCGGCAACATCGCCGCCGAGCAGCACACGAACCCGTACGACCAGATCCGGCGGGCCGCCCGTGCCCAGTGGAACGACTGGCTCGGCCGCATCCGTGTCGGCGGTGGCACCGACACCCAGCGCCGGGTCTTCTACACCGCCCTGTACCACTCGCTCCTGCACCCCAGTGCCTTCAGCGACGCCGACGGCCGCTATCCCGGTATGGACGGCCGCATCCGCACCACCCCCGCCGGACACGTCCAGTACGCGAACTTCTCCGGCTGGGACGTCTACCGCTCCCAGGTCCAGCTGCTCGCCCTGCTGGCCCCGCACGAAGCCTCCGACATCGCGCAGTCCGTCCTCAACCAGGGCCTCCAGGCGGGCTACTTCGACCGCTGGACCCTCGCCAACGGCGGCACCGGCGTCATGGTCGGCGACCCGCTGCCCGTCATCGCCTCCGCCGTGTACGCCTTCGGCGCCACCGACTTCGACGCCCGCGGCCTGCTGCGTGCCGCCATGGCGGGCCGCGACGACGAGCGCCAGCGGCCCGGACACGCGCAGTACGACGCCCTCGGCTACATCCCCGCCGGCACCAAGGGAGTGTGGGGCTCGGCGGCCACCACTCTCGAATACGCCGTTTCCGACTATGCGTTGGCGCAGCTCGCCCACCGTCTGGGCGACACCGCCGCCCACGACACCCTGCTGAAGGCCTCCAGGAGCTGGCGCAACCTCTTCAACCCCGCCACCGGCTACCTCCAGCCGCGCGCGGCCGACGGCACCTGGCCGGCCTTCACCCCCGCGCAGAGGAACGAGTACGTCGAGGGCAACGCCGCCCAGTACACCTGGATGGTCCCGCACGACCTGCCCGGCCTCTTCACCCTGATGGGCGGGAACGCCGCCGTCACCGCCCGCCTCGACACCTTCTTCACCCAGCTCAACGCGGGCGGCACCCAGCCCTACGCCTACCTCGGCAACGAGCCGTCGTTCGACACCCCCTGGGCGTACGACTTCGCCGGCCGCCCCGACCGCGCCCGCGACACCGTCCGCCGCGCCCTGGCCACCCTGTTCAGCGACCGCCCCGACGGTCTCGTCGGCAACGACGACCTCGGCGCCATGTCCTCCTGGGCCGTGTGGGCGAGCCTCGGCATGTACCCGCAAGCCGCCGGCACCGGGCAACTCGCCCTGGCCGAACCGGCCTTCCCCAGCGTCGTCGTACACCGCCCGGGCGGACCGAGGACGGTGCTCGTCGCGCCCGACGCCTCCGCCACCAGCCGCGACATCCGCACGCTCACGGTCACCGCGCCGCAGCGGAAGGGCTCATGAGCCCGGCGTCGAGGTAGCGGGCCGGTCGGGTTCGTCAGACAGCGACGACCCCGACCCCCGCCTCCGTGAACCGCCGCACGGTCTCCTCGTCCACCGCCGCGTCGGTGACCAGTGTGTCCACCGACTCGGCCGCGCAGATCCGGGCGAAGGCGCGTCGGCCCAGCTTGCTGGAGTCGGCGGCGACGATCACACGCTCGGCGCGCTCGCACATCAGCCGATTGATCGCCGCCTCGGCCTCGTCGTGGGCGGCGGCCCCGTGCGTCACGTCGAAGGCGACCACGCCCAGCACGGCGACGTCCATGGTGATCTGGCTGAGCACACCGTCCGCGAGCGGCCCGACCAGCTCGTACGACTGCGGGCGGGCCACCCCGCCGGTCAGCACGATCTTGAACTGGGGCCGTACGGCCAGTTCGCCCGCGATGTTGAGCGCGTTCGTCACCACGGTCAGCGCGGGTGACCCCGAGGCGAGATCGGGGCGCAGGGCCAGTGCGCGGGCCACCTCCGTGGTGGTCGTGCCGCCGGTCAGGCCCACTGCCTCGCCGGGCGCGACGAGATCGGCCACCGCCTTCGCGATGCGCTGTTTCTCCGAGGCGTGCCGGGCGGTCTTGTAGCGCAGCGGCAGTTCGTACGACACGCCGTGGACGACCGCGCCGCCCCGGGTGCGCACGAGCATCTGCTGCTCGGCGAGCTGGTCGAAGTCGCGCCGGATCGTGGCGGATGACACCTCCAACTCGGCCGCGGCCTGCTCGACCTCCAGCCGGCCCCGCTCCACGAGCAGTTCCAACAGGGCCTTCCAGCGGGCGTCGCGCGACATCCGCACTCTCCGTTCCTCGATCCTTCGCGACCCTAGCGCACCCCCGGCGCACCACATTCCCCGGCATTTCGGCAGTCGACATGCTTGATTGTGCTCGAAAGTCAGCCTTAACTTGCACTATCTTGCATGGACAGCGTCAGTGGGAGGGGTACGGCATGACCCATGTCGAGCACGAGCTGAGCAGCCAGCCCGAGTGCTGGATCCGCGCCGCCGAGCAGGCCAAGGCACACGACGGCGCACTGCCGGAAGTGGGGGAGCGGGTCGCGATCGTGGGCTGCGGGACCTCCTTCTTCATGGCGCAGGCCGCCGCCGCGCTGCGTGAGGGGTCCGGGCAGGGCGAGACGGACGCCTTCGCCGCCTCGGAGTTCCCGGAGAGCCGCTCCTACGACCGCGTGGTCGCCCTCACCCGCTCCGGCACCACCACCGAGGTGCTCGAACTCCTCGGGCGGCTGCGCGGCCGTACCCGGACGACCGCGATCACCGCCGACCCCGCGACCCCCGTGACGGAGCGCGCGGACGACCTCGTCGTACTCGACTTCGCGGACGAACGCTCCGTGGTGCAGACCCGGTTCGCGACCACCGCGCTCACCCTGTTCCGCGCCCACCTCGGACTGCACACCGACGACGTCGTCGCCGACGCGCGCACCGCGCTCGCGACCCCGCTGCCCGAAGGGCTCGTCGACTGCGCGCAGTTCACCTTCCTCGGCCGCGGCTGGACCGTCGGGCTCGCCAACGAGGCCGGACTGAAGATGCGTGAAGCCTCCCTGGCCTGGACCGAGGCGTACCCGGCGATGGAGTACCGGCACGGGCCCATCAGCGTCACCACCTCCGGCACGGCCACCTGGATGCTCGGCGAGGCCCCCGAAGGGCTGGCGGAGCAGGTACGGGCCACGGGGGGACGGTGGGTGGCGGGTGGCCTCGACCCGCTCGCCGAACTCGTCCGAGCCCAGCGGCTCGCGGTCGCCGTCGCCGCGGCCCGCGGACTCGACCCCGACCGGCCGCGCCACCTCACCCGCTCGGTCGTCCTCGCCCCGTCGGCCCGCTGAGTCGTCGGCCCGCGCACCCAGAAGGAGGAGTTGTGCCACTCGCAGCCACCGGTGACCTCGTCACCGCCGCGGCCGGGGCGCGGACCGCCGTCGCCGCGTTCAACATCATCACCCTGGAGCATGTCGAGGCCGTCATCGCGGGCGCCGAGTCCGTGGCCGCCCCCGTCGTCCTCCAGGTCAGCGAGAACGCCGTGAAGTTCCGCTACGGGCGGCTGCTGCCGCTGGCCCGCGCCGCCGCCGAGGCCGCCGAACGCGCCGCGGTGCCCGTCGCGCTGCATCTCGACCACGTTCAGAGCGACGACCTGCTCCGCCAGGCGTCCGCCGCCGGATTCAGCTCGGTGATGTACGACGCGGCCCGGCTGCCCTACGAGGAGAACCTCGCCGCCACCCGGGCCGCCGCCGACTGGGCCCACGCACAAGGCCTGTGGATCGAGGCCGAGTTGGGGGCGGTGGGAGGCAAGAACGGTGAGCCGCCGCTCGACGCGCACGCGCCCGGCGCCCGTACCGACCCCGCCGAGGCCCGTGCCTTCGTGGCCGACTCCGGCGTGGACGCCCTGGCCGTCGCGATCGGCAGCTCGCACGCGATGACCACCCGCACCGCCGCCCTCGACCACGACCGCCTCAAGCGGCTGGCCGCGGCACTCGGCGTGCCGCTCGTCCTGCACGGCTCCTCCGGAGTGCCGGACGACGAACTGGCCGCGGCCGTCGCGGGCGGCATCGCCAAGGTCAACGTGGGGACCGCCCTGAACATCGCGATGACCGGCGCCATCCGGGAGTTCCTCGCCGCCCACCCCGAAGCCGTCGACTCCCGCACGTACCTCAGCGTGGGGCGGGAGGCGATGGCGGGGACGGTGGCGCGCCTGATCCGCGTACTGAACGCCTGACCTCAAGGGGCCCCGACGTCGACGGGCTTCTCGGTCGGGGCCGCCGACGGCGCGTGGGCGCGGCTCACCGCCGCTGGTAGCTTTTCACCATGCGGGAGACGGAAGTCCACCTGGGCGAGCCGCCCGCCGTCGTCAACATCGGCGTCGGCGTGCACGGCGTGGCGAGCCGCACGGACGTCTTCCGGCTGCCGGAGCTGTGGCAGCTGCACCTCTACCAGTACGACGCCGAGCTGACCGTCGACGGCACCGCGCACGCCATCCGCCCCGGCCGCGTCAGCCTCGTACCGCCCGGCACCACGGTCCGCTACCGCTACCAGGGCCGCTCCGAACACCTCTACGCCCATCTGCGCATCGCCCCCGCCGGGCCGTCCCGCACCGTCCCCGTGATGCAGGACGCGGGGCCCGAATTCCCCATGCTCTCCAGCCTGTTGCTGAACGCGATCGCGGCGGCCCCCGGGGCGCCCGAGCACACCCGGGCCGAGATCTGGACCGCGCTGTGGCGCGTCGCCCGGCTCACCCCGCCCACCGCCACGAGCCGCGGCCCGCACCCGGCGGTCGGCGCGGCCATCGCGCACATCGAGGCCCGGCTGGCGGCGCCGCTCAGCATCCCGGAGATCGCTCGCGCCGCCGGGATCTCCCACAACCACCTCACCCGGCTCTTCCGCGCCGAGACCGGCACCACGGTCGTGGCCTACATCCGCCGCCGCAGACTCCAGCGCGCCCACCATCTGCTGCGCGCCTCGACGCTCTCCATCCCGGCGGTCGCCGCCTCCGTGGGCATCCCCGACCTGCAGGCCTTCAACAAGGCGTGCCGCCGCGAACTCGGCGCCTCGCCCCGCGCGCTGCGCGGAACTACTTCTTGACGGCCCTCAGGACGACGAACTTCGCGTCGCTCGCCACGAGTTCGCTGTTGCCGAAGAGACGGCGCAGCTTCAGGTGGTAGCCGAGATGGCGGTTCCCGATGACCCACAGCTCGCCGCCCGGCCGCAGCGCGCGCCGCGCTCCCGAGAACATCCGCCAGGCCGTGGTGTCCGTCGTCGCCTGGTGCGAGTGGAAGGGCGGATTGTTCAGGACGAGGTCCACACTCCCGGCGGGGACCTCCGCGAGTCCGTCGCCCACGCGGAACTCCGCGCCCACGCCGTCGGTGTTCTCCCGGTACGTCTCCTCGGCCGAGGCGACCGCCTGGTACGACTCGTCCACGAACAGCACCTCCGCCTCCGGGTTGGCCAGCGCCATCGCCGTACCGACGACTCCGTTGCCGCAGCCCAGGTCGACGATCCGCTCGGGGCCCCGGCTGCGCGGCAGGTGCTGGAGGAGGAAGCGGGTGCCGATGTCGAGACGGTCGGCGCAGAACACACCGGCGTGGTTGACGACGGTACGGCCGGAAACCGGTCCGATGTCGTCGGGGAGCCGGTAGCTGTACGGCCAGGGGTTGGCGGCCCGGGCGATCCCGGGGTACGGGGTGCAGAAGATCAGCCGGGCCTTCTTCTCGGCCAGCGAGGTCCGGGTCGGGCCGAGGATCCGCTCGAAGAGGTGCAGCGTCGAGGTGTGGATCTCCTTGACCATGCCCGTGCCCACGACCACGGTCCCCTCGTGCACACCGGGCGCCAGCCGGTGCAGCTGGTCCTCCAGCAGGGCGAGGCTCTTCGGCACCCGGACGAGCAGGACGTCGATGCGGTCGGGGGGCGTGTCCTGCGTGGTCAGCAGCCGTACCGCGGACGCCTCGACCCCGTTGCGGGCCAGGTTCGCGCGGGTCGCCTCCTGCGCGAGGAAGGAGTCGGTGATCTGCGTCGGCCGGTGCGCCGACAGCGCCGTGGCGAGCGCTCCCCAGCGGTCGCCGACCACCACGACCGACCCGGACAGCGGCGTTCCGCTCTCCGCGAGGTGCCGCAGCAGATAGGTGTCGGCTGCGTCCCAGGCACGGAGCTGGTCGCGGGGGTCCTCGGGGAAGCGGGCCAGCGCGTACTCGGCCCAGGGCGCGGTCATCCGGTCGTTCATCGTGGGTCAAGGCTAGCCGAGCCGCAGCTCAGCCGGGTCCGGGCCGGATCTTGATCAGGTGCGCGCACGGGACGGGCGGGGTGCGCGAGGATGGTGGCATGTCCATGGATGCTGAGCTGTTCCCCCGGAGCCGGGCGGAGATCGCGCCGGGCGCGGTGCATCTGCCGGACTGGCTGGGCCCGGTTGCCCAGCGGGAGCTTCTCGATGCCTGCCGTGCGTGGGCCCGCCCGCCGGCCGGACTGCGTACGGTGCGCACGCCCGGGGGCGGCACGATGACCTCCCGGCAGGTGTGCCTGGGCTGGCACTGGTACCCGTACCGGTACGCGCGCACGGTCGCCGACGGTGACGGCGCCCCGGTGAAGCCCTTCCCCGCCTGGCTGGACGAGCTCGGCCGCCGCGCCGTCACGGACACCCTGGGTCCCGAGGCCGCCGTCGCCCCGTACGACATCGCACTGATCAACTTCTACGACGCCGACGCCCGGATGGGCATGCACCGCGACAGCGACGAGAAGTCCGACGCGCCCGTGGTGTCGTTGAGTCTCGGCGACACCTGTGTCTTCCGCTTCGGGAACACCGAGTCGCGCTCGCGCCCGTACACGGATGTCGAGCTGCGCAGCGGGGACCTGTTCGTGTTCGGCGGGGCCTCCCGGCTCGCCCACCACGGAGTTCCCCGGGTGCACGCCGATACGGCGCCGCCCGAACTGGGCCTGACCGGCCGTCTGAACGTGACGCTACGGGTGAGTGGCTTCCAGGTGCCTTCGGACGGGACACCGCACGAGCGGATCATGGGAGACTCGCCCTCATGAACGGCAAGGCGGGCCCCCGGACGGCGGGGGAAGGGAACACGCGGACACGGCTGGACCGGGGGCGCGGGGCGCTCGGACCCGCGCTGGAACTCGTGCACACCGGACGTGCGCCGACGCGTGCCGTACTCACCGCCGAGCTGGGCGTCACCCGGGCGACCGCGGGCGCGGTGGCCGCGGAGCTGGAGGCGCTGGGGCTGATCCGGGTCGACGCGCGGCCCGGCGCGGCGGCCGGTTCGCAGGGACGGCCCTCGCACCGCCTGGAGGTCGCCGAGGACGGTCCCGTGGCGCTGGCCGCACAGGTGCACGCCGACGGGTTCCGCGCCGCGCTGGTCGGGCTCGGTGGCCGGATCGTCGCCACCGCACCCAGCTGCGAGACCGTCGACGCCGACCCGGCGAAGGTGCTGGGCGCCGTCGTCGAGACCGGCGCGGAGCTGCTGCGCGAGACCGGGCGGCGCTGCGTGGGCGCCGGGCTCGCCGTACCGTCCGCCGTCGCCGAGCCGGACGGGCTCGCCCTCAACCCCCTCCATCTCGCCTGGCCCGCGGGCGCCCCCGTCCGCCGGATCTTCGCCGAGCGGGTGCGCGCGGCGGGCATAGAGGGCCCGGCGTTCGCCGCGAACGACATCAACCTCGCCGCCCTCGCCGAGCACCGCCACGGCGCCGGGCGCGGCGCCCGCGACCTGCTGTGCGTGGCCACCGGGCACCGGGGCGTCGGCGGCGCGCTCGTGCTCGACGGGCGGTTGCACACAGGCAGCTCGGGCCTCGCCCTCGAAGTCGGCCACCTCACCGTCAACCCCGAGGGCCGCCCCTGCTACTGCGGCAGCCGCGGCTGCCTCGACGTCGAGGCGGACCCCCTGGCGTTCCTCACGGCGGCGGGCCGCGACCCCGGTCCCGAGGTGTCCCTCCTCCAGCAGGCCAACGACCTGATCCGCACCCGGTACGACCAGGACCCCTCCGTCCGCACGGCCACCGAGGCGCTGATCGACCGCCTCGGCCTCGGCCTCGCCGGACTGGTCAACATCCTCAACCCCGACCGGATCATCCTCGGCGGCCTGCACCGCACCCTCCTCGACGCCGACCCCGACCGGCTGCGCGCCGTCGTCGCCGACCGCAGCCTGTGGGGCCAGAGCGGCGGCGTACCGATCCTCGCCTGCACCCTGGACCACAACACCCTGGTGGGTGCCGCGGAGTTGGCCTGGCAGCCGGTCCTCGACGACCCACCGGCGGCACTGGCTCGGAGCTGAGGGCGGACCTGATACGGGGCCTAGGCGGCGTCCGGCAGTCGGGGCGGACGGGGCGGTGCACCGGGCCACTCCACGGCGAGCGCCCGGCCGGGGTTCTGCGTGAAGACGCGCTCCACGAGTTCCGCACCCAGGGCCAGTGCGAGCCGTGGGCGCACCCGGCGCAGCAGATACGGCATCCCGGGACCGCCGTTGACCGAGCGCGCCGCCGCGGTCGTCGTGTCGGCGCCGAGGAGCAGGCGATGGCCGAAACCGGCGTCGGCCAGGGCGCGTACGGCGTCGGGCATGCGCCAGTCGGTGGCGTGGTGCGCACGGGAGGGCCCGTCGAAGGCGAGGTAGGCGCCCGCCTCGGCGGCCTGGCGCTGCACCGCGAGGTCCGGGGAGCGGTTGAGGTGACCCAGGATCACCCGGTGCGGCGGCACCTCCAACGCGCCGCACAGCAGGTCGAGTACGTCGAGCGCGGCCGTGCCCAGCTCCAGGTGCACGGCGATCGGCGCGCCCGTGGCATGGTGTGCCTCGGCCGCCGCGGCCATCGTCCAGCGGGCATGTGCGTCGAGCGCGTGGAAGCCGCCCGCGACCTTGACGAGTCCGGCCCGGACCCCGGACGTGCCGATGCCGGAGGTGAGTTCGGACACGAAGACGTCGGCCAGCCTGCCGCGCAGTTCGGAGAGCGACTCCGGTGTGTAGTGGACCGCTTGGTGCAGGCCCGTCGCGGCGACCACATGGACCCCGGTGTCACGGGAGAGCAGCGGCAGGTCCGCGGCGCGCCGGCCCAGTCCGTACGGCGTCCACTGCACCACGCTTCCGCCGCCCTGCTCGCGGAACGCGGCCAGTTCGGCCCGCGCGGCGGTCGCGTCGCGCAGTTCCTGGCCGGGCAGCGCGGGACTGCCGAAGAAGAGGTGGTCATGGGCGTCGCACACCCCGAGGTGCTCGGGCGGCACGTCTCCGAGGACCGTACGGACCCGTGCGGAGCCGACGCCACCGGGGCTCGTGAGGTCAGGGCTCACCACTGCCGGCCCCGGGGCAGCCGGTCGCGGCCGGGCGCCGACAGGTGCAGCACCTGGAAGACCTCGCCGGGGGCCTTGGGCGCGTCGTGGTCCCAGAGGGAGAAGTGGACCAGCTCCCAGTTCCGCGGGTCGACGGCGGCGGCAGCGCACACCGCGCCGTCGAGCGAGGCCAGCCGCTCCGTCTCCGCCGCGGCGTCCGCCATCACCTCGGCCAGGTCGACGCCCTCCGGTACGGGCTGCCGTCGCCGCACCGCGACCTGGGGCGGCGCACCGGCGGCGCCGCCCTCCTCGTACGCGAGGCCCGTCCAGTTCTGCACCGCCGGCCGCCCGAAGTCATCGACGAGCCCCTGGAAGGCGCCGCCCCAGAGGAAGGAGTTCATGCCCTCGACGGTGTTCCAGAGGTAGAAGGGCGCGTACTGGTCGACCGGCGAGCCGTGCACCCCGCGCTCACGCATCAGATACGTCTTGAAACCGAGCCCCTCCCAGTCGTCGAGGAGGTGCCCGATGCGGGAGACCCGGGCGCGGATGATCCCCATGTCGTAGTCGGCGGGGAACGTCAGTTCGTACTGCATCGCGTGCATCGCATGCCTCCTTGAGGGGCCTTCAGGCCTTCACGTCTTCAGCCGAGGCCCCGACGGGCGGGGGAGAGCAGGGCGAGCAGTCCGCGGACGGCCGTGTCGAAGGCGGCCGGGGAGCCGGAGGCGCGCGCGAGCACATAGCCTCCCTGGACGGTCGCGAGGATCGTCGCGGCGATCTCCTCGGCGTCCAGCGACGGCGCGAACTGCCCCTGTTCCTTGCCCTCTTCGACGATCCCGGCCAGTCGCTCGCGCAGCCAGTCGATCGTCTCGTCGACGGGGGCACGCAGCTCCGCGCTGGCGATCACGTCCGGATCCATCGTCAGCCGACCGACCGGACAGCCGCGCAGGACGTCTCGCTCCCGGCGCAGATACGCCTCGACGCGCTCGTACGGCGAACCGGGCGCGCCCAGTACGCCCTCGGCGGTAGCCCGCAGTTCCTCGGCGGAGCGTCGGATCGCGGCCAGGGCGAGATCGGGCTTGCCCTTGAAGTGGTGGTACATGCTGCCCTGCCCGGCGCCCGCGTGCTCCTGGATCGCCTTGGGGCTGGTGCCCACGTAGCCGCGCTCCCACAACAGCTCACGCGTGGACTCGATCAGCCGCTCCGGAGTGCTCATGAGCTCACTGTACATACTAGTAGGTATAGAGTCGAGGTCAGTCAGAGCGGACTGAGGAAGCAGGCGGTGACGCCCCGCGTACTCCCGCGGAGGTACGGGAACGGCCGCTGGCCGTACGACGACTCGGGCCCCCTCCCGGAGCCAGTCTCGATGCATCGCAACAGCTCCCACCCACACTGCTCCTCTAGGAGATGACCCGAGATGCAGACCCTGGCGAACTGGGACGGCGGCCCCGGCCCGTGGATCCTGTTCTTCCCGCTGATCTGGGCGGCCGTCGTGATCGGCGTCGTGACGGTCCTGCGTCGCACCGTGGGGCGCGGGCGCCGCGGACCGTGGCGCGCCATGGGCGACTTCGGCCCGCCCCGCGACTCCCGCCCCACGGGCGACGAGCCGATCGCGCTGCTCGGCCGCCGCTTCGCCACCGGCGAGATCGACGAGGACGAGTACTGGCGCCGACTCTCCGTCCTGGACGAGCAGTTCGGCCGCCCGGGCAAGGGAGGATCGGCATGACGACCGCCACCACGACGCGTCATGCCGCGGGCGTCGCCGACGCCGTCAAGGTGTACGGCAGCGGCGACACCGCCGTCAGGGCCCTGGACGGGGTGAGCGTCGGCTTCCCGGCCGGACGCTTCACCGCGATCATGGGCCCCTCGGGCTCCGGCAAGTCCACCCTGATGCACTGCGCGGCAGGCCTGGACACGCTCACCTCGGGCGCTGCGTTCATCGGCGACACGCCATTGAGCACGCTGGACGACCGCCGACTCACCCTGCTGCGCCGCGACCGTGTCGGCTTCGTCTTCCAGGCGTTCAACCTGATCCCGACGCTGACCGTCGCCGAGAACATCACGCTGCCCCTGGACCTCGCCGGGACGAAGGGCTCCCGCGAGTGGATCGACGCGCTCGTCGACGTCGTCGGCCTGCGCGACCGACTCCACCACCGCCCCGCCGAACTCTCCGGCGGACAGCAGCAACGCGTCGCCGTGGCCCGGGCGTTCGCCGGCCGTCCCGACGTCGTCTTCGCCGACGAACCCACCGGCAACCTCGACTCCCGCTCCGGCGAGGAGGTCCTGAACCTCCTCGGCCGCGCGGTGCGCCGGATGGACCGTACGGTCGTCATGGTCACGCACGACCCGGTGGCGGCCGCACACGCCGACGAGGTCGTCTTCCTCGCCGACGGACGCCTCGTGGACCGGATGGAGTCCCCGACGGCCGACAAGGTCCTCGACCGGATGAAGGCGTTCGACGCCAAGGGCGGGCGGTCGTGAACGCCTCCGTGCGCCTGAGCGTGTCCTCCCTGCGCGCCCACAAACGGCGCTTCGCCGGTACGTTCCTGGCGGTGCTCCTCGGTGTCGCCTTCCTGGCCGGAACGCTGGTCATGGGCGACACGCTGCGCGCGAGTTTCAGCACGCTGTTCGGCGACGCCACGAAGGGCACCGACGCGGTCGTCCGCAGCGCCGACGCCATCACGACGCCCGGTGAGAGCCAGGGTGTGCGCCAACCGGTCGACACCGCCCTGGTGAAGACCGTCGAGGGGGTTCCCGGCGTCGCGGCCGCCGCCCCCGACATCCAGGGCGCGGGCCAGCTCGTCGGCAGCGACGGCAAGCCCGTCGGCGGCCAGGGCCCGCCCACCCTCGCCGGTAACTGGATCACCGACCCGAAGCTCAACCCGTACCAACTCGCCGTGGGCCACGCCCCGTCGAAGTCCGGCGAGGTCGTCGTCAACCGGGGCGCCGCGAAGAAGGGCGGCCTGAAGATCGGCGACACGACCACCCTGCGCACCCCAGGTCCCGTCAAGGTGACGATCGTGGGCCTCGCGACCTTCGGCGGCGAGGACGGCATGGCGCAGGTGACGTTCACCGGGATGACGCAGGCCGACGCCGAGAAGTACCTCACCGCGAAGCCCGGCGAGGCGGCGAGCATCCGGGTGCGGGCCGGTCCCGGGGTCGGTCAGGCCGAGCTCGTCGCGGACCTGACTCCCGTCCTGCCCAAGGGAGTCGAGGCGATCACCGGCCAGGAGTCGGCACGGGAGAACACCGACATGATCTCCAGCCAGTTCCTGAACATCTTCACCACCTTCCTGCTGGTGTTCTCTGGCATCGCGCTCCTTGTCGCGACCTTCTCCATCCACAACACCTTCGCGATCGTCGTCGCCCAACGCACCCGCGAGAACGCCCTGTTGCGCGCCCTGGGCGCCTCCCGCCGCCAGGTCACCGCCTCGTCCCTGGTCGAGGCGAGCGTGGTCGCGGTGACCGCGTCGGCCGTCGGCCTCGCGGGCGGCATCGGGATCGCGGCCGGGCTGCAGGCGCTGTTCCCCGCCATCGGGTTCCCGTTCCCCCAGGGCGACTTGGTGATCAGCGGCCTGTCCATGCTGCTGCCGCTCGCGGTCGGCATCGTGGTCTGCCTGGGCTCCGCGCTGCTGCCCGCCGGACGCGCCGGCCGCACCGCGCCGCTCGCAGCGCTGCGCGAGACGGCCGTCGACGGGTCCGGGGCCTCACGGGGGCGGGCGCTCGTGGGCGCGGCGCTGGCCGTACTCGCGGTGGGCGCCACCCTGACCGGCGTACTGGTGAGCCCGTCGCTGTGGCTCGCGGGCCTCGGCGCCGTTCTCGCCCTCGCCGCCTTCGTGGTCCTCGGACCCGTGGCGTCGTCGGCCGCCGTACGAGCCCTCGGCGCCCCCCTCGACACGCTGCGTGGTGTCACCGGCGGCCTGGCCCGGCGCAACGCGCTGCGCAGCCCCAGGCGGACCGCCGCCACCGCGAGCGCCCTGATGATCGGCGTCGCCGTCGTCTCGCTGTTCACGGTCTTCGGCGCCTCACTGAAGGCCACCATGGACCAGACGGTCTCCCGGTCCTTCGCGGGTGACGTCGCCGTCAGCACCCCGTCCTTCGGCGCGGGCGGCAGCGGGCTGAGCCCCGAACTGGCTCCCGCGATCGCGCGGCAGCCGGCCGTCCGGTACGCGGTCGGCCTCGGCCGCGGGGTCGCCCAAGTCGACGGCAGGGGACGGGCGCTGACCGTCACCGACCCCGTCACACTCGGCAAGGTGTTCGACCTCGGTGAGGTGCGTGGCTCGCTCGACGACCTGGGCACCGACGGCATCGCGCTCACCCGGAAGGAGGCCGCCGAGCAGCACCTCACGACCGGCGACACGGCCCGGCTCACCTTCACCGACGGCAGGCGCGAGAACTTCACGGTCCGCGCGGTCTACGGCCGCTCCGAACTGGCCGGCGACTACGTCATCACCCGCGCCGCCTGGGCCCCGCACCGCACCCAGGACTCCGACTCGCTCGTCGCGGTCACCTTCAAGAACGGTGTCGGTACGGCCGACGGCAAGGCGGCGGTCGAGAAGGTGGCCGCGCGGTACGGCAACCCCGAGGTGCAGACCCGCGACGCGTACGCGCGGTCCTCGGCCGGCGGCATCGACATGATGTTGACCCTGGTCTACGCGCTGCTCGCACTCGCGGTGCTCATCGCCCTGCTCGGCATCGCCAACACGCTCACCCTCGCGATCCACGAGCGCACCCGTGAACTCGGTCTGCTGCGGGCGGTCGGGCAGACCCGGGCGCAGCTGCGCGCCATGGTCCGCTGGGAGTCGGTCCTCGTCGCCGCCTTCGGAACGGCGGGCGGACTCGCCCTCGGTGCCTTCCTGGGCTGGGTGCTCGTCGAGGCCTCCGACGGCGCGTCGGACAGCACCTTCGCCTTCGCGATCCCGCCCGTGCGGCTCGTCGTGGTGGCGCTCGTGGGCCTCGCGGCGGGAGCCCTCGCGGGGCTGCGCCCGGCCCGGCGCGCAGCACGCCTGGACGTGCTGCGCGCCATCGCCACCGAGTGACGTACAAGACGGGGGTCACCGCCCGGTCAGCCGGCAACGGCTGACCGGGCGGGAGCGTGTTCTGGCCGACGTTCGTCGAGGGGGTCGAGCGGGGCGACGGCGTGTCGGCGCGCGGTCTCGCGAGTCTGTTCGTACGGCGGAAGCACGGGCTCCGCCACCGCGGGCGAGGTCGCCGGCAGGGTGAACCACACGACCTTGCCCGACTCGCCGTCCGGACGCACGCCCCAGCTCTCGCTCACCGCGGCGATCATCGCGAGACCGCGTCCGCAGGTGGCCGTGGGGTCCACGTCCTGTACCTCGGGCAGGCGGGGGTCGTGGTCGTGCACCGAGACCGTGAGCCGGTCGAGCAGCAGCTCGATCTCCACGGTGCACACCTTGTCCGGCTGGGCGTGCCGGTGAACGTTGGTCAGCAGCTCGGTCACTCCGAGCGCGGCCCGGTCTATCAAGGGGTCCTGATGCCAGTAGCGCAACTGCGCAGAAAGGATTCTGCGGACCTGGCCGATCCGCGACGGCAGGGCTTGGAGCTCCACCGTGCAATGCCTGCTTGGCTGGCTGATCACGGCTGCGACTCCCCGAATTGAGGTCCGGAAGAAGACGGAGATCGGATCCAGCAGAGTGGCTGAGTGGAACGGCCGCCTGCTGTGGTGACCGGCGGACTGATTCGTAGCGTTATCGCCGGTGAACCCAGAGTGATGATGTGAGAACAGCGTGACTCAGGGGGTGCGGTCCTGCAACTCGCGGTGCGGTCCGCTCCGGCCCGAGCCGTCGCGGGGCGGGGGTCTCGCCTGAGCGGCGGCGTCCGGCGGGCCGGGGTTCATCGTTCACCGCCACGGGCCGGGGGCGGATCGCTCAGGCAGCGACCACCACCCACCCCGAACCGGGGCTGCCGCGGCGACGGCACCGATCCCGGACCGCGTTCCCCTCGGCCAGGGTCGACCGAGGCCCCGGGCACCACCCCTCGCCGTACGCGCCCCGAAGCCTTCCGCCCCGGGATTTGTCGTGCGGGGGCCGGAGGATCCGTAGCCGGGCTTCGCCGGCGGTGAGTCCGGGGGTTCGTCGCGGGCCGTCGCCGACCGTCGGTCCAGGGCTGCCCCGTCGGCGGTCGCGGGCTGAGCGCGGGTGGTTCTCGCATCGGGTTTCGCCGGGCGTGGGCTGGAGGGCTCTGGATCGGGCCGGGGCGGTTGTCGGTCCAGGGCTTGCGCGCCGGGAAGCGTCGGCTGTGGGCCCAGGGCTTTGTCGTGGGCCGTCGGCGGTTGTGGGCCAACTGCCTGGCTACGGGCCGTTGGTTGTTGTACGTGGGCGGCTGTCGTGCCGGGTCCCGCGCCGGGCTTCGCCGGGCGTGTGTTCGGGGTGTGCCTTCGGCGCTCGTCGGGCGACGGGTCCGGCACCGGGACTCGGCGGTCGCGGGGCTCCCGTTCCGGGGATGGTCGGCTGCGGGGCCGGGCCTTGCGGGTCGGCTGTGGGCGGCTGCGGTGAGGGCGTTCGTGCAGGACGTCGATGGGGGGACGACGTCCGAGGCTCGCCCGGTCGCCGTCGCCGGTTGCAGGCCGGGGCTGCTGGGCCCTGTCGTCACATTCCCGTCTGCCCCGCGACGCCATGCACGCGCCCCCAAGCTTTCGGCTTCGCTCGAACAGCGAGGGACCCCCTTCGCCGCACCGGGCGGCACGCGCCTGACGCCGCAGGGCCCGCCCCCCGGGCGGACGACGGGACTGTGACGACAGGAATTGGCGTCGGCGACCGGGGGGTGCGGGCCCGAGGCCCGCGTGCCGACCGCCGCGGATCGCGAGCGTCGCTGGTAGTGCGCTCGGAGGTGCCCGGTGGGCGGCCGTAGGCCGGAGGTCGAAGGCCTGCGCGCAGGGCGTAGCCGGTCGCGAGTCGTGGGTGCCTGTGTCGGCCCTTGCCGGTGGCGAACCGAAGGCTCCCGTGTCGGTTGCCGCGCGGCCGACTCAGCCGTTGCGCCCCGCCGCCCTGCGAACCGCCTCTATGAACCGGCGTGCCGAGGGCGGCCCCGGCTTGCCCGGCGCGGGGTCGTGCTCGCCGAGCGTGAGTGAATAGCGGGTGCCGTTGACGTCGGCCAACGCCCGGTCCTCGGGCGCGAACCACGGCTTCGACGCCCGCACCGCCTGCACCGGCGCACTGTCGATCTCACTGCCGTAACTCGTCAGCAACTCCAGCCTGCCGTCGCTGATCCGGACCTGTCCGGCCCGGGTGAGCGACCGCAGCCTCTTCCCGATCCGCACGCCCGTGGCCGTGAACTCCGGCTCTGCCATGATGCTCCGCCCCCTTGTGCGCGTCGGCTGTGCTCTGTCCCGGGTCGCTCTGTCCCGCGTCCCGGCCCCGGACTTCGCGCGGGTCGTGCTCCGGAGTGCGCGACCGCTGCGGGAGTGTCATCCCGCGCGGCGCGGTCGGACGCGGGCCGCGTGCCCTGCGGTGCAGTCTGCCCGCAGGCAGCGGCGAGCACCAGTGCGCATGACGAGGTGACGGCGGGGACGGGAGCACTCGCCCGGGTGCGCCCCCATCGCTTCGGACACCCCTGCTCCAGGGGTGCCTTTGAGGTGCTCAAAGGAGTGTTTATGCAGGTGAGAAGCGTGCGCAAGGCGTTTATGATCGAGGCGTCCGACCATCTGAACCGGCGTCGGCGCGATGCGTAAGGAGCCCCGCCGTGAGCACCCCTCAGCAGATCCGGACCGGCGAAACCCTCGACGTCGACCACAGCGACGCGCGGTACCGGACCTGGCTCAAAGAAGCCGTCCGCAAAGTCCAGGCCGACGCGAACCGCTCGGCGGACACCCACTTGCTGCGCTTCCCGCTGCCCGAGGCATGGGGTATCGACCTCTACCTGAAGGACGAGTCGACCCACCCCACCGGCAGCCTCAAACACCGCCTCGCCCGCTCACTCTTCCTGTACGGGCTCTGCAATGGCTGGATCCGGCCGGGCCGCCCGGTGATCGAGGCGTCCAGCGGCTCGACCGCCGTCTCCGAGGCGTACTTCGCGAAGCTGATCGGCGTGCCGTTCATCGCCGTCATGCCGCGCACCACGAGCGCCGAGAAATGCCGTCTGATCGAGTTCCACGGCGGGCAGTGCCACTTCGTGGACGACTCCCGCAGGATGTACGAGGAGTCCGCCGCCCTCGCGGTCGAGACCGGCGGCCACTACATGGACCAGTTCACCTACGCGGAACGGGCCACGGACTGGCGTGGCAACAACAACATCGCCGAATCCATCTTCCGCCAGCTGGAGTTGGAGCGTTTTCCGGAACCCGCGTGGATCGTCGCCACGGCCGGCACCGGCGGCACCTCGGCGACCCTCGCGCGCTACGTCCACTACATGCAGGCCGACACCCGCATCTGCGTCGCCGACCCGGAGAACTCGTGTTTCTTCGAGGGCTGGACCACCGGCGATCCGGAGGTCACCTGCGACTGCGGCTCGCGTATCGAGGGCATCGGCAGGCCCCGTATGGAGCCGAGCTTCGTGCCGGGTGCGATCGACCGGATGATGAAGGTGCCGGACGCCGCGAGCGTGGCGGCCGTACGGGCACTGGAACATGCCATCGGCCGCAAGGCGGGCGGCTCGACCGGTACCGGGCTGTGGAGCGCGCTGAAGATCGTCGCCGAGATGGTGACCGAGGGGCGAAAGGGGAGCGTGGTGACGCTGCTCTGCGACCCCGGGGACCGCTATCTCGACAAGTACTACTCGGACGCGTGGCTGGCCGAACAGGGGCTGGACATCGCGCCCTACACCGCGGCGATCGCGGCCCTGCTCCAGACGGGCGTCTGGCCGGACTGACCGCCGGGACGCGGCTCACACGGCGCGTCCACGGGCGGGCCTGGGACCCGGGCCTGTCGTCACGCGCGTGTCGACGCCAGCCGTCGGTCCAGCGCCGTCACCGCCTGGCGGAACGCGCGGCCGAGACCCGCCCGGCCCAGCTTCAGGGCCAGCCGGAACGGGGCCGCGCCGTCGACGGCGAAGGTCCACTGGACCCGGGTGCCCTTCCCGGCCGGAGTCAGCCGCCACTCCTCGACCAAGGCCCGGGGGCCGGGCGCGTTCGAGACGTCCACCCGGTACGCGTACACCTCGGGGGCCTCGGCCACGAGGACCGTTTCCTGGAAGCGCGTACCGCCCCGGAGCCGGATCTCCCGCCCGGCGCCGTCCGCGGTCGGCCGGGCGAGTGTCACCGCCGAGAACCACTCGCTCCAGCCGGGCACGTCCTCGGCCAGCGCGCGGAAGACCACCTCGGGAGGGGCCGCCACCTCGCGGGCGAACACCAGACGCAGGGGAGCGGTCTCGGCGAAGTCGAGCCCCACCGGGCGAAGACGGCGTGCCATGGACGAAACCCCCACCTGGGAACGGAGCCTCCGGACCCGCGTGCGGAGCCGCGGCCAGCGTCACCTTAGCTGGCGGACCGTCAGATGTCTGTACCGTCCTCGGGCTCTCCGGCCACCACCAGGCGCCGCAGGTGTTCGGAGACCTCGGCCCGCGCCTCGGCCGGCAGCCCGGCGTCGGTGACCAGTGTGTCGACCTGGTCCAGCGCGGCGAACGAACTCAGACCCACCGTGCCCCACTTGGTGTGGTCGGCGACCACGACGACCCGCCGCGCGGACTGCACCAGCCGCCGGTTGGTCTCGGCCTCCGCCAGGTTCGGCGTCGACAGACCCGCCTCGACCGATATCCCGTGCACCCCGAGGAACAGCACGTCGAAGTGGAGCGCCGCGATGGCCTGGTCGGCCACGGGACCGACCAGCGAGTCGGACGGGGTGCGCACCCCGCCCGTCAGCACGACCGTGGCCGCGCCCTGCCGCTGGCCGGAGAGGCGCTGCGCCGAGTGGAAGACATCGGCGACCCGCACCGAGTTGGTGACCACGGTCAGGTCCGGCACGTCAAGGAGCTGATGCGCCAGCGCGTACGTCGTCGTACCGCCCGAGAGCGCGATCGCCGTGCCCGGCGCGACCAGCTCGGCGGCGACCCGCGCGATGTCCTCCTTGGCGGTCAGCTCCAGACCCGACTTGGCCTCGAAACCCGGCTCGTGCGTACTCGCCTCGACCAGCGGCACCGCGCCGCCGTGCACCTTCTCCACCACGCCCTGGCGGGCGAGCGCGTCGAGGTCACGACGGACCGTCATGTCGGAGACGCCCAGCTTGCGGGTCAGCTCGTTCACGCGGACGCCGCCCCGGCGCCGTACCTCGTCGAGAATCAGGGCCCGACGCTGCTCCGCGAGAAGGTTCTGATTCTCACTCACGTCCGCTCCGATCCTTGCGCCACAAGCTGCCCGACACTCCGTCCGAACCCACTCCCACGTGGACATTCTCCTTGTCCTAGGCCTGGAGGACGACCCATCCTCGCACGGGCCACCGACACGTGCGCCACTCCCCGCAAGGACACCGCGTCCCGCCCGTCGCGTCACTGTCACACGTATCGGGGAGATTCCGTGACCACAGGTGCGCGCGCACCCCTGAACGGAGATCCTTGTGCCTGCACATGACACATGCCAGACGCGCGCACGGGGGAAGTGCAGAAAAGTGGAACGTGCACGGGAACACGCCTCGGCGGGAGAGCTCAGCGGCCCCGCACAACGGCTCGAAGCGGCCGATACCGCCCTCGAACTCCTGGTCCACGGAGTCGGCGGCACCACACCCGAGGAGATGCTGGATGATCCGCGGACGGTCCGGATCAGCGGCGACGACACCGCGGCCGTCTACCGGCGCGTCGACGACGCCGACGCGGAGCGGCGCCCCGACGACTACCGGGGCAAACCGGTCCCCGAGGCCTATGTGTGGTGCAACCTCACCTCCGGCAACGGCACCCGGGCCCTGTGGCTGTTGCTGCTGCCCTTCATGGTCGTCAACCTCGCGCACTGGATGCGTCCCGCCACCCGGGGCCGCACCCGGACGGTCCGCCTGTACGGCCTGCTCGTCCGGCTGGCCGGGCTCACCCTCACCGTGCTGCTGGTCGCCGCGGCCTGCGAGGTCGCCCTCGATCTGACCGCCTGGCAGTGCGCGGGCACCCGCGCGTGCGCCGAGGCGCACTCGTGGCTGGGCTTCCTCTCCCCGGACCTGTCCGACAACGGCTGGTGGAGCCGACCCGGCCGCCGCCTCGCCCTGGCCGCCCTGGTGCCCGCGGGTCTCACCTGCCTGCTCTGGTACCTCTCGCACCGCACCTGGAGCGCGTACGAGTCCCAGCAGCCCGTGTCCCGCAGGCCCGAGCCCGCCGAGGAGACCGGCCGGACCGGGCTCGGCAGGCCCGGCTTCTGGTACGGGCGCCGTCTGGTGGCGCGGCTGCGCGCCGCGCACACCGCGGCGGGACTCCTCACCGTCACCGCCGCCGTCGGCGGCCCCGCGGCCCGCTTCGACCGGGAGACCGGGGGACCCGCCGTGCTCGGGATCCTCGGCCAGCTGCTGTACGCATCGCTCGTCGTGGGCGCGGTCGTGGTGCTGTGGGTGGTCTGCCGGCGCGGGCGCAGCGAACACCGGCTGGACCAGGAACTGGACGCCACGCTCGTGCGCGGGCTGCCCCTGGGCTCGATCGTCCTGTTCGCCCTGACCCTGCTGTACGCCGGATGGTCACGGCCCGGCTGGCACTCGACGGGGCGGCTGCCGGGCGACGCGACCTTCGGAGGCCTCGCCCTCGCCCAGGGGCTGCTCGTCATCGTGCTCGGCGTGGTGGCCCGGGTTCTCTACCGCACCAGGCCCGATCCGCGCACCGCCCTGCGAGGTCTGGCCGGACCCGCCGTCGCGATGCTGGCCTGCGCCCTGGGTGGCGTGATGTCCGGCGGAGTCGCGCAGCGTGTCGCCGACTGGCTGGACGGCACGCGCGGCTCGCTGCCCGGCCCGCCCGTCCTGCTGACCTGGCAGGCGTCCGTGATCCCGCCGACGCTCCTCGTGCTCCTCGGCCTGTGCGGCAGGCTGGCCCTGCGCACCTGGCGGCTGCGCGTCCTCGAGATGCGCGCCGTGGAAGTCGACTACCTGGGCGAGGCCAAGGACACCACCCGTACCGGCCGTATCGCGAGCACACGCGCGATGGCCGCCCTCACCGACCGGGCGCCCCTCATGGTCGGCGTGATCTCGTTCGTGACCCTGCTCCTCGGCGCCGGAGCCCTGGTGGGCGTCCTGACCACCGGTGACGCCCCGGCACAGGCCGCGCGAGGCTCGTACGCCTTCGTCCGAGGCGCCGCCGAAACCGCACAGGCGCTCGGGTCCTGGCTGATCGGCCTCGGCTTCATACTTCTCGTCACCTCGGGGCGGCGCGCCTACAAGGACCCGGCGGCCCGCCGCACCATCGGCATCCTCTGGGACGTCGGCACCTTCTGGCCGCGCGCGGCCCACCCCTTCGCGCCGCCCTGCTACGCCGAGCGTGCCGTGCCCGACCTGACGTGGCGCATGGTCACCTGGACCCGGGCCACCGGCGGGCGCCTGGTGCTCTCCGGGCACTCCCAGGGCAGTGTGCTGGCCGCCGCCGCGGCCTGGCAGCTGAAGCCCTCCGTACGCAGGCGGGTCGCGCTGCTCACCTACGGCTCGCCCCTGGAACGGCTCTACGGGCGCTGGTTCCCGGCCCACTTCGGCCCGGCCGCCCTCACCTCGCTGCACCGGGAGGTCGACTGCTGGCGCAACCTGTACCGCCTCACCGACCCCATCGGCGGCCCCGTCCGGCTGCCCGGCGACTGCGGCCCCCAGGTCGACCGCGCGCCCCTGAAGGACCCGCTCGCCTACGGACGCACCCAGGAGCATCCGCTGCCCGCGCCGATCCTGGGACACGGGGACTACCAGGCGGACCCGGCCTTCGCCGAGGAACGCGAACGGTTGCTGGCGCGGCTGCGGCCGGAGGCGGTACCGGGCCCCCGTCCCGACGGCGACGCCACGACCTGAGGGCGACCGCACGTCCACGGGGCGAGGCTCAGGGCAGCTCCGGCAGGTCCTCGGGGTAGAGCAGCGTGAGGTCGTCCGTGCTCGGCTCGTCGAGCTGGGCGACCCGCCCCGCGTGCCGCTCGACCATCGCCTCGAAGGTCTGCCGCGCGGTACGGCCGTTGCCGAACGCCGGGCCCTTGGGGATGGCCGTGAAGTACTTCAGCAGCGCCTCGGGCGCGCCGGGCGCCAGGCTGTACTCGTGCTCCTCGGCCTGCTGCTCCACGATCCGCAGCAGCTCCTCGGGGACGTAGTCGCTGAAGGTGATGGTCCGTGAGAAGCGGGACGCCACACCAGGGTTGACGGTGAGGAAGCGCTCCATCTCGGCCGTGTAGCCCGCGACGATCACGACGACCGCGTCCCGGTGGTCCTCCATCAGCTTCACGAGCGTGTCGATGGCCTCGCGGCCGAAGTCGCGGCCCGAGTCCTCCGGCGACAACGCGTACGCCTCGTCGATGAACAGGACACCGCCGCGCGCCCGGTCGAACGCCTCCTGGGTGCGGATCGCCGTGGAGCCGATGTGCTCGCCCACCAGATCGACGCGGGACACCTCGACCAGGTGACCCTTCTCCAGGACACCGAGCGAGGCCAGGATCTCGCCGTACAGCCGGGCGACCGTCGTCTTGCCGGTGCCGGGGGAGCCGGTGAAGACCAGGTGGCGGCGGGCGGAGGCCGCCTTGAGGCCCGCCTGCTGTCTGCGGCGGCCCACCTCGATCATGTCGGTGAGGGCACGCACCTCGCGCTTGACGCTGTCCAGGCCCACCAGCCCGTCGAGTTCGCCGAGGACGACCTTCGAGGCACGGGTCGGCTGCGCGGGCTCGGACTCCGAGGCGGTGACGAGCGGTTCCTGCTCGGTGGTGCGCTGGCCCGGGATCGCGCCGAGCAGGCTCGTGGACGGGTTGGACGTCTGTACGGCCGTCTCGTGCGCCGGGGGGCGCACCCCGGCGCTCTCGTCGCTCGTGCAGTCCTCGACGATCGGGCCGCCGCCCGGTGTGTTGCCGCCGTCGGCGAACTCGTAACCCCCGCGTGCGCAGCGCTCCGTACGGCACTTCTTCAGCGTCGCCCGGCAGCCGTCGATGACATGGAAGCCGTAGCCCCCGCTGCCTGTCACCCGGCAGTTGTGGAAGCTGCCGCGGCCACCCGCCGACACGTAGAAACCGGCCTCCGCGGGGGAGTCGACCGTGCAGCGCTCGAGGGTGGGGTCGGCGCCCTTGGTGACGATCACGCCGGTCTGGGTGCCGTCCACGGTGCAGCCGGACAGGGTGCCGCCGCTTCCGTGGTCACGGAACCAGGCGCCCGTCGCGGCGTCGCGGATACGGCAGTCGTCGAGCTGCGCCGTCGCGCCGTCGCTCACCGAGACGGCGGTGTTGCGCACTTGGGAGAGGTCGCTGTCGACGACGTCCACGCGTGAACCGCGGTCGAGGACGAACAGGGCGTCGGGCACGTCGTGCACCCGGCAGGACTCGAGGACCGCGGTCGCGCCGTCGCTGACCCACACCGCGGGGTAGTCGCCCGTGCTGTCGAAGATCTCGCACTGGTTGGCGTCCACGCGCGTGCCCGGGTCCCAGACCGACAGGCCGTTGCGCCCGAACTGCCGGACGGTGGTGCGGGTCAGGGTGAGGACCGAGCGGGAACGCAGGTCCACCGCGTTCTCCGGGATGTCGTGGATGCGGCAGTCGGCGAGCGTGAGCACGGCGTCCGTGTCCAGGGTGACGCCGTCCGACGTCGTGCGGTGCACATCGCAGTCGGTGAGATGGGCCGCGGCGCGCGCGGTGATCTGCACACCGGAGCCCTTGACCTCGTACACCTCGCAGCCGACCGCCTCGAGCGAGGAGTTCTCGCCGGTCACCGACAAGCCCGCGCCGGAGGCGTGGTGCACCCGGCAGCGCTCCAGACGGGGATGCGCGCCGCCGCGGACCGCGATGCCGGACTGTCCGGCCGCGACGACCTCGCACTCCTCGAACACGCCACCGCCGCCGTCGAGTACGGCGATGCCGACGCCCGCCGGATTGTCGACCGTGCAGCGCCGCACGGTCGGACGGGCGCCGCCGCGCACCTCGATGCCGACCGCGGAGCGCGTGACGATCCGCATGTCGAGGAGCTCCGGGGTGCCCTCCTCGACGAGCAGCGCGGGCGCCGCCGAGTCCTGGCCCTCCACGTGCAGGTCCTGGACCACGGCCGAGGCGCGCACGGTCAGCGGCACTCCGTCCACCGGCGCGATGCGCACGGAGCCGGGGGAGCCCTCCGGGCCGCGCAGCGTCACCGCGCGCTGGACCACGAGATTCTCCCGGTAGGTGCCGGGTGCGACGGTGAGCACGTCCCCGTCGGCCGCGGCCTCCAGGGCGGCGGCCAGCGATGCGTACTCTCCTGTGCGGCGCCGCCACCGCGAGGTGCCGGTGTGCGTCACCTGGACCGTGCCCTGTGCCATGGCGCTGTAGTGCCCCCACCTCGTCGTACGCGGGTCCTGCGAGGCCGTGCTGAAACCCCGTCGCGATCAAGAACAGCTTCTCACGACGGTGCCGAACGATTCGGTCGGTCCACCGTAGCGTGCGCGGGCACGGTGGGTTGACCGGAGCCGGAAGGCGGTCAGCTGCCGGTGCCCGTCCTGCCCCAGTCCGGGCCCGCCCTGTCCCATGCCTGATCCCAACGGGCGTACCGGCGAAGGACCATGCGCCACACGATCAGACGTCTGCCGCTGTCGAGGAGCCCCGCGGTGAGCAGGGCCGCGCCGATGCCCGCCAGTACGGCGTGCGTCGTCGCGGTGGCCGGATCCAGCGGGCGGGCGACCATGTCACCGTGCTCGTCGGTCCAGAGCGTGAAGTGGTCGCCCTTGTGCGGTGACTTGAGGGCGGCTATCACCTTGCCGTGATGCGCCGTGCCGTCCGGAGCGGTCCAGTCGGCGAGCACACGGCTGTGCGGATCCTGCGCCGACGAGGCCTCGGGATCGGGGTCCAGCGGGGCCCGGGCCGCCTTGCCCACCACGGTCGCCGTCACTTCGTGGCGGGCCAGGTGCTGGTCCCGAACGGCCTGCTGGAGGGCGTCCTCGGCCGTCGCTCCGGTGAGGGCGCCGAGCAGGGGCGCGAGGGTGAGGATCAGCAGGACGGCCAGCAGGGCCAGCCACGCCTCGACCAGATCGGTCGTGCGGCGCAGCGGATTGTGCCGCCAACGCCAGAGTCCGCCGATAGCTCGCACCGTCCCGCACCCCCTTTCGCCTCCGTGATAACCCCCGGCGGAGCCGTTCATGGGCGAGCCCTGGGAAAGAGAGAGCGAAATCACCCTACCCACGGGTCTTTCATGAACTTCTCACGCAGTCTCAACGACCGTGCCCGGGGCCCGGGTTCCCGCGGGCGGGTCATTCGAGGACCGTGACCGGATCGCCGATCCGCACCGTGCCGCGGGACTCAGGCACCAGGTTCTGTCCGAAGACGAGCTGGGAGCCGAAGCGGCGGTGGCGTCCGAGTGTGCGCAGCGGCTCCTTGCCGCGCTGGGCGGTGTCCTGGTCGGTGGTGGTCACGACGCAGCGGCCGCACATCTTGGGCACCCGGAAGCCGACCTCGCCGATGGCGATCCGCCGCCAGCCGTCCTCAGCCCATGCCGTCGTGCCCGCCACCACCACGTTCGGCCGGAACCGGTTCATCGGGAGGGGGCCCTCGTCGGCGCGGTCGCCCTGCGCGATCAAGGAGTTGAGCGCGTCCAGCGAGGCGAGCGTGGTGACGAGCAGGGGATAGCCGTCGGCGAAGCTGACGGTCTCGCCCGGACGCGCATAGTCCGGGTCGACCGGCCTGCGCGTGGCGGGGTCGTCCATGTGAAGGAGACGGACCTCGGTCCCCAGATAGTCACTGCACCAGGCGTGCGCGTCCGCGTCGGCGAGGACCGCCTCCACCTTGTTGCCGAAGAGATCCAGCGGCGTCGTGCCGACCGGCTGGGGCA
This sequence comes from Streptomyces sp. NPDC111656, assembly GCF_055656965.1. Lineage (NCBI taxonomy): Bacteria > Bacillati > Actinomycetota > Actinomycetes > Kitasatosporales > Streptomycetaceae > Streptomyces > Streptomyces sp. NPDC111656. The sequence continues at coordinate 507,905 of NZ_JBVKCA010000001.1, forward strand.
CGCGGACGGCCAGCGGCTCTTGGCCAGGAGCGGACAGCCGAATGCCGCCGCCGGGCAGCAGCTCGGCGGCGGCCAGTGCCAGCCGTGGTTGCTGACGCTGGGTGACGACCTTTCCCCCGTCGTCGATCAGTACCCAGCGTCGGTCTCCAGCCAGCCCCCAGGGCTCCACGACGGCCTCCCTGGGCGAGAGAGCCCGGAAGGCCTTGACCGGATGGACATGGATCGAGTGCAGCTCCGCATTCCCCATGACTCCATCGTGCCAGCGGGCACCGACATTCCGGTCCGAATGCCGCGGTGCCCGCCTACCTCAGCCCCTCAGTACCCGCGGTACTGCTGGTTGTTGTACGGGTCCTGGTACGGAGCCGGGGCGGGGCGGGGAGCCGCGGGGCGCATGGCCTCGTAGCCGGTGCCGGCCGCCATCGGGCGCTGCGGCTGCTGCTGGGGTCCCGGGTAGCCGCGCGGGGCGCCGGCCTGCTGCGGGATGTACGGCGCCGGGGCCTGCTGCAGCGGTGCGGGCTGTTGGGCCTGCGGGTAGCCGCCGTACATGGGGGCCTGCTGCGAGGGTCCGGCGGGCAGGGCCGGAAGTGCCGAGGGGAGCGCGGGAAGGTAGCTGCTGCCCGTGTCGTAGGCGGCGGGAACCCGGATCGGGGCGATCTGGGGAGTGCCCCGCTCGGCGACCAGGGAGTCGTAGATCGGGGTGTCCGGGAAGGACGGCGCGGAGTAGTAACCGCCGCCATAGGTGGAGCGGGGGGAGGTCATGGCACATAAGTTAAGCCCACGATGTGCTGGTTGGGGAGACCGATAAGAGGGTTGATTTCCGTGTCGGCAGTGACGCGGGATCCCCAATGCGAGCGAACTCGGCAAAAAAGGGCGCCAAATCGCGTTCAGATCGTGTAAAGGCCGAGTTCCGAGGGGGTTACCGGTGGTTGGCCAGCAGTGTTCGAGGCCCCTCGTGCGATCTTCCGGGGCACCGCACAGGAGTTCTCCGCCTTGGGGGAATAGGTTGGTCGGGAAAGGGTCCGAGGGACGGTCCGAGGCGCGGCCTGGCGCGGTGACACGTGATGGGGGCGGACATGACAATGCCTAAAGGTTCGAATGTTCCTGTGCCGACGCGTGGGTTGCGCGTCGAAATGGGGTGGCGTTCGGGGCCCGGGGTTCCCGACGCGGATGCTTCCGCGCTGTTGCTGGTCTCCGGAAAGGTCCGCTCCGACGGCGACTTCGTGTTCTACAACCAGCCGGCACACCCCTCCGGCGCCGTGCGGCACGAGGGCAAGCGGGGCGACGGCGGTCAGGTGACCGACACCCTGCTCGTCGACCTCGCGCGCGTGGAGGGCGCCATCGAGACCGTGGTGCTGGCCGCCTCCGCGGACGGCGGCACCTTCGGACAGGTGCCCGGTCTGTACATCCGCGTGCTCGACGCGGGACAGGGCACGGAGATCGCGCGCTTCGACAGCAAGGACGCGACCGTCGAGACCGCCTTCGTGCTCGGCGAGTTCTATCGGCGCCAGGGTGCCTGGAAGTTCCGCGCGGTCGGACAGGGGTACGGCAGCGGACTGGAAGGGCTGGCGAAGGACTACGGAATCACGGTGGACGAGCCGCAGCACGCGGCATCGCCCCCGTCTCCGCCCGCGCCGACCGTGGCCGCGCCGGTCGCCCCCGCACCGCCTGCGCCCGCACCGCCTGGCCCCACACCGCCCGCCGCCATGCCGCCCGCGCCCGGTACACGTGTGGCCGGTCCACCGCCGGTCGGGCCGCCGGTGAACATGCCCCCGCCCGTCGCGCCGCCCGTCACCGCACCGCCGGTCACCGTCTCGCCCCCTGCCATGGCTCCGCCGCCCGCCCGGCCCGCGGCCCCGGTCCGCCTCTCCAAGGTCACGCTCACCAAGGAGGCGCCCTCGGTCTCGCTGACCAAGCAGGGCGGCACGTCCGGCGCCATGCGTGTCAACCTCAACTGGCAGGTGCGCAAGCAGTTCTCGGGGTGGGGCAGCAAGCGGGGCCGGGCCGTCGCGGCGCACAGGGACCTCGACCTCGACCTCTGCGCCCTGTACGAGCTGTCCGACGGCCGCAAGGGAGTCGTCCAGGCGCTCGGCAACGCCTTCGGGGCGCTGCACCAGCCGCCGTACATCCACCTCGACGGCGACGACCGCACCGGTGCCGTGGCGAGCGGCGAGAACCTCACCGTCAACCTCGACCACAAGCAGAGTTTCCGGCGCATCCTCATCTTCGTCACCATTTACGAAGGGGCGCGTTCGTTCGCCGACCTGCATGCCACGGTCACCCTGCAACCGCTGAACGGCGCCCCCGTCGACTTCTCGCTCGACGAGTGCACGGTGCCCTCGACGGTCTGCGCCCTCGCCCTCATCACCAACAACGGCGGCGACCTGATCGTCCAGCGTGAAGCCCGCTACCTCGTCCCCGAGCGCGGCGTGAGCCCGCAGCGCACGGTGGACCGCATCTACGGGTGGGGCATGAACTGGACCCCCGGCAGGAAGTGACCCACAGGAAGCGACCCAGAGGAAATGACCGGCAGGAAGTGCCCGGTCAGCGCTCGTCGAGCGCGGTGTCCGGGCGTGCGTAGGTGCGGCCCTTCCAGGCCGCGCCGCGCCCCCTGTAGTGCTGCACCGCGGAATCGACCGTCATGAGGAGGTACAGGAACGCGGTCACCGGCAGTGACGCGGCGAGCCACACGGGCTGCCGGTAGTAGCGCAGCATCGGCAGATACGTCGCCGTCATCAGCAGCCACGCGAGCCCGCCGGCCGCCGCGATCCCCGTGTGCCCGGAGAAGAGACCCGTGAAGAGGGCGACCGGCGGCACCAGGTACACCACGGCGAGGCCGAGGACCGTACCGAGAAGCAGCAGCGGGTTGTGCCGCAGCTGCGCGTACGCGCTGCGCGAGACCATGCGCCACAGGTCGTGCAGCCGGGGATAGGGACGCACGCTGTCGACCCGCTCGGCCAGCCCCAGCCAGATGTGGCCCCCGCTCCCCTTGACCGCCCTCGCGAGCGCCACGTCGTCGATGACGGCGTGCCGGATGGCGTCCGGAATCCGCGCCCGCTCGGCGGCGTCCGCGCGCAGCAGTACGCAGCCGCCCGCCGCGGCCGCCGTCCGTGAGCCCTTCACCGCGATCCACCGGAAGGGATAGAGCTGTGCGAAGAAGTAGACGAAGGCGGGGACGACGAGCCGCTCCCACACGCTCTCCACCCGTAGCCGGGCCATCTGCGAGACCAGGTCGAAGCCGCCGGTGCGCGCCGCGGCGACCAGCGTCCGCAGGCTGTCCGGCGCGTGCGCGATGTCCGCGTCCGTCAGCAGCAGGTATTCGGGGCCACGCGCGCGTGCCAGGCCGATGCCGTGACGCACGGCCCAGAGCTTGCCGGTCCAGCCCGCGGGCGGCTCCCCGGGCGAGTCGACGGTGAGCGGCAGCCCGCCGTGCGTGCGGGCGAGCTCACGGGCCAGCTCCCCGGTGCCGTCCGAGCTGCCGTCGTCGACGAGGAAGATCTCGGCGCGACCCGGATAGTCCTGGGCGAGCAGCGAGGGCAGGCTCTCGGGCAGCACGGCGGCCTCGTCGCGCGCCGGTACGACGACGCAGACGGACGGCCAGTCGTCCGGTTCCCGACGCGGCGGCAGCCGCAGATCCGTACGCCAGAAGAAGCCCTGGCCGAGCAGCAGCCACAGCCAGGCGGCCAGTGATCCCACGGCGGTCCACGCGACGGCACTCACCCGTCGCAGTCTGCCCCACCCCGGGGGTCCGTCGGGGCGGATCGTCTATGGTGACCGGGTGAAGATCGCGCTCATGGACTCCGGAATCGGACTGCTCGCTGCTGCCGCCGTGGTACGTCGACTGCGGCCGGACGCCGATCTCGTGCTCTCCTCGGACCCCGGCAGCATGCCCTGGGGACCGCGTACGCCCGAGGACGTGACCGCCCGCGCCCTCGCCGTCGCCGAGGCCGCCGCGCAGTACCGTCCCGACGCCCTGATCGTCGCCTGCAACACCGCCTCCGTACGAGCCCTGTCGGCGCTGCGTGCCCGTCTGGAGCCGGAAGTGCCCGTCATCGGCACGGTCCCGGCGATCAAGCCGGCCGCGGCCGGTGGGGGACCCGTCGCGATCTGGGCCACGCCCTCCACCACCGGCAGCCCCTATCAGCGTGGGCTCATCGGTGAGTTCGCCGACGGGGTGTCCGTGACCGAGGTGGCCTGCCCCGGGCTCGCCGACGCCGTGGAGCACGGTGACCAGGAGGGCATCGACGCCGCGATCGCGGCGGCGGCCGAGCGCACCCCCCGCGATGTAAGGGCCGTCGTCCTGGGCTGCACCCATTACGAGCTGGTCGCCGAACGCATCCGTACGGCCGTGCAGCAGCCCGGCCTCCCACCGCTCGCGCTGCATGGCTCCGCAGGGGCGGTCGCCGCGCAGGCACTGCGCAGGATCGGCGAGCTCCCGGACCCGGCGGCCCCCGCCGAGGGCTCCCTCACGGTGCTCCTCAGCGGCAGCGAGGGCGGCCTGTCGGCGACCGCGCTGGCGTACGAGGAAGGCCGCCTTCTTCAGGCGGTCAGCCCCGCCCGCTGACTGGCGCCGCCCAGCGGCGACCGTCCGTCACCACGGCCGCCGGGCGGAGACCTGCGAGCGGCGACCGTCCGTCACCGTCCGAACGCCCCGCGTGCGCCGCGCGCCCAGCCGGAGCAGTGACCCTTCGCGACCCGGTGCCCGCGGTGCGGAACCTGAGTAGTCTCTTAAACATGAGGGACCACCTCCACCGCGGAAAGTTCTCGCACCCCGATGTCTGGACCGGGAGTGCGACCAATCGCGTCCAGTGGCTGCCCGCCATAGGCGGGGCCGCCTGCATCGCGCTGGGTGTCGAACTGGCCGTCGACTCGACGTGGACGTCGGGTGTCGCGGCACTGGCCATGTCCGTCGTCGGGTGCATCGCGGCGGGACTGCTCATCATGTTCGGCACGCTCGCCTTCGTGCATGTCGCCGTGAAGGTCGACAAGGACTGCCTCGAAGTGCGGTGCGGCCACATCGGTCTGCCCCGCCGACGTATTCCGCTCTCGAGTGTCGTCGGCGCCGACTTCGCTCCCCGGGTCACCCCGCGGCAATGGGGCGGCTGGGGCTACCGCTGGCGTCCCGACAAGGGCACCGCGGTCATCGTCCGGCGCGGCGAGGGCGTGGTGCTGCAACTCGGCGACGGACACACGTTCACCATCACGGTGGACAACGCGGAGGCGATGGTCCGGATCATCCGGGACCGGCTGCGGCCGGCCACGCCCGGCGCGGTCATCTGAGCGTCGCGGAGTTCACGGCTCCAGCCGGTTCCTCGAGGTTTGGTCTCCCGTGTCCAGGACGCTCTCCAGGTCCTCGTCGGCCAGGGGTCGTGCCGTCGCGAGCCCCGCGAGCAGCCCCGCACCCGCCGTCACCGTGGTGAAGCTCAGCGCGTTGCCCAGCGAGGCGATCACGGCCAGCGCCGTGAGGGCCGCTCCCGCCGTCAGCGCGATCGTCGTGGACCGCGGCGAACGCCACAATGAATAGAGAACCCAGCAGAAGACCGCGGCGAGCAGCGCGACGCCGACCAGACCCTGTTCGGCCGCCTGCTGCCAGGGTGCCGAGTGGGGCTTGCCGTCGGGCGGCAGCGACTGCGCGACCGTCGGACTGAGTTCCCCGTACCGCCCGGGCCCCACGCCGAGGGCGGGATGGTGTCCGGCCAGGTGGAGCGCGTCGCGCCAGAGCAGGACCCGGTGCTCGGTGAGCTGCCCCTCCAGGGAAGCGGTCAGACCGTCCGGAAGCACGTTCTCCGCGACCGCCCAGGTCGCGCCCGTCACCAGCGCCGCGGCGAGCGCGAGAGCCCCGAGTCCGAGGGCGCGGCGGCGCATGCGGTCGGCGGCGAGCGAGCACAGCAGCACTCCGGCGCCGACGACGCATCCCGTGGTCGAGCCGAGCACCGCCGCGCTCACCACGATCCCGACGGCGAGCAGCCGCAGCGCGAGCCGCTGCGCCGGCCTGCGTGCCGCCCAGGCCGCGCAGCACGCCGCACCCGTGGACAGGGCGAGCAGCGCGGACGTGGCGCCGCCGTGCCCGAGTGGCGTCGTGAGCTGCGGGCCCGGGGTGGTGTGCGCGGCGGTGAGCGCGAGGCCCAGTCCGGCGAGGGCCCCGGCGCACGGCGCCGCGACCGGCAGGAGAGCGCCGAGGATCCGGCCCGAGGCGTACCCGGCTGCCACGGCGAGCACGGCCAGGAGCACGCCCTCGGGCCGCCCGTTGTGCGCGGTCGCCGTGATCAGGGCCCACGCCGCGCAGGCCCCGAGCGCGATCACACCCATGGCGTCCGAAACGTTTCGTCTCTCGCCTTCGGCCGCCGAACCGGCCGCAGACCTCATCCCTGTGGACCCCACCCCGTCGCCCCCCGACCTGTGCCGGGCCCCGACCGCCACGGCCGCATCCGGCCGCACGTCAGAGGCTCGGGCACACCGTAACGGCTGATGCGCCGGTTTGTGGATGAGTTGCGCAGGAACGGTGCATCAGGCGGGCACGCGACGGTCTGCGGAGCGGACGGACGCCCCCTGGGCGCCGGGAGGTTCAGGGTGCGGACCGTGCTGTCGGCGCCCAGGTCACGCGCCGTACACTCCCCGGGTGACCGCCACCGCAACTTCCGTAGACGAGCCGGATCAGCTCGAACCCCAGGCCGCGCCCGCATCGCGCGGGGCCAGACTGGCTCGGCGATACGCTCCGGCCGCCGCCGCGGCGCTCTCCGGAGTACTGCTCTACGTCAGTTTCCCGCCGCGCACCGTCTCGTGGCTGGCCCTGCCGGCCTTCGCGGTCTTCGGTTGGCTGCTGCGCGGTCGCTCCTGGAAGGCGGGCCTCGGGCTCGGCTATCTGTTCGGCCTCGGCTTCCTGCTGCCGCTGCTCGTGTGGACCGGTGTCGAGGTCGGCCCCGGCCCGTGGGTGGCACTCGTCGCCGTGGAAGCGGTGTACGTGGCGCTCGTCGGCGCGGGCATCACCCTTGTCTCCCGGCTGCCCGGCTGGCCGCTGTGGGCGGCGGCGCTCTGGATCGCGGGCGAGGCGGCACGCGCGCGTGCGCCGTTCGGCGGCTTCCCCTGGGGCAAGATCGCCTTCGGCCAGGCGGACGGCATCTTCCTTCCGCTGGCCGCGGTGGGCGGCACCCCCGTGCTCGGCTTCGCGGTCGTGCTCTGCGGTTTCGGGCTGTACGAGGTCGTAGGCCAGGTCGTCGAGGGTCGGCGCACCGGTGCCGTACGCCGAGGGGCCGCCGCGGCGGCGCTGCTGAGCGTGGCCGTCCCCGTGGTCGGGGCGCTCGCGGCGCGGTCGCTGGTGAGCGACAAGGCCGAGAACGGCACGGCGACCGTCGCCGTCATCCAGGGCAATGTGCCGCGCGCGGGGCTCGACTTCAACGCCCAGCGGCGCGCCGTGCTCGACTACCACGCGCGGGAGACCGAGCGGCTGGCCGCCGAGGTGAAGGCGGGCAAGGTCGCCCGGCCCGACTTCGTGCTGTGGCCGGAGAACTCCTCCGACGTCGACCCCTTCACCAACGCCGACGCCCGCCTCGTGATCGACAACGCCGCCAAGGCCATCGGCGCGCCCATCTCGGTCGGTGGCGTCGTCGAGCGCGACGGCAAGCTCTACAACGAGCAGATCCTGTGGGACCCGGTCAAGGGTCCCCTCGACACGTACGACAAGCGACAGGTCCAGCCCTTCGGCGAGTACCTTCCGCTGCGTTCACTGCTCGGCGCGATCAACAAGAACTGGACCTCGATGGTCCGCCAGGACTTCAGCCGGGGCCACAAGCCGGGCGTGTTCACCATGGACGGCTCCAGGGTCGGACTGGTCACCTGCTACGAGGCCGCCTTCGACTGGGCCGTGCGCAGCACCGTGACCGACGGCGCGCAGCTGATCTCGGTGCCGAGCAACAACGCGACCTTCGACCGCAGCGAGATGACCTATCAGCAGCTCGCCATGTCCCGTGTCCGCGCCGTCGAGCACAGCCGTACCGTCACGGTGCCGGTGACCAGCGGCGTCAGCGCCGTGATCATGCCGGACGGGAGGATCACCCAGCGGACCGGGATGTTCGTGGCGGACTCGCTGGTCCAGAAGGTGCCGCTGCGCTCCTCCGAGACCCCCGCCACGCGGCTCGGCATCCTGCCGGAGATGCTGCTGGTGGCGGTCGCGGTGGGCGGTCTCGGCTGGGCGGGTACGACGGTGGTCCGCGGGCGCCGCGACGGCGCCGTTCAGGGCGATCTCGCCTGACCCCCGGCCGGATGACGGAATCCGGCCGTTAGGGTCGGTCCATGGCTACTCCTGACTTCATCCGCACCATTCGGGCCTCGGCCGGCCACCAGCTGCTCTGGCTCCCCGGAGTCACCGCCATCGTCTTCGACGACGAGGGCAGAGTGCTGCTGGGCCGGCGCACCGACACCCGGAAGTGGTCGATCATCGGCGGCATTCCGGACCCGGGCGAGCAGCCCGCGGCCTGCGCCGTGCGGGAGGTGTTCGAGGAGACCAACGTGCGCTGCGTCGTCGAGCGCGTGGTGCTGGTCCAGGCCCTGGAGCGGGTCACCTACGAGAACGGCGACACCTGCCAGTACATGGACACCACGTTCCGGTGCCGGGCCGTCGGCGGTGAGGCGAGGGTCAACGACGACGAGTCGCTGGACGTCGGCTGGTTCGCGGTGGACGCGTTGCCCGAGCTGAACGAGTTCGCGATGTTCCGGATCAAGCAGGCCCTGTCGGACGCGCCCACGTGGTTCGACCCCGCGACCTGAGCGCGGGCGCACCGGGGGCCGGACGGCTCACAGCCGGATGACGACGAGCGCGGTGTCGTCGTCGGGGCCGCGCCGAGGTGCGGCGACGACATCGGCCAGCACGGCGTCGGCGAGGAGTTCGGGGCCGAGCCGGTGATGGCGTTCGACGCTGTGGGCGAGGCGGTCCAGGCCGGCGTAGATGTCCTCGCCCCGCCGCTCGATCAGACCGTCGGTGTAGAGGACGAGGGTGCTGCCGGGACCGTAGCCCACCGTCGACTCGCAGCGCGGAAGGGAGTCGTCGCCCGCTCCCAGGGGCGGGTCGGTGGCCGAGTCCAGCACCTCGACGGAGCCGTCGCGGTGAGCCAGCAGAGGCGGCGGATGGCCGGCGCGACTGTAGGTGACGGTGAGGGCGGTGCGGTCGATGACGACCTGGACGGCGGTCGTCGCGAGCGCGCCGTCGACGGTGTGGGCGTGCGCCGCGAGGGTGGTGAGGGCGGTGGCGGGCCGCCCGGTGGCGCGGATCGCCGCGCTCAGGGCGCTGCGCAGCTGGCCCATGGTCCCGGCCGCCTCCAGACCGTGCCCCACCACGTCACCGACCGCCACGGCCAGCCGTCGCGCGTCGAGGTCGATCAGGTCGTACCAGTCGCCGCACACGTTGAGGAAGCTGGTCGCGGGCCGGTAGCGAACCGCCACCCCGGGTCGGTCCGGCAGCGTCGTACTCGGCAGCATGGCGCGCTGCAGGGTGACGGCGACCTCGTGCGCGCGGGCGTGGGCCTTGCGCAACTCCTCGTTGAGTTCCTCCAGTTCCAGGGAGCGGTTCAGCAGATCGGCGGTCATCGCGTCCTCGGCGGTGAGGGGCAGTTCGGGCAGTTCCGGTGCGGCGCCGAGCGCCCGCCGTGCGCGTATCAGCGCGGTGACCTCCTCGACGCGGTGGACGATGAGTGACACCCGGCCGTCGGCGTCGAGGAGAGGGACGTTGACGGGGCTCCAGTAACGCTCCTCGAACACGCCGGGCCGGTCGGGCACCTCCACGGAGTACTTCTGCAGGGCCATGGTGTCCGGCCCGCCGGTGGCCAGCACCCGCTCCAGCGAGGCGCGCAGCACCCGGGGGCCACTGGCCCAAGGGTCGGAGGGGTTGTCGGGAAACACGTCGAAGACGCACCGACCGAGCATCTCCGCGCGGCTCCGTCCGGAGACCCTCGCGAAGGTCCGATTGGCGTCGGCCACCACCATGTCGGGCGTGAGCAGCAGCACGGGACTGGGCAGGGCCTGGTAGACCTCCGCGTAGTCGATGTCGATGCCCCGGCCGCGTCTTTCGGCGGGCGCATCACTGTCACTCATGTCCCATGTCTACTCCGCCCCCTCGTCCGATGCGACACGGTGACCGTTTCCGGCCCGCCCGAGCGCACGGCTCGTGGCCGGGTTCTCTTGCCGGGCAAAGTTCGCAGGGATGATGGAGGATGGATCACAGCGCCCCCGACAGGGCCGTGCTCACCAAAGAACGAGGTGAGGACATGAACTGTTACGACTGCCCCGGCACGCCCGGTCCCGCGGTCGCCGTATGCGTCCGCTGCGGCGCAGCGCTCTGCCGCACACATGTGCACGAAAGCCACCCGCCGACCCAGGACATCACCGGAACCGGCCGGGCCACCCACGAGAAGCCGGCCCGCCACATCACCTGCGGAGCCTGCCGCGCGGCGGAGACGAGCTGACTCCGGCAGCGCACCGGCCGCGACCCACGGTGTGAGCCGCGGCGTCCGTCCCCCGACCTGAACGTCACCTGAACAGCCACCGCCCCCAGGCATCCCGGTGGGCCGTTCCGCCCTCTCTCCGAGCGAACGGCGAGCACACCGGGAAGGTACGCCCATGGTCAGCACCACCGCAGCGATCATCGCGTCGGCCCGGCGGACCCCGTTCTGCCGCCGCACTCCCTTGACGGGGTGCCTCCGTCAGTCGCGGCCGGTGCCCCGGTAGAGGTCCAGCTCGCCCTCCAGCTCGACGGCGAGGACCGTGGCGTACTCGTCGAGGTCGGCCGCGGCGGGCGCGTCGATCCAGGTCACGCCCGGGACGGCGTCGAGGCCGCCGGTGACGTGGTGGCCCAGTTCCGTGCCGGTGCCCAGGACCGTGACGCGCTTGACCTCGTTGCGCAGGCCGCGCAGCGAGACGTTGTCACGGGGTGCGTCGAAGCAGATCAGGTACAGCGTGCGCCGGTCGGCGGAGAGCGTGCTGGGACCGTAGTGGTGCCCGGCGGGCAGCCCGGCGACCGTCCCGTACACCGCGTCCGTGTGCCGTCCGATCCAGGCGCCGAGCCCCTCCAGGCGCTCGATCTGCTCCTCGGGGATGGTCCCGTCCTCGCGGGGCCCGGCGCCGAGCAGCAGATTGCCGCCCATGCCGATCGTCTCGGTGAAGTAGCGCACCAGCTGGCGCACCGACTTGAAGTCGCAGTCCTGCGGCCGGTGGCTCCACGAGTCATTGATCGTCAGACACAGCTCCCACGGGCCCTCCGGAGCCTGCAGCGGGGTGCCCTGCTCAGGGGTGGCGTAGTCGCCGTGGCTGAGCATCCGCGCGTTGAGGACGGCGTCGGGATTGCCCGCGAGGATCAGCTCGGCGAGCTCGTCCATCCGCCACTGCTCCTCGGTGCGCTCCCACTCGCCGTCGAACCAGAGCAGGTCGGGGCGGAAGCGGTCCATCAACTCGCCGACCTGGCCGTCGCGATAGGCGAGGTAGCGCTCCCAGGCGGCCGGGTCCTCCTTGCCGGGCTCGGCGTGCGAGTAGGGACTCGGCGATTCACCCGGCCTCACGTGCCGGATGCTGGGGTAGTCGGGGTGGTTCCAGTCGGAGTGCGAGTAGTAGAGCCCGACCTTCAGCCCCCGCTCGCGCAGCGCGTCGACGAAACCCGTGACCAGGTCCCGGCCGGCCGGGGTGTCCCGGACGACGTCGAGACTGCGGTGGCCGGTGTCCCAGAGGGCGACGCCGTCGTGGTGCTTGGTGGTGAGGACCGCGTACCGGGCGCCGATGCGGGCGAACAGCTCGGCCCAGGCGTCCGGATCGTACTTCGACGCGGTGAAGCCTTCGAGCTGTTTCATGTACTGCTCGTGGGTCACCTCACCCGTGTAGAACGACCAGGACTCGGCCGCTCCGCCCACGGCGTAGACACCGTAGTGGATGAAGACGCCCAGCTTGGCGTCCGGAAACCAGGGTTGCATCGGCATGTGCCCACGGTAGGCGGCGGGGTCCGCCGGGCGCGTGGGTCCCGGTCACCAATACTGGTTCGTTTTCACCATGGCCATCACCTCGAAGCCCTGGCGGACGGGCGGGAAAGGCGCTCCCTTCGCGCCTCCGGGCGGGCAGGTCGACGCTTCAACCGGCGTACGGATCCTCGTACTTGGCGTTATCCGGTGGTACACCGTGACGGATCTGCGTGTTCAATCACTGGTATAGCCGCACGTACGGACAGTCCCGCCTGTCAGGAGGCCCCGTGATCACCGTTCCCGAACCGGAACTCACCGAACGCGAAGTGATCGAGCGGGCCGTGGCGATGCGGCCCGCGCTGCTCGAACGGCAGCCGGAGACCGAGCGGCTGACGATCTACCCCAAGGACACCCACGAGGAGTTCCTGCGCGCCGGTTTCTACCGGATGCTGCAGCCGCGCAGGTACGGCGGGTACGCCTTCGGCCTGCCGACCTTCTACCGCGTCGTGACCGAGGTCGCGCGCGGTTGCCCCTCCACCGGCTGGGCCCTGTCTCTCACCGCCGCCCATGTCCTCCAGGTCGCCTCGGTCTTCGAGGAGAAGACACAGGACGAACTCTTCGGCGACGAGGGCGACTTCAGGGCCGCCTCCACCGCGACCCCTATCGGGGTGGCGCGGCCCGACGGCGACGGCCATGTGATCCTCGACGGCACCTGGTCCTACTCCTCCGGCTCCCCGTACTCCACCCACTACGTCGGTCAGACCCTGCGCGCCCCCGAGAAGCCGGAGGACCCACCGGGGCCGCTCGTGCTCTTCGTGGCGCCGCGCTCCGCCTGGACCCTGCTCGACGACTGGCAGGACGTCCTCGGCCTGCGCGGCAGCGGTTCCCACAGCATCCGCTTCGACGAGGCCCGCATCCCCACGCACTTCACCCGGGAGGCGAGCCTGCTCGACCTGCCCGTCGAGGGCGGCTCCCTCGGCTCGAAGCTGCACGGCCATCCCATGTACGCGGGGCGCGCGGCGAGCTTCTTCCACGGCGAGCTGGCCGCCCTCATGATCGGCACCGCGTACGCGGCCGCCGACGAGTACGCCCGGATCATCGCCGAACGCCCGCTCGTCCTGGACCCCGGCCGCACCCGCGCCGACCTCCACGACTACCAGCGCCACCTGGGGGAGGCGCTGGCCGCGATCCGTACGGCGGACGCGGCGCTGCGGGCCACCGCCGACGACTGGATGGAGGCCTGCTGCGACAACGTGTCGGGCCGGGCTCCCTTCACGACCGCCGTCGACAACCGGCTCGCGCTCGTCTTCGTCACCGCCGGGCGCCTGGCCTGGGACGCGCTCCAGGGCATCCTCTTCCGCACGGCGGGCTCCCGGCACGCCCGCGACGGCGCGCGGATGCAGCGCTACTTCCGGGACGCCGCCACGATCTGGTCGCACCTCGGCCCCACGATGGCCGAACCGCTGGCCCGCCGTGTCGGCCGCGACCGCCTCGGCCTGCCGTCGGACGACATCCCGCTGATCTCCTGATGCCCTGATCTCCCGGTCTCTCGATCTCGTGAGCGCCGGCGGGCAGGGGCGGGGATTGCCCCGGCCGCGAGTGGGTACGCGCGACAGGAGCCGCGCCCGGGGCGAGTCCCGCCCCGGGCGGCCTGTCCGTCACTACCTGGGATCTGCCAATGGACACACCCTCGAACAACCATCACTACCTGCCGACGGCCACGACACCGGCCCAGGAGGCACTGAAGGCACTCGCGCAGAACACCGAGAACCCGCTGGCGCTGGACACCCTGGCCGACAGCGAGGTGCTGGTCCCCGTGCCGGACGACGCGAGCGAGGAGGACGTGCGCGACCCCGCCGCCGTGGCGCTGCCCGTGCTGGAGCAGCCGGGCGGGGAGCAGGTGGTGCCGGTGTTCACCTCGGAGCCGGCGATGGCCGAACTGCTGCCGTTCGTCTCCCGCTACCGTCTGGTTCCGCTGGGCGCGCTCGCCTCCCAATGGCCGACCGGTGATCTGTCGCTCACCATCGACCCGAGTTCGCCGAACGGCCTGACCCTCACCTCCGAGGGCGTTCGCAACCTGTTGGTCCGGCCGCGGGCCTGACCGTTCGACGTGCGGGCCGCGGGCCGCGTTCGCGCCGTACGAGATCCGTTGCGCTGAAGACGTCCGCGCCGGACGTGAGAATGACCGCATGAAATGGATCTCGGGCGTGGCCGGCGGCCTGCTCCTGCTGCTGGTGTTCGCCAGCATCCTGCGCACCCTCGTCGTGCCCCGCGGGCTGTACTCCTCGATGGTGAACCGCTGGTGGCGCTCCCTGCGCTTCCTGCTGCGCCTCGCCGCCCCCGGCGGCAGCTACCGCGCCATCGACCGCGCACAGACCTGGCTCGCCCCGCTCATGCTGATGGGCACGCTCGTGAGCTGGCTCGGCGGCGCCCTGATCGGCTTCGGGCTGCTGCTGCACGCCATCTCCTCGCTGACCTGGACCCAATCGGTCCGGGAGGCGGGCTCCAGCCTGTTCACGCTCGGCTTCGCCAGCGGCGACCGACTGCACCTGTCCGTGGTGGACTTCATCGCCGCCGTCACCGGACCGGTCGTGATCGCCCTCCAGATCGCCTACCTGCCCACCCTGTACGCCGCCTACAACCGCCGGGAGCTGGAGGTGACCCTGCTCCAGTCGCGCGCGGGCGAACCCGCCTGGGGACCGGAGATCCTCGCCCGGCAGTGGCTGGTCGACACCGAGACCGCGCTGCCCGAGCTGTACCGCTCCTGGGAACGGCTCGCCTCCGACATCGGCGAGAGCCACTCCACGTACCCCGTCCTGCTCGCGTTCCGCTCACCGCGGCCCTACCGCAGCTGGATCGTCGCCCTCGTCGCCGTCATGGACGCGGCCGCCATGCAACTCGCCCTCACCCCGAGCAGCGCCCCGCCCGAGGCCCGCCTGATGCTGCGCGCCGGATTCACCGCACTGCGCGACATCGCCCGCTCCCTGCGTTTCCCGTACGACACCGACCCCGCGCCCGAGACCCCGATCCAGCTCACCTACCTGGAGTTCGACGCGGCCGTCGCGATGCTGGAGGCGGCCGGCTTCCCCGCCGAGCGGACGGCCGAACAGGCGTGGCCGCACTTCCAGGGCTGGCGGGTCAACTACGAGGCGATCGCCTTCGAGTTGTGCCGCCGCGGCGACGCGGTCCCGGCGCTGTGGACCGGGCCGCGGGACTTCCCCTGGACACCGATCCCGCCCGCACGCCCCGCGGACCGGCGCCCCGGCGAAGATCGTCCCGAACTGCCCCCGGCCGCCGCGTAGTTCTGGCCGCCGAGTGGGGAAGATCCCCCGGGTACGGTTTCGATGCGCAGGGATGGGAGTCCCCTTGAAAGTCGTCCTGCTGGGTACGGCCGCCGGTGGCGGCTTCCCACAGTGGAACTGCGCGTGCGCGCTCTGCGCGGCCGCCCGCGACGGAAAACTGCCCGCGCGGACCCAGGAGTCCGTCGCCCTGAGCGGCAACTCCCGTGACTGGTGGCTGCTCAACGCCTCGCCCGACATCCGTACGCAACTGACCACCACCCCCGCGCTCGCACCCGGACCGGGGCCACGGGACACACCCGTACGGGGTGTGCTCCTGACCGACGCGGAGGCCGACCATGTCGCCGGGCTGACCGTGCTGCGCGGCGGCGCCGGGCTCAAGGTCTACGCCGCACCGCCCGTCCTCGCCACCCTGGCCCCCCTGCGTGACCTGCTCGACCGCTACGCCCCCTGGCAGTGGGCGGACAGCCTGACCGAGGGCGGGTTCGTGCTGTCCGGCGGTCTGGTCGTCACCGCGCACCCTGTCGGTCCCAAAGCCCCGAAGTACGTCGCCGGCCCCGCCCCGGACGACCGCTGGGTGACCGCGTACCGGATCGAGGACCTGGCAGGCGGCGGAGTGCTCCTGTACGCGCCCTGTCTGGGCGCCTGGACCCCGGAGCTGGACGACCTGCTCGCCTCGGCGGACTGCGCACTGCTCGACGGCACGTTCTACGCGCGCGACGAGATGGGCACGGCCGTGCGCTCGCGGGGCGGGCGGCAGGCCGCGATGGGGCACCTTCCGGTGGCGGGCGCGCGCGGCAGCCTCGCGGCCCTCGCCCGCCATCGCGGCCCCCGACGGATCTACACGCACCTCAACAACACGAACCCGCTGCTCGACCCGGACTCGGACGCCCGTGCGCGGGTGAGCGCAGCGGGGGTCGAAGTGCTGCCGGACGGGACGGAGTTCGTGGTGTAGAGGCTAGGACCTGTCCGGCCGATCACGGCGGAGACGCGGGGTGGCGGTGACATCAGCCGGTCCGCGGCGGGCGCCCATCCGCGGTGTTGTCGTCGGTGGCGTTCAGCATGCGGGCCAGCACGGCGCGTTGCAGGGGGAGTACCTCGGTGTGCAGGTCGCGTCCCTTGCGGGTGAGCGCGACCCACACACCGCGCCGGTCCTCGAGACAGACGGTGCGTTCCACCAGGCCGTCCTTCTCCAGCCGCCCGATCAGGCGGGACAGGGCGCTCTGGCTCAGATGGACACGGTCGGCGATGTTCTGCACCCGGCAGTGCTCGCCCTCGTGCGCGAGCTCGCTCGAGACGAGGATGTCCAGCACCTCGAAGTCGCTCGCGCCCAGACCGTGCGGGTGCAGCGCGCGGTCGATCTCGCACATCGTGCGCGCGTGCACCGCCAGGATGTCCCGCCACCGGTCCTCGAGCCGGGCCTCGCTCGCCGTGTTCACTGCCATATGTGCACGGTAACAGAGGTCCAGGGTTTTATTGAGTGTGCAACTAGTGCGGTTGCATCGACCAGGCGGGCCACCCGACGGGCCCTAGTCGGCCGAGACGTCCTGGAGGAGCCCGACGAGGTTCCCGTCCGTGTCCTTGACCGAGGCGATCAGCCTGCCGCCGCCCACGTCCTGGACGTCCTGGAGCGTCTCGGCCCCGGCTTCCAGCAGGGCCGCCAGCGTCGCCCGGATGTCGTCGACGTGCCAGTACGGGACCGGTCCGGTCATCCCCTTGGCGTGACCGTTGGGGTCGAGGCCGACGTCCTGCCCGGAGTCCTTGAATCCGACGTAGTACGCGGTGTCCGCGTAGGGCTCCGTACCGAGCAACGCGCCGAACAGGGCCTTCGCCCGTGCGAGGTCCTTGACGGGGTAGATGATGGTCTTCAGCCCTGCGGTCATGGTGACTCCTCCGTGGTGTGTTCCGGTGCTTTCACGGTAGGGCGGGGGAGGGCCGGGAGGCTTCTCGAATCCTGACCGGTCCCGGCTCCTGGGGCCTGTCCGGCGGATCATGCCGCAGACGCGGGGTCCGGCACGCCCTCCTCCGCCTTGCAGCTGGACGCACCAGACCCCGCTCACCTGCGCTGATGAGGCGCCGTTGCTTTCCTCCGACCTGATCCGCCGGACAGGCCCCAGGCGTCGAGGGTGCGGCTCAGGTCGAGTCGCGTCGTACCAGTTCCGTCGGCAGGATCACCGCCGCCGGCTCCTCGCCCCCTATCTGCGCGAGCAGGACGCGGACCATCTCGGTGCTGATGCGGTCGTACGGCTGCCGGATGGTGGTGAGGGCGGGTGTCGCCGAGATCGCGGCGGTGGAGTCGTCGAAGCCGCCGACCGAGACGTCCTCCGGGACCCGGCGGCCCGCCTTGTGCAGAGCGGTCAGCGCGCCTTGTGCCATCAGGTCGGAGGCAACGAAGACGGCGTCCATGTCCGGGGCACGCTCGAGGAGCTGCTCGGCGCCCGCCTCACCACTGGCCCGGCTGTAGTCGCCGGAGGTGATCAGCCGGTCGTCGGCCTCGATGCCCGCCTCGGCGAGCACCTCCCGGTAGCCCGCGAGCCGCTCGACACCGCCCGGGGTGTCGAGCGGACCCGTGACCATCCCGATGCGGCGACGGCCCAGGGAGACCAGGTGCTTGACCATGTCCCGGGCGCCGTCGCGGTCGTCGGCGGCGACGTAACTCACCTTGGAGCCGAGCCCTATGGGCTTGCCGCAGGCGACCAGCGGCACGCCCGCCTCGCGCAGCTGCTCGGCGACCGGATCGCCCGAGTGGCTGGAGACCAGCAGCACTCCGTCGACGTGGCCCGCGGTGATGTACCGCGTGATGCGCCGCCGCTCGTCCTCGGTGCCGGCGAGCATGAGCAGGAGGGGAATGTCGTGCGCGGCGAGTGCTTGTGTGCAGCCGCGCAGCAGGACGTTGAAGTTCGGGTCCTCGAAGAACCTCTCCTGCGGTTCGGTGAGCAGGAAGCCGATGGAGTCGGAGCGGCCGGTGATCAGTGACCGGGCGTGCCGGTTCACGACGTAGCCCGTTCTGCGGATGGCGGCGTTGACCGCCTCCTGCGCCGCGGGGCTCACGTAGTGCCCGCCATTGAGCACCCGGGACACCGTGCCCCGGGACACGCCCGCCTCCCGCGCGACGTCATGGATCGTCGGCGGTCTGCGCCGGCCCCCCGCGTTGGTCATGGTCACGACTTTACGGCTCCCGAGAGCAGATCGAGGCTCCAGAACCGCTGGATGACCAGGAAGAGGGCGATGAGCGGAACGATCGCGAGCAGCGCGCCGGTGATCACCAGCGTGTACAGCGCCGGGGTGTTGGAGCCCTGTTCGAGGAGTGTGAACAGACCCAACGTGATCGGGAACTTCTCGTCGTCGCTGAGCATGATGTACGGCAGCAGGAAGTTGTTCCACACGGCGACGAACTGGAAGAGGAACACCGTCACCAGTCCGGGCACCATCATCGGCAGCGCGATCCGGGTGAAGATCCGCCACTCGCTCGCCCCGTCCATCCGTCCGGCCTCGACCACGTCACCGGGCACGGCCGCGGAGGAGTAGATCCGGGCGAGGTAGACGCCGTACGGGGAGAGTATGAGGGGGAGCAGCACGGACGCGTACGAGTCCGTGAGGTCCGCCTTGGCCAGCAGCAGGTACTGCGGGATCGCCAGGATCACCGGCGGCATGAGCACGCCCGCCATCAGGACGCCGAAGACGGTTTCGCGGCCCCGGAAGCGGTAGATCGCGAGGGCGTAGCCGCTGAGCGCCGAGACGGCCGTCGACAGGAGGGCGCCGAGGCCCGCGTAGAGGGCGGAGTTGCCCATCCACTTCCAGTAGATCCCGTCGCGGTAGGCGTTGAGGTCCTTGACGTTCTGCGTGAAGCCGGAGCCCGGCAGGAACGTGAAGGTCGAGAACAGCTCACGGCCCGATTTGGTGGCGGCGATCAGCACCCACGCGACGGGCAGCAGGCAGTAGAGCGCGCCGAGCAGCAGCGTCAGGGTGGGCACGAAGTCGACACGGCGGCGCAGGGGCGGGCCCTGGGCGGTGCCGGGGGTGGTACCCGCGGCCGGTGCGGCCTTGCGTACGGCAAGAGAACTCATCGTGCTTCCTCCTGCTTGTTACGGGAGTTCGCGGCCCGCAGGAAGCCGAAGGACAGGAGCAGGGTGACGACGGCGATGATCGCCGCCTCCGCCGCGGCCGAGTAGATGTCGCCCTTGCCGAAGGCGTCCTGGTACACCTTCATCAGCGGACTCCAGGTCGTGGAGACGGAGTTGGTGAGAGGTTTGAGGGTGGTCGGCTCGCTGAACACCTGGAGCGTCGCGATGATCGAGAAGAAGAAGGTGAGCACCAGCGAGGGCGCCACCATCGGGATCTTGATCCTCAGCGCGATCTGCAGGGGCGTGGCGCCGTCCAACTTCGCCGCCTCGTACACCTCGGCCGGGATGGCCTGCAGCGAGGTGTAGATGACGATCATGTTGAAGCCGGTGCCGCCCCAGACCGCGATGTTGGACAGGGCGAGATACAGCGGTCCGCCGTCCAGCAGGTTCGGCTGCGGCATGCCCAACTTGTCGAGCACGAAGTAGAAGGGGCTGACGTCGGGGAGGTACAGGAAGCCCCACAGCAGCGCGGCGACGACGCCGGGAATGGCGTACGGCAGGAAGATCGCGAGCCGAGTGAAGGGGGCCAGACGCACCTTGTCCGCGTCGAGCATCAGCGCGAACAGCAGCGCGAGGCCCAGCATCACCGGGATCACGATGGCCCCGTAGCCCACCACGCGCACCGCGCCGCTCAGCAGCTCGGAGTCGGAGAGGGCGTCCTTGTAGTTCTCCAGCCCCGCCCAGACTTCCTTGCGGGCGCCCGAGCCCAGGCCCAGGCCCTTGACCTGCACCTTGTGCAGGCTCAGCCAGAGCGCGTAGCCGATGGGCAGCGCGAAGAAGAGGGCGAAGAGGATCGTCGCGGGGAGGAGGAAAGCGTACGGGGCCCCCTTGACCCCGTACGACTTCCGACGTGCCGTCGTCACTGAGCGACCCCGAAGCCCTGCTTCTTGAGGTCGGCCACCGTGGCGTCCTGCATCTTCTTCAGGGCGGCACCGAAGTCCGACTTGTCCTTGGCGGCGGCGCCGAAGGCGTCGTTGAAGGTCGTGTAGGCGACGTTCACGTTCGGGCCCCAGGCGGAGGGCGCGGTGGTCTTGGCGATCTCCGCGGCCTTCGGGTAGAAGTCCGCCTGGTTGGAGAAGAACGCCGGCGGCTGGGAGAAGGCGTCACTGGTCTGCGCGGTGGTGGCGGCCGGGTAGATGCCACCCTCCTTCGCCAGCGCGGCCACCGCCTGCGGGTCCGTGTTCAGCCAGGTGGCGAACTTCGCGGCGGCCGCCTTGTGCTGCGAGTCCGTGGTGACGGCCGTCGAGGAGCCGCCCCAGCTGCCGGTGACGTCCGTGCTGCCGTCCCACTGCGGCAGCGGGGCCATCGCCCACTTGCCCTTGGTGTCGGGGGCCGCGGTGGTGAGGGTGCCCGGCGCCCAGACCGCGCTGACCCAGGCGATCTGCTTGCCGGTGTTCAGCGCCTTGTTCCAGGAGGGCGTGTACATCGGCTGGTTGTCGATCGCACCCTCCTTGACGAGGCCGCCCCAGAAGTCGGCGACCTTCCGCGTCGCCGCGTCGTCGATGCCGACCTTCCACTTGTCGCCCGAGGAGGTCCACCACGTGGCGCCCGCCTGCTGGGCGAGACCCGCGAAGAGGCCGGAGTCGTTGGCGGAGAAGGTGGTCAGGTCCTTGTCCGGGGCCTTCTTCTTCAGCGCGCGGGCGGTCTCGGCGAACTGCTCCCAGGTCGTGGGAACCGTCAGGCCGTACTTCTTGAAGAGGTCCTGGCGGTAGTAGAACATCATCGGGCCGATGTCCTGCGGGATCGCGTACACGGCGTCCGAGCCCAGAGTCGTCTGCTGCCAGACACCGTCGGCGAACTTGCTCTTCGCGTCCTTCGACTCGCCCGCTATGTCGGCGAGCGCGTCATTGCTGACCAGGGTCGGCAGCGCCTGGTACTCGGCCTGGACCAGGTCCGGGGCCTTCTTCGCCTTGTGCGCGGTGAGGATCTTGGTGACCAGCGTGTCGCCCGACGCCTGCTTCTTCACCGTGACCGTGATCTTCTGCTGCTTGCCCGGCCCCTTGTTCCAGAGGTCGGCCACCTTGTCCATGCCCGGAGCCCAGGACCAGTACGTCAGGGACACCGGGCCCGATTCGGACGAGCTCTTGTCGTCCGACGAGCCGCAGGCGGCGAGTGCGGTGCCGCCGAGCGTGACGGCGATGGAGGTGGCCACGAGGCGACGCAGCTTCGTGTTTGGCATGGATCTTTCTCCCCTGACCTGGGTCCCCGCCTGCTGCGGCGACCGTGCCATGCTTCTGTGAGCGTTCACAGTAGAGAAACATCCCGGACACTTGTCAATGGTTGTTGCTGTGCGGTTATGTTGGGCTCGCGCCGCTGATCGAGTGTGTGCACGTTCCCAAATGATCGATTAAACGGGAGAAGATCCATGCCGGAGACCACACCCAAGGGCCTCACCGGGCTCGCCTTCGGTGGGGACTACAACCCCGAGCAGTGGCCGGAAAGCGTCTGGCACGAGGACGTCCGGCTGATGCGCGAGGCGGGGGTCACGACGGTGAGCGTCGGGATCTTCTCCTGGGCGCTGCTCGAACCCGCTCGGGGGACTCACGACTTCGGCTGGCTGGACCGACTGCTCGACCTGCTGCACGAGAACGGCATCCGCGCCGACCTCGGCACCCCGACCGTCGCGCCGCCCGCCTGGTTCTACCGCGAGCACCCCGAGGCGCTGCCGGTGGCCGCCGACGGCACCCGCTACGAGTTCGGCTCGCGCGGCGCCATCTGCCACAGCAACAGCGACTACCGTGCCGCCGCGGCGAGCATCACCACCGCCCTCGCCACCCGGTACGCCGACCACCCCGCGCTCGCCCTGTGGCACGTCCACAACGAGTACGGCGTCCCCGTCTCGGCCTGCTACTGCGCGTCCTGCGCCGCCCACTTCCGCCGCTGGCTGGCCCGCACGTACGGGACCGTGGACGCGGTCAACGAGGCCTGGGGCACCGCCTTCTGGGGTCAGCGCTACGCGGACTTCGACCAGATCAACCCGCCGCGCGTGACCCCCACCGTCGGCAACCCGGCCCAGGCCCTGGACTACAAGCGCTTCGCCGACGAGACCATGCGCGAGAACTTCGTCGCCGAGCGGGACATCCTGCACCGCCTCGCCCCCGGCATCCCGGTCACCACGAACTTCATGACCGCCCTCAGCCAGTGCGACTCCGTCGACTACTGGGCCTGGGGCCGCGAGGTCGACCTCGTCACCAACGACCACTACCTGATCACCGACGGCCGCCGCACCCACGTCAACCTCGCGATGGCCGCCGACCTCACCCGCTCCGTCGCGGGCGGCGCCCCCTGGCTGCTGCTCGAACACTCCACGTCCGGCGTCAACTGGCAGCCCCGCAACCCGGCGAAGTCCCCGGGGCAGATGGCCCGCAACTCCCTGGCGCACGTGGCACGCGGCTCCGAGGGCGCCATGTTCTTCCAGTGGCGGCAGTCCCGGCGCGGCGCCGAGAAGTTCCACTCGGCGATGCTGCCGCACGCCGGCACCGACTCCCGGGTCTGGCGCGAGGTCGTCGAACTCGGCGCGTCCATCGAGTCGCTGACCTCGGTCAAGGGCAGCCGCACCGTCGCCGACGCCGCCGTGCTGTGGGACTGGCACTCCTGGTGGGCGCAGACCCTCGACTGGCGCCCCAGCGCGGACCACGACCCGCGCGAGCGCGCCGACGCGTTCTACGAGGCGCTCTACGACCGCCACCTCACGGTCGACTTCGCCCACCCGGAAGCCGACTTGTCGGCCTATCCCCTTGTCGTCGTCCCCGCCCTCTACCTGATGACCGAGGCCGCCGGGAACAACCTCAGGGAGTACGTCGGACACGGCGGCACCCTCGTCGTCTCGTACTTCTCCGGCATCGTCGACGAGCACGACGCCGTGCACGAGGGCGCCTACCCCGGCGCGCTGCGGGACGTGCTCGGCCTGACCGTCGAGGAGTTCTCACCGCTCCTGAAGGACGACCGGGTCCGGATCACCGGCCCCGACGGCTCCGAGCTCACCGGGGACGTCTGGACCGAGTTCGTGGTGCCGCGCGGCGCCGAGACCGTGTGGACGTACGCCGACGGACTCACCGCGGGCCGGCCGGCCGTCACCCGCCACCGCCTCGGCGAGGGCTCCGCCTGGTACGTCTCCACCCGCCTCGGCGCGCAGGGCCTGGACGCCCTGATCGGCTGGGCGTCCGACGACGCGCGGATCGCGCCGCGCGCCGACCTGCCCCGCGATGTCGAAGTGGTGCGCCGCAGCGGTGAGTCGGGCACCTTCCTGTTCGCGATCAACCACACCTCGTCGGACGCCAAGGTGCCGCTGGACGCGGCCGGCACCGAGCTGCTGACGGGCGAACGCGCCGCGGGCCGCCTCGTGCTGCCCGCGGGGGCCGTCCGGGTCGTACGGCTCGACGGCTGAGCCGACCGCTTTCGGGGTCTTACGGCTTGACGGCTGAGCCGACCGCCGTCCTCGTCGTACGACTCCACGCCTCACCCGACCGCCGCCGGGCTCAGGACCCTGCGGCCGAGCCGAACTCCCCTCCGCCCGTGAGTGCCACGAGAGCCGCGGGCGGAGGGGTCGCCTCCCAGAGCCACTCCGGGGGCACCCCCTTTCCCATCACGTCGAAGGGACGACGGACGAAGATGTTCCATCCCAGACGCACACTCAGGACCCTGCTGCTGCCGCTCGCGGCCGGGCTGGCCCTCACCGCCCTGCCCGCGCAGACGGCACAGGCGGCGAGCACCCTCACCAACGCCGGATTCGAGGCCGA
The DNA here is from genome assembly GCF_055656965.1 of Streptomyces sp. NPDC111656. Classification (NCBI taxonomy): domain Bacteria; kingdom Bacillati; phylum Actinomycetota; class Actinomycetes; order Kitasatosporales; family Streptomycetaceae; genus Streptomyces; species Streptomyces sp. NPDC111656. The sequence continues at coordinate 531,997 of NZ_JBVKCA010000001.1, forward strand.
CGGCGCCGGAACGGCCACGCCCAGCGGCTGGTCGGAGTACGGCGACACCGGCGCCTCCTACGTGGAGGCCGGGGGCCACAGCGGAAGCTACCGCCTCACGCAGTACTCCTCCGCCGCCTACAAGGTGGAGACGTACCAGTACCTCTCCGGACTGACCAACGGCAACTACCGTCTCACCGCCTGGGTGCGTTCGGGCGGCGGCCAGAACTCCGCCTACCTCGCGCTGAAGAACTGCGGCGGCACCGAGCAGCGCACCGACCTGCCGGTCTCCAGCAGCGGATGGATACACCTCGTCGTCCCCGTCGCGGTGACCGGCAACCAGTGCACGATCAGCATCAACTCCGATGCCAACGCGGGCAACTGGATCAACGTCGACGACCTGACGTTCACCTCCGGCAGCGCCACCGGGCTGTCCGTCAAGGGCTCCGACATCTCCTCCCTCGCCAAGAGCGAGGCCTTCGGCGGCGTGTACAAGACCAGCTCCGGCACCACCGGTGACGCGCTCGCCATCCTCAAGTCCGCCGGTATGAACTACGCGCGCCTGAAGGTCTGGGTGAACCCCGCCGACGGCTACAACAACAAGACGCGCGTCCTGGCGATGGCCAAGCGCATCAAGGCGCAGGGCATGAAGCTCCTGGTCGACTTCCACTACTCGGACACCTGGGCCGACCCCGGCGCCCAGACCAAGCCGGCCGCCTGGGCGGGCCACTCCTACAGCCAGCTGAAGACGGACGTCTACAACCACACGTACGACGTCCTCAACGCGCTGAAGGCGCAGGGCACCACCGCCGACATGGTCCAGGTCGGCAACGAGATCAACGGCGGCATGCTGTGGTCCGAGGGCTCCACCGACAACTGGTCGCAGCTCGCCGGGCTCCTCAACTCCGGCTACGACGCCGTGAAGGCCGTCAACTCGTCGACGACCGTCGCGCTGCACCTCGCCAAGGGCGGCGACCTGTCCGGCACCCGCTGGTGGTTCGACAACGCGGTCTCCAACGGCGTGAAGTTCGACGCCATCGGCCTGTCCTACTACGGCTACTGGCATGGCCCGCTCTCCGACTTCCAGACGACCCTGGACGACGCGGCCGCGCGCTACGGCAAGCCGGTGTTCCTGGCCGAGACGGCCTACCCCTTCCGTCTCGACAGCGACGACTCGCTCGTCAACCAGATCGACACGACCGGTGAGCTGGTCTCCGGCTACCCGGCCACCACCGCCGGGCAGTCCGCGTGGCTGCGGGACGTGATGAACGTCGTGGAGGCCGTCCCGAACGGCCGCGGCCTCGGTGTCTTCTACTGGGAGGCCACCTGGACCGCCGTCACGGGCAACGGCTGGGACCCGGCCGACGCCACGTCCGGCAACGGCTGGGAGAACCAGGCGCTGTTCGGCTTCGACGACAAGGCGCTGCCCGCCATCTCGCAGTTCGGCCACCGCTGATCAGTCACCGTCGATGACATGAGGGCCCGGCTGCCGAGGCGGCCGGGCCCTTGTGGCGTCCCGGGGACTTCCGGGCCGCGCGAAGGCGTGGAAGTCCCGTGCGGGCCGCCCCGGGCTGCGGGACAGTGGTCACACAGCGCCACCATCACGAAGGGCAGGGGGACGAGATGCTGAGGGTTCCCGTCGGGGGGCGACGCCTGGACATCCTGGAGTGGCTGCGGGACCCCGCCGCGCACTTTCCGCCCGAGCGCCACGGCTCTCTCGCCGACGGCGTCGACGCGGCCGCCCTCGCCGCCAAGCTCGGCGTGAGTCACGCCGTCGCCCGCACCCACCTCGACCTCCTCGTCGGGGTCGGGCTGCTGCGCGCGAGAAGGATCGGGCGGCGCACGCTCTACCACCGCGACGAGTACCGCATCGCCGAGGTCCGCTCCCTGTTCGAGAAGGGCTGGTAGGGCGGGGAGGGAAGCGGGGGACGACAAGAAGGGAAGAGGGGGAGGGGCGGCGGGGGCACTGCGTGCCTCGGTCGAGTGTGCGAGGGCGGCGGCGTCGGCGTTACCCTGTTCAGCGGCCGCGATCATGTGTCACGGCGCGGCGGTGGGGCCCGCCGTACCCGAACCGCGGCGCTGATGCCGCCAACGGTCCCTACTTGCGATGAGGTGTGCCCGGGGGCCCGGGCCCGGCGAGTAGGAGAAGTACGTCATGACCGTCCCGCATCCCGAGCGCGTCGACGAACCGGGTGCCCCCGCACGGCCGACCCCGCACCCCGCGTCCCCCTGGCGCGGCCAGGCCCCGGTCGTGGCGATGGTCTCGCTCGGCGGAGCCATCGGCGCCACCGCCCGGTACGGGGCCGCGCGGCTGTGGCCCGTGGAGACGGGCGGTTTCCCCTGGACCACGTTCTGGGTCAACGTCATCGGCTGTGCGGTGATCGGCGTCTTCATGGTCGTCATCACGGACGTATGGGCGGCCCACCGACTCGTGCGGCCCTTCTTCGGCACCGGTGTGCTGGGAGGGTTCACCACCTTCTCGACGTACGCCGTGGACATCCAGAAACTGGTCGACTCGGGCCACCCCGGAACCGGCCTCGCCTATCTCGCCGCGACCCTGTGCGCGGCGCTCACGGTGGTGTGGCTCGCGGTGACCGCGACCCGCCGCGCCCTGGTACGGAGGCAGCGATGACACGACTGACGGGCAGCGCCCGACGGGTGACGATCTTCATCGGCGAGAACGACGTCTGGCACCACAAGCCGCTGTACACGGAGATCGTGCACCGCGCCCACGCGGCGGGACTGGCCGGGGCGAGCGTCTTCCGCGGTATCGAGGGCTTCGGCGCCTCCTCGCTGATCCACACCTCACGGCTGCTGTCCCTGAGCGAGGACCTGCCGGTGGCGATCGTCATCGTGGACACCGAGGACCGCGTCCGTGCCTTCCTGCCCCAGCTCGACGAACTCGTCGGCGAGGGGTTGGTGGTCCTCGACGACTGCGAAGTCATCCGGTATGCGGGACGCGACGCCGAATCCGGCAAAACGGGCAAGAAAGGTAAGAGGTAGTTGTGAACTGGCTGCTGGTGATCGTCGGCGGAATGGTCGGCGCGCCCCTGCGCTATCTGACCGACCGTGCGGTGCAGACCAGGCATGACACCGTCTTCCCCTGGGGCACCTTCGCGGTCAACGTCGTCGGCTGTCTGATTCTCGGCCTGCTGACCGGCGCGGTCGCCGCGGGGGCCGCGGGTTCCCACCTTCAGCTGTTCCTCGGGACCGGCCTGTGCGGGGCGCTGACCACGTACTCGACGTTCTCGTACGAGACACTACGGCTGACCGAGACCGGCGCGGGGTTCTACGCTGCGGCCAACGTGCTCGTGAGCGTGACGGCCGGGCTCGGTGCGGCGTTCGCGGGTGTCTTCTTCGCCCAGGCGTTGTGGGCCTAGGTGCCGGACGCCACCCGCGCGTAGTAAGACTGTCTACAGCACTGTCGACCAACCCTCCTCACCACCAACCCCTCAGACCTAGAACTGGATCCTATGAGCGTCATCAACGTCGGTCAGGCCGTCGTCCTCGGAGTCGTCGAGGGAGTGACCGAGTTCCTCCCCGTCTCCTCCACCGGCCACCTCAAGATCACCGAGGGGCTGATGAACATCCCGGTCGACGACAAGGCCGTCGTCGGGTTCTCGGCGGTCATCCAGGTCGGCGCGATCGCTGCCGTACTGGTGTACTTCTTCAAGGACATCGTGCGGATCGTCTCCGCGTGGGGCCGGGGGCTGCGCAATCCCGAGGAGCGGCAGCACCACGACTACAAGTTCGCGTGGTGGGTCATCTACGCCACCATCCCGATCGTGATCGTGGGCCTTGCCGCCAAGCCGCTCATCGACGGACCGCTCGCCTCCCTGTGGGTGGTCGCGGGCTCGCTGATCGTCGGCAGTGGTGTGATGTGGGCGGCGGACCAGATGGGACGCCACAAGCGCGGTGAGGACGACACGTCCTTCAAGGACGCGATGCTGGTCGGTTGCTCGCAGATCCTCGCGCTGCTCTTCCCGGGCTTCTCGCGCTCCGGCGCCACGATGTCGACCGCGCTGATCCTGGACCTGGACCGGGTCGCCGCCACCCGGCTCTCCTTCTTCCTCGGCATTCCCGCCCTCACCGGCGCCGGTCTGTACGAGCTGAAGGACGCGCTGGGTACGGGGGTGGGTGCCGCGCCGCTCGCGGTCGGCACGATCGTCTCCTTCGTCGTCGCCTACGGGTCGATCGCCTGGCTGCTGAAGTTCGTCGCCAAGCACTCCTTCAACGCCTTCGTGATCTACCGGATCGTGATCGGTCTGGCACTGTTCGGGCTGCTGGCGAGCGGGACCCTCGCCGGCTGATCGCGGAAACAGCAGCTCACAGGGGGTGCGAAGCCGGTTTACAGGCTTCGCACCCCCTGAATGTTTCTTTTCACTCCCCTTGACAGCCCCCTCTTGTCACCCGCAGGATCACCCCCGTGAACCTGTCAGACAGCCAGACAGGTGGATCGGTACCGCGGCGCGTCAGCGCCATGGAAGCGGTGCTCACCCACCTTCGCAGCGCCATCGAGCGCGGCGAATACGCCATCGGTGACAAACTCCCCTCCGAGGCCGAGCTGTGCCGCCGCCTGGAGGTCAGCCGGCCGGTGCTCCGCGAGGCGCTGCGGGCCCTGCAGGTGATGGGCCTGACCGTGTCCCGTACGGGCAAGGGCACCTTCGTGGTCGCCAACGCGGTCGAGGACCCCACCTTCGGCGACTACGCGGCGAGCGACCTGCTCGAGGTGCGCCGCCACGTCGAGATCCCGGTCGCCGGTTACGCGGCGGTGCGCCGGACCCCGGAGAACCTCGACCACCTGGCCCATCTGCTGGACCGGATGGAGCGGGAGACCGACACCACGGCGTGGGTCGCGATGGACACGATCTTCCACATCGCGGTCGCCGAGGCCTCGCAGAACCCGGTCTTCCGCAGGGTGATCGAAGAGATCCGGGACGCGCTGGCCCGCCAGTCCGCCTTCCTCAACGAGCTCGGCGGGCGGCGCGAACAGTCCAACCGTGAGCACCGGGCGATCGTCGAGGCGCTGATCGACGGCAGTGAACACGACGCGGTCGAGGCGATGTCCCATCACCTCGACCGCGTGGAGACCACCCTCACCGACATCGTGCGCCCCGCGCGTACGGACACCCCCACGGAAGGCGGACCCGAGGCGTGAGCGAGCAGTCCCTCAAAGACGAGGCCACATCGGCCGGCGCACCGGCCGTGCACGTCGACGCCGGAGACGCGGGTTACAGCAAGTCGCTGAAGTCCCGGCACGTCAACATGATCGCGATCGGCGGCGCCATCGGCACCGGCCTCTTCCTCGGTGCGGGCGGCCGGCTCGCCGACGCCGGCCCCTCCCTCTTCGTCGCGTACGCGGTGTGCGGCGTCTTCGCCTTCCTCGTCGTGCGCGCGCTCGGCGAACTCGTCCTGTACCGGCCGTCCTCCGGCGCCTTCGTGTCGTACGCCCGGGAGTTCCTGGGGGAGAAGGGCGCGTACGTCGCCGGCTGGATGTACTTCCTGAACTGGGCCACCACCGGTATCGCCGACATCACCGCCGTGGCCGTCTACACCCACTACTGGGGCATGTTCTCCGACATCCCGCAGTGGGTGATCGCGCTCGTCGCGCTCGCCGTCGTCCTCACGGTGAACCTGATATCCGTACGCATGTTCGGCGAACTGGAGTTCTGGTTCGCGATCATCAAGGTGAGCGCGCTCGTCGTCTTCATGCTCATCGGCATCTTCCTGCTGGTCACCCAGCACCCCGTCGACGGCACCACCCCCGGCCCGTCCCTGATCACCGACAACGGCGGAATCTTCCCCAACGGCCTGCTGCCGATGCTGCTGATCATCCAGGGCGTCGTCTTCGCCTACGCCTCCGTCGAGCTGGTCGGTGTCGCGGCGGGCGAGACGCAGAACCCCGAGAAGATCATGCCGAAGGCGATCAACTCGATCATGTGGCGTGTCGGCCTGTTCTACGTCGGCTCGGTCGTCCTGCTCTCGATGCTGCTGCCCTGGAACAAGTACAGCGCGGGCCAGAGCCCCTTCGTGACCGTCCTGTCGAACATCGGCATCCCGGCGGCGGGCGGCGTGATGAACCTGGTCGTGCTCACCGCGGCCATGTCGTCCCTCAACTCCGGCCTCTACTCCACCGGCCGCATCCTGCGCTCCATGGCGATGTCGGGCTCCGCTCCCCGGTTCACCGGCGTGATGAGCCGCAGCCAGGTCCCGTACGGAGGCATCCTGCTCACCAGCGGGATCTGCGTCCTCGGCGTCGGCCTCAACTTCGTGGTCCCCGCCGACGCCTTCGAGATCGTCCTGAACTTCGCCGCCATCGGCATCCTCGCCACCTGGGGCATGATCATGCTCTGCCATGTGCTGTTCTGGCGGAAGACCCAGCGCGGTGAGCTGACCAGGCCGAGCTACCGCCTGCCCGGCTCGCCGTGGACCGAGATCGTGACGATCGGCTTCCTCGTCTCCGTCCTCGTCCTGATGTACGCCGACGGGGGCGCGGGGCGCACCACCGTGCTGTGTCTGCCGCTGATCGCCGTGGCGCTCGTCGCCGGGTGGTACGGGGTGCGCCGCCGGGTCTCCGGCATCCGTGACGGAGCGGACGCGTGAGCACGAGCATGACGTACGCCGCCTCGATCGCCGCCGCCCCGGTGATCCGCGAACCCCTGCACGCCCCCGTCGCCCACCTCGTCCGCGGCGGAGTCGTCGAAGGCATCCACTACGGCTCGGTGGTCGTACTGGCCGCCGACGGCGGCGTCGACCTCCAGATCGGGGACATCGAGGCCGCGTTCTATCCGCGCTCGGCGCTCAAGCCCGTCCAGGCGGTGGCGATGCTGAGGGCGGGACTGCCGCTGGACGGCGAGCTGCTCTCGCTGGCCGCGGCCAGTCACTCCGGCGAGGAACGGCACCTGGCCGGGACCCGGCGGATCCTGGAACTGGCCGCAGTCACCGAGGACGACCTGCGCAACGTGCCCGACCTGCCGTACGACCCGGTCGTGCGGGACGCCTGGATCCGCGAGGGGCGGCTGCCGTCCCGGCTCGCGCAGAACTGCTCCGGCAAACACGCCGCCATGCTGATGACCGCCCGGCTCAACGGCTGGTCCCTCGACGACTACCTCGACCCGGGCCACCCCCTCCAGCAGGCCATCGCGGAGATCGTCGAGGATCTCACCGGGCAGGCGATCGCCCAGGTCACCGTCGACGGTTGCGGCGCGCCCCTCTTCTCCGTCTCGCTGCACGGGCTCGCCCGCGCCGCCGCCCGGATCACCACCGCACAGGCCGGCACCCCCGAGGCGCGGGTCGCCGACGCGATGCGCGAGCACGCCGAGATGGCGTCCGGCTCCGGCCGCGATGTCGCGGCACTGATGCGGGCCGTGCCGGGGCTGCTCACGAAGGACGGCTTCGAGGGCGTCCAGATGGCCGCGCTGCCGGACGGCCGGGCCGTCGCCGTGAAGATCGCCGACGGGGCCGACCGGGCGCGTGGGCCGGTGGCCGCGGCGGCGCTCGCGCGCGCGGGGGTCGCCCCGGCGTTGCTTGCGGAGTTCGGCTCCGTGCCGCTGCTCGGGGGTGGTGCCGTTGTGGGCGGGCTGCGCCCGGCCCGGGTGCTTGATCCGCTCTCGGGCTGAGCGCGCGACCACGGTCGTGGGGTGCGGTGGCCGGTGCGGGTCCGTTGTGGCTGGTCGCGCGGTTCCTCGCGCCCCTTAGGTTCGTGCGCCTCAGGGCTGGATCAGCGACTCGCCCCTGACCGGCCCGCCCGTACCCCTCACCCAATCCACCCTCACCCCTCCGAAAGAGGACCGCTCAGTCATGACCGTCGCCGTAGCGCACCGCAGTGAACACGATCTGCTCGGGGACCGTGACGTCCCGGCCGAGGCGTACTGGGGCATCCACTCCCTGCGCGCCACCGAGAACTTCCCCATCACGGGAACGTCGATCTCCGCCTACCCGCATCTGATCGAGGCCCTGGCCGCCGTCAAGGAGGCCGCCGCCCGTGCCAACGAGGAACTCGGCCTGCTCGAACCGGAGAAGGCCATGGCCATCGTCGCCGCCTGCCGGGAGATCCGCGCAGGCAAGCTGCACGACCAGTTCGTCGTCGACGTCATCCAGGGCGGCGCCGGCACCTCGACGAACATGAACGCCAACGAGGTCGTCGCCAACCGGGCGTTGGAGCTCCTCGGCCGCGCCAAGGGCGCATACCAGTACCTGCACCCCAACGAGGACGTCAACCTCGGCCAGTCGACCAACGACGTCTACCCCACCGCCGTCAAGGTCGCCACCGTCTTCGCGGTGCGCGAGCTGCTCAAGGCGATGGCCGTGCTCCAGGACGCCTTCGCCGCCAAGGCCTTCGAGTTCCGTGACGTGCTGAAGATGGGGCGTACCCAGCTCCAGGACGCGGTGCCGATGACCCTCGGCCAGGAGTTCTCGGCGTACGCGGTGATGCTCGACGAGGACCGCAGCAGGCTCGCCGAGGCCGTCGAGCTGATCCACGAGATCAACCTCGGCGCCACGGCCATCGGCACCGGCCTCAACGCCCCCGCCGGATACGCGGAATCCGCCCGCCGCCACCTCGCCGCGATCACGGGGCTGCCCCTGGTCACCGCCGCCAACCTGGTCGAGGCCACACAGGACTGCGGTGCCTTCGTCCAGATGTCCGGCGTGCTCAAGCGGATCGCCGTGAAGCTGTCGAAGAGCTGCAACGACCTGCGGCTGCTGTCCTCCGGGCCGCGCGCGGGCCTCAACGAGATCAACCTGCCGCCGGTGCAGGCCGGTTCGAGCATCATGCCCGGCAAGGTCAACCCGGTGATCCCCGAGGTCGTCAACCAGGTCGCCTTCGAGGTCATCGGCAACGACGTCACCATCACCATGGCCGCGGAAGCGGGGCAACTCCAGCTCAACGCCTTCGAGCCGATCATCCTGCACTCCCTGTCCGAGAGCATCACCCACCTGCGCACCGCCTGCCTGACCCTCGCCGAGCGTTGCGTCACCGGGATCACCGCCAACACGGAGGTCCTGCGCGCCGCGGTCGAGAACTCCATCGGCCTGGTGACCGCCCTGAACCCGCACATCGGGTACACGGCCGCCACCGACATCGCCAAGGAGGCCCTCGCCACCGGGCGCGGCGTCGCCGAACTCGTCCTGGAGAAGGGCCTGTTGCCCGCCGAGCGGCTGGCGGCGCTGCTGCGGCCCGAGGTCATCGCGGGCAGCGGAACCCCACAGGCGGTGTGACCCGATGCGCACCAGGACCGGTCCGGCGGCACAATGGTGATCATGGCTGTGTCTTCCTCGTATCCGTCGTCCCCGACCTTCCAGCCGGTCCTGGAGCGCATCGCCACCGAGATCGGGCAGACACCCGGCCGCGGCCGGCCCGCCGACTACATCCCGGCGCTGGCCGCCTGCGACCCCCGGCGCTTCGGCATGGCCGTGGCCGAGCTCGACGGCACGGTGTACGGCGTGGGGGACTGGCGGCAGCCGTTCTCCGCGCAGTCCATCACCAAGGTCTTCACCCTCGCCCTCGACCTGGCCCGTGAGGGCGACGAACTGTGGGAACACGTCGGCCGCGAGCCCTCCGGCAACCCCTTCAACTCGCTGGTGCAGTTGGAGTACGAGAACGGTATCCCGCGCAATCCGTTCATCAACGCGGGCGCCCTGGTCGTCACCGACCGGCTCCAGACCCGTACCGGCGACGCGGCCGGCACCCTGCTGGCCTTCCTCCGTGCGGAGAGCGGCAACGCCGAGCTCACCTTCGACAAGGAGGTGGCCGCCTCCGAGGCCACCCACGGCGACCGCAACGCGGCCCTCGCCCACTTCATGGCCTCGTACGGCAACATCGACAACCCGGTACCGGTGCTCCTCGAGCAGTACTTCCGCCAGTGCTCGATCGAGGCGTCCTGCGCCGACCTCGCCCTCGCCACGGGCTTCCTGGCCCGGCACGGTCTGCGCGCCGACGGCTCCCGACTGCTCACCCAGAGCCAGGCCAAGCAGGTCAACGCGGTCATGCTGACCTGCGGCACGTACGACGCGGCGGGCGACTTCGCCTACCGCGTCGGCCTCCCCGGCAAGAGCGGCGTCGGCGGCGGCATCATCGCGGTGGTCCCCGGCCGCTGCACCCTGTGCGTCTGGAGTCCCGGTCTGGACGAGCGGGGCAACTCGGTGGCAGGCGTGGCGGCCCTGGACCGCTTCACGACACTGACGGGAGTGTCGGTGTTCTGAGTCAGTACGGGGGGGTTCACCCCATCCCGGCTCGGTAGAGCGCCCCGTCAGGGGCGCGGGGCCCTGACAATATGCGGCTCCGCCGCGTGGGCGCGACAAGCCACAATGCACCCGCACCCGACGAAGCACCACGCGGAGGTAACTCTACGGACCCCGCCGGGAAGGCATGACGTCGCTTTCCGGCCACCCGCCCTTGACACGCTTGCCAAGTGTTGGCCAAGGCTCCCCTCGATCTCCGCCGCTGTCAGGCCCTGGGCCTGATCGGCACCGCCTTCCTCGCGCTCGGCGGTGAGACGGCCGGCGCCCTGCCCACGCGGGACTTCCTGGACCCCGGCTCCGCGCGTGCCGTACTGGGCGTGGTCGGGGTCTACTTCGGTGTCGTCCTGCTGATCGCCGCGTGGGTGCTGCTCGGCAAGGTCGTACGCGGTCCCGAGCCGCCGACGCCGCGCGCACTGCTCCTGGTGCTCGCTGCCTGGGCGGCGCCGCTGCTTCTCGCGCCGCCGCTGTTCAGCAGGGACGTGTACAGCTATCTCGCGCAGGGCGCCATGGTCGACGCGCACATCGACGTGTACGCCAACGGGCCCGCGCAGCTCGGCGGGCCGCTCGCCGACGAGGTGGCACCGGTGTGGCAGCAGACCGCGACGCCGTACGGCCCGGTCTTCCTCGCCGTCGCCTCCGCGCTGTCCGGCCTCACCCGCGGGGAGATACCGGCCGGGCTGCTCGGCATGCGCCTGGTCGCGCTGCTCGGCGTCGGCCTGATGGCGGCGGCGCTGCCCCGCCTCGCCCGGCACAGCGGTGCCGATCCGGCCGCCGCGCTGTGGCTCGGCGCGCTCAACCCGCTCGTGCTGCTGCACCTGGTGGCCGGTGCGCACAACGACGCCATCATGCTGGGACTGCTCGGCGTCGGCCTGGTCGCCGCGCGCGGCCGATGGCACCTGCTGGGCGTCGTCCTCATCACCCTCGCCGCCCTGGTCAAGGCGCCGGCCGTGCTCGGCCTGCTGGCGGTGGTGGCGCTGCGCGGGCGTCGCGGAGCACTGCGCACGGTCCTGACCACGACCGGGGTCGCGCTCGCCACCACGGCCGCGGTGACCGCCGTGACGGGCACGGGGTACGGCTGGATCGCGGCCCTGAAGACCCCCGTCTCCCCACACAACTGGTCGCCCACCAGCGTCCTCGGCCGCGCCACCGGCGCCCTGCTGAAGGATCTCGGCAGCGGCCTCGCCCCGCTGGCGATGCCCGTCTGGCACGCGACCGGGCTGGTGGTGACCGTCCTGGTCGTCCTGTTCATATGGCTGCGCCTGCGGCCGGGCCCCATCTACGCGCTGGGCCTGAGCCTGGGCGCGGTCGCCGTGTTCGGTCCCGCGATCCGGCCCTGGTACGCCCTGTGGGGCCTGTTCCTCATCGCCGCCGCGGCGCCCAACGGCTCGGTGCGTCACCGGGTCGCGGCGGCCAGTGCGGTACTCGCGCTCGCCGTACTGCCGAGCGGCGGACCGCCGGACATGGATCAGGTGGTGCTGGCCGTCTCCGGCGGCGCGCTCGCCCTCGTCGTGCTCTGGCAGGCCCGTCAGGCCGCCCGGGCCGAAGAGCCGGCGCAGCCGCCGGTGCTGGGGCGGACGGTATGAGACAACTGGACACCGACGGCCGACGGCTGCTCGGCCTGCTCTCTCTCGCCGTCGCGGTCGGCGTGTTCACCGCGACCGTGCCGCTGCTGCGCGACTGGTTCGATCTGCGCGTCTACTACGGCACCGTCGACGCCTGGGTCCATCACGGCGGCCGCATCTACGACTACTGGGTGCCGGGAACCACGTACGGATTCACTTATCCACCGTTCGCGGCCGTGACCATGCTGCCGATGGCGCTGATCGGGCTGCGCACGGCGATCGCCGTCTCCGTGGTGCTCAATCTCGCGGCGCTGGCGGTCGTGGTGTGGATCCTGGTCGGGCCCGCGCTGCGCCGCTACGGCTGGTACGGCTACGCCCTCACGGCCTGTCTGCTACCCCTGCTCGAACCGGTCCGCGACACCTTCAGCTTCGGGCAGGTCAACCTCCTGCTGCTGGCCCTCGTCCTGAGCGACGCCTGGCTGCTGTCCACCGGCCGGGGACGCCGGGCGGGCGTCGGCATCGGGCTGGCCGCAGCGATCAAGCTCACCCCCGCGCTCTTCATCGGCCTGCTGCTGCTCGGCCGCCGTTGGCGCGCCGCCGGCGTCGCGACGGCCGTCGCCGCGGCGGCCACCGGTCTCGCGGGCTGGGTGGCGCCGGACGCCTCGCGTTTCTATTGGTCCGAGGCACTGTGGGACACCAATCGCATCGGACGTCTCGCCTATGTCTCCAACCAGTCGCTGCAGGGCGTCCTGGCCCGGCTCGCCGCACCGGGCGAACCGAGTCGGGCCGTGTGGGCGGCGACCGCCCTGCTGTTCCTGTGCGTGTGGGCGTGGCGGACCTCGCGGGCGCTGGCCGACGAGGACTGGACGGCCGCGTTCGCCCTCACCGGGCTCGCCGCCTGCCTCCTCAGCCCGATCACCTGGGTGCACCACCTCGTCTGGCTGCTGCCGTCCTTCGCCGTACTGCTGCACCGGCACCGTGCGCGGGTCGCGGCGGCCCTGTACGCGGTGCTGTGCAGCAGCGTGGTGTGGCTCTGGTTCGACGACTCCTCCGGCCTCGACGGATTCCTCGGCAGCAACACGTACACGTGGATCACGCTCGGGCTGCTGCTGTGGTTGCCGGTGGGTCAGTCGCGGGTGGCCCGCACGCCCTTGAGACGCAGAGCGAGGGCCACTCCGCCCGCGCCCAGACCCGCGGCGCCCAGGATCCCGGCCGCCTCCGGCCAGCCGCCGTCGAGGCCGTCCGCGGACCCGGTCCTCGCCTGTACGGGCGAGGCGCCCGCCGCCGGGACGGACCGGCTGTCGGGGAGCGATCCGACGGGTTCGACGTGCCCGGCGGCCGCGAAGCCCCAGTCGAGCAGCGAGCGGGCCTCCTCGTACACCGTGGTGCCGCCGCCCGCCTGAGGGTTCATCACCGAGACGACGAGGGTGCGTTTGCCCCGGTGCGCGGCGGCGACGAGCGTGTTGCCCGCGTTGGTGGTGTAGCCGTTCTTGACGCCGATCAGGCCCGGGTAGGGCGCCACCCCGTCGGCGCCGGTCAGCAGCCGGTTGGTGTTCTGGATCTCGTACGGGTAGCCGTCGCCGGGGAAGGTGGCCTCGGCGGTGGAGCAGTAGCGCGCGAACTCCGGGTTGCGCAGGCCGGCCCGTCCGAAGACCGCGAGGTCGTACGCCGACGAGACCTGGCCCGGGGTGTCGTAGCCGTCGGGCGACTCGACATGGGTGTCGAGGGCGCCCAACGAGCGGGCCTTGGCCTGCATCCGGACCGTCGTCCGGTGCCAGCCGCCGTTCATCGCGGCCAGTACGTGCACGGCGTCGTTGCCGGAGTTGAGGAAGACGCCGCGCCACAGGTCGGACACGCGGTAGGTGTGCCCCGCGGCCACGCCCACCAGGCTGCTGCCGTCGCCGATGCCCTCCAGTTCCTCCTCCTTGACGGTGTGCTGGATGCCGCCGGGCAGCGCCGGGAGCACGGTGAGCGCGAAGAGGGTCTTGAGGGTGCTGGCGGGCGGCAGCTTGAGGTGCGCGTCGTGCGCGGCGAGCACCTCGCCGGTGCCTGAGTCGGCCACCACCCACGACAGCGCCGAGATGTCCGGCAGTGCCGGGGCGTCGGACCGTGTGCGTACCTGCGTCCCGGCCCGCTGGAGGTAGGGCGTCTGGGAGGCCATGGGTCTCGGCAGGTCCGTACCGGGGCGGGCGAAGGCCTGACTCGGCGCGAGGGCCAGTGCTCCGGCCACACAGAGGGCGGAGCAGGAGAAGGCGGTCAACGAGACGACCATCCGGGATGGGAATCCGATTGTCATACCGTCAACGTAGGAACGGAGTCGCCGTGCGCCGGGGTGCCAGGCCTGAGGGAGGGGATGCAGTACCCGGATGCCACATGCGGAAGAGGTCCGGGAGGTCAGGCGCGGTGGGTTCGGGGTGGGATCAGGCGGTGGGCAGGGTCGGCTGGACCTGACGCAGGAAGGTCGCGTTGTCCGGCGTGGCGCGCAGCCGCTCCAGGAGGGTTTCCAGGGCGGCCTGGGCGTCCCGAGTCTGCAGGGCGCGTCGCAGGCCGCGTACGGCTGTCAACTCGGCCCCGGGCAGGAGCAGTTCCTCGCGACGGGTGCCGGAAGGGGTGATGTCCACGGCCGGGAACACACGCCGTGACGCGAGGGTCCGGTCGAGGCGGAGCTCCATGTTGCCGGTGCTCTTGAGCTCCTCGAAGAAGTAGTCGTCGGCGCGGGAGCCGGTCTCCACCAGGGCGGTGGCGAGGATGGTGAGCGAGCCGCCCTCCTCGGCGAGGCGCGCGGCGCCGAAGAACCGCTTGGGGCCGTGCACCGCGGCGGCGTCGACACCGCCGCTGAGGGTGCGGCCACCGGAGGCGGCCGCGTTGTTGTGCGCGCGGCACAGCCGGGTGAGCGAGTCCATCAGGATGATGACGTCCTCGCCCTGTTCGACGAGCCGCTTGGCGCGCTCGACGACGAGCTCGGCCAGGGCGATGTGCTGCTTCGGTGTCTTGTCGAAGGTCGAGGCGTAGACCTCGCCGCGGACGGAGCGCCGCATGTCGGTGACCTCTTCGGGCCGCTCGTCGAGGAGCAGCACGATCAGATGGCATTCGGGGTGGTTGCCGGCGACGGCGGCGGCGAGCTGCTGGAGCAGTACCGTCTTGCCGGTCTTGGGCGGGGCGACGATCAGACCGCGCTGGCCCTTGCCGACGGGGGAGACCAGGTCGACGACGCGTCCGGCCATGCCGCTCGCCGGGTGCTCCAGGCGGAGCCGGTCGCGCGGGTGCAGCGGGGTGAGGTCGCGGAAGTGCGGGCGGCGGCGCAGCTCTTCGGGGGTGCGGCCGTTGATCCGCTCGACCTCGGCGAGGGCGCGGGGTCCGCCGCGTACGCCTTCGACGGTGTCGCCCTTGCGCAGGCCGTGACGGCGGATCAGCGCGGCGGAGACCTGGATGTCGGTCGGCGTGGGCAGGCAGCTCTCGGCGGCGCGCAGGTACCCCTGCCCGTTGTGCGCGATGTCGAGGACACCGGTGGCGTGGGCCGGGAGCTGCTTCTGTACGGGAGGGTGTTCGAGTGTGGTGGTCATGAGAGGTGGTCCTTTCGAGGACGGATCCATGAGGTCATGAAGAAGGGAGGGGGTGTGCCGGGGGGAGGCGGCGTGCTCACGCCTCGGTGCGGCGGGGAAGATCACCTGAAGGAGCTACGGCTGACCGTGCTCGGAAGGTGATGTGAAGAAGCTGGTCGCCCGATCGGAAAAGCGACGGGCGTGTCAGCGAAAGAGGGAGACCCAGCACCGGCGCCCGAGACGGGGCGTACACAAGTGCTGACCGCACACTACCACGGCTTGCGGCGGAGCGGCTGTGATCTGTCTCTCAACGGCTCGCCAGGAGGCCGTACAGCAGCGGAATGCGCGGCTCGCCCTCCGGCAGGCGCCACCAGCCGGACGGCGTACGGACCATCTGCGGCCAGCGCGGCCAGGGAAGCTCGTCGCTTTCCCGGAGCCGGCGGATGCCGAGTCCCGCTGTGGTCAACGCGTTGATGACCTCGTCCATTCCGTGCATCCACTCGTAACTGTCGGTCGCGCCCTCGACGGCCGGTCCGTCGGTGTACGTGTAGGTCGCGTTCCGGTGCACGGCGTCCCGGCCGCCCAGGTAGTCGTGGCGCAGCAGCAGTTCGGTGCCCTCGCCCTCGGCGGGCTTGGGGCCCAGCGCGTTGAGCAGCGGATGGAACTCGGCGATGTACAATCTCCCTCCCGGGCGCAGCAGTCGAGCGACGACGGCGGCCCAGCGGTCCAGGTCGGGCAGATAGCACAGGGCGCCCTTGCCGGTGTAGATCACGTCGAACCGCCGCCCGTCCAGGGCCTCGACGGCGTCGTACACATTGGCCCGTACGTACGTCACGTCGGCGCCCGCCCGTGCCGCGATGTCGGCCGCGGCCGCCACGGACGCCTCGGAGATGTCCAGGCCGACGGTCCGCGCGCCGCGCTCGGCGAAGGCGATGGTCTCCGTGCCGAGGTGGCACTGGAGATGCAACACGTCGAGGCCGGCCAGGTCCCCGAGGTCCTCCCATTCGAAGGCGGCGAACCAGCGCGCCGGGTCGGGCTTCTCGCTCAGCCTGTAGAACCGACTGGCGAGATGGACGGGGGTCCGCGCGTCCCAGTTGGCCTGGTTGGCCCGCATCATCCGCTCGTGCTCGTCGGTCATGGAACCATCCAACCGTGGACGGCGGCGGATCCGGGGGAAGAACCGCGGATCGGCGCGTACGCCATCGCTGTCGGTCACGGGGGCGAGCGGGCAGAATCCTTCGTCGTAACGGCTCGCAGCGCTTGCGCCCGACTCCCCGCGCCCATAAGGAGATCTCCGGTGGACACCTCTCCCGTCACGCCGCACCGCATGGACCCGGCCGGTGGCTGCCCGCACGCCGACAACGCGCGGCTGCTCGAGCGGAGCGCCGTCGCGGCGGTGGTGCTGCCCGGCGAGGTGGAGGGCATGGCGGTGCTCGGGCACGAGGCGTTGAAGGAGTTCCTCGCGCATCCCGAAGTCGCCAAGGGCGCCGAGCACTTCACCGAACTGCGGGAGGGGCGGATAGCGCCGGGGTGGCCGCTCGCGACCTTCGCGACCGTCCGCGGGATGACGACCGCGGACGGCGAGGACCACCGGCGGCTGCGGTCGCTCGTGAGCAAGGCGTTCACCGCGCGCCGGGTCGAGGAACTCCGGCCCCGGATCGAGGAGTTGACGGCGAGGCTGCTCGACGACCTCCGGGCCGCGGCCGAGCGGGACGGCGGAGTCGCCGATCTGCGGCGGCATTTCGCGATGCCGCTGCCCATGGGGGTCATCGGGGAACTGCTCGGGGTGGACGCGGAGCACCGCGACCGGCTGCACCACCTGTCGAACCAGGTGGTCGCCACCGACATCGGCCCCGAGAAGGCCCTGGCGGCCAACCGTGAACTCGTCGCCGTGCTCGCCGCCGTGGCCGTCGCGCGGGGCGAGCGGCCGGGCGACGACCTCACCAGCGCGCTGATCGCCGCCCGGGACGAGGAGGGCGACCGGCTCAGCCAGGAGGAGCTGATCGGCACCCTGGTACTGATGATCATCGCGGGGCACGAGACCACACTCAATCTCCTCACCAACGCCGTACGGGCGCTCTGCGGCCACCGGGACCAGCTGGAGCTGGTCATGAAGGGCGAGGGCGGGGTGGGCTGGGCGGACGTGGTCGAGGAGACCCTGCGCTGGGACGCGCCCGTCAGCTATTTCCCCTTCCGCTATCCGGTGCGGGACCTGACCGTCGACGGCACGGTGATTCCCAAGGGGACGCCCGTGCTGGCCGGTTACTCGGCGGCGGGGCGCGACCCGTCCGTGCACGGCCAGGACGCCGACCGCTTCGACGTCACCCGGCCCGGCAGGTCCGGCGCGGCCCGGCACCTCTCCCTCGGGCACGGCGCCCACTACTGCCTCGGTGCCCCGCTGGCGCGCATGGAGGCGACCATCGCCCTGGAGCGGCTGTTCACCCGCTTCCCCGACCTCGACCTCGCCGTGACGGAGGCGGAACTCTCCCGGCACTCCAGTTTCGTCGGCAACAGCGTGCGGGCACTTCCCGTACGGCTCGGCACCTCCCGCGGCTGACCGTATGCATACCGCCGTACGACACCGCGCCGCATACCAGCCATACGACACCGCGATGCCCCCGCGCCGACCCTTTTCTTGTTCTGGGCAATGGCCGTCCCTACGCTGCCAGCACCGCACACCGGCGGTACTGGACAAGGGACATGGCAATCATGGGTCGACTGGCCGGAAAAATCGCTTTCATCAGCGGAACGGGGGCCGGAATAGGGCGGGCCGCGGCCCAGGTATTCGCCGCGGAAGGCGCCACCGTATTCGGCTGCGACCTCGATGCCGACGCCGCCGCGGAAACGGTGGAACTCGTCGAGAAGGCCGGCGGTGTCATGCGGTCCCGCGCCCCGGTGGACCTCTCCACCGAGGCGGGCGCCCGCGAGTGGATCGACGCGGGGATCGACGCCCTCGGCGGGATCGACATCCTCTACAACAACGCCTCCGCACTGCGGAACGGGCCGTTCGCGACCATGCCGGCCGAGGACTGGTACTTCACCATCAAGAACGAGCTCGACATCCCCTACTTCTGTACGCAGGCGGCCTGGCCGCACCTGATCGCCCGCGGCGGCGGAGCCGTCCTCAACGTCGCCTCGGTGGCCGCCGTCCGGGGCGCCCCCTTCATGCCGATGGTCCCGCACGGCGCCGCAAAGGGCGGGGTGCTGGCGATGAGCAAGCACCTGTGCGCGGCCGGCGCCCCGCACCACATCCGGGTCAACACCATCGCCCCCGGTATGACCCGCACGTCCGCGACCGCGCCCTTCCTCGACGACCCCGACGGACCGAAGGCGCAGCTGGAGGCGCGGATCCCGGTGGGCCGGGTGGGGGAGCCCGAGGACATCGCGCGCGCCGCCGCCTTCCTCTGCTCCGACGAGGCGGCGTTCGTCAACGGCGCCAACCTGATGGTCGACGGTGGCGACAGCGCGATGGCCGGCTGAGCACCGGTGACCGTCCGACTCGACCACGTGGGCGTCAACGTACGCGATCTGCCCGCCCAGACCAGCTGGTACCAGGGGGCATTCGGGCTCAGGGCCGTCTTCGAGTTCACCCTCGAAGGACCCGGTCTGAGCGCCGTCGTCCTCGAACATCCGCACGGCTGGCGGATCGAGCTCCTCGCCAGGCCCGGATCCGCGCCGGGGCTGCGGGCCCCGGACCCGCTGACCGCCGCCCTCACCGAGGGATACGGGCACTTCGCGGTCACCACCGCGGAACTCGACCCCGTCTACGCGGCCTTGGTGGCGCACGGAGCGGGCGAGGCCATGAAACCGGGTCCTTCCCCCGAACCCGGTATTCGCATGGCCTGGGTCACCGACCCCGAGGGAAATCTCATCGAACTCATAGAGAAAAACGCAGAGTGAGGGCACGCACGATGACGGATTCGATCTCCACGACCTCTTTGAAGAAACTGGACCTCGGAACACTCATAGCCTGCTGTCTCGCAGTCGCCGCCGCGCAACTGTGCATTACCGTTCCGTCCCCCATCAATGGTGAAATCCAGGCCGCCTTCGGGGCGTCCGGTTCCCAGGTCGCCTGGGTCACGTCCGCCTTCATTCTCCCCACCGCCATTCTTGAACTGAATTTCGGTGTGGTCGGAGACCTCTTCGGCCGCAAGCGACTGCTGGTGCTCGGCGGCCTCGTCCTGGCGCTCGGTGAACTCCTCAACGCCACCTCCCAGAACATCACCATGATGTGGACCGGACAGGCATTGGCCGGTATCGGAGCCGCGGCGCTCTTCCCCAGTTCCCTCGCGGTCATCGCGGCCGCCACCCCCGACGGGAAGGACCGTGCCAAGGCGGTCTCCACCTGGGCGCTCAGCATCTCCCTCGCCTCCGCGGTGGGACCGCTGTCCTCCGGGGTGCTCGCCACGGTCGCCGACTTCCGCTGGGCGTTCGTGCCGCCCGTCGTCCTCGGTCTGGCGGTCGCGGTCACCTGCTGGAAACTGGTCACCGACTCCAAGGCCCCCGAGGGCCGCGCCCTGGACTGGCCGGGCCAGATCACCATCGCCGTCGGCCTCACCGCCCTGCTCTGGGGCATCATCGAGGGCGGCGACCGCGGCTGGGGCAGCGCGGCCATCGTCGGCTCGCTGGCCCTCGCGGCGGTGGCCCTCGTCGGCTTCGTCGTCGCCGAGACCCGCGCCGCCTCGCCCATGTTCAACCTGGACCTGCTGAGGATCCCGTCCTTCGCCGCCGCGGCCGTCGTCGCCCTGGCCGGCATGTTCGGCTTCATCGGCACCGCGTACTGCGTCTCCATCCGCCTCGGCGCCGTGATGCACCTGAGCGCACTGCACGCCGGCATGCCGTTCGTGATCCTCCAGCTGATCCCGCTGCTCCTGGCGCCGGTGCTCAGCAGGATGCTCACCCGCGTCGACGCCCGCTGGCTTCTGATGGGCGGACTGCTGCCGATGGCCGCGGGACAGTTCTGGATCGCCGCGCTGCCCATCACCACGACCTCCCTCGCCGCCTTCATCGGCCCGGTGCTGCTGCTCGGCATCGGCTTCATCTGCGTCGTCTCCTCGCTGACCTCGGCCGCCGTGAACGCCGTACCGATCCACATGACCGGCATGGCCAGCGGCGCCACCAGCCTGGTCCGCGAGTTCGGCCAGGGCCTGGGACCTGCCGTCATCAGCACCATCGCGATGAGCGCCGCGTCCTCCGCCCTGGTGGGCAAGCTGGGCGGCGCGGACGCCGGCATGGAGGCCGCCGCGGGCCCGCTCGCCGTCGTCAACGCGGGCAGCGACAGCGCCAGGGCCGCCGCGCAGACCGCGCTCGGCCACGGCATGGCCATCGGCGTGGTGATCTGCGGCTGTGCCTCCCTGCTCGGCGCGCTGGTCACCCTGCTGCTGGTGCGCAAGAACACCGCCCGAGCGGCGGTCGGCGCCGGCGGTGAGCCGTCGGTGCGGACGGCCACCGCGTAACGCGGGTCGTCGCGAAGAGGCCGGGGCCAGGGGCCCCGGCCTCTTCGTGCGCCCAGGGTGTCGATTCGGTGCGGTCCTGTTCGTCGGTGGGGTGTAGGAAGTTCATGAGCACCGGGAGGAACCATGAAATACATGCTGCTGGTCTGCGGCGACGACACCGCCGACGCCTCGGGCATGGCCCCCGTCGAGCCCTGGGTCGAGGAGCACGGCGCCCGCAGCGGCGTCCGGCTGCACGGCCACCGGCTCCGGCTCCCCGCCGATGCGGTCACCGTGCGGGTGCGCGGCGGCGAGGTGCTGCGCACCGACGGGCCGTTCGCCGAGACGAAGGAGTACGTCGCCGGGTACGACATCCTCGACTGCGACAGCCTGGAGGAGGCCGTCGAGGTGGCCGCGCAGCACCCCGTGGCGGCCGTCGGCGCCATGGAGGTGCGCGCCTTCTGGGACGACGAGGACGCCGAGACCGAGATCCGCCGGCTCGACGCGGAACTCACCGCCGCCGGCCGGGATCGGGACTTCGACCGGGCGATGGCCTGCTACGCCCCCGACGTCGAGGTGTTCCATCCCGTGAGCGGTCTGGAACAGGGTGGCGTCGAGGCCCTGCGCAAGGCGGAGGAGCTGTGGTTCTCCACCCTGAGCGGGCCCGTGCACCGCGAGGTGTCAGACTTTCGCGTACGGGTCGACGAGAGTGTCGCCTTCAGCCACGCGCTCGTACGGATCCGCGCCACGCTCGCCACCGGTGAACCGCTCGACACCACCGCCCGGGTGACCACCGGCTACCGCGCCGCGGGCGACCGCTGGCAGATCGTCCACCAGCACACCTCGATCCCGTTCGACACCGGCGTCACGGAGGGCTTGTCATGAAGTATGTCCTGTTCATCTGCACCCCCGTCGGCGGCGAGGAGCTGAGCCCCGCGCAGATCGCCGACGACCCCCGCTTCACCTCGTACATCGACGAGGTCCGCAGCCGCGACATCGTCAAGGGCGGCGCACGGCTGCGGCCGTCCACCGACGCCACCACCGTGCGTGTCCAGGGCGACGAAGTCCTGCTCAGCGACGGGCCGTTCGTGGAGTCCAAGGAGTACGTGGCCGGCATCGACATCGTCGAGGTCGCCGACCTCGACGAGGCCATCGCGCTCGCGTCCCGGCATCCGGCGGCGCTGGGCGGCGGCTCGGTCGAGGTGCGGCCGGTCTGGGAGTGAACGACATCGGCGACGTGAAGGCGGCGGTCGCCGCCGCCTTCCGCGAGGAATGGGGCCAGGTCGTCGCCACCCTGATCCGGGTGACCGGCGACTGGGACCTCGCCGAGGAGTGCGCGCAGGACGCCTTCGCCCAGGCCCTGGACCGGTGGCGGCGCGACGGAGTGCCGCGCCGCCCCGGCGCCTGGCTGACCACGACCGCACGCCACCGGGCCCTGGACGTATTGCGTCGCGAGGCGGTGGGCGCTCAGAAACTGCGGGAGGCGGCGGTGCTGGCACGGGACGACGGGCCCAGCGACCCGGAGTACGACGGCGACGACAGCGGCGTCCGGGACGACCGCCTGCGCCTCATCTTCACCTGCTGCCACCCGGCGCTCCCCATCGAGGCCCGGGTGGCACTGACCCTGCGCACCCTCGCCGGGCTCACCACGCCCGAGATCGCCCGCGCCTTCCTCGTGCCCGAGGCGACCATGGCGCAGCGCCTGGTGCGCGCCAAACGGAAGATCCGCAACGCCGGCATCCCCTACCGCGTACCGCCCGCCCATCTGCTGCCCGAACGCACCACCGGCGTCCTCGGCGTGGTCTACCTGCTCTTCAACGAGGGGTACGCCGCCACGTCCGGCGCCGACCTGGTGCGTACGAACCTCTGCGCGGAGGCCATCCGGCTCGCCCGGGTCCTGGCCCGTCTGATGCCCGACGAACCCGAGGTCCTCGGTCTGCTCGCCCTCCTGCTGCTGCACGACGCCCGGCGCGCGACCCGGGTGGACGCGGCCGGCGAACTGGTGACGCTGGAGGACCAGGACCGTACGGCCTGGGACAAGACCGCCGTCGACGAGGGCGCCGCCCTCCTGGAGACCGCCCTGCGCCGTGGCCGCCCGGGGCCCTACCAGATCCAGGCCGCCATCGCCGCCTGCCACACCACCGCCGCGACGGCCGAGGACACGGACTGGGCCGACGTCGCCGCGCTGTACGGGGAACTGGCGCGCTTCGTGCCCTCCGCCGTGGTGCGGCTCAACCGTGCGGTAGCGGTGGGCATGTCCGAGAGCCCGGAAGCGGGGCTGGCGCTCGTCGCGGAGCTGGAGCGGGAGGGCGAGCTGGACGGCTACCACCTGCTGCCCGCCACCCGCGCGGATCTGCTGCGCCGCATGGGACGCCCGGCGGAGGCGGCCGAGGCGTACGACCGGGCGCTGGAGCTCGTGGAGAACGCCGCCGAGCGGCGCTTTCTGGAGAAGCGGCTCGCGCAGTGCCGATCGGCGTAGGACCCGTCCGCGGCGACCGTCCCCGGGGCCCGGGGGTCACACCGCGTCGAGCGCGTTCGTGATCGCCTTCACGCCGCCGTGCGCGGAGTAGCCGCCGTCCACGGTGATCTCGGCGCCGTTCACGTAGGACGACTCGTCGGAGAGCAGATACATGACCAGCGGAGCGACCTCCTCGCAGCTGCCCGGGCGGCCCTGCGGAGTCATCGAGAGGTGCGCCCGCGTGAAGACCGGGTTGGCCGTCGCCATCAGGGGCGTCTCGATGTAACCGGGGTGGATCACGTTCGTACGGATACCGCGCGGCGCCAGTTCCAGCGCGGCCACCTTCGACAAGCCCCGCAGCGCCCACTTGCTCGCCGTGTACGCGACCGCGTGATGGGCGGTGAGACCGGCCACCGAGCCGACGTTCACGATCGAGGACCCGGGGGGCATCAGCGGGGTGAGGGCCTGGATGCCGAGCATCGGGCCGGTGGTGTTCACCGCGAACGCCCGGTTCCAGTCGGCGAGTTCGACTGCGCCGAGGCGAGCCCGCAGGGGGATCCCGGCGTTGTTGACGAGCCCGTGCACGACCTCCAGGGAGGTCGCCAGGGCCGCCCAGTCGTCCGGGGACGACACGTCCAGGTGGTGGTAGCGCACGTCGAGGCCGTCGGCGCGCAGGGCGGCGGCGAGCTTCTCGCCGGGCTCGTCGAGGACGTCCGTGGCGACCACCGAGGCCCCCTCGTGGGCCGCCGCCGCCACCTCCACGGCTCCCTGGCCCTGTGCGGCTCCGGTGACGACGACGGTACGACCGGCCAGGCGCGTGCGGCTCACGGCTTCCTCCAAGGGGGCGGGGGTTCGCTCCCCACGCTAGGAAGCGGGGGCCAGCTCCGGAAACGCGCGTTCGCCATGGCTGGCATCCACGTCGACGATCTCCGCGGTCACGGGATCGTCCAGCGACGCGCCCACCTTGCGGACCGTCTCCCGCAACCACCGGTGCGCGGGATCCGCGTGCCGGTTGTGGTGCCAGTACATGGCCTCCACGAGCGGCACGTCCGGGAACGGCGTCGGTACGACGGCGCAGCGGGCGAAGCCCTCGTAGCGCCGGGCGAGCCGCTCGGGCACCAGGGCGACCAGGTCGGTGCCGCTCACCAGGAACGGCAGCACGTTGAAGCCGGGCGTGCTGACCTGCACCCTCGGCGTGATGCCGAGGGTCTCCAGCTGGCGGTCGGCCGGTGTGAGCTTGCCGATGCCGCACGCGGCGTGCGGCATCTCCGCCAGGTCGCGCAGGGCGAGCCGCCCGTCCACCAGTCGCGGGTTGTCCGGGTCGACGAGACACACGAACCGGTCGTGCATCACGGCCTCGCTGACGCCCGGCAGCTGGTACCCGAGCGGCACGATCATCAGGTCGTGACAGCGCAGATGGGTCTCCGTCTCCAACTGCCCGTCCACGATGGGGTGGAAGTCGATGCGGACGCCCGGCGCCTCCTGCGCGATGGCCCGCAGCAGCGGCTCCACGAACACCGTCATCACATAGTCCGACATCACCACCGAGAAGCGCTGCCGGCTGCGTGCGGGCTCGAAGTGCCGGGTCAGCGAGAGCGCCTCCTCGGCCTTGTGCAGGGAAGCCTGGACGACGGGCAGCAGGCGCTCCGCGAGCGGCGTCAGCTCGTACTCGCGCCCCACCCGCACCAGCAGCTCGTCGTTGAAGTGCCGCCGCAACCGGGCCAGCGAGCCGCTCATCGCGGACTGGCTGGTCGACAGCCGCACCCCCGCGTGGGTGACGTTCTTCTCCTCCAGGAGGGCTTCCAGCGCCACCAGGAGATTCAGGTCGATCGCTCCGAGACCCATGTGTGTCTCCTTCCGGCCGCGTCGTTGAAGCTCGGTGAAACGGGAGCGTAACGACCGGGTTCCCGCCGAGGAAGGGCCGGGAGGCAACTCACAGGGATCCGATGGCAACCATCGGATCCCTGGATGTGTGCAGGTCGAAAGGGGTACGGAGGGCTACGGCCGGGGCGTCCGGCCGCGCTTGCGGGCCCGCGGCAGATACACCTCCGTGCGCCCGGGGACGATCCGGTTGGAGACGGTGCCGAGGCGCTCCACGGTGAGCGTCACCTCGTCGCCGGGCTTCAGGGGCGGCGGCGTACGTTCCCCGACGCGTCCCCAGAACTCCGCGAGCGCCCCCCAGCCGCAGGTGCCCGAGCCGAGGATGTCGCCGGGGCGCACCCAGGCGTCACGGGCGGCGTAGGCGACCATCTCCTCGAAGGTCCAGGAGACGTTGGCGAGGGTGTCGCGGCCGATCAGCTCGCCGTTCAGGGTGACCGTCATCTCCAGGTCGAGGAAGCCGTCCGGGTCGCGCCGGTCCGCCACCTCGTCGGCCGTGACCAGGTACGGGCCGAGGGTGTTCGCGAAGTCCTTGCCCTTGGAGAAGCCGAGACCGAGGTTCTTCTCCGGTTTCTGCAGATCGCGCGCCGACCAGTCGTTGAAGACGAGATAGCCGACGATGTGCTCGCGGGCCCGCTCGGGCGTGAGGTCTCGGCCCGCGCGGCCGACGACCGCGCCCACCTCCAGCTCGAAGTCGAGCACCGAGCAGCCCGCCGGGACGGGAACGTCGTCGTGCGCGCCGTAGGCCGCGTGCGGGTTGGTGAAGTAGAAGTTCGGCGCCCGGTACCACTCCTCGGGCACCTGATCCAGACCGTCCAGCGACTTGGCGACCCCCTCGATGTGCGCCTCGAAACCGACGAAGTCCCGGATGGACGGCGGCTTCAGCGGGGTCAGCAGGCGTACCTGATCCACCGTCAAGTCGCTCTCGACGGACAGCGCTTCGCTGCCCGCGGCATGCAGGTCCTCCTGCTCGACGAGCGACAGGACGGTCGTGCCGGGCGGCAGCGGATGGATGACCCCGGCACGGACGACCCCGGCGCGCTCCACGCCCTCGTACGCGTATGTCGTGAACCGCATGCCCTATCGCTCCCAGTCGTTGGTGTTGGTGACGGTCCCGGCGCTCAGATGGCCCACGAAGAGGCCCTTCGGGTCGCGAGTCGCCCGGATCTCCTGAAGCCGCTCCCACTGCGCGTCACCCATGAACCTCAGCTGCCGCACGGTGAAGTCGCAGTCCCCGAGGTACTGGCCCGCGGTCACCGGCCGCATCGCCGCCATCGCCTCGCCGAGCCAGCCGCGCAGCTCGGCGTCGCGCCCGGGATCGTCGTGGACGACGTAGGTGGCGCAGTAGATCTCGGACTGCAACGAGAAGGCCATGTCCGGGAGTTCACGCAGCGGGGCCATCGAGAACCAGATGGTGAAGGTCTGCCGGGTCGGCTGCTCCGTGAACGCCTTCCGGATCGCCGGCACGACCTCGGCGGCTGACCCGGTCAGCCAGGCGTTGTCGACGAGATAGCGGTGGCCCTCGGGGTTGGCGAGGCGCTGGCCCTGAAGCTGCTCGGCGAGGGTGGTCGGCCGCGCCTCGATCCGCAGCAGCGCCCGGTCCGCGTACGGGTTGGCGTGCAACGGGGCCAGCGCCTCGGCGGCCTGCTCGGCGGTGTCGGTCATCGACACGCCCGTGACCAGCAGCACCGGCCCGTCCCCGGCGGGCGGGGTCTGAGTCAGGGCGACGATCTCGACCAGGTCGGAGACGGTGTGGTGCATGCCGTGCAGCCAGGTCATGACCTCGTCGAACAGGGCCAGTGGGTATGCGTGGACGGTGTGCGCCAGATGCTTCGGCAGCGGGCGGGTGCGCAGATGGAAGCGGGTGACGACCCCGAAGAAGCCCGGGCCCGCGCCGCGCGCCGCCCAGAACAGGTCGCCGTGGTGCGTCTCGTCCGCACGCACCAGCTCGCCCTCGGCGGTGACGACGTCGATCGCGACGATGTTCTCGGCGGCCCAGCCCCAGCCGCGCGCGTTCCAGCCCTGCCCGCCCTGGAGCAGAAAGCCGCCGATGCCGACGGAGGGACAGTGCCCGCCGTTGAAGAAGCGCCCGAACTCTCCCAGATACGGGTTGAGTTCGTCGCCTCCCTTGATGCCGGGGGTCGCCGTCACGATCCCGGTCCGCGGGTCGTACGCCATCTCGCGCAGACCCCCGAGGTCGATCAGCAGCGCGTCCTCGCGCACCGACCAGGCGGCCCAGCTGTGCCCGCCGGAGCGGACGGCGACCTGCCAGCCCCGCTCCAGGGCGAGTCGTACGCCGTCGACGACATCCTGCTCGGACTCGGCCATCAGCACGGCGGCGGGGGTGCGGTCCGACGGGCGGCGGGCGTTGAAGACCCGGCCGAGACACGCCTCCTCGAAGTCCTCGTCGCCGGGGAGGTGGAGGGTGTCTGGGAAACGGTCGTTGTGCACGCTCGTACTCACTTGATCGCGATCGGATTGACAGGGGCGCCCACCGCGCCGGTGACCGGCAGCGGCGCCGCGATCAGCAGGAACTCGTGGACACCGTCGGCAGCGCAGTCCTCGGCCAGCTCCTCCAGGTCCCACATCTCCCCCAGCGGGAGGCCCATGTTGGGGATCGCGATCTGGTGCAGCGGGGACATCGCCGGCTGGGCGAACTCGTAGGGGCGTACTTCGAGTCCCCAGGTGTCGGAGGCGATCGCGGCGATCTCCGTACGGTGCAGCCAGCCGAGCGTGGTGAAGGAGAGGCCCGGGGCGTCCCCGGCGGCGTACCCGCCCCACGCGCCGAGTCGCCGTACCCGCCCCAACTGCCCGGTCCTGACGAGGACCAGATCGCCGCGCCGTACGGACGAGGTGGCGCCCTGCGCCTCGATCGTGGCGCGCAGATGCTCCTCCAGGATCGCGAAACCGTCCGGGAGTTCGCCGTGTTCGTCGCCGACCGCGCGGCCCACGTCGAGCAGGACCCCGCGCCCGGTGAAGGCGTCCTTCATGTGCTCGATGCCGGTGACCGAGTCCCCGTCGCCGTTGACGATGGTGCACGGACGTCCGTTCCAGGCCTGCTTGTTGTCGTAGATGTGCCCGAGGCCGTCCCACTGGGTGGAGGCCTGGAGCGGCATCACGACATGGTCGTCGGCGCCCCCGAATCCGTGCGGGAAGCCCTGCGTCCCGGCGGCCGCGTCCGAACCGGTGTCCTTCATGTAGTGGACGGGGTTGATCCGGCCGCGGAAACCGCGCTGCGGACCGTTCTCGTTGAACTCCTGGGAGAGCGAGAACGACCGGCCCCGGCGGACCAGGCCGGCCGCGTGCGCCCGTATCGCGTCGTCGATGAAATTGAGCGTGCCCAGCACGTCGTCCTCACCCCAACGGCCCCAGTTCCGGTAGGCGGAGCGGGCCTTGGCCAGCTCTTCCTCGATCGGACCCAGACTCATCGCGTACGTCCTTTCTGCAGCAGGTCGAGAGCGTTGCCCCCGGCGACGGCGGCACGGTCGGCCGGGGACAGCCCCGCGGCGTCCAGCCGGGCCACCGGGTCCTCGACGCCCATGTCGAAGGGGTGATCGGTGCCGAGGACGACCCGGTCCGCGCCGACCTCCTCGACCAGATGGCGCAGTCCGCCCGGGGTGTAGACGAGCGCGTCGAACCACATGCGCCGCAGATACGCGCTCGGCGGCCGCGCGCAGCCACGCGCGTCCTCGCGCAGGTGCCAGGCGTGGTCGGAACGGCCGATGTACGTCGGCAGATAGCCCCCGCCGTGCGCGGCGACGAGCTTGAGGCGCGGGAAGCGGTCCAGGACACCGGTGAAGATGAGGTGCGAGAGCGCGACCGTCGTCTCGACGGGCTGCCCGACCGTGTTGCCGAGGTAGTGCGTGGCCAGCCGTTCCCCTAGCGAGCAGCCCCAGGGGTGCACGAAGACGACCGCGCCGAGCTCCTCGGCCCGCTGCCACACCGGGTCGTGCGCGGGGTCCGCGAGTTCCCGTCCGTCCACGGTCGTGGACACGCTGATCCCGTACAGGCCGTACTCCGTGACCGCCTTGTCGAGGAGCGCGACCGCGAGGTCGGGATGCTGGAGCGGGACCGTGCCGAGGCCGTACAGCCGCTCCGGCGCCACCGCGCAGTGCGCGGCCACGGCCTCGTTGACCGTGCGCGCCAGGCGTACGGCGAGATCCGCGTCGGCCCAGTAGTGGTGCATCGGCATCGGGCCGACCACCTGGAGGTCGACCCCCATCGTGTCCAGGTCGGCGAGTCTGGTCGTGACGTCCGTCAACTTCGGTGCGAGGCGCTGAAGTTGGGCGCGGTTGACCGCCCGTGACGTGGGGGAGTGCGCCCGCGCTTCGGCGGCCAGCTCGGCGGCCAGGCCGGGCGTGCCCGCGCACAGCGCGTCGGCGGCGGGGACGGCGAGGTGACCGTGGAAGTCCACGACGGGAACGTTCATGCGGCGGCCGTCAGATAGTCCAGGGTCTCCGACATGATCCGGCCGGGGTCCGCGCCGGGCGTCTCCGGGTGGATCTCCCAGTCGGCGAGCCGCAGCGAGTTCTCCAGCACCACCCGCACCCGGGGCAGCCGGCGCGCCATGAACGTGTCGAGCGCCTTCTCCAGCGGCGCCCCGCCGGTGACGAGTTCCGCGAGCACGACCGCGTCCTCGGCGCACATCGCGGCGCCCTGCGCGATCAGCGGCGGGCAGGCGTGCGCGGCGTCCCCGATGATCACCGTACGGCCCCGGTACCAGGGCTCGTCGACGAGGATCGCCTCGATCCACCGGTAGTCGACCGGGGTGTCCCGCGGCAGCGAGGCGAGGATCCTGCCCCAGGTGCCGCCGTACCCGGCGCCGCGTTCGCGCAGCAGCGACAGCGGGGCGCG
The DNA here is from genome assembly GCF_055656965.1 of Streptomyces sp. NPDC111656. Taxonomy (NCBI): domain Bacteria; kingdom Bacillati; phylum Actinomycetota; class Actinomycetes; order Kitasatosporales; family Streptomycetaceae; genus Streptomyces; species Streptomyces sp. NPDC111656. The sequence continues at coordinate 561,944 of NZ_JBVKCA010000001.1, forward strand.
CGGGCCGATCAGCGAGGCGTCGAGGTTCTCGTCGAGCAGGTAGGCGTAGCACTGGTCGGGCGAGATCGGGCTGTAGCCGGCCTTGTAGCGCGGGCCGCCGTAGTACACCTCCGCGCAGTCCATCTCGGGCGGCCGCCGCGCGACCACCCGGAAGATCGACATACCCACCGGGCGGGGCCTGGTGGTGATGCCGATCAGCCGCCGCATCCGCGAGTTGATGCCGTCGGCGCCGACCACGAGGTCGTAGCGGCCGCTGCTGCCGTCGGTGAACGTGACGTCCACATGGTCCGGGGACTGGTCGAGCTTCGCCACGCTCAGCGCGAGCCGGACGCGCACGCCCTGCGCGTGGACCGCGTCGCACAGCGCGTCCTGAAGGTCCGAGCGCAGCGCGCCCGCCGTCGACGGCAGCTCGGCACCGCCGGTGTGCGGGGTGCGCAGCTCGGCGAGCAGTCCGCCGTCGGCCCGGCGCAGCCGCATCACGTCGAAGGGGACGGCCCGGGCGAGCACCCGGTCGAGCACGCCCACCGAGCGCAGCGCCTTGAGCGCGTTGCCCTGGACGGTGATGCCGTGGCCCACACCGAACCACTGGGGCGAGATCTCGGCGAGCTCGACCTCGGCGCCCCGCTGGGCGAGCGCGAGCGACAGCACGCTACCGGTGATGCCGCCGCCGACGACGAGCACCTTGTGTACGGGCATGGGCGATCCTTGCGAACGTAGAAGAAGAACAGGGGTGCGGTGGGGTCGGTCAGGCGGTGAAGCGGTCGCCGAGCGTGCGGTAGTGCTCGACGACGGGCGGCGCGGCGAAGAACGGCCCGACCAGGGCGCGCCACCGCTCGAAGCGCTCGGAGCTGCGGAAGCCGACCGTGTGCGCCTCCACGGACGTCCAGCTGACCAGCAGCAGATAGCGGTCCGGGCGCTCCTCGCAGCGCAGCAGCTCGGTCCAGCGGAACCCGTCCGCCTCGGCGAGCACCTCGCGGGCCTTGTCGAAGACGGCCTCGAAAACCCGCTCACGACCGGCTTCCACGGTCAGTTCGGCATGCTCGACGATCACACTCGCTCCTCAGGTCCGATGGTGCTCCGAGCCTGCGCGGAGGGTCGTTGCAGGGTCAACGGATCGAGGCATCGGCATGGGGGACGTCATCCATCCCGTACGACGATGGGCTGCTGATCACACGGCCTCCGGCCCCCTGATGGCAGGCATCGCGGATCGCCATTTCCGCCCTGCCCCCGCGCTGCCTAGCGTCGACGGCAAGCCACCCGCCGTACGAGGAGACCGCCCGTGCCCGACCGACTCCCCTCCCACACCGGACCCTTCGCCCTCGGCACCTTCGGGGACGGTTCCCGGGTCTTCCCGGGCCTGGTCGTCGGGCCCCGGGTACGTGACCTGTCCGACCTGGCCCCGTCCGTGCGCGCGGTCGTCGAGGACTGGGAGGCCCTCTTCCCGCGCCTGGTCGACCTTGCCCAGGAGACCGCCGACGCCTGGCACGCCCTCGCCGACCTGCGCGTCCTCGCCCCCATCGAGCCCTGCCAGGTCCTGCAGAGCGGCGCCAACTACCGCAAGCACGTGGTGGATCTGGTCGCCGCCGAGAAGGAGAGCGTGCACGGCGCGACGCCCGAGGAGGCCCGCGCGGACGCCGAGCGGATGATGGACGAGCGGATCCGCGGCGGCGTCCCGTACGTCTTCCTCGGCTCGCCCCGCGCGATCTGCGGCCCGTACGACGACATCGTGCTGCCCGCGCTCGGTGAGCAGCACGACTGGGAACTCGAACTCGCGCTCGTCATCGGCAGGACGGGCAAGCACATCCCCGTCGGGGACGCGATGTCGTACGTCGCCGCCTACACCATCTGCAACGACCTCACCACCCGCGACCGGCTCTACCGGCCCGACCTCAAGGCGATCGGCACCGACTGGTTCACCGCCAAGAACTGCGACACCTTCCTGCCGACAGGACCCTTCCTCGTACCGGCCGCCTTCGTCGGCAACCCCACCGAGGACGCGGACGTCCGGATCACCCTGCGCCACAACGGAGTCGTGCGCCAGGACGAGTCCACCAAGGACATGATCTTCGACATTCCCCGGCTCATCGCCTACGTCTCCACGACCACCACCCTGCGCCCCGGCGACCTGCTGCTCACCGGTTCCCCGGCGGGCAACGGCGCGCACTGGGGTGTCTTCCTCAAGCCCGGAGACGTCATGGAGGCGGAGATCACGGGCCTCGGCCACCAGCGCAACACCGTCAGGAGCGGACAGTGACCAGCACCTTCCAGCCCATCACCCATCTCCGCCATGTCGACCTGGCCGTACCGGACTTCGCCAGGCAGCGCGCCTTCTACGGCACCACCTGGGGCCTGACCGAGGTCGCCGGCGACAGCGGGATCGCCTTCTTCGCCGCCGAGGGCAGCCCCGAGCAGTACGTCGTCCGCATCCGCGAGGACGAGCGGAAGCGGATGGACCTGGTCGCCTTCGGCGCCGTCTCGCCGGCCGCCGTGGACGAACTGCATCTGCGACTCGGGCGGTCCGGGGTCCGACTCATCGGCGAACCAGGGGCTCTGGACACTCCGGGCGGCGGCTACGGTTTCCGCTTCTTCGACCCGGACGGCCGGGTCGTGGAGGTGTCGGCCGGTGTCGAGACGCGCGCGCACCGCAGGATCGAGGAGCGCGAGGCGATCCCGGTGCGCCTCTCGCACTGCGTGGTCAACTCGCAGGACCCGGAGGGGCTGCGGGACTTCTACGTCCGGCACCTCGGCTTCCGGCTCACCGACACCCTGTACTCGGCGCACATGGGCGACCTCATGTACTTCCTGCGGTGCAGCCCGCTCCACCACTCCTTCGCCATCGCGCGCGGACCTCATGTCTCCCTGCACCACGCCTCGTTCGAGATGCGCGGAGTGGAGGAGTACATGCGCGGTACGGGGCGGGCGCTGCGCGCCGGGACGCGGCTCACCTGGGGTCCGGGCCGCCATCTCGCGGGCGACAACACCTTCTCCTACTTCCACGACCCGCACGGCAACACGGTCGAGTACACGACCGAACTCGCGGTCCTGGAGGAGGACCTGTGGCACCCGGGCCGCCACGACGTGGACGACCCGATCACCCAGGACCAGTGGGGCACGGCCGACCCGATGAGCGAGTCGGTCGCCAAGGAGCAGTTCAACGATCCTGACGTGCTGTTCGTCGCACCCCCCGTGTAGCCGTCGACAGCCGTCAACCACCCGCAGAAAGGCCGCAGTTGTGGCAACGATCCTGAAGCACGCCGTACCCGGGGCGGAGGTCACCGCCTCGCTCGACCAGGTGCGCGAAACCGTGGCGGGCGTCATCGCGGACATTCGCGAGCGCGGCGACGCGGCCGTGCACGCGTACTCCGAGAAGTTCGACCGGTGGAGCCCCGAGGCATTCCGGCTCTCCGCCGAGGAGATCGAGAAGATCGTCGCCTCGGTCCCGCGGCAGGTCATCGACGACATCCGCTTCGTCCAGGACCAGGTGCGCTCCTTCGCCCGCCACCAGCTCGACTCGATGGGCGAGTTCGAGGTGGAGACCCTGCCGGGCGTCAGGCTCGGGCAGAAGCACATCCCGGTGCGGGCGGCAGGCGCGTACATCCCCGGTGGCCGCTACCCGCTCACCGCGTCCGCGCACATGACCATCGTCACGGCGAAGGTCGCGGGCGTGCCGCGGGTCGTCGCCTGTACGCCCCCGATCCACGGCGAGATCCCCGCGGCCACCGTCGCCGCCGCGCATCTCGCGGGCGCGGACGAGATCTGGCTGCTGGGCGGGGTGCAGGCCGTCGCCGCGATGGCGGTCGGCACGGACACGATGGAGCCGGTGAACCTGATCGCCGGGCCGGGCAACGCCTATGTCGCCGAGGCCAAGCGGCAGCTGTTCGGCGAGATAGGCATCGACCTCTTCGCGGGCCCGACGGAGATCCTGGTCCTCGCCGACAGCGCAGCCGACCCCTTCGTGTGCGCCGTCGACCTGCTCTCCCAGGCCGAGCACGGCCCCGACTCCCCGGCCGTCCTGATCACCACCTCCCGCGAGATCGCCGAGAAGACCCTCGCCGAGGTCGAGCGGCTCCTGCCCGGCATGCCCACGCGCGACTTCGCCGGGCCCGCCCGGCGCGACCACGGGCAGGTGCACGTCGTGGACTCCCTCGACGAGCTGTACGCGCTCGCCGACGCGTTCGCCTTCGAGCACGTCGAGGTCCTGACCGCCGAGCCGCGCGAGGCCCTGCGCAGGATGACGCAGTACGGCGCGCTCTTCCTGGGCGAGGGCACCTGTGTGTCGTTCGGCGACAAGGTCATCGGCACGAACCATGTGCTGCCGACCCGGGGCGCCGCCCGCTACACCGGCGGCCTGTGGGTGGGGAAGTACCTCAAGACGGTCACCTACCAGGAGGTCACGGACTCCGGCTCGGGGGCGCTGCTCGGCAGGCTGTGCGGGCGCGCCTCCCGCGTCGAACTGTTCGAGGGGCATGCCCGCTCCGGTGACGTACGGGCGGCGAAGGCCGCGGGCGACGAACTGCCGTGGAACAAGGCATGACCCTCCATGGGCGTACGGCGCTGATCACGGGCGGCGGCGGACCACTGGGGCGGGCCTTCGCGCTCGCCCTGGCGGGAGCCGGAGCCCGGGTGATCCTCGTCGGCCGCGGCGAGCGCGCTCTCGCCGACGCCGCGGCGCGGGTGGCCGAGGAGGACGGAGGGGCCCGTACGGCGGTGTGTGACGTCTCCGATTCGGAGTCGGTGCGCGCCCTGGCCCTCGAACTCGCCGACGAGGAGGTGTCGTTGCTCGTCAACAACGCCGGAGTCGCGGGACCGGTACGCCCGCTCACCGACATCGAGCCCGAGGAGTGGGACGAGGTGTTCGCCGCCAACGTCCGCGGGGTGTACCTGATGTGCCGGGCCTTCCTGCCGCCCATGATCGCGGCCGGAGGCGGTGACATCGTCAACATCGCCTCCGTGAGCGGGAAGCGGCCGCTGCTGAACCGCACCCCGTACACCGCCTCCAAGATGGCGCTCCTCGGTCTGACCCGGACGCTGGCGGGCGAGGTCGGGCCGCACGGCGTCGCGGTCAACTCCCTTTCCCCCGGGCCGGTTCGGGGGCCGCGCATGGACCGCAACTTCCGGCTGACGGCCGAGCTGACCGGGACGAGCGTCCAGGCCGCCGAGCGGGACTTCGCCTCGCGCGCCGCGCTGGGCCGGCTCGTGGAGGAGGACGAGGTCGCCCGGGCGCTGGTGGCGATGCTGGCGATGCCGGGGCTGTGCGGGGCGGACATCGACCTGTCGGCGGGGATGGTCGCACCGGCGTAGTCCGGGCGCGGGTGAGCACGGTGCGGCGGACGGCTCCAGGTCGTCCGCCGCACCGGCGTGCGTTCCCCGCCGACCCGTCTGTGAACACGCTGTGTGACGGCCATGAAGCGGGCCGAATGATCCGAGACATCGCCCTCCGGTATGTGTCCACAAGGTGGCTACTCCCTTGTGCACAGGGCTGATTGACTTTCCCACGCGCACCTTTGGTGCCTCCGCCCGAGCCGTCGCCCCCATGAATCCGACGGCCGGCCGGTCACGCTGCGCGACGGCGCACTCGATCTCTGGGAAGGCATGCAATGACGCTGATCACCCGACGTTCGTTCCTGATCGCCGGTACGGCCACGGCCGGGGCCCTGCTCGTTCCGGCGGCGCCCGCCCTGGCCGCGGGGCCCGCGCCGAAGGCGACGAGGGCGGGCAAGATCTCCGTGGGAGCCGGCGAGACGTACCAGCTCTCCGCGACCACGGCCGTGAGCGAGCTGTCCATAGCCGAGGGCGGAAAGGTCACCGCGCCCGACGGGTACAGCGTCACCCTCACCGTCGACGGGGTCGAGACCGGGCAGCTCCTCACCGAGACGGGCGGAACCGAGACGCTGATCTCCGCCGGCACCTACCAGGGTGACATCGTGCTCACCGTGGCGGAGGCCAACGCGGTCACCTATCAGACCGTCACCTTCCCCTTCCGACAGGCCCTTTATGTGGGAGCCGACGGCGTGGACCGCGCCAAGTCCGTCCTGTCCGGCATCGTCGGCGGCGCGCTCACCGACACCCTCGCCCGCAACGTCGCCATCACCTCCACCGGCGAGTGCTTCGACGGTGTCTTCGTGAAGAACGGCACCTACACGCTCAAGAGCCCCTCCATCTCCCTGACGGGCAACGGGCGTTGCGACTTCGCGGGATACGGCGCCGCGGTCGTCGGCACCGGTTCGGCCACGACACTCGTCGTGGACGGCGCCAGGATCACCAACCAGGGCGTGGTGCGCACGACGGTCGTCGCGGACGACGGTGCCAACGTCATCGTGAAGAACTCCCGCCTGCGGGCCCGCAACGGCACGCTCCCCGCCGACTACCGGGCGACCGTGGAGACCCCGTACATGGAGTCCGTGCCGTGGATGCTGGGCCTCGACGGCAATGTCCGCGCCACCAACCTCATCGGCGCCGGCACAAAGGCGACGTACATCAACTCGACCGTGCAGTCGGAGACCTGGGGAGCCCTGTCGGTGGAGGGCGGCAGCGGGCTCCAGCTGACGGCGATCAACAGCAGCGTCGGCAACACGGGAACGTACGGCTACGGCACCTACGCCATCGGGGACGCCACCGTCCGCGTGCTCGGCTCGCAGTTCGACGTCGGCAGCTACGCCACCATCTGCGCGGGCCCTGCCGCCTCGATCCACTACGGCGACAGCACCCGCGAAGCCGTCGCGGAGCTCAACTCCTCGCTCGGCCTCGGCCTGACCAAGGCCGAACTGGCGGCCGTCCCGGCCCGGATCACGGTGGTCAACTCGGGCCATTTCGGCTTCATGTTCTTCGGCACCGGCACCCTGAGGCTGGACGGCGGCACGGTCATCACCTCCGCGCAGACCACCTTCCTCAACAAGGGTCAGCAGACCACGATCACGGTGGACGGTTCGGACGGTGCGCAGCTCAACCCCGGCAACGGGATCATCCTGCAGATGATCGAGAGCGACGACCCGGGCCCGGTGAACGTCGACGGCAAGATGATGAACGTCGGCGTCTACACCGAACCCACGGGCGACCCCGCCAAGGACGTCTCCTTCGACCCGACCTCGGTCCACACGGCCGACGGGGCTGCCACCTTCACCTCCATCGCGCTGGCGGGCGACTTCTACAACGGCATGCGCGCGGGCAAGAACATGGTCCTCACCTTCGAGGACTCGACCGTGCAGGGCGTCATCTCGGCCACGGAGGCCAAGCACCGCGTCGACACGATCGACTCCTCGAACTTCTACGAGCTGGGCCAGGTCACCAACACCGTCAAGCCCGCCGTCAACAACGGCGTGATCGTCCAGCTGAACAGCGGTTCGACCTGGACCGTGACCGGCACCTCGTACCTGACCCGGCTGACGCTCGCCGCCGACGCGGTGGTGCGGGCGGCCGGCGGCAAGTCCGTGACCATGACGGTCGACGGCACGCAGACGGCCATCGAGGCAGGAGGCGCCTACTCCGGCGCGATCGTCCTCACGGTCGGCTGAGCCGCCGGGGGTGTCCGACGCCGGGGCCCCGCGGGCGACGACCGACGCATATCCTCTCCCGCATGGTTGATCACCGTACGGTCGATGTGGGAGGGGTCCGGCTCGTCTGCCGGGTGTGGGGGCAGGAGTCCGCTCCGCCGCTCGTCCTGTTGCACGCGCTCGGCGAGAACAGCGCCGACTGGGCCGAGGTCATGCCCGCTCTCGCCCGCGGACGACGGGTGTACGCCCTCGATCTGCGCGGCCACGGGCGGAGCGACTGGCCGGGGGAGTACTCGCTCGAACTCATGCGTGCCGACGTGCTCCGGTTCCTCGACGTCCTGGGACTCGGCACGGTGGACCTGATCGGACACTCGATGGGCGGGGTCGTGGCCTACCTGCTCGCGCAGGAGCGACCGGAGCGGGTGAGCCGGCTCGTCCTGGAGGACGTGCCGGTTCCGCGGCCCCGCGAGAAGACCACCCCGACCAGGCCGGACGGCGAGCTCACCTTCGACTGGGACATGGTGGTGGCCGTCAGACGGCAGATCGACACGCCCGACCCGGCCTGGCTCGAGGGACTGAGCAGGATCACCGCCGACACACTGGTGCTGGCCGGCGGACCCGCCAGCCATGTGCCCCAGGACGGCATCGCCGAACTCGCCCGCCGCGTCCCCGGCGGGCGAGTCGTCACGATCCCCGTCGGACACCTCATCCACAGCGCGGCACCTCAGACGTTCACGGAGGCGGTGTGCGCGTTCCTGGACGAGGGCAGGGACGGCAACTAGCTCCGTACTTCGCGGGTGTTCGGTATCGAGCCGGAGCTGCTCGACGACGACCGGCCGGGCCGTGCTCCGCATCGAACACGGCCATCTCAAGGACCGCCGCTACGACCTCAAGCAGATGCAGACCGGCCTGGCGGTGACCGGCGACGGCGGCATCCCGCTGCTGTCCCGCGTCATCGACGGCGGAGCCGCGGAGGTCTCCCAGATCTCCGACACGATGAACGCCCTGCGCGCGACAGCCGGGCCGAAGGCGTTCCTGCTGGTCGCGGACTCCAAGCTGGTTTCGTACCGCAACGTCACCGCCCTGATCAGCGGGCACGGGACAGACGCCTGGCCAAGGCCCAGGACGAATTCGACTTCAAGGGCACCCTGGACGACACAATCCCGCCGGCCAGATCCCTGAAACGAGCTGCCCTCGAAGTGAGGAACTAGAGCCATCCGCCGGCGATGAACTGGACCGGGTCTTCCTCGGGGTTCTCGCGGATGCCGTACACGGCCTGGGCTGTCGCCCACAGGACCGTGCGTCCCAGTCGGTCGGGGTACCGGTCGACCATCGCGTTGAAATAGTCGACGGCGGTCTTCTGGGTGCCGAACAGCTCTTCGGCGACGTCGAGGTATTCGCGTGTCTCGGCGATGGTGCGTGCGGCTGCGTCGTCGAGGTCGGAGTTCTGGTGGCCGGCCACGATGGAGCGGGCGTCCAGTGACGCGACCCGGTCGATTGCTTGTCGCCAGGCGTCGAGGCCCGCGAGCGAGGTCTCGCTGAGGTAGAGGTGGGCGCCGTTGTAGATGACGTCGCCGGCGACGACCAGTGCGAGGTCGGGGACGTGCAGGACGCTGGAGGCATCGGTGTCGGTGTACCCGGCCTCGACGATGACGAGGTCCTTGCCTTCGAGGGCGAACCGGTTGTCCGGCACCGCCACCGCGGTCACCGGGGAGGCCGGAATGCCGGGGTAGACCTTGTCCCAGACGAACGGCCGCGCGGCGACGTTGGCGTGCATCTGGCCGATCGTTCCCTCGGTCGCCACGACACGTGCGCCGAACCGCTCCGCCAGCACGTTGGTGTTGAACCAGTGGTCGCCGTGGCCGTGGGTGATGAAGATGTCCGTCAGGTTCCGGTTCTTGCCGGCGACCCAGTCGCCCAGCGCGCGTGCCTGGTCGGTCGTGAACCCGGGGTCGACGAGCACGGCGTCCTCGGCGCCGTAGATCAGGGTGCTGGCCAGCGGTGAGAACTGCTTCGCCTCTCCGTTCGGAAGCGTGCCGTTGTCCTGCTGCGGCGGGTCGTTGATGAACACGTCGTAGGCGAGTTCGGTCGAGCTCATGATCGTGGGCCTCTCGGTTCTTGACGTTCCTGCGTTCGGAACGCGCTGTGTTCACTGCTCCTCAGGCATCCCGGAAAAGCGATCGCCTTACCGGGAGCTGAAGCTGCACCGCTTCACGATGGACGTAAAAGCGATCGTTGTACTTGTGGACTTCTGCTCCGAATTCTTGTGCGTGCTGATAGAGGAAGCCATGAGCGGAGTCCGGGTACAGCTTCACGAACGCGTCGGGGATCAGGCTGGCCGTAAGATGCGAGTACCAGGGCAGGATCATCCGGTCGTCGTCACCGTTTGCGATGAAGACGGGCTGTTGGATCGCGGCGAGCCGCTGGAGCATCCCGAAGTTCGGTGTCCCCCACTTCACGACAGCGTCGTACTGGGCGTTGCGGGTCTGCCAGGTGGTTTCCTCGTTGCGGCCCGCGGTCCGGGTGAAGATCCTTCCCAGGAACTGCTCGCCGGCGGCCCTGCCTGCGGGCGAGTTGGTGAAGAAGGCGTGGAGCATGCCTGTGGCGTCGGTCGTCGGTTCGCCGATCGCGCCGATGATGTCCGGCGCCCAGCCGTGCATGCCTGGTGCGCCCTGGGGGGGGCGGTCGAAGCCAGGATCAACTTGGTCACCAGTGACGGCCTCGTGAGTGCGATCTCCTGCGCGATGAAACTGCCGATGGAGAAACCGAGCACATCGATGCTGTCGAGCCCGAGTGCCTCGACGAAGACGATCGCGTCGTCGGCCATCTGTGCGAAGGTGTGGGGAGTGGTCCCGGCGGTTGCGCCCACGCCCACGTTGTCGAAAGCCATGACGTCGCGTGAAGCGGCCAGCGCGTCGATCAGCTCGGGATCCCAGTTCTCCAGGTTTCCCCGGAAGTGCTGCAGCAGCACCAGCGGGCGTCGGCCCCTCGGTCCCAGACGCCGGTATGCGTAGCTGACTCCGTTCGTTCCTTCGACCGTCGAGGTTTGGGCCTCCAGGTACTTCACGCTGTCCTCCGTTGTCGGTCCGGTCCGCGTGCGCCGCAAGGATGGATCAGCGGCGGGGTGCGCGTCCCTCACCCGTACAGGTGAGGAGCCAGGTCTGGCGGACGGATCCGAGAGTGCGCTGTTCACTGCCCTCGCCCGGTATACCCCTCACGTATTCAGGTGAGAGACCGGAATCGACGCCCGAGATAACTTCGGTTTGCCCAGGGCCGATTGGCTCGGTACGACACCTTCTGCGACAAGGGACAAGGTCAGATGACCAAGAGTGACGAATCGTTCATGACCATCGAAGAGGCGCGCAGGATCTCTGCCCCGCTTTACGAGGCGCTGAATATACCGCGTGAGAAGGATGTTGCCGAACTTCTGGCCCAGGCATGCAACGACGACTATCACTCGTACCACACGAATCAGGACTTCCTGACGCGCGACCAGTTGGCCGCCGTGTTCAAGGACATGGGAGAGAGCGTGCCCGACCTTGCGTGGGAGGTGGTCGACATTCATGTGGTCGGCGACATGATGATCGTGCGTGGAGAAGCGACAGGGACGCCGATCAAAGAATTTTGGGGTGCTGCTCCGACCGGCAAGTCCTTCAGGACGATGGCGATCGATGTGTTCACCGTTCGTGATGGAAGGTTGGCGAAGGGCTACCACGTCGAGAATTGGGCGACGGCGATCCAACAACTCAAGTCCTGATACGAGGCTGTGATCACCGCAGGGGGTGCTGTCACATGGCCCGGTGGTCGACTGACGGTGTGTCGGGGTGTGGTGGGTTCGGGCTTCGAGTCCTGGGTCAGGCCATGGTGGGGCGGCCGGCCATTGAAGAGTGCATCGTGCCCGCCGGGCGTCGCGCGGCCCCCACCGGACGCCCCTCGCACGACCGCGGAATCGCCGCTCGGCGGACGCGTTGCCCGCTCCCGGGACCGGCCTGAGACACTACGTCGCCATGACCGACGGCCTGATATGAGCGAAGGGCGTGGTTCTCGGCGGTCGTTCACGACCAGATCGGGCACGGCCTGGTCTCATACGCGACGTTTCCACTCCAGCGTTGAGAGTTTCGGGGTATCCATTTCGTTCTGGACGACCAGCCCGAACGGAGCCGGCAACAAGCATCTCGGCGGCGCCCCCCGGCGGCCGGCTTCCGCGCGGTGGCCGTGCCGATGCGGCGCGTTCCTTTGCGGCGCACGAGGGACCAGGGCCACATGAATGCCTGATTCAACGGGCGCCTTTGCCACGGGATTCGGAAGCTCCAGGGCCGGGTGGCCGAGTTCAGCAGGTCACCGTCACAGCCTTACGGCAGCCGGGCGATGATGAGGTTCGGGTCCTTGCGCAGGGACCAGGCGGCGGACGAGATGTAGACGGTGTTACCGCGTACGGCGATCGACGTCGGGTTTTCGAGCCCGCCCCTGCCGGTGAGCGCGATGGTGTTGCGACCGTTCGGCTCGACGAACGCGACCTTGTTCTGGCTGTCGAGGGTGGCGATGATCCGGTCGCTGCCGGGGATGAAAGCGAAGTCGTCGATCCCGGGGAGCCCGGTCGCCTTGGTCTCGAACGTGCCGGCGGCCCCATGACGACGGATCGGGATCCGGGTGATCGTTCCAAGCGACGTGTTGGTGACCCACACCGCGTCCTTGTGAACCTTGAGTCCGTTTGCGCCGAGGGAGCCCTGCGGCGCCAGTTCCGGCCCGCTGGCCCAGGCGGTCGCCACACCTCCGCTGAGCGGCATCCGCCAGACCGTGCTCAGGGCGGAGTCGGCGCTGTAGAGCTCACCACGGACGGGATCGAGACCGAGGCCGTTGGGCAGGCTGTTTGCCGGCAGCGCAGTGATCCGCTCGGGTGTGCCGCCCGGCCGCAGCCTCCACAGCCCGGTCTGGTCACTCGTCCCTGTCGCGTAGAGGAAGTAGAGAGTGCCGTCGTCGTCCCGGACGAGGCCGGTGATCAGCGGGAAGCCGAGCAGCGGTGTGTGGACGCCGCCGTCGGCGGGGAGCGGCAACTGCGCCAGCACCTGCTGCCGGCCGCCCGGGTAGAGCCGCACCACCTGGCGGGCGACGGACATGTTGAGGTCGACGGCGCCCCGGGGCTCGAGGGCGATGTTCTCCGGCTGTTGGCCGGTGGCGAGGTCGAAGTGGCTTGCGATGCGGACCTTGGTGAAGCCGCTCGTCGGTGTGGCGGCCAACGCCGGTATGGTCTGTGCCAGGACGGTGGCACTCAGAGCCAGACCCGCGAACGTGAGAGCGTGTGTGGAACGCATGGTGATCCTTCGTTGCTCTGTCGGATTCCGAGTGGTGCGGATCGCGGTGTGGGCGCCCTTGTCGGAGCTGTCGGCGAGCGGCCGGTGCGCGCCGCAGGTCCGCTGAAGGTGCGCGGGCCTCGACCGTCTGGTCGCACCTACGGACGGGCCGTGCCCGCAGCGCCGGACCGGCCGGCGCCGTACCCGTCATGGAGTCGTCTCGCGTCGGACGAACGACCCTCGCCCCCGAACTTCGTGACGGCGAGACGGCTGTTGCTCTCCGATTAGACCGTGGCGCGATACTGCACCGGCATCACTTGAATGGGTGAGGGGTGCGCGCGAGCTGAAACTAGGTCGTCTGGCTCACTTGCTCACGGTTCAGGGCGTTGGCGAGTTGGACACGCGACTGGATGCCGAGCTTGCTGAAGACCATCCGCAGGTGCGTACCCACCGTGTTGATCGACACCCCGAGTTCGAGGGCCGCAGACCGGTTGGAGTGCCCCGCCGCGATCAGCAGCGCGACCCGCCGTTCCGCACCGGTCAACGCGACCCAGCCGATCTCGGGTCGGGTACTCGTACGCGCCCACTTGGTACGTCGGGCACCTGCCTGGCGCATCGCGTGCTGCACGTCGTCGCGGTAGACCTGCGCGTCCATCCGGTGGTAGTCGTCCCAGGCCCGGTCGAGCAGTTCGAGCGCCTCGTCGCGGCGGCCTTCGGCCATCAGCGCGCGTCCGTAGCAGTGCGCGCCGGAAGCGCGCAGGACGGGGCGGGGGCTGCGCGCAAGGATCCGCACGCTTTCGGAGAGCATCGCCAGGTCGGCTTTCTCCCGCCCGCGCAGGTTCAGCGCCACTCCCTCGAAGCTCGCCACTCCTGGGTTGCGTGACGCGGCGAGCTCGGCGATGTCGACGACGGTCCTGGTGAAGCCTTCGTCCGCCCCCGCGGTGCCGATCTCGAAGAAGATGCCCATCCAGCATGGCCACAGCGGCCAGTAGTTGCACGAGGTGGCGGCTTCTGAGGCCACCGGCCCGAGTACCTGGAGCGCCGTGGCGATGTCGCCCTGGTCGGCTGCGAGCCAGCCGCGCATGACGGTCAGGCCGGGGAGACGGACACCGTCGTCGGCGTCGACGAGCCGGTCGGCCTGCGCCAGATGCGCCGCGGCGGTCCGCGTCTCGCCGCGCAGCAGCGCCACGGCGATGAGGACGATCAATGCGTCGAGCGCGTAGACGCCGTTCCCCAATTGCTGGCCGAGCTCCAGCAGGGTCCGCGCCGCGGCCTCAGCGTCGTCACTGTGTCCGAGGTTGAAGTCCTGCCACATCTGGGCGCGGTGAAGCGCCGGAGGGATCGACCGGGAGATGTCGCTGCAGTCCGATCTCACCTCGTCCAGCAGTAGTTGCGCGTGATCGTAGCGGTCGAGGAACTGGAGCGAGGTGATCTCCTCGGCGAGCTGGTACGGGCCGGCGAGGGCCCGCAGCTCCCGGAAGCTCCGCAGGGCGTCCTGGTGGCGGCCTTCGTTGCGGGCGGCTTCCCCGACGGCCTGCAGGGCCAGCGCCTGCGCATCCTTGTCTCCGCTGACTCTTGCGAAGTCAAGGGCGCCTGCGGCCTCGCGCGCACCGCTGTCGCCGGCTGTCAACCTGGTGTTGGCCAAGGCACGTGCGGCCGTGAGGCGGGCGCCCACTGCGGGGGTGAGGGCGTCCACTGCCAGCATCGGTGTGATGCGCGCCAGAAGCTCTCCCGGCTTGCCGCCGAGCCAGAGCGCGCGTGCGGCCTCGGTCTCGATGACGCCGACCAGGTTGGCGTCATCCACGTGCGCGAGAATCGCATTCGCGACAGTCATCGCCTCGGCGGCGCGTTGGGTTCGGCAGAGCACGGACAGGCTGCGTCGGCCCACATCGAACCATTCGGTCTGTTCCGGACGCATGGTGCGGAAGGCGAGCGCGGCCAGGTCGCCTGCGTCGTGCGGACTGGCCGCGGTCAGCTGCTCGGCGGCCGCGATCAGGATCAGTGCACTGGCCACGTCGCCGCGGGTCGCCGCGGCGCGGGCGTGAGGCGCTGCCAGCAGGGCTTGCCCGGCATCCAGGTGATGTCGCGCGAACCGTCCGTGCAGGGTACGGACCGTCTGGTCGGGCAGGGTCCCGCTGACGGCCTCCCGCACCAGATCGTGGCGTGTCGTCACGCGCTGGTCGTGGATGGTGATCAACCCGGATTCGAGCGCGACCGCGAGCGCGCCGTCGCGTCCTGCGCCGACAAGTTCCGGCACCATGCGCAGGGCCTCCCGGACGGTCACGGCGCGTCCGCAGACCGCCACCACCTCGACGAGGGCGCGCGCCGTATCGGGCAGTTCGGAGAGTCTGCGGGCGATGGCCGCGCCGAACTCCTCCGGCACGGTGTCGGGTTCGCCTCGCGCGGCCGCCCGTGCGAGGTTGTCCAGCACGTCGATGGCCAGCAGTGGATTGCCCGCCGAGGCGTCGAGGAACCCGCGCGTGCGCTCGTCCGGCGGGTGCCCGAGGCGGTCCTGCGCGATGGCCGCCAACTCGGAGGCCGGTAACGGAGCGAGCCGGATGTGTTCGAGGCACGTGTGAACCGACCCGAGGACAGCGGCGTCGTCGTCGCGCGTGGCCAGCAGCCACACCAGGGGCAGCCCGAGCAGACGGGTGAGCAAGGTGCGGATGACGAACGTGCTGACCCGGTCGGCCCACTGCATGTCGTCTATGGCGATCAGGACGGGGCCCTGGCCCGAGGCGTGCTCGAGGGCGGCGGCGATGCGTTCGACCAGTAACAGTGGCTCGTGGAGGGCTTCGACGATCCCGGCGTACTGCTCCTCGGTGACCAGCGGTTCGCGGCCGGCCCGCAGCGCGGTGATCACTGGTGCGCCGGGACTGATCTGCTCGATGGGGTCGCAGGTGCCCAGAGCGGGCCGGACCTGTATCCGTCCGGCCTGACTGCACACCTCCGCGAGCAGGGCGCTCTTGCCGATGCCCGCTGGTCCGCTGACCAGCACCACGCCCCCGGAGCCGTGACGCCTTGCGGCGCGGACCACGGAAAGGGCCCGCTCCATCGGCTCGCTACGGCCTCGCAACGGTTGGGGTTGCATCCCCATCACTCCTCGCTCCCACGACGGCCGGTCCTTCGACCAGGCTTGGAATCTAACCCCACCGAGATCATCTTTTGGTGGGGTTCGTCGTTCGCCGGACGCTGAGAGGCTGGGCGGAGCCTGTCGACGTGATCAAGGCAGGTAGGTCGTTGCGCGGGCGTCCTCGATGCAGTTCGGCTCGGTGGGGAGAGTGCCCCGGTCCGTGATGTCGGACCGGGGCACTCGTCGCGAGCGTCAGCTGGTCGCCTTGGCGGCGTCCACGATGAGATCGGCGACGATCCTGGGGTGACTGAGCATCACGACGTGGGACGAGCGCGGCACTTCGACGACCTTGCGCGCGTTCGCACGGCTGTACATCCAGCGCTCGCACGCCGGCGGGATCGCCTTGTCCCGGCC
Source organism: Streptomyces sp. NPDC111656 (assembly GCF_055656965.1). Taxonomy (NCBI): domain Bacteria; kingdom Bacillati; phylum Actinomycetota; class Actinomycetes; order Kitasatosporales; family Streptomycetaceae; genus Streptomyces; species Streptomyces sp. NPDC111656. Next base: position 578,212 of record NZ_JBVKCA010000001.1, read on the forward strand.
GGCGACCAGACCCCACGACGGGATCGTCTTCCAGGCCGCGGCCGTGGTCGGGAAGGTGAAGGAATCGGCGTCGAACGGCCGCTGCGTGGCCTGCAGGACCTGGAAGTCAGCGGTGGAGATGTCGGCGGCGAACGCCGCCTGGCCGTCCTTGCTCAGGTACAGATCGATTCCGGTCGTGCCGTCGGCCTTCGTGTACGGGACCGGCACGCTCACCGGCTCGACCTCGCTGCCGGGGAACTTGGTGATGAGTTCCCCCTGCGTCTCGCCCACGTCGGGCACGAACGCCGCGATGTAGACCAACGCCTTGACGTTGGTCTTTCCGGCAGCGGCGTTCGTGATGACCGTTCCACCCATGGAGTGCGCGACCAGCACGACCGGTCCGCTGATGGAGTCCAGCAGACTCGCGATGTACGGGGCGTCGGTCGGAATACCCCGCAGCGGATTCGACCCGCAGACCGTGGTGTAGCCCTTGTCCTGCAACTCCTGGATGGTGGCGTTCCAGCAGGACGAATCGGCGTAGCCGCCATGTACCAACACGATCGTGGGCTTCACCTTCGACTTCTCCTCACCGGTACCGGTCGGGGCCGTCGCCGCGCCGGCCGTTCCTTCTGAGCCGGCTATCAGCGCCGCCGATCCGGCCAGCGCCGCTCCGGCGGCCAGTACCTGACGGCGGGAAACCTCGGTACTCATGGGACTCCTCACGCATTGGGGTTGGGGGAATGGGTCTGACAGAGAGCTCACCGCTGAGCTGCTACGCGAGGGCGGCGGGCGCGACCTGAACGGGTGGCCGTCAGGAGTTCGGTCCGGTCGGCGGGCTCAGCCGCGCACGGCCGACTTTGATCGGTGTGGCATGCCATGGACCCTATGAAGAGCGCTTTTGCGGCGGCATCCGTCATATGACCTAGATTCCGGGGCCGGCGGCCCGGCAGTCGCCTTCAGCTCTTGACGACCGTCGTCCCCGGTGCGGGTGCGTCCCTCTCGCTGACCCCGCAGGAACGTCCATAAGGCCGACTCGGCAAAACGCTCTCAGGTGAGCGGGCGCCGAACCAACCGATCCAGTCACCCGCGAAGTACGTGACTAGCGGTCGGGGCCCAGGTCGAAGACCCCGTACGCGAAACCCTCGGCGGTGATCGTGGAGCCGTTCACCGTGACCCCGTCGGCCTCCAGGGGCACCCCGGTGCGGGCACCGTCGTAGGCACAACTCGCCTCCTGTTCCCGTGGGTTGATGACCACGAGGTACCGTCCGCCGCGCAGGTACGCGAGCGGATGGCCGGCGTGCAGCACCTCCACCGAGCCCCGGGAGCCGAGCTGCGGGGTGTGGGTGCGCAGGGTGACGAGGCGGCGTACGAGGTGGAGGAGCGAGGTCTCGTCGGCGCGCTGGGCGGCGACGGTCGGGCGGGTGGGCGACGGGTCGACGGGGAGGTAGAGGCGGTCCGGCGCGGCGGTGGAGAAACCGGCGTTCGGGCCCTCGTCCCATTGCATCGGTGTGCGGGAGCCCGCGCGGTTGTAGCGGGGGCCGAGGACGCTGCCCTCCTGGCCGGGCAGGCCGGGAAGGAAGCGCATGCCGATCTCGTCGCCGTAGTAGATCGCCGGGAGCGTAGGCCAGGTGAGCTGGAACGCGAAGGCGGCGGGCAGTTGCTCGGGTGTGCGCGGGCCGCAGTTGAGGCGGGAGAAGTCGTGGTTGGCGGTGGGCAGGGAGATGAAACCGCTCGCGCCGAGCGCGGTGGACGCCTTCTCCCAGGCTTCGAGGAAGGGGCGCGGCGAACCTCGGCCGCTCCGGTCGAAGAAGCAGTCGAGCGGGTCCCAGCTCTCGTTGACCGTCCCCTCGCCGTTGCTCCACAGCGAGCGCAGCGCGAGGCCGTCGGTGGGGCCGCCGAACTGGAGGAAGAAGTCCGCGTGGAAGCCCGCGGGGACGGACACCTCCGGCTCGCCCCACTCCGAGAGCAGCACCGCGTCCGGATGCGCGCCGTCCAGCCAGTGGCGCAACTCGGCCCAGACCTTGGTGGTTTCCGTCTTGTCCGGATCGTCCTTGACGAGCGAGGCGGCCATGTCGACACGGAAGCCGGACAGGCCGAGCCCCAGCCAGTGGTCCATGATCGTGCGCAGCGCCGCCCGGTTGGCGCGCGGCCCCTCGGCGTCGACCGGGAGGCGCCAGGGCTCGGCCGGATGCGCCCGTGCGTAGCCGAAGTTGAGGGCGGGCTGGAAGGCGAAGAAGTTCGGCAGGTACGCGCCCGGGCGGCTGCCGGGGGAGGGGACGAAGCCGTCGGGACGGCCCTCGGCCGCCCAGATGTACCGGTCGTCGGTCGGATCGTGCGCGGCGGCCTTGAACCACGGGTGCTCGTCGGAGGTGTGCCCTGCCACGAGATCCAGCAGGACCCGGATGCCGCGTCGGCCGGCCTCGTCGACCAGCTTGGCCAGGTCGTCGAGGGAGCCGTAACGCGGCGCGACGGCCAGGTAGTCGCTGACGTCGTACCCGGCGTCGCGGAACGGTGAGACGAAGCACGGGTTCAGCCACACGGTGTTCACGCCCAGCCACGCGAGGTGGTCGAGGCGCTCGGCGATCCCGTTGAAGTCGCCGATGCCGTCGCCGTTCGAGTCGGCGAAGGACTGCGGATAGATCTGGTAGAAGACGGCGTCGGCCAGCCAGGCGGGGGCGGGACGGAACGAAGTCATGAACGGGACCCTAGACCGGCGCCCGGGGCGCGCGCTGCCCCTAAGCTGAGGGCGATGTTCACCCCGCAAGGTCCCACCCTCCGCGAACTGGCCGCGCAGGCCCTGTCCTCCGTCGAGCACGGTTATGACCTGCTCGCACCCAAGTTCGACCACACGCCGTTCCGGACTCCGGACGCGATCCTCGACGCAGTGGCCCGTGCACTGCGTCCCATCGGCCCGTTCGACCACGGTCTCGACCTGTGCTGCGGCACGGGCGCGGGCATGGAGGTGCTGAGCGGACTGTGCCGGGGTTCGGTCACCGGGGTCGACATCAGCGCGGGGATGCTGGCCGTGGGGCGGGAGCGGACGGGTACGGGGGGACTGAAGGGTACGGAAGCGGACGCGCCGGGGGTCGCGCTCCCCGGCGGCCGAACGCGCCCGCGACCCGGCGCGCGAGCGGGGGCGAGCCCCGGATCGTACGAGGGCGCGGACCGGGGGAGGTCGCCGCGCCTCGCGTGGGTACGGGGTGACGCGCGTGCCCTGCCCTTCGGCCCCGTCTTCGACCTCGTCGTCAGCTTCGGCGCGTTCGGGCACTTCCTGCCGCGCGAGCTGCCGGGTCTGTTCGCCCAGGTCCACTCCGTACTGCGACCGGGCGGGCGCTTCGCGTTCCCCGTCACGGCCCCGCCGCGCCCGAGTTCACCCTGGTACTGGGCCCTGTTGGGCTTCGACACGGCGATGCGGGTGCGCAACGCCGTCTGGCGGCCACCGTTCGTCATGTACTACCGGGCGTTCCGGCTCGGCGACGTACAGCGGGAGCTGAGGCGGGCGGGGTTCGAGGTGGAGCTTCTGGCGCTGCCCGAGTTCGGCTGGCGGCGTGACGGCAGCCCGCGATGCCGGATGGTCGTGGCCACCCGAAGCGGCGGCGCCTCCGCCGCCGCTTCGGATGCCGCTGCCGGATCCGGCTGACCCGCGCTGTCCCGGGAGACGTCCTGGGAGATGTCCCGGGAGGTCAGGCGAAGCGGCGGACGAACTCCAGCGCGGTGTCGGCGACCTCCTGCCAGCCGTGGTCGATGGTCAGCGCGTGTCCACGGCCCGGGATCTCGGTGATCTCGGTGACGCCCGGATTGTGCTGCTGCTTCTTGTACGAGGCGTTCGTGATCGCCCACGGCACGGTGTGGTCCTTCTCGCCCGAGATGATCAGCAGCGGGCCGCGGTCGGGGTTCTCGGTGTCGACCTTGACCTCGGTCCACGGGTTGAAGTTCGCCGTGGCGGCCTGGAAGAGCGGGGCGCCCGGCGCGGGTACGGCGAACGTGTCGTACAGCTCCTTGGCCTCCTCCTCGCTCACCGCGTTGGCGAAGCCGTAGCGGAACTGGTCGAAGGTGAGCGGGACGGCCCGGTGCCGGTTGGCCGGGTTGCCCAGGACCGGCGCGGCGGAGCGCAGCGAGGAGATCGGCAGCGGCAGCACACCCCGGAACGGTGCCGGGTCGATCGCCACCGAGACGGCGGACCGGCCCCGGCCGGCGAGGATCTGGGTGAGCAGTCCACCGAAGGAGTGGCCGATGACCGCAGGCTTCTTCTCCAGGCCGCCGATCAGTGTCTCCAGATGGTCGGCGACCTGCCCGACCGTCTTGCCTGCGAGGACCTCCGGGTGGGCGTTGGCCTCCTCGACCGTGTCGGGGTCGTCGGGCCAGGACAGGGAGACCGGCGCGTAGCCCGCCTGCTCGAAGTGCGCGGTCCACCGGTCCCAGCTGCTCGGCAGCAGCCACAGGCCGTGGACGAAGACGACCGGGACGCGGCCCGTGGCGTTGGCCCGCTCGATCTGCTGTGCGTCGTTGGTGGTCATGTCTCGAACCTAGTCGCGTACGGCGCTCCTGGGATCTGTCACGTGACTGCGTCCTCGGACCGGTTTCACCCCGCCGCCGGCAGTGTGAACTCGTAGACCAGGGCGTCCTGTTGTGCCTCTACCACCAGTTCGGTGATCTCCAGGGGCCGGTCGTACTGGTCGTGCACGCGCCGGGTGACCCGCACGGACTGCGGGAGCCGTGTGATCGCGTCCCGGTGGTGCAGGGTCAGCCCGGCCTTGCGCATCCAGTCGTACGCCCGCCGCAGCTGCGCCGAGGCGGAGCCGTCCGCGCGGTCGCGGTAGCGGGCGAGTTCCTCGACCTCGGCCACGGCGACGGCGGAGAACGAGGTGAAGGCCGTACGCAGTCCGCTGCCGTCCGCCGCGGCCGACTCGTAGCGGTGGACGAGGGTCGGCCGGGCCGGCGCGAGCCCCAGTGCCTCGGCGTGCTCGGGCGGGGGAGCCTCCCAGGTGACGCTGGCGCGGTGGACGGCACACGGCTCGGCGGTGTGCGCGCCGACGGGGAAGTCGAGCGAGGGGATGTGTTCGGCGGTGGTGCCGGGCAGGGTGGCGTGGCTGCCGCGCCGGTCGGTGGAGACGAGACCGTCGTGCCGCAGCCGCTGCAGCGCCTGCCGCACCGTCTCGCGGCTGACGCCGAAGCGCGAGGCCAACTCCCTTTCTCCCGGCAGTCGTTCACCGGGCGGAACCGTCCCGTCGCGCAGTTCGCCGAGCAGCTGTGCGGCGATCCGCGCGTAGCGGGGCTCCTGGTCGGACGGGTGGGTGCTGGTGGGACTGGTGGTGCGGGCCATGTCCGCGCCTCCTGAGAGGTGACCGTGGTGAGCGTGCTGATCGTGGTGACAAGACGTAGCCGTGCGGGCTCTGTGCGCCACCAGATCTAGCATTGGTCTAAACCACGAGGGAAGAGCGGTCGGACGGTTCGGCCGGTTTCAGCCCGCACCCGCCGGGCGTCGCGGGCGCGCTCAGAGCGAGCTGTACAGGGCGTCCACGAGTGCCATCTTCCTTGGGTCGTCGGCGATGTGCGGGCCCATCCGGTTCATGACGTACCCCAGGGAGAGGCCCGACTCCGGGTCGGCGAGACCGCAGGAGCCGCCGAAGCCGTCGTGTCCGAAAGCCCTCGGGTTGGGACCGTAGGAGCCATTGGGTCCGCTCAGCCACAGCCCGAGGCCGGTTTCCGTCTCGTGCTCGAACCCGGCGCCGAGCACCAGGTCCCGGCAACTGCCCTGCCCCTCGCGCACCCGCTCCGCGGCCTCCGGGGAGAGCACCTGCCGGGAGCCGTACGCCCCGCGTCCGGCGAAGATCCCGTACAGCGCGGCGATCGCGCGGGCCGTGCCGTGGCCGTTGGCCGCGGGTATCTCGGCCGCCCGCCACTGGGCCGTGTTGGCCTCGGTGGCGCCGACCAGCGGATTGGCGAGGGCGGCCACCGCAGCGGGCGCCAACTGGGCGAAGATCGCCGCCTGTTCACTGCTCGACGCGACCGGCGGATGCACCAGCTCGGCCGCCCGCTCGGTCTCCTTCTCCGGCAGTCCGATGGTGAAGTCGATCCCGAGCGGCCCGGTCACCTCCCGCTCCAAGAACGCGCCCGGCCGCAGTCCGGAGACCCGCCGCACCACCTCTCCCACCAGATGGCCGAAGGTGAGCGCGTGGTACCCGGACCGGGTCCCCGGCTCCCACCACGGCTCCTGCGCCGCCAGCCGCTCCACGGTCAGCTCCCAGTCGCACAGCTGGGCCAGATCGTGCGGCTCGCGCAGCCCGGCCAGCCCCGCGCGGTGCGACAGCAGATGCCGTACGAGCACGGACTCCTTGCCCGCCGCCGCGAACTCCGGCCAGTACGCGGCCACCGGGGCGTCGAAGTCGAGCAGCCCGCGATCGGCCAGGATGTGCGCGCACAGCGAGGTCGGGCCCTTGGACGTGGACCAGACGTTGACCAGCGTCTCGCGCTCCCAGGGCCGGGTGCGCGCCGCGTCGGCCCAGCCGCCCCACAGGTCGACCACCGTCTCGCCGTCGAGCGTGACGGTCACGGCCGCGCCGAGCTCGTCGCGATCCCGGAAGTTCTCCTCGAACGCGGTGCGCACCGCCGCGAAGCGGGCGTCGCAGTGGCCGTGAACACGCGGCGCGGGCTGGGTCATGGGACCTCCGTCATCCATCGGGACTCCGGCCCCGAACGTACCGACTGGTCGGACTGGAGGGAAGTGGTGTGACGGCATCCGTCTTCCGTACGTGTCGTCGTCGCCCGTCGTCCTTCACCGCGGGATCTTCCGGATGTCACCCAACACCCCTACGCTGCACGTCGGTTGACCACCGAGACGCAGGAGGCAGGGGAGCATGTACAGACATGTGAGGGTGTTGGCGCGTACCGGGATCGCGGTGGCGACGGCGGGAGCCCTCGCCCTGACCACGGCCCCCGGCGCCACCGCCGCGGACCTCTCGTACTCCGCCAGCACCTCGGTCGGGGTCCACAACTCCTACGACAAGGCCAAGTACACGTACTTCGCCGACGCGCTGGACTCCGGCGCCGGAATGCTCGAACTCGACGTGTGGACCAATGTGTTCGGCGCCTCCTGGCGCGTCTCGCACAGCAACCCGATCGGCAACGACAACAACTGCGAGAACGCGGCGAACGCCTCCGAACTGCGCACCAAGTCCCGCAACCGCGACCTCGCCGGCTGCCTCTCCGACATCAAGGCCTGGCACGACGCGCACCCGGGCCACCGGCCGATCCAGCTGAAGATCGAGATGAAGGACGGCTTCGCGGCCAACGCCAGCCGTGGCCCCGCCCAGCTGGACGCCCTGCTCACCGCGAAGCTCGGCGACGCCCTGCTGCGCCCCGCCGACGTCGTCGGCTCCCACGGCGACCTCGACTCGGCGGTACGCGCCGACGGCTGGCCCGCCCGCTCGGCCCTCGCGGGCAAGTTCATGGTCGAGCTGATCCCCGGCACCGTCGAGGAAGGCAACCCCTTCGACTCGCTCTGGACCGACCGCGAGTACGCCACCTACCTCCGCGACCTCGCCGCGGCCGGGCGCCTGCGCGAGGCGGCCGCCTTCCCCGCCGTGCACAACGCGGCCACGGGCGACCCGCGCACCCGCTACACGGACCCGACCATCCGCCCGTGGTTCGTGATCTTCGACGGCGACGCGGCCACCTACGCGAACGGCACCATCGACACCGCCTGGTACGACGACCGCCACTACCTCGTCGTCATGACCGACGGCCAGAACGTGCCCCCGGCCATCGACGCCACCAACCCCACCCAGGCCCAGGCCCTGGACCGCGTCGCCCTCCTCGCCCGGCAGCACGCCAGCGTGGTCTCGGCGGACTGGTACCCCCTGCCCGCGGTCCTGGCGACGGTCGTACCGCGCGGAACGGCGGGCTGAGCACCGGCCGTCACCTCTCCACGGCCGCGTCAGAGGTGCGCGGGCAGCCAGGCAAGCTTGGCCGCTTCCTGGTAAGGGCCGCCGCCCTCGTGGTCGTTGAAGTCGTAGACCTCGATCTTCTTGTCCTCGTGGTCCCAGGCGTTGAAGGCCGCGAAGATCGTGGAGGGCGGGCAGGTCTGGTCCTCCAGCGCGACCGAGAAGAGGGCCGGCGCCCGCCCGCGCGCCGCGAAGTGCACCCCGTCGAAGTAGGACAGCGTGCGCAGGACGTCCTCGGTGCGGCCGCGGTGGGTCTTGAGGTAGTTGCCGATCTCCCGGTACGGGTGCCGGTCCGTCAGCGTCGTCGCACGCGGGAAGTCGCACAGGAACGGCACGTCGGGCGCGATCGCGGCCAGGTCGGGGACCAGACCGCCCACCGCGATCGTGATCCCGCCGCCCTGACTCCCGCCGACGGCCGCCACGCGCTCCGCGTCGACCAGCGGATGCGAGCGGGCCGCCTCCACCGCGCGCACACCGTCGGTGAACACCCGGCGGTAGTAGTAGTTCTCGGGAGCGTCGATGCCACGGGTCATGTAACCGGGGTAGGCGGGCGCGCTGCCCACCGGGTCCGGGGTCTCGCCGCCGCCCCAGGCGCTGCCCTGACCACGGGTGTCCATCACGAAGTGCGCGAAGCCCGCCGAGGCCCACAGCAGATGCGTGTGGGAGAGGCCGCGACCGCCGCCGTATCCGACGAACTCGACGACCGTGGGCAGGGCGGAGTTCGCCCAGGCGGGCAGCGTGAGCCAGCCCTTGACCGGGTGCCCGCCGAACCCGGCGAACGTCACGTCGTACACCTTGACGGTCTTGAGCACCGTCTCGACGGGTTCGAAGCGGGCGTCGAGGTCGTGCTCCCGCGTCTCTTGGAGGGTCTTGGCCCAGAAGGTGTCGAAGTCCTCGGGCTCGGCGGACGCGCTGCGGTATTCGCGAAGTTCGTCGAGGGGGAGGTCGAACTGTGCCATGAAGGACCACCTTTGACGTCACGGGTGCGGATGATCACACCGTACGTGTGAGGCCGGAGGGCCGCCAGACCTCCCTTCGGTCAGTCACCGGGGCCGAGGGCCAGGGCCACGGACCAACCGCAGTCACGTCGCCCGGCCCGGTCGTCCTCACTCTTGCGCGACCAGCGGTTGGCGTTCACGGCGACCTCCTTCGCGCCGGCCCCGACGCGGCGTCGGGCGGGCGAGCGTCACGCTAGGAAGCGACGTCCCGCCGTGCCACGTCACGCGTGCACAGTCGGGCCGCCGGACGCGCCACCGGGGCGGACGGGAGCCGTTCCGGTGCACAAGAGGGCGGGCGCACCCCGTCACCGGTGCACAGTCCGCCGCCGGTGAGGGGCGGGCTCAGGCGGCCGGCAGGGAGGGGCGGCCGGTGTCGGCGTGCAGGGCGAACGCCAGTGGGCGTACGCCGCTGAGCGCCTGCTCGTGCTCGTTCCCGTTGCCGTCGAGCGCCTCCGTTTCGTCCGGGCCCACCGGCAGGTCACGCTGGATCAGCGGCGCGGCGGCCCGCAGGTGACTGCGGACCGTCACCGGCGCCAGGTCCAGCGCGGCGGCCGTCCGCCCGGTGTGGGTGTCGTTCTCCAGCCAGACCCGGAGCGTGCGCAGCAGATCGCGGCGGTCGGCCCGCAGCGGCTCGAGGAACGAGTCGGCCCAGGCGCGGACCTCCGGAGCGGACACCATCGCGGTGAAGTCCGCCGCAGGGTCGGCCGAGTGCGCGTCATGACCGTACTTCACGACGACCTGGAGCGCCGTCGAGACCACCACCCGGTTCAGGATCTGGCCGCGGTCGAGACCGAGCAGACCGAAGCCCTTGCTGATGCGGTGCGTCACCGTGTTGCGGTGGATGCCGAGCAACCGGCCGACGGCCGTGTGCGGGAACTCGAGCCCCAACTCCAGTGTCCGTACGAGCTGTTCGCGCTGCCCGGCCGGCAGGGTGAGCACCGGGCGCAGCAGTGTGCCCGCCCACCGTCGGGCCGTGGCCGGCGGCAGGACGTCCATCAGATCGGCACGCTGTTCGGCGAGCGCGACCCGCCCGGCCGTCCGGCGCGCCGTCACGAGGGTGCCGGCCGCCTGTGTGTAGGCGTCCGCCACACTGCTCAGCGCGTACACCCGGCTGCCGCCCATGGAGTGCTCGGGCAGTGCGGCGACGACGGCCTCCAGCGTGTGCCACACACCGCCCGGAGCGTCCTCGTCCGTCTGGAGCGGATCGACCACGATCAGGTGATTGAACACCGGGCACCGCGCCAGCAGCGCGCGTCCGGCGAGCGCGTCCTCCGCCTGCCGGAGCGTCACCTCACGGTCCTCCCGTGCGCAGTCGATCACATGGACACGCACCGACTCGGTCGCCAACAGCCCCGGCGCGAGGCCGGCCAGCACGCGCTGGGCCGCCACCTCCTCACCCACCATGAGCAGTTGCAGGACGCTCAGCTGCACCTCGCGCCGGGTCTCCGCCAGTTGGTCCCGCAACCGAGTCCGGTCGATGAGACCCAGCGTCTTCGCCGCGTGCCCCAGCAACTCGGTGCGCACGTCGTCGAGCGGACGGCGGGGGGTCACCGCCAGCACCGCGCCGGAACCGGTGGCGCTCAGCGGGAGCGACTCCGTCCGCGTCCGGGGGAAGGCGGTGCGAGGGGGCTGCCGGGTGGGGACGTCGGGCGCCGCGGCCAGTACACCGCGCAGGGGATCACTGACCACCACTTCGGCGTCCACCGCGGCCGCCAGCCAGTCCGCGATCCGCTGCATCGCGTCCGTGTCCGCATCCGTGGCCGTGTGCGCGTCGGCGAGCCGGTCCGGAAGCCGGTTCAGCAGCGCGGTGAGCTGATCGGCGTGCCATTCGGCCTGCCGGTAGCGGTACTCGCGCAGCCGCGGGATCAGTTCGTGCCAGTCGTGCAACTCCTTCGTCGTGGTCAGCAGCGGTACGCCGAGGCGGACGGCCGAGCTGCGGATCACCACCGGAACGGACTGCGCGCCGTGCTGCCCGACCACCACGGCGAGTCCGGCAGCCCGCTGCCGCGACAACTCACGCAACAACGGCTCGACCCCCTCGTGCACCGACGTCCGCCCGGAAGTCCAGAAGTCACCGATCACCACCAGCGCGTCCCTCACATCACCCAGCGAGCCGCCCGCGGTCGCGGCCAGGGACAGGGCGCGTACGGAATCGACCGCGCGGTCGGCCATCGGACCCCCGTTGACGAACCGAAGACAGAAATCGGGCTCCTCGCACAGGTTGATCAGCGTGGGCATGGCGTCCTTCCCGTGTCGATGGCGCACCGGCCGCTGCCGACACCGTAGGCGCGTCCGCCGCCGGACCGCAGTACGGGGTGCGCGAAAAAGACGCGGGACGGGTGGCACCCCGCGCCGTCGAGACGGGTGGTACCCCCGCCGGCAAGACCGAGTGGTACCCCCGCCATCAAGCCGTGTGCCGCCGCCACTTGGGCCCCGTGCGCGCCCACTCCCGCTCCCACTCGGCCAGGCGGCGACGCGCGGCGGTCCGCCGTACGGCGAAGTGCCAGGCGAGTACGACGGCCACGACCCCCGCGGCGGTCGACACGCCCGTTGTCAGCGCGTGTTGCCAGACCGCGCCGGTGCTCACCGGCGGACCGACGTTCCGGCCGCGCGCATCGAGCCAGACGGCGACGCGGTCGCCGCGCTGTCCGCCCGCGCGGACCAGGGCCTCACCGGTCCGGGGCCCCTTGCCCGGCTCGGTCCAGCGCACCTTCACCCGGAACGTGGGCAGCCTGGCACCTTGAGGCGAGGGCACCGCCGCGGGCGCGGTCTCGACGAGTACGGCGCTCACCCGCTGCCGCTCGGCCCGCTGAGCCGCCGCCCGTGCCTGTGCGCTGTCGTACCGCCACCACCCCACAGCGGCTCCGGTCAGCGGCGCACCGACGAACAACAGCACGGCGACGGCCAGTACCGTCCACGCCTCGACGACGTCCGAGCGGCGGCGCAGCGGATTGCGGCGCCAGCGCCAACCGCGTACCCGGGTACGCATCTTCACCTCCTCGCCTCCACGGTCTTGCCCGCGGAGGGCCGAACGGACCCCGTACCGGAACGATTCGGCTCACCCGGCGTGACTGATCCGCGCCTCCTGTGGAACCCGCGAACCACTCCGCGCAGCGAACAGGAGCCACCATGACCTGTGCCCATCCAGCAGCACTCGACGCGCACTGGCGCGTAACCGCCCCCCCGCACGAACGACAGTTGTCCGCGGTCGCACCCCTTGGGAAGGCGGAAGCCATGAGCACCGACACGCGGACGATCACCGTGGGCATCGACGGCTCGCGACCCAGCCTGGACGCGGCCGACTGGGCCGCCCGCGAGGCGCAGCGCCGCCGGCTCCCCCTGCGGCTGCTGCACGCGGGGACCGAACCGGCCGCTTCCGGCGGCGTCTTCGACATCGACGAGATCGACGACATCGACGTTCCCGCCGGGCGCACCCGCGCCGCACTCGACCGGGCCGCCATCGAACTCTCCTACGCCCACCCGGCCTTGGACATCATCGCCCGCCGCACCGCGACACCGGCGGTCCCGGCGCTGCTCGCCGCTGCCGTCGAGGCGGAGTCGCTGGTCCTCGGCTCGCGCGGCCGTACGGGGAGCGCGGGGTTCCCGGTCGGCTCGGTCGCCCTCGGTGTCGCGGCCCGCGCCGACCGCCCGGTCGTCCTGGTGCGCGCGGGTGAACTCCCCGAGGACGAACGGGTGCCCGTGCTCGACGGCTCACCGCCGAGTACGGCGCCCTACCTGCCGGTCGTCCTCGGACTCGATCCGGACGCCTCGGCCGACGATCTGATCGGCTACGCCTTCGACACGGCCGCCGTACGCTCGGCGCCGCTGCACGTGGTGCACCCGTGGACCCTGCCCACCAGCACACTGTGGCCGTGGCGCCACAGGTTCCCCGGGACCACGGTCCGCGAGCACCGTGTCGACGGCGATCCCGGTCCCCGTCTGCTGGAGGCGTCCGCGCGAGCCGGTCTGCTGGTCGTCGGGCGCCGCACGGGCCGGGGCCCGGGTCGCGCCGCGCGGTCGCTGATCCGGCATGCCGGCTGCCCGGTGGCGGTCGTTCCGCACGACTGACCGGGCTCGACGGGTGAGGATGTCTCAGCCGACCGGGTCCGACGGGTGAGGGCGTCTCAGCCGACCGGGCTCGACGGGTGAGGTTGTCTCAGCCGACCGGGTCCGAGGGATGGGGGCGTCTCAGCCGAAGCGTTCGATACGAATGCGGTCCACCGGCTGCCCGGCCTCCACCAGCAGCCGCGAGGCGTGCTCCGCGAACCCGTTGGAGCCGCACACATAGGCCTCCCACCCACCGGGCGGCCGCTCGGCCAGCAGCGGCGCCAGATGCGCCGCCGCGAGCCGTCCCACGGCCATCCCCTCGGGGGCGGTGCGCGTGAAGACGGGCGTGGTCTCGGCGCCGTACTCCCGTGCGTAGATGAGCTCTTCGGGGCCGCGCGCGGAGACGAGCAGCCGCAGCGGCACGTCCAGCGCGCGGGCCCGGTGGTGGCGCAGCATCGACATCAGCGGTACGACACCGGAGCCGGCGCCGACGAGCAGCGCGGGCCGGTCGCCGGGCCAGGCGAAGAACCCGCTGAGCGGGCCGCGCACCTCGACCGAGTCACCGGGCTTCGCCACCGTGTGGAACCAGCCGGAGACCTCGCCGCCCTCGACGTGGTCGAGGGTGAGTTCGATGTGCCCGGCGTCGTCGGGCGGTGACGCGAGGGAGTAGTGACGCTGCGCCACGTACCCGTCCTCGGCGGTCAGCCGCAGCATCAGGTGCTGTCCGGGCAGATGCCCCGTCCACTCCGGCACCGCGAACCGGAAGGTGGCGGTGCCCGGCGTCTCCCGGCGGATCTCGGTGAGCGTGGCGGTCTGCCAGGTGGCGGCGGCCCGGTTGCTCACCGCGATCCGCCCGGGCACGGCGAACCGGGTGGGCGGTACGAACGTGTCGGTCATCGTCTCAGTCACCGGAGTAGCGCTGTTCTTCCCAGGGGTTGCCGCGTGCGTGGTAGCCGTTCTGCTCCCAGAAGCCCGGCTCGTCGTGGTCGAGGAGCCTGAGGCCCGCGATCCACTTGGCGCTCTTCCAGAAGTACAGGTGCGGCACGATCAGCCGCGCCGGGCCGCCGTGTTCGGCGGGCAGCGGCTTCCCCTCGTACTCCCAGACGATCCAGGCACGACCGCCGGTGACGTCGGCGAGCGGGAGGTTCGTGGTGTACCCGGTGTGCGAGTAGGCCACCACGTGGGTGGCGGACGCGTCCGGGCGCACCGTGTCCAGGAACGCGTCCAGGGAGACACCCCCGAAGCGCACCCCGAACTTCGACCAGCTCGTCACACAGTGGATGTCGCCCTCGTACGCCGACGCGGGCAGCGCGTGCGCCTGCTCCCAGGTCCAGGTACGCGGCTCGGCCACCAGCCCGTCGACCCGGAAGGCCCAGTCGGCGGGCGCGAGGTCGGGGGTGACCTCGGCGGACAGGACGGGCCAGTCGTCGCCCGCGTCGTACTGGCCGGGCGGCAGTCCGGCGTTGTCGACGCGGGGGCGCCCGGTGAAGGCTCGGGTGACGTTCATGGCGGTGGTGCCTCCAGGCCGTCGGGTGCGGCGGCCCGCGGATCGAGCGTGATCGGTGCTTACGTATTCAACCGTACGTGTCGGTTCAACCGTACGTGGTCGCGGGCCGTGCTCCACGCCCGGGCGGGACCCCGATCATTGCGACCGTATGAACTCTCCCGGGGCCCGGGAATAGCCGCGCCGTGATCTCCCTTGCCGATAGTGCCGCCCGTGGTGGTGACGGCGGAGGAGAGTGAGGAAGCAGATGCCCAAGGCGTACGTCTTCACCCGGTACGGCGGACCGGAGACCGAGGCCCTGGTGGAGCAGGACCGGCCGAGCCCGGGCCCCGGCCAGGTACTCGTCGCGGTCCGCGCGGCGGGCGTGAACCCCGTCGACTGGAAGCAGCGGACGGGATACGCCCGCCCCGGTGCCGGGGCACGCGAGCTCCCCGCCGTCCTCGGCAACGAGGTCGCGGGCGTCGTCGAGGAGCTCGGTCCCGACGTGACCGGGTTCACCGTGGGGGACGAGGTCTTCGGCAGCCCGATGGCCGGCGGATACGCCGAGTACGCCCTGCTGCCGACCGCAGTCACCGCCCAGAAGCCCGCCGCGCTCTCCTTCACGGACGCGGCGGCCCTGCCCGTCGCCGCGGCGACCGCGTACGACGGGATCCACCAGCTCGGCCTGCCCTCCGGCGCTACCGTGCTGATCACCGGTGCGGGCGGTGGCGTCGGCGTCGCGGCCACGCAGATCGCGCGCGCCCTCGGACTCACCGTGCTCGGTGTCGCGAGCGAGGGCAAGAAGGACTTCGTCGAGGAGCTCGGGGCCGTGCACGTCCCGTCGGGGCCGGATCTGGCCGAGCGGGTGCGGGCCGCCGCGCCGGACGGGGTGGACGCCGTCTTCGACCTGGTCGGGGGCGCGGTGCTGGAAGCCGCGGCGACCTTGCTGGACGACCGTACGAAGCTGATCACCGGCGCCGACCGGGAGACGGTCGCCCGGCTCGGGGGAGGACCCGTCGAGCGCGCCCGCACCGCCGCCGTCCTCGAAGAGGTGGCGCGCCTGGTGGTCGACGGCCGGCTGAGGCCCTTCGTGACGGGGACCTTCCCCCTCGACCGGGCCGCCGAGGCGCTGCGCACGGTCGAGGACGGTCACGCCCGCGGCAAGATCGTGATCGAGGTCGCCCGATGAGTGACCGTCGTATCACGAGCCCCCGTCCGTCGGCCGACGTCACGCACCCGCTGGACAACCCGGCCCTCGCTTCGCTGACCGGCCCGCACGCGCACTTCGCCGAACGCCGGGGACACGTCCTGCGCTATCCCGTCGACGTGTCGCCGTGGCTGGCCCTGCCCGACGACCCGACCGACGACGACTGGGCGGACCTCGCCGCCCTCGTCGGCCCCGGCGGCGAGGCCCCGCTGGCCGGCTTCAACGGGCCTACCCCGGAAGGCTGGGAGGTGACCTTCAGCCTGGACGGCGTCCAGCTCGTCGACGACGGACTCGCCGCGGCGCCGGACGCCGAGGCGGTGCGGCTCGGCCCCGCCGACGTACCCGAGATGCTGGACCTGGTGGAGCGCACCAGGCCCGGCCCCTTCCTGCCACGCACCGTCGAGCTCGGCACCTATCTCGGCATCCGGCGCGGCGGCGCGCTGATCGCCATGACGGGGGAGCGGCTGCACCCGCCGGGCTGGACCGAGATCAGCGCGGTCTGCACCGACCCGGACTTCCGTGGCGAGGGGCTCGCCACCCGCCTGATCCTCGCTGTGGCGCACGGCATCCGCGAACGCGGCGAGACTCCCTTCCTGCACACCGCCGCGAGCAATACCAACGCCATCCGGCTCTACGAGTCCCTGGGCTTCAAGCTGCGCCGCAGCACGCGGTTCATGGCGGCACGGGTTCCGGAGCACCTGACGGACGGCCGGGCCGTGGGGGTCCGTTGACGGCTTCCGAAGGCCTCCGGTGGTGAAACCTCAGCTCCCGGAGGCCTGCGCGGCGGGCGGCGCCCCGGCCGCCGCCGTGTTGTACCGCACCAGATAGGTGGCGAACCGCTCCAGGTCCGCCGCGGGCCAGTCCGCGAGCCGGTCACGGAACGCGATCCGGCGGCTCTCGGTGACCTGGGCGAGGATGTGGGTGCCCGCCTCCGTCAGCTGGAGCACCTGCACCCGGTGGTCCTCGGGGTCGACTCGGCGTTCGATGAGCCCGGCCCGCTCCAACGCCGACACTTGCCGGCTCACCGTGGACTTGTCCAAGGCGTAGTGCGCCGCGAGGTCGGTGGCACGACAGCCGCCGCTCTCCTCCAGATGACCCAGCAGGGTGTACGAGACCAGCGACAGCTCCGGATGCATCCGTCCCGCCGAGGCCCGGGCGCGGCGGGCGAAGGCCGTCATCTCGCGCTGGATGGTCTCGACGGACGCGTCGGCTGCATTCACGGGAGCTCCTTCCTCTCTGGTTGCATAGTACAACTTGGTGGTCCGCGACCGGCGCGAGGCGAGGGAGCGCCTCCATCGCCGTCCGGCCCTTCCTGTAAGGTGACCGTCCTGGCTGCGGACCACCCCAGCCCGGGAGTTGCCGAGGAGGTGAGACCCATTACCGCTGTGTCAGGTCGGGTGCTCTCACCTCAGGACCCTGCGGATCGCCGCCTCTAGGTGACCGCGAGAGCGCCCTTCGGCTCACCGAAAGGCTTCTCGGCTCTCATGCCCCTTCTTTCCGATTCCGTTGTCGCCGCGCTCCGCTCCGCGGGCTGTGTCTTCGCCGAGGACGAGGCGGAGTTGATCCTCTCCACCGCCCGCACCCCGGACGAGGTCACCGCCATGGTGGACCGGCGCGTCTCGGGACTTCCCCTCGAACACGTCCTCGGCTGGGCCCGGTTCCACGGCCTGCGCATCGTCGTCGAGCCGGGCGTCTTCGTACCCCGCCGCCGTACGGAGTTCCTCGTCGACCAGGCCGCGGCCCGCGCGCGCGGCGCCGCCCTCGTGGTGGATCTGTGCTGCGGCTCCGGCGCGGTGGGTGCCGCGCTGGCCGCCGCCCTCGACGGGCCCGAACTGCACGCCGCGGACATCGATCCGGCCGCCGTGCGCTGCGCGCGCCGCAACGTCGCACCCTTCGGCGGGCGCGTCCACCAGGGCGACCTGTTCGAGGCCCTGCCCGACGCCCTGCGCGGCCGCGTCGACGTCCTCACCGCCAACGTGCCGTACGTTCCCACGCACGAGGTCGGCCTGCTGCCGCCGGAAGCCCGCGACCACGAACCGCTCGTCGCCCTCGACGGCGGCGCGGACGGCCTCGACGTCCTGCGCCGCGTCACCGCCGAGGCGCCCCGCTGGCTGGCCCCGGGCGGCTGCCTCCTGGTCGAGACCAGCGAGCGCCAGGCCCCCGCGGCCGTCGAGGCCTTCGCCCGCGGCGGTCTGACCGCCACGCTGGCCGTCTCCGACGAGCTGTACGCGAACGTCGTGATCGGCACCAGGCCGCCGCGGGCGGTCTGACCTGCGAGGCGGGCTCGGCGAGCACCCGGGCTCGCCCGTCGCCACGGAGAGGGGTCGGCCGTCGTCACGGAGCGGGGCCGGCCCTCGGCGAGTGACCTCCGTCATTGTGCAACTAGTTGCATAAGGCGTTGTCCGTCGTCTACAACAGACACACGACACCCCGCACGGAGGTCCCGATGAGCCGTTACCCGCACCTGATGAACCCGCTCGACCTGGGCTTCACCACGCTGCCCAACCGCGTGCTCATGGGCTCCATGCACGTGGGCCTGGAGGAGGCCGAGCGCGGCTTCGAGCGCATGGCGGAGTTCTACGCGACCCGGGCCCGCGGCGGCGTCGGTCTCATCGTCACCGGCGGCATCGCTCCCAACGACGCCGGACGGCCGTACGAAGGCGGCGCGAAGCTGACCACCGAGGCGGAGGCCGAGCAGCACACGGAGATCACCGCCGCGGTGCACCGCGAGGGCGGGAAGATCGCGATGCAGATCCTGCACTTCGGGCGCTACGCCTACCACCAGGACCTGGTCGCCCCGAGCGCCCTGCAGGCCCCGATCAGCCCCTTCCCGCCGCACGCGCTCACCGACGCCGAGGTCGAGCGGACCATCGACGACTACGCCCGCGCCGCCGAGCTCGCACAGCGGGCCGGGTACGACGGCGTCGAGATCATGGGCTCCGAGGGCTATCTGATCAACGAGTTCATCGCCGCTCAGACCAACCGGCGCGAGGACCGCTGGGGCGGCTCGTACGAGAACCGCATGCGCTTCCCCGTCGAGATCGTGCGGCGCGTGCGCGAGGCCGTCGGCGAGAACTTCATCATCATCTACCGGCTCTCCATGCTGGACCTGGTGCCGGGCGGCTCCACCCTGGACGAGGTGATCACGCTCGCCCGGGCCGTCGAGGCGGCCGGAGCGACGATCATCAACACCGGCATCGGCTGGCACGAGGCCCGTATCCCCACCATCGCGACCTCCGTGCCGCGCGGTGCCTACACCTGGGTGACCAAGAAGGTCATGGGCGCGGTCTCCCTCCCCCTGGTGACCACCAACCGCATCAACACCCCCGAACTCGCCGAGCAGTTGCTCGCCGACGGCCACGCCGACATGGTGTCGCTGGCCCGACCGATGCTTGCCGACCCTGACTTCGTGGCCAAGGCGGCGGCCGGGCGGCCGGAGGCCATCAACACCTGCATCGGCTGCAACCAGGCCTGCCTCGACCACACCTTCAGCGGGAAGATCACCTCCTGCCTGGTCAACCCGCGCGCCTGCCACGAGACGGAGCTCGTCCTCGCTCCGACCCGGCTGCGCAAGCGCGTCGCCGTGGTCGGCGCCGGGCCCGCCGGCCTGGCGTGCGCGGTCTCCGCGGCCGAACGCGGCCACGACGTCACCCTGTACGACGCCGCGAGCGAGATCGGCGGCCAGCTCAACGTGGCCCGCAAGGTCCCCGGCAAGCAGGAGTTCGACGAGACGATCCGCTACTTCCGCACCCAGCTCGAACTGCACGGCGTGGACGTCCGGTTGAACACCCGCGTCTCCGCCGAGGACGTCTCCGCCTACGACGAGGTCGTGGTCGCCACCGGCGTCGCCCCGCGCACCCCCGAGATCCCCGGCGTCGACCACCCCAGCGTCCTCGGCTACCTCGACGTCCTGCGCGACGGCGCCCCCGTCGGCGACCGGGTCGCGATCCTCGGCGCCGGCGGCATCGGCTTCGACGTCGCCGAGTACCTGACCGACGGTGGCGACAAGGCGAGCGAGGACCCGGCGACGTACTTCCGCCACTGGGGCGTCGACATGGACTACCAGGCACCCGGCGGCCTCGCCGCACCCGAGCGTCCCACCCCGCCCCGCACGGTCCACCTCCTCCAGCGCAAGGCCTCCAAGGTCGGCGCCGGACTCGGCAAGACCACCGGCTGGATCCACCGCACGGAACTCAAGCACCGAGGGGTCACCATGGTCCCGGGCGTCCAGTACGACCGGATCGACGACGCCGGACTGCACGTCACCGTCGAGGGCCACAGCCAGGTCCTGGAGGTCGACACCGTCGTGCTGTGCACCGGCCAGGAGCCGCGGCGCGATCTGTACGAGGCACTGTCCGCGGCGGGACGCAGCGTGCACCTCATCGGCGGTGCCGACGTGGCCGCCGAACTGGACGCCAAGCGCGCCATCAAGCAGGGCACGGAGCTGGCGGCGGCGCTGTGACCGGCCGAGCCGCGGCCGGAGCGGTCGCGCCCGGGGCCTCGGTCCGGCGTCCCTAGGATGACCCCATGTCACTCCCGCACGCGATCCTCACCGCCCTGCTCGAGAAGCCGTCGTCGGGCCTCGAACTGACCCGGAGGTTCGACAAGTCGATCGGCTACTTCTGGTCGGCGACGCATCAGCAGATCTATCGCGAGCTGGGAAGACTGGAGTCCGAGGGCTATATCCGCGCCCTGCCGTCCGAACAGCCGGCCCGGGGACAGAAGAAGAGCTACGAGGTGCTGCCGGCGGGCCGCGACGAACTGGCCCGCTGGACCTCCTCGTCCCAGGACCCGAAGCCCATGCGGGACACGATGCTGTTGCGGTTGCGCGCCTCGGCCGTCGTCGGCACCGCGGGCATCGCGATGGACCTGCGTCGCCATCTCGACCTGCACCAAAGGCAGTTGGCCGAGTACGAGGAGATTCAGGAGCGCGACTTCCCGCCCGGCAAGGACGCTCCCCAGGACCGGCTGCGGCACCTGGTGCTGCGGGCCGGGATCGACCTGGAGACCTTCTGGACCCAGTGGCTGACGCATGCGCTGGACGAGTTCGAGCACCTCGACGAGCAGTAGGGGCCGCCGCCCCCTCGACCGGAGTCGGCCGTCCAACGGACCGGAGTCGGACGGACGGCCGCCGGTGCTACGGGCGCCGGGATCAGAGCCGGTGGGGCTTGGCCCGGCGGCGCAGGTACCAGGCGGTTGCCACGACGCCCGACCCCACCAGCGCGCCGCCGCCCACCAGCGTGGCGGTCCTGTAGTCCTTGGTGGACCCGCCGAGACCGCCCAACACGCCGAGCGGCGGCGAGGAGGGCGAGGAGGGCAAGGTGGTCGAGGAGATCTTGGGGGTCTTGGTGACCTTGGGGACCGCGCTGGTCGAGACGATGACGGACTGTGTACCGGCCGTCGTCCCGTCCTGGCAGACCACGACGACGGTATAGGTGCCGGCGCTGACGTTGGACCAGACCGCCGACTGAGTGGCGCTCGTTCCGGACAACGGCATCTGGCGGCCTTGGGAGAAGTTCACCTGCCCATTGGCGAGCAGCGAGGCGCCGCCGAAACTGCTGCCGTTGCTCGGGCAGGAATTGGTGGTGACCGAGACGCTGGACCCGCTGGTGCTCACCGAGATCCCCGAACCGAAGGCGGCGGCCGACGGAGCGGTCAGGGTGAGCGGAAGCGCAGCGACGGCGGCCACGGTCAGGCCGGAGCGGAGAGATATCTGAGAAGTACGCATAGGACTGCCCTCCAGCGGCACGGTTGGCGGTACATCCCATGCGCCGCCGAGGATTGGAAAGGCCCGTGCTGCCTCAGGGAGAGCCAATGCGCCTCCGGCTCGGGGCGCACGTGGACGGGGACCGGGCAGGTGACGAATTCGTTCGTCCGGCGGATGAATCCCCGCGGTTCGCTGGTGATTCTGTCTGGGCGGATGGCGGATGGCGGATGGCGGATGGCGGATGGGGGATGGCGGATGACGATATCTGTCGTCTGTCATCTGGCACCTGTCATCCGTCAGCCGCTATCTGCTGTCCGTCATCACCACGTGCGGCCCGCCTGAAGCAGCCGCTCTCGCACAACCGCCACATGCGGGTTGTCCGACGCGCCCGGCCGCTGGGTGAGGTACCCGGTGTTGATGGGCGGCTCCTCGGGGGACAGCAGGGGCACCAGGGCACCGGAGGCCAGCGCGTCGAGGCACAGATACCGGGGGAGCACGGTGATCCCGGCGCCCGCGACCACCGCGGCCAGTACGCCCCGCAGGTCGGGCACCGTGATGGACGCCTGGCCGGTCAGCCGTACGCCGAACACGTGCCGCCAGTAGCGCCGGGCGATGGGCAGATCCTCGGCGTACGTCACCAGGGGTGCCCCGTGCAGCGCGGCGGGTCCCTCGGCCGCCACTCGGGCCGGGTCGATGCGCTCGGCCCACGACGGGGCGGCGACGAGCACGAACTCCTCGTCCATCAGCGGCACGGCGGTCAGAGTGCGACCGCGCGGCCTGGTCGTGGCGATGACCAGGTCGAAGCGGCCGCCGCGCAGCCCGTCCAGCAGCTCGTCGGTGAGGCCGGGAGTGACGCGCAGACGTACGTCCTGTGCGGTCAGCGGCGCCAGCGCGGGCAGGACGCGTGTGCACAGCAGCTCTGCCGGGCCCGCCAGGTGCACCGGGTCCGGCGGCTGGTCGGCGCCGGCGCCGCGGCGGTCCGCGACCGCCGCGAGCGCGTCCAGGGGCGCGGCGACCTCCGCGGCGAGTTCGTCCGCCATCGACGTGGGCACCACGCCCCGTGGCTGCCGTTCGAACAGCTCCCGTCCCAGTTGCTCCTCCAGTGACCGCATCTGCGTCGTCACCGTCGGCTGGGACAGACCGAGCAGCCGCGCGGCCGCCGTGAACGATCCCGCGCGGTGCACGGCGAGGAAGGTGCGCAGCAGGGAGATGTCCAGGGGAGCCGTCGAGGCATCGGGTTCGCTATGGGGCACGGGGGTGAGCCTACGGTTCGCCTATCTCGGGGTGGTGCCGGCGTTCCCACCCGTGGCGGCGCCCGTCGTCACCGTCCGCTCCGCCGAGAACCCGCCCCAGGTGCCGTCCGGCAGCTTCGCCCTGATCCGCACCCGGTACGCGACCCCGGCGTCCCGTCCCACGTAGAAGCTGTAGGTGGCCCTGCCGCTGGGCGGTGTGCCGCCCCAGACGAGGGAGGTCGCCTGTCGGCCGTCCAGGTCGATCCGATACTCCGTGATCACCCCGTCCGTCCGCGGCGGCAGCCAGGACAGGTCGAGGTAGTACGCCCCGTCCGTGCGGTGGGAAGTCGCGCGGAACCCGGTCGGCGCGGTGCCGCGGCCGTCGTCCGCGCCCGGCGCGGTGGTGAGCCGGACGGCGGCGCTCGCGGGGGAGAGGTTGTCCGCCGCGTCGCGGGCTCGCACGGTGAAGGCGTACGCGGTGCCGGGTCTCAGCCCGGTGACGACGGTCGCCGTCTGTCCACCGCCCACGCTGTGGATCTTCGAGCCGCCCTGGTAGACGTCGTACGAGACCACGCCCCGGGCGTCCGTCGACGCCGACCACTCCAGTTGGGCCGCCCGGCTCCCGACGGCCCTGCCGCGCGGGAGCCCGGGGCGGGTCGGGGGCGTGCGGTCGGCGGCGGCCGCGACCGGTGTGGTGGCGCGCACCGGCTCGCTGGGGGGTCCGGGGTTCCCGTCGGCGTTCACGGCGCGGACCGTGAAGACGTACTTCGTGGACGGGGCCAGTCGGGTGACGTCCACCATGTGTTCCTCGCCGGGGACCCGCTCGACCCGTGTGGTGCCGCGGTACACCTCGTAGCCGGTGACCTTCACGTCCCCGGAGACGCGGTTCCACATGACGTGCACGCTGGTCGCGCTGCCCGCCGTCGCGGTGACCCCCATCGGGGCCGGGGGCAGCCGCTCGCCCCCGGCGTCGGCGCCCGCACCTCCTCCGCACGCGGTGAGGACGAGCAGCGAGCCGCAGATCAATCCTAGGGAAACGCGTCGCACCGGCCTGCCTTCCCTCGACGGGATTGGTCTGTACCTATAAGACACGGCTGACGCGGCCACATCAAGGGGGCGGTGGCCGTTCGTCGGGCCGTCCTCGGGCTACGTATGCTGATGCCTGACGCGGTGTGAACTCACCCTCTCGACAGGGGAGTTCGCGCCCACGGTGCGGACCGCTGTCGTCGCTGATGCCGCGCCGGCGAGGGCGGTCGAGAAGCCCGGGTCCACCACGGCTCGGGCTCTCGGCCGCAATGCACCCGCCGAATCCGCCGTGTGCCCGCGGAATCCGCCGTGCCGCCGTCGGGCCCGCCGTGCACCGTCCGGCCCCTTCCCAGTGGACGCATCGTCAGAAACGCGCCAAGTTTTGCTAAATGACCGTCAATGTCCCCCAGGAGAGGGTCTTTTATCGTGCGTGTTCAGTCGCTGACCCTGGCCGCGGCCGGCGTGGCCCTGCTCGCTCCCGCCCCGTTTCCGGCCGCCCGTCCGAGTGCGCCCGTGGCGGCGCGGGAGGGGAATGTGCGCGCCGCCGATCTGCTCGCCAAGGTCCGTGACTGCGTGCCCGTGTCGAAGGGGCGCTATCGCTCCGACGCGGGCAGCCGCGCCGAGATTCGCGTCTGCGGCACGCGGGGCGCGGTGTTCTGGAAGGCGGACATGGACATCGACTGCGACGGCCGCCCCGGTCTCCTGTGCAACGGGCGGACCGACCCGCTCTTCTCCGGGGCCACCTCGTATCAGCAGTCCGACGGGCGGTACCTGAGCGCCGAGACCCTCCCGTACGTCGTGGTGCCCACGCCCAGTGGCATCTGGGACCACCGCGTCCACGGCATCCGAGGGGGCTCGGTGGTCGCGGTGATCTACCAGGACCGGGTCCAGTACGCGGTGGTCGGCGACACCGGACCGCACGAAATCATCGGCGAGGCCTCGTACGCCACCGCCAAGGCGCTCGGCATCCGCCCCGACCCGCACCGCGGCGGGACGAGTTCGGGGGTCACCTACATCGCTTTCAAGAACTCTCGGGTGTCGCCCATCGAGGATCACGCGGCAGCCGTGACGGCGGGTGAGCGACTGGCCCGGGAGTTCGTGCGCGGCGGCTGAGCGGCCGCGGTGTCGGTTCCTTCAGGCGCTCGAGGGCGTCAGCGGCGCTCGAGGACGTCAGACCGCCGACCAGCCGTTGTCGACGGGCAGGATCGCGCCGTTGATGTTGCTCGCCGCGTCGGAGGCGAGGAACAGGATGGCGGCGGCCTGCTCCTCGGCCTCGGCCGCGGTGCCCACATTGCCCATGTACGAGGCGAGGATCTGCGGGCCGAGGGCGTCGCGGTCGGCGTCCACGGTGATGGCGGTCTTCGTGCCGCCGGGGGCGATGGCGTTGGCCCGGATGCCCTTGTCGCGGTACGTCACGGCGAGGGACTTGGTGAGGCCCGCGATGCCGTGCTTCGAGGCGGTGTACGCGGCGCCCGCGGCGCTGCCGCGCAGGCTCGCCTCGGAGGCGGTGTTCACGATGGCGCCCTTGCCCGCCTCCAGCATGTGCGGGAGCACCGCCCGGGTGAGCAGGAAGGGAGCGGTGAGGTTGACCCGGATGACCCGCTCCCACTCCGCGTCGCCGACCTCACCGGCTGCCGACATGCGGTCCATGATCCCGGCGTTGTTGACGAGTACGTCCACCCCGCCGAACTGCTCCACGGCGGTCGCGGTCACCCGGTCGACCACGGCCTGCTCGCTCAGGTCGCCCGTCACGGCCACGGCGGTGCCACCGGCCGCCGCTATCTCCTCGACGACCTTCTCGGCGCCCTCGACGTTGAGGTCGGCCACCAGGACCCGGGCGCCCTCCGCGGCGAAGGCCAGGGCGGTGGCCCGCCCGATTCCGGAGCCCGCTCCGGTGACGATGACGCTGCGGCCGGCCAGTCCAGTGGTGCTCATGACGTGCTCCCAGAAGTGCGTGCGTGGTGCGACGAGGTCGTCGCGCCACACAGTACGACTTAATGTCTCTCAATGACATAAAGTCCGGGGCTGTTTTCGAGATCGTTAGAATCGCGGCAGCCCAGGGCGGTAGTCGCCCGTCGTCGAGTCGAGGGAGTCGCCAGTGCCGGACGGCGCGATCACCGAACCCCCCGGCCGGGGCCGGGGACATGGCCGTACGGGTCGGCCGCCGCTGACCGAGCGGCGCAAGGCCGAGATCCGGCTGGAGATCGCCCGCGCCGCGGTGGAACTGTTCGTCACCCAAGGGGTGGCCGCGACCACCGGGGAGCAGATCGGGCAGGCCGTCGGGGTCTCCGCGCGGACCGTGTGGCGTTACTTTCCGAGCAAGGAAAGCTGCGTGAGCCCGCTGTTCGCGGCCGGGATCGACGCGATAGCCGCCTCGCTGCGGGAATGGCGCCCCGGCCGGCCGCTCGAGGACGCCCTGGAACGGGCGGCCACGACCGGTGACCCCTCGATGCCCCGACCGCACCTCCCCAAGATCCGTGCGCTGATGAGACTGACCCGGACCGAGCCGGGCCTGCGCGCCGTCTGGCTCCAGGCGCACGACGAGGCCGAGCCGGCCTTCGCCCGCGCCCTCGCCGACCGGGCCGGCCTGCCCGCCGTCGACCTGCGCTCGGAGATCCAGGCCGCCATGCTCAACAGCGCCCTGCGCACGGCGGTCGAGCACTACGCGTGGCGCACGGACGAGGAGCAGCCCGACCCCGTGGTGGCGGAGGCCGAACTGGTGTCGACCGTACGCTCGGCCCTCGCCATCGTCGCGGAAGGGCTCGCCTGAGGGCCGGGCCGGACGCCGGCCGACCGCGGTCGACGCCCGGCCCCCGAGGCCTCGTGCCCCAGCGCTCAGACCTTCCGACCCCGCGCTCAGGCCTCCCGGCCCGGGCGATCACACTGTCCGGCCTCGAGCTCAGGCCTCCCGGCCCGGGCGATCACACCTTCCGGCCCCGCGCACTCTCACGCTCCAGCCCCTGCCCTCACGCCTTCCGGTAGGTGTACGCCTCCGCGGCCGCCGCCTCGACCGCCGCGAGGTCGGCTCCCGTCGAGGCCGTGACGACCGCGGCCACCGCGCCCTCGACGAAGGGCGCGTCCACCAGGCGGCTGTTGTCGGGGAGCTCGTCCCCCTCCGCCAGCAGGGCCTTCACGGTGAGGACCGCGCTGCCCAGGTCGGTGAGCAAGGCGACCCCCGCGCCGCGGTCCACCGCGGCGGCCGCCGCGGAGATCAGCTCGGCGCTGGTGCCGAGACCGCCGTCCACCGTGCCGCCGGCCGCGGCGACGGGAGCGGTCGTGTCGCCGCCCGCGAGTCCCGTCGCCAGCTCGGCGACCGAGGCGGCGACGGCGGCGCTGTGGGAGACCAGCACGATGCCGACGAACTGGTGCGTGCTGCCCGGGGATTCACTCATCGCGGGCCTCCACGAGCGCGGCGATCAGCAGGGACGAGGACGTGGCACCCGGATCCTGGTGCCCGATGCTGCGCTCGCCCAGATAGCTGGCCCGGCCCTTGCGGGCCTGGAGCGGTGTCGTCGCGACGGCGCCCTCCTCGGCGGCCGTCTTCGCCGCGGCGAAGGACTCGGCGAGCGCGTCCACCGCGGGCACCAGCGCGTCGATCATGGTCTTGTCGCCGGGCGCGGCTCCGCCCAGCGCCATCACCGCGTCCACGCCCGCGCGCAACGCGTCCGTGAACTGTTCCTCGGTGACCTCCGCGGCGTCCCCGAGGGCCTTGCCCGTACTGCGGAGCAGGGTGCCGTACAAGGGCCCCGACGCGCCGCCGACCGTGGAGATCAGCCGGCGTCCGGCGAGGGTGAGAACGGCGCCGGGGGTGTCCGGCGCCTCCTTCTCCAGCGAGGTCACCACGGCGGTGAAGCCGCGCTGCAGATTACTGCCGTGGTCGGCGTCGCCGATCGGCGAGTCCAGAGCGGTGAGCCGCTCCGCCTCGCGGTCCACGGACGCGGCGGTCGCCGTCATCCAACGGCGGAAGAACTCGGCGTCGAGCACAGAATCTCCTTGCGTGGTACGTACGTTGACCGGGCGGGAGGGCGACATCATGCCGATGCCGCCGGGTTTCACACGCCCCAGCGCAACGCGGGCGTCTTCACCGGCGCGTCCCACAGCCGCAGCAGTTCCTCGTCCACCTGGCACAGCGTCACCGAGGCGCCCGCCATGTCCAGCGAGGTGACGTAGTTCCCGACCAGCGTGCGGGCCACGGGCACCCCGCGCTCGGTGAGCACCCGGTTCACCTCCGCGTGGAACCCGTACAGCTCCAGGAGCGGCGTCGCGCCCATGCCGTTGACCAGCAGCAGGACGGGATTGCGCGGGTTCAGGTCCTCCAGGATCGCGTTGACCGAGAAGTCGGCGATCTCGTGCGAGGTCATCATCGCGCGCCGCTCCCGGCCCGGCTCGCCGTGGATGCCGACGCCGAGCTCCAGCTCCCCCGGCGGGAGGTCGAAGGTGGGGCTTCCCTTGGCCGGCGTGGTGCAGGCGCTCAGTGCGACACCGAAGCTGCGGGAGTTCTCGTTGACCTGCCGGGCCAGCGCCTGCACCCGATCCAGCGGTGCGGCCTCCTCGGCCGCGGCGCCCGCGATCTTCTCCACAAACAGGGTCGCGCCGGTGCCGCGCCGTCCGGCGGTGTACAGACTGTCGGTGACGGCGACGTCGTCGTTGACGAGGACCTTCGCCACTCGGATTCCCTCGTCCTCGGCGAGCTCGGCCGCCATGTCGAAGTTGAGCACGTCCCCCGTGTAGTTCTTCACGATGAACAGCACGCCCGCGCCGCTGTTCACGGCCGCCGCCGCGCGCAGCATCTGGTCCGGCACCGGTGACGTGAAGACCTCGCCCGGACAGGCCGCCGACAGCATCCCGGGGCCCACGAAACCACCGTGCAACGGTTCGTGCCCCGACCCGCCGCCGGAGACGAGTCCCACCCTGCCGGGCACCGGGACGTCCCGCCGTACGATCACCCGGTTGTCCACATCCACCGTCAGCTCGGGATGCGCGGCCGCCATACCCCGCAGCGCGTCCGCGACCACCGTCTCCGCCACGTTGATGAGCATCTTCATGGGTACCTCCTGGTGAGACTGACAGGTGAGCCCCTGACCTCTATTTCTGCAGGTCAGACCACATTGGGCCAGTAAATGATCTTGGCGGTTCGTGCTGGTCGGAATCGGGTTCCGGCGGTGCTGATGCTGACCTGTTGCTGACTTTGGTGACAGGTGTCAGACATGGCTGGCATGCGTACGGATCGACCCGAGAAGCCTGCTCCGGGAAGGGTCGGCGCTGGGGATGCGGTGATCATCTGTGCGGATGCGAACGGAAACGTCTGCGGCCGGCCGGCTGGCGTGCGAAGCCCGCCCTCGGGGTGGACTGTGGAGACACTGTCCGACGGAGTGTTCATCGGAGGCGCGGAGGGCTCCGGCGCGAGTGTAGTAAGCACTTCGTGTCTCGATCCCAGGCTCGGGCGTGTTCCCCATTCCATGCAGGCCCGGTGGTGGAGAAGTCTGCTGCGGCCCGCTGAACCGAGCATCCCCGAAATTCTGGCTGGCTGCCAGATGTCGTGAGGGGGTCGGAGGGGGCGGTGGCTGCAGCCCTGGCGGGGTCGTATTCGATGGAGGGATCGTCGCGTGGTGGAACTTCATCGGGCGTTGGTTGTCCTGCGGTCATGCTTGTGGAGCGGGCATCCGTGAGACGTGGTGGGTGCCCCCTGGGTAGGAGGGCCCCAGAGGGAGGAGCGCGTCTCGTGGTGGGCGACTCGGGTAAGACGACGATCGCCGAACAGCGCGTAGACCGCCGCGACATGGCTTCCCAGGCCGTAGCGCGCCGCGTGGAACCCCGTGCAGGCCACCGGCGCCACCGGCGCCACCCGCGCCGAACGACGCACCGCCCGCAGGCCCGGATCACGGGCCCTCAGCCACTGCAGCCCACCGCCGAAGGGCACCCGTGGCCTCCTCGTTCATCCGGCACAGCGCACGCCCACCCCCACACCAAATATCCTCTCAGGCACGGGACTTGGCATGATTGTGGTGCTCGACCGAGTTGCCGCGGGCGACGAATACGTCGGCGACCAGCGTCGGAGGGAACAGGCCGTGCTCGACGACGCCGGGGGTGGCGCCGAGCAGCGCCGCCAGGCCCGCGAGGTCGTCGACGGCACCGAGGTAGTCCGCGATGACGCCGCCGTCGGGGCTGCGTGGCGCGTCGCGCAGGGAGACCGGGTGGAGCAGGCGCATGGTCGCGGCCAGCCCGAACTCGAGCAGCTCGAGCGGGACCGGCGGGCGCAGCGCGGTCACTCGTTTGCTCGAGTCGGCGATCACGACGAAGCGGTCGGCGGCCGCCGCGACAATCTTCTCCCTGGTGTGCGCGGCGCCGCCGCCCTTGACGAGCCAGCCGTCCGGCGCGATCTGGTCCGCACCGTCGATCGCGATGTCGAAGCGGTCGATGCTGCCGAACGGTTCCACCCGCAGATCGAGCATCAGGGCCGCCTCCTCGGTCTGCGGCGATGTCGCGACACACCGCAGTGACAAACCGCGGCGGGCCAGCGCAGGCAGGAGGTAGGCGACGGTCGAGCCGGTGCCGAGGCCGACGGTCATGCCGTCCTCTACCAGCTCGGCGGCGGCCTCGGCGGCACGTTGCTTCTCATGGTCGACGCTCACGGTCCTCCTCCTTGGGCCAGGTCTCAGGCTGAGGGCGGCCAGGTCCGGGCAGTGCGGTGACGCGGGTCATAGGATGAACTGCTCGACCGCGTTCGCGAAGCCCTCCTCCTCGTTGCTCGTTGTCACCTGCCTCGCCGCGCGCTGGACCTCGTGGCTGGCGTTGCCCATCGCGATGGACAGTCCCGAGTGGGCGAACATCAGTACGTCGTTGGGCATGTCGCCGATCGTGGCGATCTGTTCGGGGGAAATCTGGAGCTTGGCGGACCAGTACTTGACGACACCGCCCTTGTTGGCCTGCGGCTGGGTCACATCGAGGTAGTAGGGCTGCGAGCGGGCGGCCGAGACATGCTCGCCGAACTGCGCGCGAGCTGCGACCGCGGCCGCCTCGACGACCTGGTGGTCATCGCTGACCCCGACGACCTTGGCGGTGCCCTCCTCGAGCCCGTCGAAGCCGGGAACGAGCGTGGGCGCGAACTGCACCGTCCAGCTCTCGCGATCCACGTGCGGCCCCTTCAAGTCGCGGACGTACCAGTCGGCACCCCGGTAGATCCAGACGCTGAGGCCGAACGACTCCATCAGTGCGACGACCGGGGCCACCACGTCCGCGGGAATGACCTGCTGTTCGACAACGGTCATATCCGGGTTGACGATGAGGCCACCGTTGAAGGCGGCGAGTTCAGTGGTCAGCGCCAAGGGCTCGATGATCATGGACATGCCGCGGGGTGGTCTCCCGCTGGTCACCGCGAAGAGGACGCCGGCGTCGTAGAGCTTGTGGACCGCACGGACGGCGCGGTCGGTGAGGACCTTGTCGCTCGTGACCAAAGTGCCGTCGACATCGGCAAGAAGCAGTCGGATCGGGCGGGTTGGCATCACGCCTCCGTAAGCTCTGGTCGCGGCCGGTCCGGGTGGGAAGAGGCAGCGGCTCATGGATGCGGGGGACCTGTGGGACGGGTTCCCAGTCGGCTTGATTTCCGAAAGTTGCCGGAGGATACCGTCGCGGCCGGCATGATTCGCAGTCGCGTTCCTCTCGAACAGAGGGGAAGGCCAATGCCCTTGAGGGCGCGCAATGCTTGGATTTACCCCTTGGGCTTCGATGTAACCCTGTAAGAGTGATGTGGCGAATATAAGGGACATGTGCGAGCGTTAGGGATTACATGGCAAAGCTCTTACGGGGCCTGACGTCCAAAATTCACACAACACATTTTGGGCCGACCCCTGAGGGGAGCGGGCAGTGGCGCAGGCAAGTCTGGACCAGACGGCCCACGTGCTGGGGATCGACATCGGCGGAACCGGAATCAAGGGAGCGCCGGTCGACCTCGAGCTCGGCAGCCTCATCGGTGAGCGGGTCCGGATCCCGACCCCGCATCCGGCGACCCCGGGGGCAGTCGCGGACGTGGTCGTGCAGGTGCTCTCCCAGATCGGCGTCCCAGGACCGGTCGGGCTGACGCTCCCGGCAGTCATCCGGGGCGGCAAGGTCCAGACGACGGCCAATATCGACCCGGCCTGGATGGAGACGGACGCGGCCCAGCTCTTCGCGCGAGCGACCGGCCGCGACGTGACGGTAGTGAACGACGCCGACGCGGCCGGGATCGCCGAGATGCGCTTCGGCGCCGGCAAGGGACGCAAGGGCGTCGTCGTGATGGTGACGCTCGGCACCGGTATCGGCAGCGCCGTCTTCTCCGACGGATACCTGGTGCCCAACAGCGAGCTGGGGCACCTGCCGCTGCACCACGAGGATGCCGAGGACTGGGCCGCGGAGTCGGTGCGCGAGCACGACGACCTGTCCTGGAAGAAATGGGCGCACCGTCTGGAGACATATCTCGAGCTCGTCCAGCGGCTGCTGTGGCCCGACCTGATTGTCATCGGCGGCGGCGTCAGCAAAAAGGCCGACAAGTTCCTGCCGCACATCGAGCTCAGGACCGAGATCGTACCGGCGCAGCTGTTGAACGATGCGGGAATTGTCGGCGCGGCGCTCTTCGCCCCGGCCGGGAAAGCTCAACCCTAGTCTGCCGCCCTCGATATGAGCGCAGGGGCAGCACCTTCAGGGAGGCTCGCGTTGAGCGAAAAAGACCTGGAAACACTTTCCGTCGACACGATCCGCACTCTGTGGATGGACGCCCTCCAGGCAGCCGACTCCGGCCATCCGGGGACGCTGCACGCCCACGACACGCAGCGAACGGTGGCGGCCGCCAAGGCGCTGCACGCCAGGGCCGACCGGCGCAACCTCTACATCGCCGAACGGCGCAACCTCTTCATCAAGGTGACGCTGCTGTTCCTCTTCATCAAGGTGATGCTGCTGTTCTCGGCAGACCGCTACCGGGTCGCGGCCGACGCCCGCCTGCGTGGCGTCGAGCGCCAGGTGCAGGCCGGCCACGACGCCGCTGTCGCCGTCGGCCTCGACGTGTACCGGGCGTACCGCGAAGTGATGGGCTCGCGGCGCTTCCAGCGGCTGGAGAATGCCGGCGCGCGCATGCGGCGGCTGCTCCGGGCCGGCACGAGGACGAAGGACTCGGCCTGCTCACCCCGTACCGGCTCGGCACGCTGGTCGCGCTCGACGAGCACAGCGTGTTCACCCGGGGGACGATCTGAGGGATCGACTCTTTCGACCAGTGGGGCGTCGAGCTCGGCAAGGTGCTTGCTGTCGCGATCAGCCCGGAGCTCGAGAGCGCGATCGACCCTGAACTCGTCCACGGCTCGTCCACGAACGCGCTGATCCGGCACTACCGCACGCTCAAGGACTAGGAGGCGCCACATGGCGACAGACAAGCCCATGCAGGTCGGGATGATCGGTCTCGGCCGGATGGGGGCGAACCTGGTGCGTCGGCTGATGCGAGACGGCCACCGTTGCGTCGTGTCCGACGTCAACGCGGCCGCCGTCGCCGAACTGGCCGGCGAGGGCGCGACGGGCGCGGACTCACCCCGGGACTTCGTCGCGAAACTGGACAAGCCACGGGTCGTATGGCTCATGCTTCCGGCCGCGATCGTCGACTCCATCCTCGACCAGCTCGAGCCGTTGCTGGAGCCCGGCGACATCCTGATCGACGGCGGCAACTCCTACTACCGCGACGACATCACACGCGCCAAGCGTCTTGCCGACAAGTCGCTGCACTACGTCGACTGCGGGACCAGCGGTGGGGTCTGGGGCCTGGAGCGCGGCTACTGCCTGATGATCGGCGGCGAGGACGAGGTCGTGGCCCATCTGGACCCGATCTTCAAGACGATCGCTCCCGGTGAGGGCTGTGCCGAGCCGACGCCGAGCCGGACCCGGACCGACGGCACCGCCCCGCTCGGGTACCTGCACTGCGGGCCGAACGGCGCCGGGCACTTCGTGAAGATGGTCCACAACGGGGTCGAGTACGGGATGATGGCCGCGATCGCCGAGGGCCTCAGCATCATCAAGAGCGCGGACGCCGGCAAAGGCCGGCAAGAGGTCGACGCGGAGACGACGCCCCTGCGCGATGCGTGGGCCTACCAGTACGACATCGACGTCGGCGAGGTGGCCGAGGTCTGGCGGCGCGGCTCGGTCGTCGGCTCGTGGCTGGTCGACCTGATCGCCGACGCCTTCGCCGGCTCGCCCTCCCTCGACGGCTTCGCCGGGCGGGTCTCCGACTCCGGGGAAGGCCGCTGGACCGTCCTCGCCGCGGTGGACGAAGGCGTCCCGGCACCGGTCATCACCACCTCGCTCTACGAACGCTTCGAGTCCAGGCAGGCCGGGGAGTTCACCGACAAGATCCTCTCGGCGATGCGCTCGGAGTTCGGCGGGCACGCCGAAAAGAAGGGCTGAGGGCTGTGCATCACGAGCTCCAAGTCGTCGCCGACCCCGACGCGGTCGCCGACACCGCGGCGGCGTTCGTGGCGCGGCTGGCCCGGGCCTGCGTGCAAGCCCACGGCCGATTCACGTTCGCCGTCAGCGGGGGGCACACGCCATGGGCGATGTTCGCGCGGCTCGCACATGAGCACGTCCCCTGGGAGCACGTGGCGCTGTTCCAGGTCGACGAGCGGGTCGCGCCCGACGGCGACCCGGACCGCAACCTCACCCATCTGCGGGAGAGCCTCGGTGCGGCCCCGGCCGAGGTCATCGCGATGCCCGTGAACGACGCCGACCTCGACGCGGCGGCCGCCGCCTACGGGCGGTCGCTGCCCGAGCGTTTCGACCTCGTTCACCTGGGTCTCGGCCCGGACGGGCACACCGCCTCGCTGGTGCCACGGGACCCGGTGCTCGAAGTCTCGGACCGGCTGGTGGCCCTGACGGCGCCCTACATGGGCCACCAGCGCATGACACTCACCTATCCTGCGCTCGCCCGCGCCCAGCAAGTGCTCTGGCTCATCACCGGAGCGGACAAGCGCGAACCGCTCTCCAGGCTCGTCGCGGGAGACCGGTCGATTCCCGCCGGCCGGGTCGAGGCGGCGGCGTCGCTCGTCCTCGCGGACGCGGCGGCCGGCCAGGGCCCGGATCGCGCAGGCCCCCAGTCGCCAGCATGACCATGACGCCCGACCCTGTTGCCGTACCGGCCCCGTGAGGGGGATCAGATGGCTTTGAACTCGTCGAACGTTCCCGCAGACGTGCTGGTCATTTTCGGGATCACTGGCGACCTGGCGCGAAAGATGACGTTTCGCTCGCTCTATCGGCTTGAGCGACGCAAGCTGCTGACCTGCCCGATCGTCGGAGTGGCACGCGACGGCTGGTCCGACGACGCGCTGCGTGACCACGCCCGCGCGGCGATCAAGGCAACGGGCGAGCCGCTCGACGACACCGTCTTTGCCCGGTTCGCCGCCCGACTCAGCTATGTGCAGGGCGATTACACCGACGAGGAGACGTTCCATCGCCTCGCCCGGGCGATCAACGGCAGTCGGCGCCCCGTCTTCTACCTGGAGATCCCGCCGTCGCTGTTTGCCCGGGTGGTCGGGGGCCTGGCAGGCGCTGGGCTGACCAAGGGCGCCCGGGTGGTCGTGGAGAAACCATTCGGGCATGACCTCGCGTCGGCGCGCGCCCTCAACGCCGAGTTGCGTCAGCTCCTCGACGAGGATCAGCTGCTGAGGATCGACCACTTCCTCGGCAAAGAGCCGGCGATGGACATCCTGTTCCTTCGGTTCGCCAACTCCGTGTTCGAGCCGGTGTGGAACCGCGACCACGTTTCCTGCGTGCAGATCACCATGGCCGAGGACTTCGGGGTCGAGGACCGCGGCCACTTCTACGACCCGGTCGGCGCCCTGCGCGACGTCGTGCAGAACCATCTGCTGCAGTTGCTCGCCCTGGTGGCGTCCGAGCCGCCATCAGCCGCCGATGCGGACGCGCTGCGAGACCGCCGGGTCGATGTGTTCCGGGCGATCCCCGACGCCGACCCGGCCCACTACGTCCGCGGGCAGTACGAGGGGTACCTGCAGGTCCCCGGCGTGCGGCCGCGCTCGCGCACCGAGACCTTCGTCGGGTTGCGGCTGGAGGTCGAGAACTGGCGCTGGTCCGGGGTGCCGTTCTTCATCCGCGCCGGCAAGTCGCTTCCCGAGCGAGTGACCGAGATCCGGATCGTGTTCAAGCGCCCGCCGCGGCTTGCGTTCGCGGCGCGGTTCGCGCCCGAGCCCGACCAGTGGATCCTGCGGATCGATCCGAACCCTGGCATGGACTTCCGCATCCAGGCCAAGCAGCCGGGCAAGCAGGACACGCAACTGGTGGACCTTGACCTCCTCTTCGCGGCCGCGCTGGGTGAGGCACCCGAACCGTACGAGCGCCTGCTCAGTGACGCGATGCAAGGCAACGCGAGCCTGTTCACCCGGGAGGACTCGGTGGAGGAGACGTGGCGAATCGTCCAGCCACTGCTGGAGGCGCCCGGCGACCCCGAGCGCTACCGGCAGGGGACCTGGGGACCGGCGGGCGCGAGCAAGCTCGTCGCCGGATATCCGCGATGGCACGAACCATGGCTGCCGGCGAGGTCTCCCGACTGACACAGCCGCGGCCCCGGCCCCGGTGAACCGCCGGTCGCGCCCCCTCATCTCGGTGTCGGCAACATCTCGGTGTCGGCAACTCGACCGGCGCCTTTTACAGTGACGGGGCTGGTGGCAGCAGCTGTGTGAACGGTCCCGGCGTCACCGGGGGACGCACCCTGCCCGGCCATGGCACCCGACCAGGCGATCAGGACGATCCCCTGTACCAGTCTCCCGTCGGGGACGCCGAATACCGCGGCCAAGTGGTGCTGCAGTGAGCGGAGTTCACGGTGGAGCCCGGTGGACCGCCCGACATCGAGCTGAGGCTGGGCGGACGGGTCGGGTACCCCGGGGGCGGCCCGAAGCCGACGCGGCGTTCGACCCGGTGTCGGTGGCCGTCGTCCTGCCCCACGACCACGACCTGCTCCCAGCCTGTCCGAGGACGGAACGCCGCTCGTCTGACACACCCTCGGGGTCGACACGCGCCGACATCCTCCCGCCACTCGTACGTGAACCGCCTGGCCGACCGCCGCGAGGAGATCGGCACCTTCCTCAGCAAGACTCTTCCGGCGAATGCCTCCGAGGGCTCCACATCAGACGGCACAGCCTGACCGCGCAAGCCGTCGAAGCCAAGGCCGACACCCTGCTGCGCGAAGCCGAGGACGGACCGCAGGCCACCGTCTCCGCCCTCACCCGCCACCTGCACATCCACGAAGACCACATCCGTCGCCTCACCACGGAGAACGCATTCCTGCGTGCAGCCCTGGAAGCCCACAGCGACGTCGCCATCATCCGCCCCACGGCACAGCAATCCGAGGCGTGACGGCGCAACAGCACGCCTGGCGAGCAGGCCGCGCGCCTGGGTCGACGGACTGTGTGATCGCGCTGTCTGGCCTTCGCTGTCAGGCGGCCTGGTGCTGGAAGGTGCGGCGATAGGCCGTGGGCGTGACACCGAGGGCGTCACGGAATCGGGCGCGCATGTTGGCGCCGCTGCCGAGGCCGCACCGGGTGGCGATCTGTTCCACCTGGAGGTCGGTGGTCTCCAGGAGTTCTCGCGCGCGGTTGATGCGGGCGGTCAGGAGCCATTGGTGGGGGCTGACGCCGGTTTCCTGGCGCCATAGGCGGGTCAGGGTGCGTGGGGAGACGCCGGCATGGTCGGCGAGATGGGGGATGGTGAGGTCGTCTTCGAGGTGGAGCAGGGCCCGTTCGCGGGTGTCGGCGAGCGTGGTGGCCTGGGGGGTGGGGAGGGTCCTGTTGATGTATTGGGCCTGTCCGCCGTCGCGGTGTGGGGCGGCGACGATGTCCCTGGCGATGTCGTTCGCGACGGCCGCGCCGAGGTCTTTGCGGACCATGTGCAGACACAGGTCGATGCCGGCCGTGAACCCCGCGGAGGTCAGGATGGTGTCGTTGTCGATGTAGAGGACGTTGCGGTCGACGCGCAGCCGGGGGTAGAGCTCTTCGAGGTCGTCCGCCTTGGCCCAGTGGGTGGTGACGGTGCGGCCGTCGAGCAGCCCGGCCGAGGCGACGGCGAAGGCGCCGGTGCAGATGGAGGCGATGCGGATTCCGGCGCGGCCGGCGAGCTTGAGCGCGGCCCTCACCCGTGGGAGCGGAGGGCGCCGGAAGTCCTCGAAGCCCGGGACGATGATCGTGTCCGCTTCGGCGAGCGCCTCCAGACCCGCGGTCAGCCCGAGGGTGAATCCGGAACTCGTGGTCACGGCCTCCTCGGTGTCGCCGCACACGGTGAGCTCGTAGGGGGTGTTCGAACGGGCGTTGAAGATCTGCGTGGGGATCCCCAGATCCATGGGCAGCACGCCGTCCACCGCCAGGACCATGACCCGATGCTTGTTCATGGCCGCAATATTACGTCTGATACCCATGCCGCAGGGAGGCCAGGGAGCCGCCATGCCCTGACTCAGGGATGTTCCCCGGGAAAATCCCCTGATCAAGCCGCTGATCGTGCGACCGGAAAGTAAGGGCCCACCCGCAGTCCTGTCCCAAAAGATGCGGATGGTGGCAGATGAGCCGTGGCCTGGAAGGGAGGTTCCGGAGCAGGATCTAAGAGCGAGCGCGGGGCAGCCGACTCCACACATCGGTGGAGCGGTCCCAGAGCCCCGGTCGTGGACGAGGAGAACTGATCATGACCGCGCAGAATGTGGTGGGCCGCTTCTTCGACGTGCGGGGCGGTCAGGTGTACGCCCACGTCCGCGAGGGTGACGGCCCGGCGCTTGTCTTCCTGCACTACTGGGGAGGCTCACGGCGCACCTGGATCCCGGTGCTGCAGCGTCTGGATCCCGGGCAGGGCTTCGTGGCCTACGACCAGCGTGGATGGGGCGACTCCACGAGCGTGCCGGGACCCTATGACCTGGAGCAGCTCGCGGACGACGCGCAGCGCGTCGTCGACGCCCTCGGGCACTCCGGCTACGTGCTGGTCGGGCATTCCATGGGCGGCAAGGTGGCTCAGCTGCTGGCCGCACGCAAGCCCGCCGGTCTGAGGGGAGTCGTCCTCGTGGCGCCCGCGCCACCCGCGCCGATCGGGGTGAGCGAGCAGGTGCAGGAGACGGTTTCCCACGCCTACGACAACGAGGAGGCCGTTCTACAGAGCATCGACCTGATGCTGACCCGCGGCGGGCTGACTCCCGAGCTGCGCCGACAGGTGGTCGAGGACAGTCTGCGCGGCGGCGACAAGGCCCGTCTCGAGTGGCCGCGCCAGGGCCTGGTCCAGGACGTGTCGGCCGGCGTCTCGGCCATCGAGGTACCGGTGCTGGTTCTCGCCGGCAGCCACGACAAGGTCGACCCGCCGACCGTGCTCGCCGACCACCTGCTGCCGCTGATCCCGACCGCCACGCTGACCGTCCTGAAGGACACCGGCCACCTCTCGCCCCTTGAAGTGCCCGACCAAGTGGCCGCGCACATCGCCGCGTTCGTCGCCCAGCTGTAAGCACAGCACTCCAGCCGCACATCCCCCCGTGCGGCGACCGGCTGTCACGCCACGTGCCGTGCAGCCGCACCCCATACCCGGCACGCGTGAGCGTGCCGCCCGGCCACCGTGCCGATCTGCCCCGGACCGGGGCCCAAAAGAAGGAGACACATCATGACCACCGACGCACAGCTGTCCGTCTTCGAGCAGCTCGACCTCCCCGACACGAGCCTCACCCGGGACACATTCGCCTTTGCGGCACAGGCCACGCCTGCCTTCATCCACGATCACTGCGTCCGCAGCTACGTGTTCGCCCGCGCCCATGCCCAGAACCAGGGCCTGCGCGCCGGTACCGACTACGACGACGAACTGCTGTTCGTCAGCTGTGTCCTGCACGACCTGGGACTGAGCGAGGAGGGCAGCAACGGCGACCAGCGTTTCGAGGTCGACGGCGCCGACCTCGCCGCGGCGTTCCTCCGCGAGCGCGGTGTCGAGGAAGAGCGTATCGCCGTCGCCTGGGACGCCATCGCTCTGCACACCACGGAAGGCATCGCCTCGCGGAAGGGCACGGAGGTGGCGTTGGCCCACTTGGGTATCGCCACCGACATCCTCGGAATCCAGCGTGAGAGCCTTCCGGCCGGCCTCGCCGACGAAGTGCACGCCCTGCTGCCGCGTCAGGACCTGGCCCACGGGTTCAGCGACCTCATCATCACCCAGGCCGTGGCCAAGCCCCACAAGGCGTCCCCGACGACCTTCATCGGCGACCTGCTGCGTCGCCACCTGCCCTAC
This sequence comes from Streptomyces sp. NPDC111656, assembly GCF_055656965.1. Taxonomy (NCBI): domain Bacteria; kingdom Bacillati; phylum Actinomycetota; class Actinomycetes; order Kitasatosporales; family Streptomycetaceae; genus Streptomyces; species Streptomyces sp. NPDC111656. The sequence goes on from NZ_JBVKCA010000001.1 coordinate 618,091, forward strand.
GGCGCCTATCCCACCTGGTACGACCTGATCGACGCGGCCGGCTGGGGCGACAAGCCGGTCGGCGTCACCGCCCGGCGCCGCGCCGAGACACCCCAGCAGTTGGGGAGCTTGTACATGGAGTACCTGGAGGCCGGTGACGTCGAGGGACTGGTGTCGCTCTACGAGCCGAACGCCCACTTCGTCCCCACCCCCGGAACCCACCTGGTGGGCACGGACGCCATCCGCCAGGCCATGCAGCAGATGGTCGACAGCGGCGCCCGCCTCAAGCTCGAAATGCGCGACATCCGACAGGTCGACGACGTCGCCCTGGTGTCGAACACCGCCACCCTCACCGGGGCCGGACCGGAGCCGGTGGTCACCACCACCACCGAGATCCTCCGACGCCAGCCGGGCGGCGGCTGGGTCCACGTCGTGGACGACCCGTTCTTCAACTGACCGCGTCGGGCGGCCTGGGCACGGAGGGCGTTGCCGTTCCCGTGTCCGGTCGGCACGCCGTCAATGCCCATCTGCTGCTGGGCAGGAAGCCGATCATCGTCGACGCCGGAACACCCGGCAGCGACCGGCTGGTCAACAACGGCCTGGCGACGCGAGCGACCGGGCGGCCGCCCCGGTTCACCGCGGTGGCACCCGGTGTCGCGGCCACCGCCCTCATCCGCCGACGGGAAGAGCAACGGGGCGAGGCCCGGTTGCTGGTGCACCAGTTGATGGACGCTTACCGCGAGGCATCCCGGATCAGCCACCCCGACATGCTGGTCGAACTGCTCAGCGACCGCACCGACGTCATCGCTGCGCTACCGCGGCCGACCGCCGAGGCGCGCCGCGAAGTAGGGACGGATCCAGCGGCAGGGCGCGGGCGTGGCGCACCGGGTGGTCTATGACCGTACGGCGGTGGCCCGGCCGGGCCACCCGAGCGACGACATCCTGCCCAGCGTCCGGGCCGGCCTCCTCGCGGCTTGCCGCGGCTGGCTGTGACCATGACCGCCGCACCCGAGTGCAGGGCGGTCTCGGCGGGAACTCACGTCGTTACGAACCGCTGACGAAGCCACCAGGTTCTGTTCTCACGAACCTTGTCCATGGGAACACCTTGCCCACCAGCGTAAATGAAGTCTGGACGAAATGAGGAAACAAGTTCCATTTCTCTTCGCCTCCTTTGGCTTATTTCAACTCGTTGGTGCAGTTGACTTGCCTCAGGAAATCTCAATAGCGTGCACATGACCAAACTTGCGATAGGGGGAACTGACCCGTGCACAGAAAAGCGATCAGCCTGTTCTTTGGAGCCGCGACCATCGCCGGCACCGTCGCCATGGGTGGTGCGGCCGAGGCGGCGACGCCCCACTCGACAACAGCGGACGTGACGCACCACGTCGTCTGGCAGTCGGGCAAAGTAAGTCCGAGGCATGTCCCGAACCACGGCTTCAACACGTACTCCTTCAACGGGGTTTCCTGGCGTGCAACGGTCACCGTCGATTACGGCCGCAGCGGGGCATGGACGCACTGCAGTGATGGCACGGACATCCACGGCCCGCTGCAGGGGCCCGGTTTCTGGGACTTCGGGGGCAGCTGCAGCGGTCACGGCACCATCACTCAGTACGGCTGGTATGACGGCTGATGATTCTTCCGGAGGCGCAGCGGAATACTGACTGCACCGAATAGACGGCAATGGTGGGGTACCGGAATCTGATTCATTGCCCGGTACACCGTCACCCGTCCAGGCCCACGCCGAATTTCGCGTTTCCCTTTTCCCCGCCCACCCGGAGCTGGAACTGGCCTCGGCCGAGCGCGAGTTGGCCGGCACCTTGCACCAGGGCGCGGCCCTGCTGGGCATCGGGACGCCCGAGCGCCTCTGACCGATCCCTGGTCGAGGCCTGACCCAACCTTGATCAGGCCTTGCGACCCATCGCCGCGTAGATGTTGATGTCCGCTTCCGTGGCGTCGTTGATGTCGTGGAAGCGGATCATCTCGATGGCGTCGAGGGTCGCGAGGTGGGCGGGGTCGGCCTGTTCGGGGGAAGGGGCCGCGCCGTCGGGGCGCCAGCGGTGGACCGGGACGACACCAGGCTCCTCCAGTACGAGCCCGGCCTCCGTGAAGAACCGCTCGACGTCCCGCTTCGAGCGCAGCACGAAGGTGAAACCACGCTCGGTGTACGTCCGTCGCACCGCGCCGATGGCCTCGGGGTTGACGTCCTCGGTGAGATGGCTGAGGACGAGCCGGCTGCCCGACGGCAACGCGTCCACCAGCTCACGCACGGCCCGGTAGGCCTCCTCGTCCTCGACGAAGTGCAGGACGGCCGCGAGCACGAGCGCGACCGGCTGGTCGAAGTCCAGGGTCTTGGCAGCCTGTTCGAGGATCCGAGCAGGCTGCTTGAGGTCCGCGTCGATGTAGTCCGTACGGCCCTCGGAGCCGTTGGTGAGCAGGGCGTACACCTGGGCCAGGATCACCGGGTCGTTGTCGACGTACACGACCCGCGAGTCCGGGCTGATCCGCTGGGCGATCTGATGGACGTTCTCCTGCGTCGGCAGCCCCGTGCCGATGTCCAGGAACTGCCGGACGCCGTCCTGCGCCGTCAGCGTGGTCACCGCCCGGCGCAAGAAGTCCCGGTTGTGCCGGATGTCGAGGTAACCCCGCGGGTTGGCGGCGAGTGCCGCTGCGGCCGCGGCCCGGTCGACCGGGTAGTTGTCCGTGCCCCCGAGAAACAGGTCGTAGACGCGCGCCGGGTGCGCCTTGGCGATGTTGACCCGCCATCTCAGCACGGCGGCGTCCTGGCCCAAAGCATCACCGAACATAAAGCTTCTCCCCGGAAAGCCGCGCTATTCAAGAGCAAACAACCTAGCCCCCAGGGGGAGTTGATCGGGGACGGGTCGACAAGACCTTCACGTACGGAGGCCACGCCACTCGCACCACACGACCTTTCCGGGATGTCTCCCCGGAGACTCCTCCGGACGGCTCCTGAGGTACTCGCCCCCTGACGACGCCGACTCCCGGCGCATGACCGCCGCGCACACGCACGCCGCCGGCACGGCCGTACCCTCGGCGATCGCGCCGCGCACCCCGTGCATGGCACGTGCCGGCTGCGCCTGGCATCCGTCCCCGCCGGGCGGCCGGGCGGGAAACTCTCGGAAGGCACCGAGCGGGCCCCCGCCGCGTTCCCCGGCGTCCGCAAACCGGCGCTCCGCGCCCTGTACGACTGGACCAGCGATGGATGCGCCTCGACTGCGTCGCGCATCGGCCGGGCGGCCTCGACGACCAGGCCGGCCGGGTCATCGAGCTGCCAGTCCAGGTATCGCACGGCGCCCTGTCGCTACCTGCGGCGTGGGCATTCATTGGTGGGGCAGCCGACCCAGGACCGTCCCGCGCACTGAGCGGATCCGTTCGCCCTTGGGCCGGAGACGGCTCAACGGCGAACGGAAGATGGTGCAGTAGCACCGATCCAGGTGCGGGCTTCGTGAGATCAGCGGAGACGGCAGATCATCTCCGTCGGAGCAAGGAGACCTTCCTCGATGTTCTGGAGCACCTTGGCGACCTTGGTCGATGCGTCGGTGCCCATCGCCACGCTGTTCGGGGCAGGAGGCGTGTCCCCGCCCGCGGGGTTGTGCGGCGTGCTGTTCCGGTGGTGCGCGTCGCCCGCGTCACGAAGCGACTGGACGGCTTGCGAGCGGTGATCGTGCTCGGCGACGATGTCGAACCCGGCCTTGCGCAGCAGCGAGCGGTATTCCTGGGGGCGGGCCAGGAAGCTGTGTTCGGGCTCCGAGGCCCACGGCAGTGGGTAGCTGACGAGGGTGGGATCGCCGAGGAGCATGACGTCGCACACGATGAAGAGGCCGTTGTCGGTCAGGACGCGGCTGATCTCGTTGAACAGGCGGGCCTTGTCCTCGACGTTCATGCCCACGTGCAGCATCCAGGCCCGGTCGAAGCTCGCCTGGGGAAAGGGCAGTGCGGTCACGTCCCCCTGCTGGAAGCGGACCCGGTCGGCGAGGCCCACGCGGTCGGTGAGCCGGCGCGCGACGTCGACGTACTCCTCGGTCAGGTCCACGCCGGTGACATCGGCGCCTGCGTGCTGGGCCAGATGGCGGGCCGGGCCGCCCAGGCCGCTTCCCACGTCAAGGACACGCAGGCCCGCCCTCAGTTCCAGGTGTTCGGCCAGTTCTCGCGTCGCCGCATGGCCGCCGATGTGGAACTCGTCCACGCCATGAAGGTCGTCGGTGGCGAGCGTCGTATGCCCCGGGTGGAGGCGGTCGAGCGCTTCGTCGATCTTCCGGTGCAGGTCGCCTTGCCGGTCATGGCGTGTTGCGGCGGACGGCTGCTGTGGGGACGGCTGCTGTGCGGTCACGGGAACGTCCTTCCGGTCATGGGTGATCGAAGCGCGGCTGAGGGTTCTGAGTGGCCTGAGTGGCTTTGGACCGTGGTGGCGAAGACGGCGGATTCCGGGGTGTTGTCCTAGTCGTGATCGGTGGCGAGGGCGACGTGCCGCCAGGCGTCCATCTCCTTGCGGAAGGTGTCCAGTTTGGCGTCGAAGGCTTGCAGGGTGTCGGCTCCGAGGGGGAGGCGTAGGGGCGGCTCAGGAGCGGCGGCCATCTCGACTATGGCGTCCGCGGCCTTGACCGGGTCGCCGGGCTGGGCGTGGTTCAGGCTCGCGGCGGCTGCACGCATCGCGCCGGCGGTGGGTGCGTAGTCGTCGATCGTGGCGGGGCCGGTGTGCAGGCTGGCGGGGTCGAGGAAGTCGGTGCGGAAGAAGCCCGGTTCCACGAGCGTCACGTGGATGCCGAGGGGGGCCAGTTCGGTGTGGAGGGTCTCGGCTCTGCGGCCCTCCCGGCGGGCAGAGCGGGGCGGTGGCCTCGACGGTGACGGTGGTCCAGCCGGCCGGCACGGTCGGCTCGGGGCGCTCCCCAACTCCAGCCCGTTGGGCAGCTGATCACGGTCGAGGCGGGCGACGGCGTGTCGCCGCACCGGTTTCAGCACCGCCGACACCCCTGAGATCGCTCTGAAACCGCGCTGAATGAGGGGTCGGCCACGCTCTGCGCCATGACGACGACGACCCCGCCCAGGGGCAGCAGACCGGGAGGGGATCACCATGAACGGCCTGCGACTGATCCGTCGGCACGCGGCGGCCTTCGGGCGCTTCGCCGGGCTGGGCAGCGGGGTCACCCTGGCTGCCTCGGCGGCCCTGGTCCTGCTGTCGCAGTGGATCCCGTGGATGGCGGCGAACGCGCTGACCACCGTGGCCTCCACCGTGGTCGCCACCGAGTTGCACGCCCGCGTCTCGTTCGGCCACGGACGGCCCGGTCTGGTCGGCCACCTGAAGAGCGCGGCCACGATGGCCCTCGGCTGGCTGGTCACGTCCGCGGCGGTCGGCTCGCTGGCCGTGCTCCGTCCCGGTGCCGGACTCGTCCTGCAGCAGACGGTGTACCTGTCGGCCACCGCGCTCGTCGGGATCGGTCGCTATCTCGTGTTGCGTCTGGCCGTGTTCGCGGAGCGCGCCCCAAGGCCCCGGACCGGCGGCGGCGTCCGGTTGCGGGCCGCGTACGACGCGGCGGCGTGAGGGCCGGCAGGGAAAGTACGGGCGGCCCGGGGTCGGGGCGGGCGGCGCGTCCCTCGGGGGTCGGCAGTAGCGGATGGACGTGCGGGCCGGCCGTCGGCCTCGTGGGTCGACGGCGAGGCGGGACACGTCGGCCCGTTCCGCAAGGCGGCGGCTGTCAGGGGGGGATCAGGTCGCGGGTGTCGGCGAAGGCCGTGAGCGGGGGAGGGGCTACGAGCCCCGCTGGCCCGCGTCGATCGGGTTGACTGGACCAGATCAACTGACACGACACCGGACATCCAGACTTCCTGGGCCGGATCCGCTGAGACTTTCAGTGACCCAGCGTCTCAACTGAACTGGTCGCCGCGTTGCAGGGCCTGCGACTTCGCGTCCTTCCTCCTGCGGTAGTGCCGGCCCAAACTCCTCTCGGGCACCGTCGAAACGATGGTCGGAGCGATGGCGCGCAGCCGATAGCCATGTCCTTTCCATCGACCGGTTCAGGCATAGGGGGAATGACATGCGCAAAATCTTGCGCGGCATCACCGCGTTGGCGACCGCGGCGACCGCCGTCGTGGCGATGTGCGGCGCGGCGCAGGCGAAGCCCGCTGAAGGCGACTGGAATGGTTGCCCGTACGGGGCCGTCTGCATCTGGGGCCAGGACCGCAACCCGTACCTCGACCCCCACCCGACCAACGTGTACCGGAGCTACGGCGCCCACAACCTGAGCAACCAGTAGGGCGACCACTACGTCTTCAACAACCAGTACGGCGGCGCCAGCGTGAGCCTGTGCCCGGGCTACAACGGCGTTGGCTGCCATGTGGCGCTCGGGATGCAGGAAATCGGGAGCTTCAACCTGACGCCCTACAACTCGGTCACCCTCAACCGGTAACCCATCCACGCTGCGGAGATGCAGAAATGCGCGCTCGATGCGTACCTGTCGCGCCGTCTCAGCGTCAGCAATCGGGAGACTTGGGTGCTGTGGTGCGTCACAGTCGGTAAAGGCCGTCAGAGCTGCCCCTGGCCGGCATGGCTGTCTGCTGACTGGTCCACGTGTCGGGAGGAGTGAGAAAGAGGGGGCGGCCGCAGGTGCATGCTGGGCCTCAGCGGTCCGTCACACGGTGATGACGACCTTCGAGCGCGCGTGCTCCACTTCGAGGTACCGAATGGCCTCGGGCACTTCACTCAACGGGTAGGTCCGGTCGATGACCGGGGTGAGTTTCCCAGACTCGGCGAGTTCTCTCAGCGCTGCCAAGTTCTCCTTGCTCGGCGTCGCCGTGAGGATGAGCAGCCGATGGCGGACAAAGTGTGACATCACTTGCCCCTTGAGGATAAGACCCATCGGCCCGACAACACTCCCGCCTTCGGATACGCCCCCACCCGAGAGAACGAGCCTCCCCGTGGGTGTCAGCGCGCGTCGGCATTCGGTCAACGAATGGTTTCCCACCAGGTCGAACACGACGTCGTACCGCCGTCCGTTCCGGGTGAAGTCTTCCCGGGTGTAGTCGATGAGATGATCCGCGCCCAGCGACCGGATCAGTTCCATGTTTCTCGTACTGCACACGCCGGTCACTTCCGCGCCGAACGCCTTGGCGATCTGTACGGCGAAGGTGCCTACACCGCCTGACGCACCATTAACCAGTACCTGCTGTCCCGGCTGTACCCGTCCCAGGTCGCGCAAGCCCATCAGCGCGGTGTTCCCCGCCAGCGGCACCGCGGCCGCCTGCTGGAACGACAGGCCGGCTGGTTTCGGCTCCACCACGTTGTCCTGGACACACACGTACTCGGCAAATGCTCCGTCGACCTCGCCGAATACCTCGTCACCGGGACGGAACCGCTTCACGTTCCTGCCCACCGCTTCCACCCGACCCGCGAAGTCCGTGCCCCGGATCTTCGTCCTTGGGCCGCTCAACCCGAGCACCAGGCGCGCCAGGTACGGGTCGCCCCGCATGAGGTGCCAGTCGCGGGCGTTGACCGCGGCCGCGTGGACTCGAACCAGTACCGTATCGTCGGCGACGACCGGCTTGTCGACCTCCCTGAGTTCCAAGACGTCAGGTGAGCCGTACCGGTCCTGGGCGATCGCCTTCATCGGGCCTCCAGTGCATACGAGTTCGATGCGGATGGGATCGGCTGACCGGAAGTTCAGCACTACTCATGACGGTAGGCGAGCGACCTCGGTGCGGGCATCGGGGCAAATCCCTAGGTGACGCACAGAACCAGGCGGCGACGGGGGGCTGGTCCATGTCTCTCGTCGAACTCGTGGGCAACGGTGAGGAGCTCTCCGCCTCGTGGAGGAACGTTGATGGTTCTGGCAGAGGGGCCTCCGATCCTCCGGGACGCTCCGACTGCTGATCGAGAGCTGCGAAGCATCGCTGGCCAGGGACCCGTCGGCCTGCCTGCCCGCGAGCCCGCGGGACTTGCCCGAGCCGTGTGCCTGGAAAGCACCGCTCGTCCTCAGACGAGTACCGCGGCGAGACTGTGCTTGGTCCGCTTTGACGGACACCATTGGTGTGGTGGTCAGGCTGCGAGTGCGGTCTCGTAATCGGCGGGACTGCGGTAGCCGAGGCTGCTGTGGAGCCGGTGCAAGTTGTACCCGCTCTCGATCCATTCGAAGATCGCGGTGCGGGCGGCGGCCCGGCTGGGCCAGGGCCGGTTGCCGGTCAGCTCGTTCTTCATGGTGGCGAAGAAGGACTCGGCCAGCGCGTTGTCCCAGCACTGTCCGGTGCGTCCGACGGAGAGCCGGACGTCAACTCGGCTGCCAGCGCGGCGAGTTCATGGCTCGTGTATTGGCAGCCGCGATCGGAATGGAAGATCACCGGTCCGGGTGGCCGACGCCGGTGACAAGCGGTCTGCAGAGCATGGGCGACAAGTTCGGTGCGCAGGTGGTCGGCCGTTGCCCAGCCGACGACCCTGCGGGAGGCGATGTCGATGACGGTGGCCAGGTAGAGCCAGCCTTCCTGGGTCGGGATGTAGGTGATGTCGCCGCACCAACGGGTATCAAGGGCTCCGGCATCGGGTTGGAAGTCGCGAAGTACCAGGTCGGGACGGGCGGCTGCCTGTGGATCGGGGATCGTGGTGCGGTGGCCTCGTCTGCGGTGCAGGCCGGCGAGTCCGGCCTGCCGCATCAGCCGGGCGACACGGCGACGACCGCATCTGGCGCCCTCGTTCTTCAGGACAGCGTGGATGCGCGGAGCCCCGTAGGTGCCGCGGGAACGTGTGTGGACGGCCGTGATCTGCTCCGTCAGCTCGGCATCGCGGACCGCCCGCGGACCGGGGCTGTCGGTGCGGCGAGCGTAGAAGGCGGTTCGGGAGACCTTCAGCAGCTCACACGCCCGTCTGACGTTGTGGCCGCTCTGCTTCTCCGCCTCGATGAACGGGTACACCGTCACCGGATCTCCTTCGCGAAGAAAGCCGTCTTTGATTCAACCGGTCAGAGCAACAGGTCTGGTTGAGGACGGCATACGTGGCGAGACTGGGTCGGCCGGGGATGTCGGACGAGATGAAGGCCGACCTGTGGCGGTGGTGGAGGTCCGGGGAGTCGATCAGCGTCATCTCGAGACAGATCGGCAAGCCGCCCGGCTCGGTGTTCACCGTCCTCAAACACCACGGAGGAATCGCTCCCGTACCCCATAAGGCGCGCGCCGGCGCCTTGACCATGGGCGAGCGGGAGGAGATCTCACGCGGGCTTTGTGCAGGCGATTCCTACCGGGCGATTGCCGGCCTGCTGGGCCGTGCGGTGTCGACGATCAGCCGTGAAGTCAACAACGACGGCGGCCGCGACGTCTACCGGGCGATCGCGGCGCAAGAACGCGCACTTGACCGCGCCCGGCGTCCGAAACAGTGCCTGCTCGCCCGCGGGCCCGCGGTGAGGCAGACGGTGCTGACGCTGTTGAGGGAGGAGTGGTCGCCGAAGCAGATCGTCGGGCATCTGCGTCTACGTCACGGTGCCGACCCGGGGATGCGGATCAGCCACGAGACGATCTAGCGGTCGGTCTACACCACCCGATGGAAAGTGGTATCCCGCGAGTTGTGCAAGTGCCTGCGAACTGGACGCCCGATCCGGAAGAACAAGCGTCACACGGTGAAGGGACAGTGGCGTTCACAGATCAGCGATGCCCGACCGATCGAAGAGCGGCTCCAGGCGGCGAACGACCGCAGCGGGTCCGGACACCTGGAAGGCGATCTGGTGATCGGCTCGAACAACAGCCAGGTCGCCACACTGGTCGACCGGAAGACGCGGTTTCTCCAGGTCGTGAAGCTCGCCGGCCGCCACACCACTGTGGTCGTTCCCGCTCTGGCCGAGACCTACGCACGCATGGATCCCCGCCTACGCGGCACGCTGACCTGGGACCGAGGCATGGAACTGGCGGCCCACAAGCGTCTCAGCGCTGACACCGGTGTCGACGTGTTCTTCGCAGCACCGCGTAGCCCCTGGCAACGTGGCACCAACGAGAACACCGACAAGTTGCTCCGGCAGTACCTGCCCAAAGGAACGAACCTTTCGGCCTTCAGCCAGGACGACCTTGACGCCATCGCGACGAAGCTCAACAACCGTCCGCGCAAGTGTCTGGGATTCCGAACACCAGCCGAGAGTGTTGCCTTGACCGGTTGAATCTAAGGTGGCCCGCTTGAGGATGTCGACGTCCTCGCGCAGTCGGCGGTTCTCCCGCCGCAGCGCGGCCAGTTCCTCCCGTTCGCTGCTGGTCAGCCCGTCGCGCTCGCCCGCGTCGACCTCGGCCTTGAACTCCGACGTGAACGAGCGACGAGGGCGGCGAGGCTTCTTCTTCCCCATGCTCTCCATGATGGACATCCTCCCGGGGCTGAACCCGTGATCTCGGATGTCCGTCGAAGCGGATCAAGCCCAGTTCTCGCCCTACCCGGTCGCACGAACCGCCGACAACCGCGTACCGCATCGGCGCGAGCCAGACCGCGACACGAGTGGTAGGGCTTCTAGCAGCTGCGGCACAGGGCAGGCGGGTGGCTGGCTCGTGGGCGCTCGCCGCAAGAACGGATTCAGCACACATGAGCGTCGGCCTCGGCCTTCTCGAACTGAGGCAACACCGAGGTGTAGGTGTCGGCGGTCAGCCTTGCGTCGAGTGGTGGAAGGACCTGTTGACGGAGGCCGTCCTGCTGGCTTCCCGCATGCTCCTCGGCGTCCATGGCCTGGGTGAGCTTGGCGGGACCGAACTTCGAGGAATCGTGGAAGGAGAGGCGGGACAGTTCGACCGGCGTCGGCCCGAAGGTGTCGGCAACCGGATGGCTGGGGACGTCGATGCCGACCGCCTTGACCCGGGTCACGCTGCTGATCCGGTCGCTGCCCAGTGCTGCCGGTTCCACGGCGATCCGGCCGCCAACGAAGTCGCCGGCGCCGCGAGCACGCCGACCAGAGGGCCGCGCGCTCGATCTCCTGGCGCTGTCAGGCGTGTTGGGGCAGTACGGTGTCGGGCTGGTCGCCGAAACCGGCGTCGCGTGCGCGCAGTACGGCGGCGGCCCGGTCGTGCACCTCCAGTTTGGTGAAGATGCGGGAGACGTAGTTGCGTACGGTCTTCTCTGCGAGAAAGAGGCGCCGGGCGATCTGACGGTTGTTCATGCCGTCCGCGAGCAGTTCCAGTATCTCTGCCTCCCTGCCGGTCAGTTGCGAGAACTCGGGCGGCTCGGGAAGCCTTTGCATGGTGGCGAAGAACCTGCTGAAGCGAGCCGCGATCGTCGGGCTGAACGCGGCGCCCCCGCGCGCCACGATGTGCAGGGACTGAAACAGTTCCTCCGGGGACGCGATCCGCGCGAGATACCCGTTCACGCCGAGGCGGAGGGCGGAGACGATCACGTCGTCGTAGTCGTTCTGCGACACCACGACGATCTGTGGCCGTGACTTCTCCCGGCGGTAAAGGGAGACGATCCACTCAACATTCCTGCAGATGGCGCGTTTTGACGGTGGTTCACCGATGAGCACGACGTCCGGGCGGAGCGGGTTGTTCTCCAGACATCGAAGGCCGTGGGACTCGTCGACCGCTGTGCCGATGAGGTTGACGCTGTCGTCCTGTTCGACGATCGCCTCGAGTCCGGCCAGGGACACCGGGTCCTCACTGAGGATGAACAGGTTGATCCGCATAGCTTTGCACCCCCGTGGTAAGCGTTGAACGCCTGCACAGACGGTGACAGCCTAAGCAGACGAAACGGACGGACTACACCGACTTGAGCGGTCATGGTCCTGTTCCGGCCGCGTTGGACGCCCGGCTGATCAGACACCTAGGTTTGGGACATGGGAGATGTCTCGCGCCGACGCCTGGTCCTCCTCGACGGGGCGGCGGCCCTCGGGTTCGCCCTGCTTCCGCAACTGACGCTGGTACGGCCCGACAGCGGCGGCGCGCCCGGTGGGCTCGCCATATCGCTGCTCTCGCTCGCCACCGCGCTGCCGCTCGCTGTACGGCGACTATGGCCCGTCCCGGTGTTCGCGATCGTCCTCACCGCGTCCTGCGTGGCGCTGGCCGCCGGTCTCGGCCCTGCCGTCTTCCTCTCCGCGGCCTACGCCCTGTACCTGGTCGCGACGACACGGCGACGGCAGCTGGGGCGCTCGGCCGTGATCGTCGGCGGGGCGAGCACGGCAGGCGCGGCCCTGCTGACGGTGACGGGCGGGCAGCACTACACAGGCGGCACCCTGGCGGTGCAACTGCTGTTCGGGCTATTGGTGCTGGGGGCGACGTGGGCCGCGGGGACGGCCGTACGGGAGCGACGCGAGAGCCTGCGGCGGACCATCGTGCAGGCGGCCGAGCAGGCCAAGGTCGAAGAACGAATGAGGATCGCCCGGGACATCCACGACGTCGTCACCCACAGCGTGGGCCTGATCGCGATCAAGGCCGGGGTCGCCAACCACGTCATCGCCACCCACCCAGAGGAGGCCAGAGAAGCCCTCACCGTCATCGAGGACATCAGCCGCAGGGCGCTGCGCGACATGCGGGCCACCCTCAAGGTGCTGCGCCGAGAACACGTCGACCAGCAGCAGGACCTCCAGCCGGTCCCCGGACTGTCGGACCTGCCCTCCCTGGTCCGTACGGCTGAGGCGGCGGGCGTCAGCGTCGACCTGCGCTCCGACTGCGCGGAGGAACCACCCGACGGAGTCGCGCTGACCGCGTTCCGGATCGTCCAGGAGGCGCTGACCAACGTCGTCAAACACGCTGCCCCGACCCGCTGCCTGGTCAACGTCACCGCGCAGGACGGGGTGCTGACGATCGGCGTCACCGACGACGGCCCCGGAGCCGGGCACCGGCCGACCGTGCCCGGCGGCGAGATGGGGCTCGTCGGAATGAGGGAACGGGCCGTCGCGCACGGTGGGACCCTCACGGCGGGCCCTCGCCCCGGCGCGGGCTTCGGGATCCTCGCGACACTGCCGTACTAGTGCCACGACAACCGCCATACGTCCCGCCCACCGCATATGGCTGAAACGGTCTCATACCCCGGTATGGGTCCGGTCCGCGGAGCCGGCCCGCACCGTCCCGACCCCGGTCCGATGTGCGGTGCGGCCGCCGCGGCCAGACTCGTGGCGTGATTGACGTCCAGAACCTGACCAAGCGGTACGGGCCGACCACCGTCGTGGACGGCCTGACCTTCACGGTGCGGCCCGGAGCCGTCACCGGCTTCCTCGGCCCCAACGGCGCCGGGAAGTCGACCACCCTGCGGATGATGCTGGGCCTCACCCGCCCCGACACCGGAACCGCGCGGATCGACGGGCACGCCTACGGCGACCTGGCCTACCCCCTGCGCCACATCGGCGCCCTGCTGGAGACCTCGGCCCCGCACCGCGGCCTGACCGCGCGCGACCATCTGCGCTGGCTCGCGCAGAGCAACCGGATCGCTCGCGGCCGGGTCGCCGAGGTCCTGGAGGCGGTCGGGCTCGCGGACGCGGCCCGGCGCCGCACCGGCACCTTCTCCCTCGGCATGGGCCAGCGACTGGGCCTGGCCGCCGCGCTCCTCGGCGACCCACCCGTGCTGGTGCTCGACGAACCGGTCAACGGCCTGGACACCGAGGGCATCCGCTGGCTGCGCGGCCTGCTGCGCTCGATGGCAGCCGAGGGCCGTACCGTCCTCATCTCCAGCCATCTGATGACCGAGATGGCCCTGGTCGCCGATCACCTGGTCGTCATCAGCCGGGGCCGACTCCTCGCGGACACCGGGATGTCGGACTTCATCGAGCGCCACGGACGGTCCTACGTCCGCGTCCGCACCCCCGAACCCGACCGGCTCGGCAGGGAGTTGGAAGGCGGCGGCGCCACCGTGACCCGTGTCCCCGGCGGCGGCCTGGACGTCGTGGGCATGGCGGCCGCGGACGTCAGCCGGATCGCCGCGGCGGGCGGCTTCCCGCTCGACGAACTCGGCACCCACACCGGGTCGTTGGAGGAGACCTTCCTCGACGTCATCGGAGAAGGCCGACGGGCCCTCGGCCAGGAAGGCAGGAACACGCATGTCTGAGACCCTCGCGGCCGTCCGCGCCGAGACCACCAAGCTGCGCGGCATCCGCGGCACCCAGATCTCGCTGCTCCTGTTCGCCGCGGTCAGCGTGCTCATCGCCGCCCTCGACGGCTGGTCCGCGAAGAACGCGCTGGAGTCCGACAACCCGAGCCTGCGTTCCGACTTCACCCCGGAGCAGGCCGGTCTCGACGGCATCCTCTACGGCCAGTTGGCGCTGATCGTGTTCGGCGTGCTCGTCGTCACCAGCGAGTACACCTCCGGCATGATCCGTGTCTCGCTGCTCGCCGTACCCCGGCGCGGGCGCCTCTACGCGGCGAAGACGGTCGTCACCGCCCTGGCGGCGGTGGCCGTCTCCGTCCCCGTCACAGTCCTCGGTTACCTGGTCACGCAGGCGGCTCTCGGGTCCCACGGTTCCTCGCTCGGCGCGAACGGTGTCCCGCGCGCCCTGGCCGGGGCGGTCGTCTATCTGACCCTGATGTGCCTCTTCGCCGCCGGTATCGCGGCGATCGCCCGCAACGCCGTCGTACCGCTGGCCGTTCTGCTGCCGATGGTGCTCGCCGGGACGCACATCCTGTCCCTCATCGGGGCGACCAAGGAGATGGCCCGGTACTTCCCCGACCAGGCGGGAAACGAACTGCTCACCGTCCGCTCCCCGCACACGGTCTTCGGCTTCACGGTGCTGCTGGCCTGGACCGTCGCCGCCCTCGGCTGGGGCTGGGTGCGCCAGCGTCGTTGGGACAGCTGACAGGACCGGCGTGGGACAACTGCCCCATGCCCGTGGGACATTCCGCCACGTAGCTTCCGTGACAGATCACAGGCCGAACAAGGTCGGTCTGACCGATCCGAAACGGGAGGCACCATGTCCGCGATCTACGAACCCCCCATGCTCCAGGAAGTCGGCGACTTCGAGGAGCTCACGAAGTGCCTCGGTGTCGGAAGCTGCAACGACTTCGCCGGCTGCGGCTACGCGATCGTCTGCTTCTGGTGATCACGTCCGGTGCCGGTGCGTTCACGCGCACCGGCACCATCCGGGGGACCTAGGAGACGGGGAACAAGGCGACATGGAATTCGTGGTTCTTCCGGACTGCCCGGCCGGTGCCGCGTCGGCCGGCCGGCTGCGGGCGGCACGGCGTATCGACCACGCGTCGGGCCGGCCCTGGATCGTCGGCGACTGGCCCGAGGCAGAAGCCGTCGTCGTCGAGGCGGGCCCACGGCGGATGGTCGTGCTGGGACACACCCGGCTCGACGAGACCGCCGCGGTGGCCGCGCTCGGCCGACTGCGTTCGCTGCACGACGTGGACGCGATCGCGTCCCGGCTGCCGGGCGCCGTCCACCTGGCGGTGTCACTGGACGGCAGGACCAGGGTGCAGGGTTCGGCCGTCGGCGTACGACAGATCTTCATGGCCGTCGTCGGCGGGGTGACCGTCGCCGCGAGCGGGGTGGACCCCCTGCTCCGGCTGACCGGCGCCGACCTCGACGAGACCGTGCTCGCCGCCCGTCTGCTGGCGCCGGGCGGACCACCCTGGCCGCTCGCCCAGCGCCCCGTCCGCCGGGGCGTCGAGGCGCTCACCACCGGCCACTGGCTGGAACTGGACGCGGACGGCCGGGCCCGGCAGACCCGCTGGTGGGAACTCCCGGAGCCGTCCCTCACGCTCGCGGAGGGCGCGGCCGCCGTCCGCTCCGCGCTGGACGACGCCATCACCACCCGGGTCGCCGCGGGCGGCACCCTCAGCGCCGACCTGTCCGGCGGCCTGGACTCCACCTCGCTCTGCTTCCTCGCCCACGCGTCCGGCGCCGACCTGGTCACCTACCACGTGATGCCGATCGACAGCGCCAACGCGGACACGATGTGGGCCCGCCGGGCCGCGGAGTGCCTGCCGGCTGCCCGGCACCACACACTGTCCGCCGACCGCGCCGAGAACCTGTTCGACGTCGGCTACACCGCCGACCTCGTGGGCGCGGCCCCGGAAGGCCCTTCGACCTGGGCTTCCGGACTCGCCCACATCCAGGACCTGGCCAAGCGGGCCACGGCGGAGGGCGCCACACTGCACTTGACCGGCTTCGGCGGTGACGAGCTGTTCGGCCGGATGCCCGCCTGCGCCTGGTCCCTGGCCCGGGCCACACCGGTCGGCGGGCTGCGGCTGGTCAACCGCTACCGGCTGGCCAATCGCTGGCCGTGGCGGGCGACCGTACGCTCGCTGCTCGACCGGTCGACGTTCGGGCAGAACCTCGGTCGGGTCGCCGCCCGCATCGACGCCCCGTCGCCGCCCGCCGACGAGCCGGACTTCGGCTGGGTGTTCGCGCCCCGCATGCCGGCCTGGGCCACCCCCGACGCCGTGGCCGCGGTCCGCGCCCTGCTCACCGACGCCGCCACCGAGGGACCCGGGCCCCTGGACGCCGACCGGGCCCGGCACCAGGCACTCGCCTCACTCGTCTTCGAGGGGACCACCGTCCGCCAGGTCAACACCGCCCTCGGGGACACCGGCATCACCTGGGACGCGCCCTTCCTCGACGACCGGGTGGTGGAGGCGGCCCTGGCCACCCGGATCGACCAGCGCCTGCTCGGCGGACGGTTCAAGCCGCTGCTCACCTCGGCCGGGCAGGGTCTCGTCCCCGCGGACATCCTGGGCCGCCGCGACAAGGGCGAGTTCAGCGCGGAGGCGTTCCGCGGCCTGGCCCGCAACCGGGCCCGGATCCTGGAGCTGTGCGAGGACTCCCACCTCGCCCGGCTCGGCCTCATCGACCCGGCGGCCTTCCGGTCCGCGGTGCTGAACCCGGGGCCGATGTCCCACCATCTCCAGCCGATCGACACCACCGTGGCCTGCGAGAGCTGGCTGCGGACACACCCGGAGACGTACCCCCCGCCCTCCGCCCGGAACACGCACACGGGAGAACTCCGATGAAGCTGACCCTCGCCCGCGACGTCACTCTCACCGACATCGACTCCGGGGCCGTCCTGCTCGACGGGCGCCGCGGCCGCTACTGGCAGCTGAACCACTCCGGCGCGGGCGTCCTGCGCCAACTGCTCGACGGAACGGCGCCCGACGCGGCCGCCGCCGGCCTGTGCGCCGCGGCCCCCGTCAGCGACGACCAGGCGCGGCAGGACGTCCAGGCCCTCATCGACGCGCTCAGCGCGGCCAAACTGGTGGAGGTGGCCTCGTGACCACCCCCGCCGTGGCCGAACAGGCCCCGCGGCTGCCCTGGTACCGGCAGTTCGGCCCCCGGTGTGCCGCCGGGGCGGCACGACTGCTGGTCCGGTTGCCCCCGGCCCGGCTGCACCGCGTGCTGGGCGTGGTCAGCAAGGGGTCCCGCCCCGCCGGATACGCCGAGGTGGCGCGGGCCCGCCGGTCCGTCGTCTCGGTCAGCACCCGCTGCGCGGGCCTCGGCTGCCTCCAGCGTTCCGTGGCCACCGTCCTGCTGTGCCGGGCACACGGCAGGTGGGCCGACTGGTGCACGGGATTCAGAACCGAACCGTTCGGCGCGCACGCCTGGGTGGAGGCCGACGGGCGGCCGGTGGACGAGCCCGGCGAACTCAGCGTGTTCCGCACGGTCCTGGCGGTCCGTCGCCCGGGCGAGCACGCGCGCCCGGGCGACAAGGACCCGCACCCCACCCACGGCGACACCCGCTCCTCCGAAGGGAGTCGCTCATGACAGCGATCCGGGCCGAGGGCCTCTACGCGTACTACGGCACCGCACCGGCCGTGAACGGGCTCGACCTGACCGTGCCCACGGGCAGCGTGTACGGCTTTCTCGGACCGAACGGCGCGGGCAAGACCACCACCATCAACATGCTGACCACCCTGCTGCGGCCCACCGCGGGCCGCGCGGAGGTGGCCGGCTTCGACGTCGCCGCCCGGCCCGCCGAGGTCCGCCGCCGTATCGGCATCGTGTTCCAGGAGTCGACCCTCGACCTGGACCTCACCGCCGCCGAGAACCTCCGCTTCCAGGCCGACCTGTGCGGTCTGTCCCGCCGCGCGTCCCGCGAGGCGATCGCCTCGATGCTCGACCTGATGGACCTCTCCGAGCGCCGCAGGGTGCCCGTACGGCAGTTCTCCACCGGACTGCGCCGCCGCCTGGAGATCGCCCGCGGCCTGCTCGCCGAGCCCAGCGTGCTGTTCCTCGACGAGCCGACGACCGGACTGGACGCCCAGACCCGCGCCGCCGTCTGGGACCACCTGGAACGGCTGCGACGGGAGAGGGGCATCACGGTCTTCGTCACCACCCACCAACTGGACGAGGCCGAGCACTGCGACCGGATCGCGATCATCGACCGGGGCAAGGTCGTCACCGAGGGCACACCCGCGGACCTCAAGTCCGTCATCGGGGCCGACCTCGTCGTCCTGCGCACCGAGGACGACCAGCGCGCCGCCGCCGCCCTCGGCGACCGGTTCGGCCTCCCGGCGGAGCCCACTCCGGACGGCCTGCTGCTCCGCGTCGAGCGCGCGGCGGCCCTGGTGCCCCGCCTGTGCACCGAACTCGGCGTGACCGTACGCGAGGTCGCCATCGCCCCGCCCACCCTCGACGACGTCTTCCTGCACCACACCGGTCTCGCCATCCGGGAGAGCACGACAGGCCCGCGCACGCTCGGCAATCTCGGGGAAGGACTGCGATGAGCCGGACCGACACCGCACCCGCCGCACTCGGCGACATCACCGCCGCACCATCACCGCCCGACCGGTCCCGCAACCCCGCACGCCCCGTCCTGCTGCTCTGGCGGCGGGAGATGACCCGGCTGCGGCACAACCCCGTGCGCCTGGCCATGGGGCTGGTGACGCCCCTGCTGTTCCTCGTCGTCCTCGGCACGGGCCTCGACGCGGCGTCGTCCAGCCTCGGCAAGGCCCAACTGAACGACTACCGGGCCTACTTGTTCCCCGGAGCGCTCGTCATGTCGGTACAGGCCCCGGCGATCGCGGTGGGCATCTCGCTGGTGTGGGACCGCAGGCTGGGGGTGCTGCGCCAGATGCTCGTGGCGCCGTTCCCGCGCGCGTCCATCGTGTTCGGACTGGCCCTCGGCGGCGCGACCACAGGCGCGGTCTACGGCCTCATGGTGCTGTCCGTCGGTGGGATCGCGAGCATCCGCTACACGCCGATGCTGCTGGTCGTCCTGCTCGAACTCCTGCTGGTCTCCCTCATGTTCACCTCGCTCGGGCTGCTCGCCGCCGTCACCATCCGGCAGGTCGACACCTTCCAGGTCGTGGTGAACCTGAGCCTGATGCCACTGATGTTCTTCTCCGGGGCGATGTTCCCGCCCAACGGTCTGCCTGGCTGGCTCGACACCGTCGTCAAGCTCAACCCGCTGACGTACGGCGTCGACGCGGTCCGCCGAACCCTGCCAGGACCGAGCGTGCTCACCTCGGAGCAGACCCGGCTGATGCTCGGCGACTGGCACCCACCCGTGGTCGCCGAACTCGGTTTCCTGGCCGCCCTCACCGCGGTCGCACTGGGCCTCGCCGGCTACCGGTTCTCCCGCACCTCATGAACCGGGGAGGACAGAGCACGGTGGACGCGAGCACGACAGATGTCACCACAACGGCCGGCATCCGGGCCACGACCGGGCACTGGGCGGACGCGGCACGGCTCGCGGCACGGCTGCTCCTGGCGGCGGTCCTGGCCTACGCCGGTCTGGTGAAGATCGGAGACCTCACGGAAGCCGGACGGACGGTCGCGCTCTATCGCATCGTGCCCGACGACTCGGCCCAACTCGTCGGTGGCGTCCTGCCGTTCGTCGAAGTGGCGCTCGCGTTGCTGCTCGTGGCCGGGCTGGCCACCAGGGCGGCAGCGGCGGGCGCGGCCGTACTGCTGGTCGCGTATGCGGCGGCCATCGCCTCGGTGTGGGCACGGGGCATGTCCATCGACTGCGGTTGTTTCGGCGGCGGAGGCACGCTCAGCGGTGGCGCCGCACGCGGCTACGCGCTCGACATCGCGCGCGACCTGGTGCTGCTCGGCGCGGCCGCCCTCCTGATCCGGAATCCGCGCACCCGATACGCGCTGGACAGCTGGGTCCTGGACCCGAAGGAGTGAGGGGCATGACGGGCACACAAACAACGGACGCCATGGTGCGTCAGATGGTCCACCAACGGCACCGGCGACGGCGCACGCTCGTGGTGTCGCTGGTGGCCGTCCTGGTGGTGGTCGCCGCCGCGCTGGTCGGCGCGGGCCTCGTCCGGGCGAACAACACGGCCCCCGGCGAGGCACCGAGCCGCGTACCGGCCGGGATCGCCGCCGACAAGTCGGGCGTGGCCGCCTCCACCGGCGCCGTACGTATCGACGTGTACCTCGACTACCTCTGCCCCGAATGCCGTCGTACCGAACGGGCCCTGACCGCGGCCCTGAACGGTCTGAAGTCGCACGGCGGGGTGAGCGTCGTCTACCACCCGGTGGCCTTCCTCGACGACCGCAGCGAACCCGCGGGCTACTCGACACAGGCGGCCTCCGCGGCGGCCTGCGCGGCGGACGCGGGGAGGTTCGAGCAGTACTCCACGGTCCTCTTCGCGAAGCAGCCCGCCGAACAGGGCCCCGGGCTCAGCGAGGCCCAGCTGATCGCGGCGGGCCGGGACGCCGGCATCACCGGGGCGTCCTTCGCGCGCTGCGTCGAGGACGCCCCGTACCTGCCCTGGGTGCGGTACGTCTCCGACATCGCCGCCTCCCGCAAGGTGGCGCTGACACCGACCGTCACGGTGGAGGGCCGCCGCGTCGACGTCACCGGCTCCGATCCGGGCGGCGCGCTGACCCGCGCGGTCACGGAGGCCCGGCGGTGACCCGGCTGACCCTGGCCCTCTCCGGCGACTGCATGGCGACCCGGGGAGCGGTGATCACCTCCGACCCGGCCGCCGGACGGCTCCAGGAACTCCTCCACGGCGCCGACTTCGCCGTCACCAACCTGGAGGTGGTCCCCTACGACGGTCGCGGACACCCGGTGCACAACGCGGCCGGCGGCGGCTGCCTGATCGCGGACTCCGGTGTACTGGACGAGATCACGACGGCCGGGTTCACCGTGCTGGGCTGCGCCAACAACCACGCCATGGACCTGGGCACGGAGGGTGTGCTCGGCACCGTGGACCTGCTGCGGTCGAGGCGGATCCCGTTCGCCGGGATCGGCGCCGACCTCACCACGGCGCGCCGACCCGTCCACGTCGACCGGCCGGGCGGCAGCCTGGCGCTGCTCGCCTGCACCACGACGTTCCTGCCCGGCCAGGAGGCGGCCGATCCGTCGCCGGAACTGCCCGGCCGACCGGGCCTCAACCCGCTGCGCCACTCCGCGACCCTGCGGGTGACGGCCCCTCAGATGGACGTGCTGCGGACGATCGACGCCGAGACGGGTCTGCGCGCCCGCCGGGCCGAGGCCCGCACCCTCCTCGGGGTCGACCCCGCCATCCTCGCCCCCGACCGGCTCAGTCTCTTCGGCACCCGCTTCCTGACGGCGGACGAACCGGGCTTCACGACCGAGTGCGATCCGCGCGACCTCGACGAGATCTCCCGCTGGGTCGGTGAGGCCCGCCTGCGCGCGGACCTCGTCGTGGTGAGCGTGCACTCCCACGAGCCCGGCCCGAAGCCCGAGACACCGGGCGAGTTCCTGCGTGCCTTCGCCCACCGGGTGATCGACGAGGGCGCGGACGTCGTGGTCGGGCACGGCCCGCATTTCCTTCGCGGTGTCGAGCTGTACCGGAACAGGCCGATCTTCTACAGCCTCGGCAACATCGTCAGCCAAATCGAACTCACCGACCGCGTCTCCGCCGAGGACTACGCCAAGGTCACCACCGACCGGCCGCCCACCCCGGGCCGCTACTACGACCGACTTGGCGGCCACGGCACCCGGTTGTTCGCCCCGCACCGCCGCTACTGGCAGTCGCTCCTGCCGGTCCTCACCTTCGACGACGGCACCCTCGTGGCGGCCCGCCTCCACCCGGTCGACCTCGGCTTCGGCCTGCCGGTGCACCGCAGGGGCCGCCCCCGCCTGGCGGACCAGGCCGAGGCCCAAGAGATCCTCACTGATGTCACCCGGCTGTCGGAGTCGTACGGTACGACGGTCGGGGCGAGGGCCGACGGCACAGCGGAGCTGATTCTGGACGTGGCGTGAAGGGCCCTACGTGGCGGGCGAGTTGACGATAGGGCCTTGGTAAAATGTCAAATGTCACCTACGAGCGGACGAGGAACCGGGGAACACGCATGGCCGAGTCGGTCCGGGTACTGATCGCGGACGACCAGGCACTGCTGCGTGGGAGCTTCCGGGTCCTCGTCGACTCCACACCCGGCATGGAGGTCGTCGGCGAGGCGGGCGACGGCGCCACGGCGGTCCGGCTCGCCCGGGAACTCGCCCCGGACGTCGTCCTGATGGACCTCCGGATGCCGGTTCTCGACGGCATCGCGGCCACCCGGGAGATCTGCTCCGACGAGACGCTGACCGGTGTCCGGGTGCTGGCCCTGACCATGTTCGACATGGACGAGTACGTCTACCCGGCCCTCCAGGCGGGCGCCAGCGGCTTCATGCTGAAGGACGCCTCGCCGTCCGACCTGGTCGACGGCATCCGGGTCATCGCCACGGGCGAGGGCGTACTGGCCCCGACGGTCACCCGGCGCGTCATCGCCAACTTCTCCCGGCGCGGCGAGACGCCCCGCCCCGCTCCACGACTCGTCGGTCTCACCAAGCGGGAACACGAAGTCCTCGTCCAGATCGCCAACGGCCTGTCCAACGCGGAGATCTCCGAACGTCTGGTCATCAGCATGCCGACCGTGAAGACCCACGTCGGCAGCCTCCTGGCCAAGCTGCACGCCCGGGACCGCGCACAACTGGTCATCATCGCGTACGAGAGCGGCCTGGCCGAGCGGGGAATGCCGACGTGACCGCGGCGACCAGGACTCACGGCGCGTCGCCCGCTGGGCGGCTGCGCAGGAGTGGCCGTCGCCGACGGCGGTGACGATCAGTTCGTCGCCGTGCAAGCAGGCCCGGCCCCGGGTGTCGACGAGCTCGTACGGGACCGAGTAACTGGGGCACGGGCAACAAGCACACGCGACAAGCGCACGCGACCTGCTGACCAGGATGAAAGCGACGTCTCCGAGCTGAAGGCTTCAACATCATGGCGCCCCGCCTCCGCCCTTGGGCATCACGCTCAGCGTGTCACGTACAGGAGCGATGCGAGCGGCGGCTCCGTGCTCGGAGAGGCTTGGCCGACCGTGTGGGAACGGGCACGCCCTGGTGGACCTTGGCGAGGAGCTCCCGTCGCTCGGTGTCGCACTCGGCCCAGGTCTTGCCGTAGGCGAACTTGCGGGCCCGGGTGCCGTCCGGCTGGAGCATGTAGACCGCGCACTGAAACCGGCCGAGCTTGAGCCGAGCCAGGATTCGGTGGCTGTTGTGGCTTGGACGCGGCGCCATTCGGCGCGGGCGGTGCGGAGGGCGCCGAGGGAGGAATTTCTTGACCTGGCCCGGACCGCATCAAATGCGATCGCAGACAGGGATCTCGCCAGGTCAGCTCCAATCCGCGTACGCGATCACGCCCAGGCTGTTCGCCCAGGACAACAGCCGAAACGGTCCTAAATGGTCGCAGCTTCCCAAGCTGATGTTCCGCCAGAGGACCGAAGTCGGCCGCTCCCACAGTGACGCCGGCGGGCGTCGTAGCCGATGGCCTAACGGATTACCTCGACTTCTCCCACTTGGAGCGAGCTGGTCCCGTCCACGGGACGAGTCACCCCGATCACCGTCGATGGAAACCCCGAGCGAAATAGCCTCTCAACCTGATCAGGGTCATCCGGTGCCGGTATCCGCCTTGTGCAGCATCTGGGCCAACAGCAGGGCGCCTCCGGTCGCTGCCCCTACCGCTCCCGCGGCCAGGAAACCGCGAGAGGAACGCCAGGACAGCACCGACCACCGCGACTGCGCGGAAAACAACGATCCTGTACTCAGCCACGACCCGGTTGAGATCAGCGACAGGGAGGAGCCGACCGAGCCGACCGACAGGGCGCTTCCGATCGAGCCCACTGACAAGGCCGAACCGACGGACCCCACGGACAGCACCGATCCCACTGAGCCGATCGACAGCACAGAGTCCTGTGACCACAACGACAGCACCGAACCAGAGGTGGCACGACGGACCGACCGTACGGACAGTTTTGTCATGAGGCCATCCTGCCCGCTGGTCGCTCTGTCTCGGGAGGTCGTGGACGGATGACTCGGGTCTCGGGTGAGAACCTTCCGGCATCCGGCTCGCTGACTCTTGATTGGTCTCGGGGCTGTTCCAGATGATCGATTCCAAGGGGTTCAGTGGTCGTAGGCGGTGAGCGCGCGTCCGGTTGTCTGGCTGGTGTGGTCGTTGTGCCAGATGGCCGCGGTGAGAGCGAGGGTGCGCTGCAGGACGCGGACGGCCGTGCCGCCGGGGGTGCGGCCGCGATGTCGTTCGAGGTCGAGCCGGCCCTTGAAAGTCTCCTTGACGGACTCGATGACCTGCCGCAGCGGCCTGATGCCCAGCTTGGCCAGCTGCTGCGCGAAGTCGCGGCCGAAGTAGTTCTTGTCGCCGATCACGGTCTGTCCTGGCCGTCCGTCGGTGAGCTGTGGTTCGACGGCGAGCAGGTCGAGCAGGTCGAGCAGCGTCTCGCGCTCGGCGGCCTTGGCTCCAGTCAGCGGCGAAGGCGATCGAAAGACCGTGCAGGGTGCACACCAGGTGCAGCCGTAGACCCCAGAAGTAGCGTGAGTGGCTCGCGCAGTACCCGTACTGGGCCCATCCGGCCAGGTCGGAGCGTTTGACGGTCTCGCGGGAGC
The DNA here is from genome assembly GCF_055656965.1 of Streptomyces sp. NPDC111656. Lineage (NCBI taxonomy): Bacteria > Bacillati > Actinomycetota > Actinomycetes > Kitasatosporales > Streptomycetaceae > Streptomyces > Streptomyces sp. NPDC111656. The sequence goes on from NZ_JBVKCA010000001.1 coordinate 642,813, forward strand.
GGCCGCACTCGACCGGCGTGGAGTCCACCACCCATACATCGTCGGTCCACAGCATGTTGTTGCGGGCCAGCGTGCGGGTGAGGTGCCGGATCAGATCAGCCGCCTTGCGCAACCGCTTGTTGCAGCCGGGCTGCTGGGGCGGGGTAGGGAAAAAGATGCCGCAGGTGAGCGCGGGCGTGCCGCAATCACCGGGCCTCGGAGGTGAAGCCCGACATGACCTGCATCATCGCCGGCGTCACCAGCTCCGCGTCGCTGAGCCGCGGCGCGTTGCCCACGGCCGGCCGCCACGGGGCCCATTGCGGCGAATCCTGCAGCAGATCGCCGGTCTTCACACAGACCGGTGGCTCCTGCGGACTCAGGCGCCCACTGTCCCGTCGACACCCTCACGCAGAAAGTCCGCGTGCCCGTTGTGGCGGCCGTACTCCAGGAGCACGTGCACCATCACCATCCGCAGCGATACCTCCTCGCCCCATCTCGGCTGCCACCCGGCCTGGTCCAGGGACTCGGCCTCCCGCTCGATACGGCGCGAGTTCTCCACCTCGGCCTCCCAGGCCACGAACGCCTCATCCCTGGTCGACGCGCTCGCGTCGTAGGCCGCCTGGAAGTCGATCTTGTCGGACCAGACCATGGGAGCGTCGTTGTCCTCGAACACTCGACGGAACCAAGCACGCTCCACCTCCGCCATGTGCCGCACCAGACCGAGCAGCGAGAGCGTGGACGGCGGCATCGACTGCTGCCGCAGCTCCTCGTCGGTAAGCCCTTCGCACTTCATGGCGAGAGTCGCACGGTGGTAGTCGAGAAAAGCCCGCAGCATGTCGCGTTCGCTTCCAAAACTGGGCGGTCCTATGCGACTGTCGCTGGTCACTGGCTGTGCTCCTCATCCGCGCCTGCACTCAGGGCCAGAATCTACTCCCGTCGGCTGTCCCCGTACGAGGCCCGTCAACCGGACCCGACTGTCACCACGAAGGGCGCCGGTCACAGGAATCAGCAAGGCTCATCGGTCACCCGCAGCCACAACTCCCCCTTGGAATCCATCATGTGGCGGCGGCGCGGGCGGACGAGATGGACGCCGACGCCGTCAACCGGGAGCTGTCCATCGCGCGCAAGGCAATCGGCTGGTGGCCGCGCCAGGGCTGGATCGAAGGCGATCCGGCCATCGGCATCGAGCGGAGGCCGGCACCGCCGGATCGCACCAAGGCCCTGGCCGATAACCAGAACACCGCCCTGTGGCGTGTGGCCGTCGGCCTGCGGGAGAAGACGTTCTGGAAGATGCTCTACGAGTCCGCGGCTGATGAGGCGCTGTGCCTGAACGTGGAAGACCTGTACCCGCAGGACAAGCGCGAGAAGATCACCGCCAAGGGCGGGGCGACCGAGTGGATTGACTGACAGTCCGGCACCACCCAGCTCCTGCCCCGGTTCATCGGCCGCCGCACCCGCGGCCCGCTGTTCCTCACCGATCGCAAGGCCCCCGCCGGGACGCCGACGTTGGACGTGTGCCCGGAGACCGGCCGGGCCCGGCTCTCCTACCGCCGGACCGAAGAGACCTTCGAGGAGAACACCCGACTGCCGGCCGACCGCCTCGCCTCACCTGAGGACATCGAGGACCTGGGCTGGTGAACGCTCCACCGGCTACGCCGCGGTGCCCTGACACACGATGCCGAGGGCGGCACATCCACTCCGATGCTTCTGGCCCGCTCCCGCCATGCTTCCGTCCGCTCTCTGGAGCGGTACGCCCGCCCCGGCGTCGACGCTGTCGCCCGGCACGTTGCCGAACGCGGCCCTGCCACCCGCCGTCGCAGGTGAATCCGAGCGCATCAGGGCTTCCAGATCATCTCGGCGCCCCCTTGGCGCGTATCTCGGTCACACCCCGAGCCCGCGCCGGACGATGCGCCGACCCCGGTCGAGGCGGCCCGTGTCCAGCGTCGCCGCGCATCGGAGGCCACCCGGGCTCTTGCATTGCGGCGGGCCTGGGCGGAGCGGAATCGGAGGAGCCGTTGATGCTGCCGCTGGAGGCTATCGAGCTGGACGCCTTCCGCCGCCGTCACGAGCACGACACGTTCTGCTGCGGGTTGTTGCTCGGCGGCTGCGGCCTTCAGCTGACCACCAAGCTGTACACCGAGTGTGTCATTTCGCTCACTACCCCGCCCCGGACACCACGCGGCCGCCTCGAAGGGCTTCGTCGTCCTGCCCGCCGCTGGAGGAGCGAACGATCGGCTGGTGCATGAACGCCCAACCGCGATGTGCGCGACGAGGGGACCCGGCTGCGAAACTGGGCGATCAACGGCACTTGGGAGCGGGTGTTCACCACCCTGCTCGCCCAGGCCGACGCCGGAGATGCCCGCCCGCCCTGACCGGCAGGCACCACAGAGTCCCAGGACGGCGGCGACCTCCCCCGGGAGGCGGCGCCGTCCCAGCGCAGCGAGTGGCAGCCACGCCGGGACTGGCAGAGGATGAAAGCGCTGCTCCCGCGCCGTGCCGCTAAGGAGGCCCGGACATGCGCTGGTGGTCGTCGCTGATCACGACAGGCCGGGACGGGCTACTCATCCAGAGGGCATTCGCCGCTCCCTCGGCGATCGCACGGGCCGTACTGGCCGTGCTGCTCGCCACGGTCCTCGGCCGGCTGCTGGACGACCCGGTCGCCGGGGCCATGACCAGCGTCGGCGCGTTCATCTGCGGCATCGGTACGTTGCTGAGCCCGCTGCGCCACCCTGCGGTGAACGCGCTCGGGATGTCCGCGGCCTTCAGCGGAATGGCGGTGCTGGGGGCCGCGGTGCACGGCACCACCTGGCTGTTCCTGCTGTTGCTCGCGGTCGCGGCGTTCGCCGCCGGGCTGTGGTGGACCTTGGGCGTCGCGCCCGGCATCCGGGGTTGCCTCGCGGTCATCGGGCTGATGATCACGGCTGATCTCGCTCCCGACGTACACGGCGGACTGGTGATGGCCGGATGGATCGCGGTCGGGACCGGACTCACCGTTGTGGCGCAGCTTCTCCCGCCGTACGGTCCGCGGTTCGCCGCGCAGCGCCGTGCCCTCGCGGCCCTGTACCAGGCGCTCGCCGAGGCCTCGGTCGCGGCCGACTCCGCCGCCTTGGACCGGTCCGCTCCGTTCACGGCGGCCCGGCAGGCCCTGGACCTGCTGCCGCAGTTCAGCCGACCGGCGGCGGCTGCCATGTTCGGTCTGCTGGGAGAGGCCGAGCGCATCGGCAGAGCACTGCAGACCGTACGAGTGACGGTATCCGTGGCGGCAGCGGCAGGGAACCAGGAGGCACGGGACGGCGCCGCGCACGTGCTGGGCAACATCTCCCGAACGGTGGCCTCCGGCCGCGAGCACCGCACCCCCGAGGAGGTCTGGACCCTCTTGGAGGCGTGGGCGGCCGCCTCGCCCGTGCACGGCCCGTGCGACCTGGCCGCGCGGCTGCGGCTGGCCGAACAACTGGCCCAGCGCTCGACCGAGGACCGCCTCGGCGATGTACTGGAACCCCACACCGAGGTGCCGGGCCTGTACGCGGGCACCCCCTCCGTGGCACGCACCGCCCGGCGGATCCGGGCGCAGCTGCGTCCCCAGTCGCCGATCTTCCGCCATGCGGTGCGGCTCGCGGTGGGCGTGGTGCTCGCCGAGGTCATCGGCCGGTCGATCGGCGGGTGGGGCGGGCTGGGCATCTCCGCGCACGGCTTCTGGGTGGCCCTGACCACCATGCTGGTGCTCTTCCCCGGGTACGGGCACACTGTCGCCCGCGGCTGGGGACGGGCGGCCGGCGCCGTGCTGGGCGGCTTCTTCGCCTGGGTGTTGTCCCTGCCACACTGGTCGCCCACCGGCCTCGCGGTCGCGTCGGTGGTGCTGGCCGCGGCGTCGTTCGTGACCCTGCGGACCGGGCAGCTGATGCTCAACCTGTGGCTGACGACCTGGATCGTCTTCCTGGTCCACCACGTCGGCGGGCTGCCCGGGCCCACTGCGTGGGCGCGCGCCGCCGATACGGTGGTCGGCGCCGCGCTCGCCGTACTCATCTTCCTGGTGTGGCCGACCTGGTCCAGCCGGCGGCTGCCGGGCCTGCTCGCGGAATGGCTGCGGGTGCAGGCCCGGCTGCTCCCCGAGCTGCTGACCGGCTACGCCGACGTCGGGACGACCGACGTGGCAGCCATCGACGAACTGCGGGCGCGGTCACGGCAGGTCAGGGAGCACCTCGAGATCTCGGTGGAGCAGTCGCACGCCGAGCCGGCCGAGCACCGCGGCCCCTGGTCGAGTGCGCAGCTGGAGCAGATCAGGACCCAGGTGTCCGCGGTCGCCGGATGTGCCACGCTGCTGGGCGAACACCTGCCGCGTACTGCGCAGGACATCGTGCCGGAGCTGACCGAACTGGCCGATCCGCTGCACGAACATCTCGCCGCCCTGGCCCGTGCCGCCGCCGGAGCCGAGACGGTGGCCCCGGGGGCACTGCGGTCGGTGTTCGACTCCTTCATCGCCCGTTCCGGCCTGCTGGCTGCGGCATCCGACGGCTCCGGCAGCGCCGCGACCAGCCGCGCCGTCGCCCTGAGCACCGCAAGCATCGACGCCGTCGAGGCTCTCACCGCCACCATTGCCTCCCGCCACCGCCCCCGTCGCCACGCGGCAGCCTGAAATTCCGCAGGGGCGCCGTCCGCCCGACCGTGGGGTCTCCCTGCCGGGGGTGAGGGGCGAAGCCGGGCAGGCCCTGGTGATTGACGCCAGTGCACGGGCGGTGCGACGCGGTCCGGATACGCAGATCCTCATGGCGCCGCGTCACCGCGAGGCGCGGCGACGCGGCGCCTGGATCCCCGCCGCGGCCTGGTCACCGGGTCAGTCCGACTCCTGCGGTGCAGGGCAGGGGCAGTCGCTTCGCCGCCAGGGCGAAACGGCGTCCACTGCGCGACGGGGTGGGCGAGCCCACCAAGATCAATCATGGCGCACCCTGTCGCCGTGCCGGCACCATGATCGGCTGGCCATCACCGGTGGGCACGGCCTTCTACCGCAGGTAGCGACTGTTGTGGAAAGGGTGGTGCGCTCACCTGCGGATGATGTCGTCCGACGGATATGGGGTGGACAGCGTGACTGGTGGACCTCCGGTCCCTGCTGCCGTCGGTTGCGGGTAGCGATAGGGAACCGGAAGCGGTGAGGTAGGAGGGAAGCCTGGCGTGGCGGCGTCGAGATGGGCATCCAGGCTCAGCGCGGCGGTGACGAGGGCGAGATGGGTCAATGCTTGGGGGAAGTTGCCGAGTTGCTCGCCGGTCAGCCCGATTTCCTCGGAGTACAGACCGAGATGATTGGCGTAGGTGAGCATTTTCTCGAAGACGAGTCGCCCTTCACGCAGATGGCCGGCGCGGGCGAGGGCTTCGACGTACCAGAAGGTACACGCCGAGAAGGTGCCTTCAGAACCGAGTAGTCCGTCCGGAGACGAAGAGGGGTCGTAGCGGTATACGAGGCCGTCGGACACGAGATCTTTCTTGATCGCGTCCAAGGTCGAGAGCCACCGCGGATCCTGCGGGGGTATGAACCCGACGGAGGGCATCCGTAGTAGCGCGGAGTCCAGCACGTCGCTGCCCAGGTACTGCGTGAACGCGGCACGCTCCGGACTCCAACCTCGCTGCATGATCTGCCAGTAGATGGCGTTGCGCTGGTTGGTCCAGCGCTCCAGCTCGGCGGGGCGGCCGTTCTGGGCGGCCATGCGGATGGCCCGGTCCAACGCGATCCAGCTCATGAGCCGCCCGTAGGTGAAGTCCTTGTCGCCGCCGCGCGTTTCCCAAATGCCGGCTTCGGGACGGTCCCAGTGCTCGCACACCCAGTCCACCGTGTCGATCAGCGCCTGCCAGATGCGGCAGGTTGTCGGCAGACCGCGTTGCTCGGCGAAATGGAGGCACTCCAGTGCCGATCCGTAGATGTCGAGCTGCAACTGGTCAGCGGCGCCGTTGCCGATCCGCACCGGTGCAGAGGAACGGTAGCCTTCCCAGTGCCCCAGGGTCTGTTCCGCCAGGTCGGGGGAGCCGTCGACGCGGTACATGACCCTCAGAGGGTGTTCGCCCGAACCGGCGTGTTCCTGAACGCGGTCACCGAGCCACTCGGTGAATGCCACGGCTTCCTCGGCGAACCCCAGGCCGAGCAGGGCATGAAGGGACAATGAGGCATCGCGCACCCACGCGTAGCGGTAGTCCCAGTTGCGCTCGCCTCCGACCTGTTCCGGCAGGCTGGTGGTCGGAGCCGCAATCATGGCCCCGGACGGGGCGTACGTCATGAGTTTGAGCGTCATGGCGGAGCGGTTGACCATCTCCCGCCACCGTCCTGTGTAGCGCGAACGCGCCAGCCAGTTGTGCCAGAAGGCGATGGTGTCCTCCAGAAGACGCTCGCATTCCTCCGGCGGAATGATGCGTGGCGGGCCGTCAGCGAACGTCTCCAGCACGAGGCCGCGGGTCATACCGGCTCGCAGCCCTACGGTCATGTGCACGTCGCCGGCGCGGATCCTCCGGTCGTCCAGGCGTTCGCCGTCGAGTGTGTCCACCACGTGGATGGTCAAGTCCGTATCTCGGCTGCCGAGATGCCAGCCGCCCTTGCGCGAGGTGACCTCATGCGGTTGTCGCGCGTAGTCGAACCGAGGGGCGATCTCGATGTCGAACGACACCTCACCGCGTGTGCACCGCAGCATGCGGACCAACCGGTGGTGGCTTGTCGGATTGCGTGGCGAGGCAGGCGGCATGAAATCCACGACCGATCCGACGCCTTGCTCGGTCATGAATCTGGTCAGCAGCACACAGGTGTCCGGGTAGTACAGCTGCTTTGTCGCATACGTCGGCGCCTGGGGAGTGATCGTCCAGTGACCACCGTTCTCAACGTCGAGCAGCGCTCCGAAGATACTTGGCGAGTCGAATCGAGGGCTGCAGAACCAGTCGATGGTTCCCTCGGTGGAGACCAGAGCGGCCGTCTGCAGGTCACCGATGAGTCCGTGGTCTTCGATCAGCGGGTGTTCGTTCATGGGGCCTCTTCCCATTTCGCCTGGCGTCAGCGGTGACGTCGCTGCCGTAGGCCATGCCGCTTGCGGACACACGATGCGCTCCCACCTCCAGACTGCCCGGCATGCCCAGGGTTCGCATTACTCCCGGAGGCGGACTGCGCGCTACTGTCCGTGACGTAAGTGGACCTACCCGGTCAGCCGGCGGATGCTGTCATCGGCGCGCGAGGTGCGCCCTGTCGCAGAGCAGTCTTTTCAGGAAGTCGGCGATGGCTTCGCCGCCGTCGGCGAGCATCTTTGCCACGGCCACAGCGCTTCGCCCTGGAGCGTGTCCCGTACGGCTGCGGCCGCAGCCGGCGCAGCGCGTCGCTGAACGCCGTGGTCAGCCCGGTGGCATCGGCCAGATCCGTCAACGACGAGATCCGGCGTGGCCGACCACTCCTTCCCCATCGGCCGAGGCGACGAGCTTGGGCGCGATCCAGTCATCTGCACACGGAAAGTGCCTTCCTCCCGGAACGACAGGGTCCTGCTCGAGGGGAGGTAGCCACCGTGGCCACGCCCACCCCCTTCGACTTACGAAGCGTTCGTCTCACCGGGTGCCCCTCGTGCAGGCGGCCACCGCATGCCGAACGGCAACCCCATCGTGCCGTCGCCGCTCACGTTCACGCTGGCATAGGGCGACCAGCAGGCCACAGCGGACCGTGAACCGCCCTACGTCCTTGAGGAAGCTGGAGGCGGTCCGGCAGCCCGGCTGCGCGCCCTCGACCGGATCGCCGAGCCGGAACCGTGCACCGTCGCCCACACCCCGAGCGGCACTTGACGGCAATGGGCTCGAACACCTCCGGCGGTTCCGCGAAGGCATCGGGGACTTTGTCCTCCACCCGGCCGGGGTCCGGCCACCCGCCCCCCGGCCGCTGGGACGGTCACGCTGCGCCTGCTCCGTCGGTTGTCGGCCACGTCAGCCGAGCGGGTTGGCCGTGTCGCGCAGGGTCGCCAGAGCCGAGCCGTACATGCGCGCCTTGATGGTGCCGAGGGTGTCGCCGGCCTTGCTGAGCTGTGCCTGGGCCATCTCCACGGCCTCGGCACGCACGGCGTCCTCGGCGACCGCCCGGTCGACGATGCCGACCGTCGCAGCATCCGAGCCGCCGTAGCGGCGGGCGGTGAGCATGGCCTCGTGCGCGGTCTGCGGCGCCAGCCGGGACTGGATGAGGGCGGACATGCCGGGTGTGAAGGGGATGTTGATGTCGACCTCGGGCAGACACCAGTAGCCGCGGTCGGCGCGCATGACACGGAAGTCGTGCGCGAGGGAGAACATCGCGCCGGCGGCGAAAGTGTGCCCCTGTAGGGCGGCCACGGTGATCACGGGCAGCGACAGCATACGGGCGAAGAGTTCATGAACGGAGATGACGTAGTCCTGGTGCTGGTCGGCGTGGGCGGACAGCCACTCCAGGTCCAAGCCGTTGGAGTAGAACTTGCCCGTCGCGGCGGTCACCAGAGCCCGCGGTCCGTCTGTCTTCTCCACCTCGTCCAGGGCGGCGTTGACGGACGCGATCCAGTCGGGGTGGAAGCGGTTCTCACCGTCTCCGAGATCGAGCACGAAGACGTTGTCCTGACGGTCGAAGGTAGGCATGTGCCGCTCCTGGAAGGGTTGAGGGCTGGGAAAGGGGGAGATCGGGAAGCGGGCTGTCGCGGGGGTCACTGCCGAGGCACCTGTCCCGGGTAGGGCTGACCGCGCAGGGCGTGGAGCAGCAGGTCAGGGAGCAGCAGGTCGCCTCGATCGGGACGGTGCTCTGCTCAGCCCGGCGCATGATCACCGCACCGTGGACCGCGGCGATGACGAAGGCAGCCATCGGGTAGCCCGGCGCCGCATCCGCGCCCGCACTGACGACATCCGCTCGCGACTTTCGCTCCTTCGCAGCCTCGCACGCCGTCCTCCTCGTCGACAGCCGACCGGCGGTGACCGGGTACAGCAGTAATCGAACGCTCGCCATCTCAGGTGCCTTCTGACGGACTTGGCGATACGCCCTCACGGATACTAAGCGGTAGCTTAGCTTTAGGCCATAGGGCGCGCTGGAAGTGATCGGCCGCGCTACTCGGTCATGGCGGCGTCGCCCCCGGTCAGACCTTGGTTCCGGTCGGCAGCACGGCACGGGCGACGCCGGTGAGGTTGCTCCGCAGGACGAGGATCGTGGTTGACCAGCCTCCCTGAAGATGAGGCATGGCAGTGCTCTGACCTCGGGTGCCTCAGGTTGAGGGGGACGCCGAGTGTTCGTCTGCCTCGCTCAACCTGAGGAAGACTCGACACGGTGCCTTGGGCTTGTGGGCGAGGAAGGAGCCTCATTGGCCCTGCCGTGCTTCTCGTTGGCCCTGCCGTGCTTCTCGTTTGCGTCGGCTTCGCGGACTCTCTGCCTGCCGTCGGCCATCGGCGCCTTCAGACGGAAGAATCTGCGGACAGCGTGACCATGCAGGAGTGATAGCCGTCGACCACCACGACGGAGGCGATGCTCCCGGTCGCTGTTCGCCCCAGCCAGACCATCGACGTCCCCTCGGCGGGGAACGTCACGAGATCCGCTTCGTGAGTATCGTCGCTCGCCCGCTCGAACCAGCCATCAAACAGCGTCACGGCCCTTCCTCGGGGCACCGGGGGATTCCTGCCAGAACCTGCGGAAGGGGTCAGTCAGCGACGGCCACGCGGCGGCATCGGCGAAACTCCCCATGTTGGTCTCGGAATTGAACCCGACCCTGTCCCCAGGTCGAATCCGTTCGATGCCGTCCTCGACGCCGAGGGCCATCTCCCAGCGGACCACAGGAGCGTCCGTGACGCGGAGACGGATCGCGGCGACCTCCCGTCCGTCGAAATGCTCGCCCATGAACTCGTAGGGCGGCTGCGTCCAGGCGGCCTCCACCCGGAAGACACCAGGAGGGATCCGCGGAGATCCCGAGCAGCTCTCACCCGGTCAGTTCGATCACTCGCTGAACCCACATACAACAATCCTTCAGTGGTGTCGGAGACCGCCCTCGTGACCTGCTGCTTCTTCCGTTGCCTCACGGCGTGTCGGACATCGGAGCCTCAGCTTCGTGTCGCTGCCTCGGCGGTCTGCCTTGATCGGAGCAGACCGCCGGGGTTGCGACCTGGACTGCCGCGCACCTTCCGAGTCAGCAGCCCGCAGGTCTCCCACCTGTGCGGTTGCCAGGTGGTTCGGGGACGAGCGCAGTGTCGGGTCTCAAGTGCGGGCACGCGTCGACGCCGTCGGCGAGGGCCTGGACGCGGGCTGCCGGAGCGGAACTCGCGTGGACAAGCCTCCGGGTGTGTGACCCGCTCGATCGCGCCGTGCGGTCGATGCGCGTTCCCGGCCGGTCGGACGGGCGGATCAGCGCAGTCCGGCGAAGAGATCCTTCTCGGGTATGGCCGCGCCGGTGGCGTCCTGGACACGTACGAAGGTCTCCATGCCCATCAACTCGCCGAACCTCTCCTTGCCCATCTTGAGGAAGAAGATGTTCTCGCCCTGACTGGCGTGCGCGGCCAACGCGTCGAACTTCTGACCGCTGAACGCGGTGGCGTCCACCCACGTGGTGATCTCATCGTCGGGGAGGCCGATCTCGGCCATCGCGGCGGCCTCGGCAGGATCCGGCTCCGGCATGTCCTCATGAAACTCGCGCATGATCTCGCCGAACCGCTGCATCATCGAGCGGGGCATCGTGGTCCAGTACACCTTCGGTGTCAGCGTGGTCATCTCCAGCGCCGCCATCGTGATGCGGTGGGCCTGGATGTGGTCGGGGTGGCCGTAGAAGCCGTTCTCGTCGTAGGTGACGACCACATCGGGTCGGTAGTGCCGCATGAGTTCCGCGAGTCGGGCCGCGCCTTCCTGCACGGGGGTCTGCCAGAAGGATCCGGGGGCGTTGTTGCTCGGCCAGCCCGTCATCCCGGAGTCGGCATAGTCCAGCATCTCCAGATCGCTGACCTTCAGGACGTCACAGCTCGCCTCAAGTTCTTGACGGCGCATCAGGGCGACGGCCGCCGGATCGTGCCCGGGATCGCCCGGCTTGACACCCCCCGGTCCGTCACCGCAACCACCGTCGGTACAGGTCACGAGAACCGTGCGGATGCCTTCCGCCGCGTATCGCGCGAGGACCCCTCCGGTTCCGGTGGCCTCGTCGTCGGGGTGGGCGTGTACTGCCATGAGCGTCAAGGGCCGGTCAGTCATGAAACAGTCCTCCTGCAGAAATACGTCTTGGTCCGAGTGCGCGGCGGGCGTACCGCGACCCTGGGGCCCGGATCCTGGTGGGGCGGACGACCTTGTGGTCTCCGTGTTCCCCGCCCGTGCGGCGCCGGTCCCTCGGTCGATGCAACCGCGCCGGACGGACCGGCTGTTCCCGGCGCGGCCGCTTGGCCTTCCAAGCGTCGGCGTTTCCACGCGAACGAGGTGCGCCACGTCGGATCCGACTTCCATCTGACACCAACCGTGTGATTCCGACACGAAATTCGAGACCTTACACTGGTGGGGCTCGGTGTTGTCGTGGAGGTCTGTGATGCCCCGACGGCTGTGGAGCGGCGCCATGTCTTTTGGCCCGGTGACCATCCATATCTAGATCTCGTACCCATCTGTACAGGTCAGGCGACTGTTGCCTCTTGAGGGGCGTGAGGTCGGGACGTCAATGCAGCGGGTCAACCGCATGAGGTTCGCTCTGATGAGAACTGGCAGCACACAGGTGGCTTTGCTCCGGCGTGTCGGCGCTGGTGGACATAATTCGGTCTGTGGACCTGAGGCCTGAGTTGCTGCCCCCGCACGTCAGCCGGCAACGGCTGGATGAGTTGAGCTGCGAGATCGATCGGATTGCCGACCTGGTGACCAGTAGTTCCGAGGAGGCAGGCGAAGCGATCCGGGCCTTCAATGACATGACCGGCCATGATTACGTAGCCCACGATTTCGCCCATTACGGCGGAAGTAGAAGTGTGGAGGACTTTGTCAGGGAGGTGGCCCGGCCGGCTCGCCCCCGGGTTGTGGACATCACGCGGGACGAGCTCGTCGAGATCGTCCGCAGAGTCCTCACCGCCTCCCCGGAGAGCGACTACTACCTGCTGCTCCTCGAAGCGAATGTGCTACATCCTGGGATCAGTGGCGTCATCTTTTATCCCCCAGAAGGCCTCCAAGATGCCTCTGCTGAGGACATCGTCGACGAAGCCCTGAGATACCGGCCGATCGCACTCTGAGCTGCCAGCGGGGGGCGATGGCTGGCAGCCCTTGGCCCGTATGCCTGAGCTGCCGGGCTGGGCATGGTTGGTCGTTTAGGGCCTGCCCGGCGGATCATGCCGGACAGGCCCGTGGTCCCGAGGAGGGCTCAGCGCCTATTCGGTTACGACAAGACGTAGGCATCCGCCCTCGAACTCGGAGAGCGCAGCCTCACTGACCTCGGATCCCGATGCCACGTCTGTGACCAACTGTGCCTGCCGCCACACATCCTGGGCGTCACCGACGCAGCCGACGCCGATCACCGGGCGATGCTGCATCCAGTCCGGCGCGCGTGTACAGGACTGACGCCGAGATGACGACGGCGGCTTCTCTTGATCCCACGTCAGGCGCCACTGTCGTCAACCGACTTCCGCTGGTGGGACGACGATTTGCGCCCGAGGAGGGCACCCGGTGGCTCCTCAGGGTGTGCTGTCGACGTCCATGGCCGCCGGGTTCAGTGACGCCAGGAGTTTCAGGAGCAGTGAGTGGGCCTGTTCCTGCTCCGTCGGTGTGAGTACTTCCAGGGCTTCGGCGTGGGTGGCGTCCACGGCGGCGCCGGCCTCGGCCGCGAGCCGCAGGCCGGCCTCGGTGGCGTGCAAGCGGTGAGTGCGTCTGTCGCCGGGGGCGGTCCGTCGTTCCAGGAGCCCCCGCTCGACCAGCCCGTTGACGGCGGTTCCCATGGACTGGGGGGTGACCGCCGCCCGGCGTGCGGCGGTCGCACTGGAGACGCCCGGGTCGAAGGCGGCCTGGATCAGGGCACTGTTCTGGGCGAGGGTCAGCTGGAAGGGACGCAGGGTGCGCTCGATCCGGGACGCCATGATCTGGCCGATCTGCCAGGCCACATAGCCCGTACGCCGGTCGGGATGTTTCACGTGGCGGACCTCTTTTGTAAGGCAGCTGATTGTGGTGTACAACAGATTATCAGTTGACTTCCATTCTTCCTATTCTTCGAGGATCCTGCCTCCGATGTCCCAGCACGCCTCCGCCCGACAGCATCACAAGCACGCCCTGGACGTGGCCCATCCGCCGCCGCGCCCCGGGACGCCGCGCGCCGTCCTGGTGCCCGTGGCGGTCGTCCTGCTGATCGGCACCGTGTTCGTCAGCGTCTACCTCGCCGCCTTCCACGCACCGCGCCCCCACGAGCTGCGGGTGGGCACCACCGAGATCGGCACCCATCAGGCCCAGCTGCGCCAGGACCTCGCACGCGCCGTCCCGGACGGCTTCACCCTGGAGACCTACCCCGACGAATCCGCCGCCCGGCGCGCGGTCCAGGACCGGTCCGTCTACGCGGCCTACCTCGGCAACGGGGATCTGCTCTACGGCAGTGCCAACGGAGCCGCCGTCACCGCCACCGTGACCACCGCGTTCGGCTCCGTGGCCCGCGCGGAACACCACCGCCTCTCCGTCGAGGACGTCGCCCCGGCGTCAGCGGGAGACACCCGGGGACTGTCCGTCTTCTACGCGGCCTTCGGCCTGGTACTGGCCGGATACCTCTTCGGCATGACCACCTACCAGCTCGCCCCCCGCCTCCAGTACCGCTGGCGGATGGCCAGCCTGGCCCTGTTCGGCGTGGCCGGCGGCGTCCTGGTCGCCGTCATCGCCGGCAGCACCGGCTTCGGCGCCCTGCCCGGCCCCTTCCTGCCCCTCGCCCTCGTCATCGCGCTGATGGGCGCCGCGGTCGGCGCCACGACCATGGTGCTGCTGCGCCTGTTCGGCTCGGCCGGCGTCAGTCTCGCCTCGATCCTGCTGCTGATCCTCGGCAACAGCAGCAGTGGCGGCATCATGCCCGCCGCCTACCTCCCCGCCTGGCTGCGCCCGCTGTCCGAGATCCTGCCCGTCGGGGTCGGCGTCCGCGCCATGCAGGGGCTCGACCGATTCCAGGACGACGGCCTGACCCGCGCCCTGGTGATCCTCCCGCTGTGGGTGCTGGGCGCTGCCGCCGTGCTGTACCTCAAGGACGTCTTCCGACGCGAGACCCCGAGTCGCGTGCCGGACACGGCCGAGCCCCAGCCAGTAGCGGCCTGACAGCGGACGTTTCCGCACCCGGCCGGGACGGTGACGGTGACGGAACGAGTGTGGGCGCGCAGCAGGGAATCGGGGCGAGGCACGTCATGATCGATGAGCCTTGCCGTATGAAGAGCGGGGCCGCCGGCTGAGGGTTCAGGGACGACACCGGACGGCGGGGCCGTTCTTCGGTCGGCCCGGATGAAGTCAGTCGGCCCGGATGAAGCGGGCCATCCCGATGGACTTGGGCGCCCGGTCGGTGAACCCGAACTTCCGGTAGAGATGGTGGGCGTCGCCGTCGGCCATGAGGGAGACGTACGAGAGTGCCGGTGCGCGGCGTTCCAACTCGTCGTTCAGGGCCTGCATGATGCGGCGGCCGAGTCCACGGCCCTGGTGCTCGGGCAGGACGCAGATGTCGACGATCTGGAAGAAGCAACCTCCGTCGCCGATGATCCGGCCCATGCCGATCGGATCGCCATTGTGGACGGCCATCACCCCGTACCAGGTGTGGGCCAGCCCCACCGCCGCGCCCTCGGCGGACTTGTCGCTCAGGCCGGCGCGGGTGCGGAGTCGGCGGTAGTCCGCCACCGACGGGACGCCGGGCTGGATGTCGTACGCGCTGGGATCGGGCAAGGCGGTTCCCCTTACGGCTCGGTTACGGCTCGGTGTGACGCGGGGCGTAGTGGCCCAGGAACATGTCGACCCCACCCGTGATCAGGCGGTCGGCGAGACCGTCGTCGATGTCGGTGCCGTAGGCACTGAAGACCAGGTGCGGGAAGACCAGCAGGGAGGAGAGCTGGAGCACGGCCACCTCGATGTCGGGGACGTCGAGCCGGCCCTGCGCGACCAGTTGCCGTAGTGCTCCCGCGACGGCGGGGTGATGGCGCTCGGGGCCGGCGTCGTGCCAGCCCTCGTCGAGTTCGGGGAAGCGGTGCAGTTCGCGGGCGACGACGTTCCGGAACGCGAGGATCTCCGGGTTGGTGCGGATTCCGGCCACCCAGGCGCGGGTGGCGGCGATGAGCGACTCACGCAGGTCGTCCGAGTCGGCGAGGCGGGCGATGGCGTCGGCGAGGGTGCCGCCGAGCGGGGCGTCGAGCGAGTCCTTGACGACCCCGACGAACAAGGCTTCCTTGCTGCCGAAGTGGTTGTAGACCGTCACCTTGGACACGCCCGCCTCGGCGGCGATGAGATCGACACTCACGTCGAAGCCCTCACGCAGAAAGAGCCCGCGGGCCGCTTTGAGGATGGCCAGCCGCTTTGCCTCGGCGCGCGGTCCGGCGGGGGGCCGCTTGACGTCCTTCGTGCTCATGCGGCGAGTCTACGGATATGTGAACTGAACGGTTGAGTTCATATGTACTGAGTCGTACGGTTCACTCGACTGGGCTCGTATGCGGAACGCAACAAGGCGCTCGGTGTCTGGGCCGCCGTCGGCGGCGCCGGATCGGCCGTCGGCGTGCTGCTGGGCGGGGCGCTGACCGACGGGCCCGGCTGGCAGTGGGTCTTCTACATCAACGTGCCCGTCGGTGTCCTCGCCCTGATGGACCTCCGCATGCTCACCCGCCGTCCCGTGGTTGCGGGCGCGTTCCTGTTGCTGATCGCCGCCGTGCTGCTGATCGCGTTCTTCTTCCTGGGCTCGGTCTACGGCAGCACGACGGCGGCGGCGTGTACGCCGGCCTGCTGCCGGGCCTCGCCGTCGCCTCGCTCGGCCTCGGGGCGGTCTTCGTCACCGCCACCACCACGGCGCTGGCCATGGTCGCCCACGAGGAGGCGGGGCTCGTCTTGGGCGTCGTCAGCACCTTCCACGAGGTGTGGGGTTCGATCGGCGTGGCCGTCCTGTCCACCGTCGCCGCCATGCAGCGAGCCGGCCGACGGCTCTCCGCGCAACGCGAGCAGTTGAGTTGGAGTGGTGAGGTGGTCAGGCCTAGGCGGGTGTTCCCGGCAGCCCGGCCGGTGGTGCGGCTTCCACGACCGCGGGGGCGGGCTCCGCACCGGCGGGGGAGTCACAAGGCGTCGACGGGACGCCAGGACGACGGCTGTCGCGGCGGTCGGCGTACTGGCCGTTGCCGCGCGCCTCGGGCTGGGTGCGGTCCTGTTCGCCCACCGGCGGTGGACCGGCTGGGTGGCGGGCCTGGTCCTGGCGGTGTCCTGGTGGAGATCACCGCTCTCACCACCCTCACCGGCCTGGCCCGCTTCGCCGTCCGCCTCGGCAGAGCATCCAAGGGGGTTGCTGGTGAGGGTGTGGCGGAACAGGACGTGCCCGGCCTCGACGGCGGTGAGCGCCAAGGCCGGGCGTGACCGCTCCGGGCGCCCCACGGCGGCCCAGGGAGCCCGGAACGGTCAACGGGTAGCGCGGATCAGAGCCGGTCGAGGATGCTCTGGAGTTGCTTGACCTCGGCGGACTGGCCCGTGACGATGGCGTCGGCCATCTTCTTGGCGTCGGCGTTCTGGCCGCTCTTCTGCTCGGTCTTCGCCATGGCGATCGCGCCGTTGTGGTGGTCGATCATCATCTGGGCGAACATTTTGTCGAACTCCTTGCCCTGCATGGCCTTGAGTTCCTTCATGTCCTTGTCGGACATCATGCCGTCGTCGCCCATGTCCATTCCGGGCGTGTCCCCCGTCGCGGTGGGCTTGCCCCAGGACTTGAGCCAACCCGTCATGGTCTTGATCTCGGGGTCCTGAGCCTTCTCGATCTTCGCGGCCAGGTCCTTGATCTCCGCGTTGGAAGCGCGGCCGTCGGCCAGTTCGGCCATCGCCACGGCCTGCTCGTGGTGGGGGATCATCATCTGCGCGAACGTGACGTCCGCCTCGTCGACGTCACCCGCCTTGGCGGCCGCCGTCGCGGTCGCTGTGTCCGAGCTCTTGCTGCCGCCGTGGTCCATGCCGCTCATGCCGCTCGCGCCGTCGCCGTCGCCGCCGCAGGCGGAGAGCATCAGGGCCCCGGCGGCTACGACGCCGACGGCCGCGACACGGCGGACGGGCTTGCGGTGGAGGCGCTTGCCGTGGAAGGCGCGCGTGAAGGCAGTCATCGTGAACTCACCTCGTGTGTTGGTTTCTGGCTGTGTGGGCGTACGCGTCGTCGCGGGAGCGCGCGTGGTGCGCGTCCGCGAGGGCGGTTCGGCCTACAGCCGCAGGACCGACAACTCGGTGAGATCAGGGCCTCGGGGTGGGGGATTGGGCCGCAGCATGACGGGCGCCTCGGCGAGGAGCTTCGCCAGCCAGTCCGGGCGGCGGGCGAGGGCCCTCCTCAGCAGTGCGGTGAGTACCCACGCACCGAACATCACCGCCACGCACAGCGAGACCATGTCCATCGCCATGGCCGGCCTGTCCTTGGAGGACGTGTGTGTGGAGTGCGCGGCGCTGCCCCGCTCCGGTGCTGCCGGAGCCCCCATGGGGTCGTGGGCGGCCACCACCGTGGCCATCATCGAGACCTGGGACGCGGGCCGCATACTGTCGCCGGACGGCTGGTCGGGGTGTCCCACTGTGTGCATGACGAACACGCCCAGCGCGAGAACGACGACGAGCAGCAGGTGCCCGTAGGCCCCTCCCACCCGTACGTATCGGTTCACGTGCACGTCGGCAGTCTCCGTCTGTGATCGCTCCGGACTGGCTATCCGACAGTATCGAAGGGGAGGGGAGCGTGCCGTCGTGGGGCCCGGGTCGCGGCCCACTTCCTGAACGGCTCATTGAACGCGCGGTGCGGTACCGGAACCCCGCACAGACATGGTCGACCCGGAACCGCACCCCCGGCGGGGCGCCCTTCACCCGGTCGGACCAGGGCACGTCAAGGCGGTGTCAACGTCCACATGGCCGGCGCCAAGGATGCGTCAAGGGCTGTGCCGGACGACTCGCGGAAGGGCTTCCGTGGAGGGGGGAAGGGGGGAAGTACCCCTTCCCGTCGGAGAGTTGATCTTCAGTGAGCGGAGTGCGTCGGCTGCGATGAACGACGGACCGACCGAGATGCGTGATGTGCGGACCGCCGTGGGTGACGTACGGCCCGGGCGGTTGAAGGTCTGTCTGGGAGCGGCCCCGGGGGTGGGCAAGACCTACCACATGCTCGACGAGGCGCGCCGCCGGGCGGCACGCGGCGCGGACGTGGTGGTGGGGTTTCGAGTCGTGGAAGCGGCGTACGAGGGCTCGGGCCCGAGGTCGCCGTGGCAACCGCAGGAGGTGACGGTGTGATGACCGGCTATTCGCTCCGGGACCGGCTCGCCCTGGTGGCGGGCCTGGTGGGCCCCTTCCTGGTGGCGCTCGTCCTGGTGCCCTTCCGCACGGATCTGTCGCGTACGAACGCGGCGCTGATCCTGGTCGTGGTGGTGGTCGCGGTCGCCGCCCTCGGCAGCCGTACGGCGGGGGCGCTCGCGGCGCTGTTCTCGGCGGCCTGGTTCGACTTCTTCCTCACCCGCCCGTACGAGACGTTCGACATCAATACCTCCGCCGACATCGAGACGGCGGTGCTGCTGCTCGTCGTCGGCGTGATCGTGTCCCAGCTCGCGGCCCGGGCCCGCCGCCTGGAGGTCATCACGGTGACGGACGCGGACTATCTCGCCCGCGTCCACGAGACCGCCGAGCTCGCCCAGTCCGCCAAGTCCTCCGACACCGTGGTCGACCACGTCCGCGGCCAGCTCACCGAGCTGCTCGGCCTGCGCGGCTGCCGCTACGAGTACGGCACCCTGCTGGGGCAGCCGCCCCGGCTCGAGCAGGACGGAAACGTCTCGGTCGGCCACCGGCGCCGGGACGTCGACGCCTGCGGATGGCCGGACGGCGAGATCGAACTGCGCACCTACGGCAACGGCCACTACCTGGGCCGCTTCATGCTCACCCCCGGCCCGGGCCCCGTACCGCCGCCCCAGGCCCGCCTGGTGGCGGTCACCCTCGCCGACCAGACGGGCGCCGCCCTCGACACGGCCGGGCGGTAGGTACTCGCAGGGTCACTGAGCGCAGCCGTGCGGGAGCCGCGCGGTGCGCACAGCCTTCAAGGTCGCGTGAAGGTCGGGGGTTTCGGCGCGAAGAAGGCGCAAGGAAGGGTCGAAAGCAATCGGGGACGGACAGAACCTGGGCGCACCCGCGCACCGCCTCCCCGCGTGCGCGGGCCACCGCGTAAGGCGCCCATGCCCCATGTCTGTCCTGACCGTCGAGCCGGGGCGAGCCCCGCCGACGAGGAGCTGCCGGATACCGGTGAGCGTCATCGCTTGACGGCCCTGTTCCGACGCCCTGTTCCGCGGCCCGCTCACCGTGGGGCGCCGACCGCGCGCAGCACCGCGTCGGCCATGCCGCGCGCGCCACGCTCGTTGGGATGCATCGGGGCGGCGGGAAGGCTGGGCAGCGGCGGCTCGATCCAGCGGGTGTCCCTGCCCGAGCAGGCGTCACGGCCGACGGAGGGCTTGTACGTGTCGACGTATTTGGCCCCGGCGTCCTGCGCCCGCTGACGCAGCACGGCGTTGAGCTGCTGTTCCTTGTCGTGGAGGTAGGTCGCGTCACCGGGTGCGAGGGTCAGGTCGTCGGCGCATCCGGAGCCATGGGCCGGCAGGATCGCCGGGTATCCCACGACGTACACACGGGCCTTCGGGGCACGGCGCTTCACCTCGGCCAGTGCTTCGGACAGCCGCTCACCCGCCGTGTCGATCTTCCGCTGTACGTCGTCGGTGTCGCCGGAGACGTACTTCCCCCGGCACGGCGCGTCGTCCCCGGTGTACTTGCCGCGGCCGGTCATGTCGTAGAACACGCCCGCCTTGACGCACGTGGTGACCAGCGAGGCGAAGCCGATGTCGTTGCCGCCGATGCCGAGGGTGACCAGCCGCGTCCCGGCGGACAGCGCCGACAGCTGGGCCGGGTTGGTGCCGTCGTCGGTGGACTGTGGCGTCGTCAGGTCGGCGACGGCGGCTCCGCTGCAGCTCACGTCGCGGAAGTCGGCCGCCCGCAGCCCCAGCCGCTCGGCGACCAGCGCCGGGTAGTCGTGGTCGGAGCGATCACACCCGGCGGGGGCTCCGGTCCGGTCGGGGATCCGTGGCCCGGCGGTGTAGGAGTCGCCGAGCGCCACGTACGGTCCCCGTGGCGTCGCGACGCCGGCCGGGTCGGTGCCCGAGGTGTGACGGCTGATGCCGACCGCGGCGACCAGGGTGGCGCAGGCGAGGAAGACGCCGATCAGCACGGTCCGTAGGTGATTCGTCATCAACATGTCCTGCTGCCTCGGTGACGGATGAGGGCGCGCACGCCGGAAGGCCCAACAGCCCGGTGGCCAAAGGGAGACAGCCATGGGAGAGGTCTTGTCGTCCCGCTCTCGGGGACGTCTTCAGGCTCTCGGACAGGGCCCTGTCGCGTCGTCCTGCGGCTGCCGACAATCCCGGCTACTGAGAACGCAGTACGCCGTGCAGTGCGCGTAGTGACGATGCAGACGCACGCCGGCGCCCACCGTGATTCCTCAGTCGCTGCCACGCCACTGGAGCAGATCGAGGGCGACGGCGACCTTGACGGTGTTGTCCTCGAGTGGCTTCGGGAGCAGTTGGTCGGCTCGGTCGAGCTGCCGGAGCAGGGTGTTGCGGTGGGTGTAGAGCCGGCCCGCGGCGCGGGTCGTGTTGCACTGGGCCTGGATGTACGTGAGGACGGCGTGCCTCAGTTCCGGGCTCGCCGTGGCGAGGTCGCCGAGGGTGGTCTTGACGAAGTCGTCGGCCTGTTCGACGTCCTGGCTGATCAGGCTGCTGAGCTGGACGTCGTCGAAACCGGCGACACGACGCGGCGAACGGAGCCTGGCGAGCATGCGCTGGGTGGTCAGCGCGGCGAGGTGGCTGCGCCGGAAGCCCTCCCTGCCCCCGGCGGGCGGGCCCACGGCGATCCGGATGCCCGGCAACGGGTCGAGGAGCCGGCTCAGCAGGTCGGTGTCCGGTGCGGCGGGTCCGGGCAGCCACACCCACAGAGTGGCCGCGCCGACGATCACGGTGAGCGGTTGCTGCACTCCGGCCGTCTGTGCCAGAGCCTCGGTCGCCCGCTCGAGATGGCCCGGTTCGGGGCTCGGTTCCTCGCTCCATACGACGGCGGCGGTGTGTGTCCGGTCGAGGGCGTAGCCCAGGCGTGCTTCCGCCCGTTGCCGGCTGATGGGCGCGCCCTCGACGAGCAGGGTGACGATCTCGCGACGTTCGGCGTGGGTGCCGTGGGTCAGCTCTTCGCGCTCGGCGGCCATACGTGCGGCGATGTCGACGATCGTGGCGTCGAGGAAGCCCGAGACGGAGCGCGCCGAGGCATCGAGCAGATCGCGCAGTTCGTCGGGGTCGGAGGTCAGGGTGAAGGCGGTCTGCATCCAGCGTCGCCAGGCCGCGTTCTGTCCGACGCGGTAGGAGTCGAGGGCCGATTCGTCGAGCCCCCGGCGTACCAGGTCGCGGGCGTGGCTGAGACTGTCCGGGCCGGTGTACGCGGGTACCGGCGCGCCGGGGTCGCGCACGGTCTCCGACGCCCAGAACGTCAGGTGGGCGCGGTTGATCCGCCGTGTGGCGGCGCGCAGGGCGGGGTCCTGCGCGATGGCTCGCATGGTCACCGCCGCCAAGGTCGCCTCGTCGATCTCGTCGAGCCACTCCTGCAGACTGCTGAGTGCGATCTCCGCACCCTGCCGAAGCAAATCGCATGTACGTTCGGAAGGGTGCTGCCAGGTCATGTCCGCACGTTAGCCCGCGGTGGTGCAAAATGCACTGGTCATTTCCGATGAAGGTGCGAACTGCCACACCGTACTGGCTGGTATGTGAGGTCATCATCAAGGCACCACCCAGCGAACGCCTCATCAACGGAGTCCCCGCACATGACCCGTCAGAGCGAGCACATCGACGTGCTGATCATCGGCGCCGGCATTTCCGGCATCGGCGCTGCCCACTACCTGCAGACCGAGCGGCCGGGCAGCAGTTACGCGATCCTGGAGGCCCGTGGTGTCTCCGGCGGCACGTGGGCGCTGTTCCGCTATCCGGGCATCCGGTCGGACTCCGACCTGCACACTTTCGGCTACGCCTTCAAACCGTGGCGCAACGACAAGTCGATCGCCACCGCCGATCTGATCCTCGACTACCTGCGGGAGACCGCGGGGGAGAGCGGCATCGAACAGCACATCCGTTACCACCAGAGGGTGCGCGGCGCGGCCTGGTCCACCGCCGAGGCCCGCTGGACGGTGGAGATCGAGCGCGCCGACACCGGTGAGACGGTGTCCATGACCGCGAACTGGCTGTTCTGCGCCGGTGGTTACTACCGCTACGACGAAGGTTTCACCCCCCGGTTCGAGGGCCGGGAGCGGTTCGCCGGACAGATCGTGCACCCGCAGCACTGGCCGGAGGACCTGGACTGCGCGGGCAAGAAGGTCGTGGTGATCGGCAGCGGTGCGACGGCCGTCACGCTGATCCCGGCGCTGGCGGACACGGCCGGTCATGTCACCATGCTCCAGCGTTCGCCCACCTACATCCTTCCGGTCGCCTCGGAGGACGTGATCGCGAACACGCTGCGCAAGGTGTTGCCCGCGGGCCTCGCCTACCGGATCACCCGGCGCAAGAACATCGCCATGCAGCGCTTCGTCTGGCGGACCTCGCAACGCCATCCACGGGCCGTGCGACGTCTCATCCGCGCCGTGAACATCAGGCAGCTGCCGGACGGATATCCCGTGGACGAGCACTTCAACCCGTCCTACGACCCCTGGGACCAGCGGCTGTGCACGGTCCCCGACGCGGACCTGTTCAAGGCGCTCAAGAAGGGAACGGCCTCGGTCGTCACCGACCGGATCGCGATGTTCACCGAGACCGGCATCCGGCTCGAGTCCGGTCGTGAGCTCGACGCCGACATCATCGTCACCGCCACCGGGTTGAACGTGCAGCTGTTCGGCGGGATGGCACTCTCGGTGGACGGCGAACCCGTCGACTTCGCCGACAAGGTGGCCTTCAAGGGCATGATGCTGAGCGGCGTACCGAACTTCGCCTTCGCGATCGGCTACACGAACTCCTCGTGGACGCTCAAGGTGGGTCTGCTGTGCGAGCACTTCACCCGGCTGCTCGGACACATGGACGCCGCCGGCACGGACATCTGTTGCCCCGAGCTTCCCGACCCGGCCATGCCGACCCGCCCGCTGCTCGACTTCGGCGCCGGATACGTCAAGCGGTCCCTCCACGTGATGCCGCGTCAAGGACTCGCCTATCCCTGGCTCATGTCGATGAACTACCACTCCGACGTCAAACTGCTGCGCGGCGGCCCCGTCGAGGACGACAACCTGCGCTTCACCTCCGTCGCACGCCACGCGAAAGCCCAGACGTCGGCCTGAGCGACGACCGCCTCGCTCCCGTTGGACACGACACCGCCCCGTGCCACCGGACACACGGCGGCGGCCGACGGCTGCGTCGGCCAGTACTCCTTCGTCACCCCCGTACGGCCTCGGCCACCCGGCCCAGGACACCACCGGCCCGCTCGACCGTCTCGGTGTGGCGGTCGCCGTCGGGACCGGTACGGACTCGGGCGCCGGGGTCGATCCCGCACGCGCGTGCTGCCCCCCGGTCTAACGAGCGCTGAGGTCCAACGGCTTCGCCGACGGGCCGGGGCGGGTGCGTGCCTCCGGGGGGACGAGGGCGCCGTGTCCCGCGGAGCAGACGACCACGGTCTCGACCGGCGCGCCGCAGTCGGCGTGCGTGACCTCCAGGGGCGGGCCCTCCGGATCCGCCGCATGGCGGTCTCCCCACTGCTTGAGGGCCATTATCGCCGGCCACAGCTCCCAGCCCTTGCGGGTGAGCCGGTACTCGTGGCGGGTGCGGCTGCCGGGCTCGTTGTAGGGGACGGTGTCCAGGATTCCGGCAGCGACGAGCTTGCGCAGCCGGTCCGCGAGCACGCTCTCGGACAACCCCACGTGCCGGCGGAAGTCGTCGAAGCGCCGTACGCCGTTCATGGCGTCCCGCACGACCAGCAGCGACCACTTCTCGCCCACCAGGTCGAGAGTCCGCTGGACCGTGCAGTTCTCGGTGCTTGTCTCCAGCCACGTCATGCACCCCATCGTAGGCTGGCTTCGACGTTGACATCCAGACCTCGTCCTGGCTAGCTTCGAATTCCACATTCAGATCATCGAGGGAGCGACATGGGCAGGTCACGCACGTACGACTGGGAGGACCCCGCCGTCTCCGCCGCCGCCGTCGGGCAGTACAGCGGTCTCGACTTCCTCCGCGAGGTGCAGGCCGGACGGCTCCCCGCCGCGCCGATCGCGGCGACCCTCGGGATGACGTTCGAAGAGGTCGAGCACGGCCGGGTCGTCTTCGCCCTCGTCCCGGGCGAGGAGCACTACAACCCGATCGGAAGCGTCCACGGCGGTGTGTACGCCACCCTGCTCGATTCGGCGGCGGGCTGCGCGGTGCAGTCGGTCCTGCCGCAGGGGATGGGGTATACCTCACTCGACCTGAATGTGAAGTTCCTGCGCCCGGTCACCGTGGACACCGGCAAGGTCCGTGCCGTGGGCACCGTCCTCAACAGCGGACGTCGTACCGCCCTCGCGCAGGCCGAGCTCTTCGATTCCGGGAACCGGCTGCTGGCGCACACCACCAGCAGCTGTCTGTTGTTCCCCGTCTGAGCGGCCCCGCACAGGAGCGCGACGTACGGAAAGCAGGCAGCTATGGCGGTGTACGACTACGACCGGCGCCGGACGGGGGTTCTGCTGGTCGATCCGCTGAACGACTTCCTCGCCGACGAGGGCAAGCTCTGGCCGCGCATCGCGGAGGTCGCGCGGGAAGTCGACCTGCGGGCCCATCTGTCCGAACTGGTGTCCACCGCTCGTGAGGTCGGCGTGCCGGTGTTCTATGTTCCGCATCACCGCTGGACACCGGGGCTGTACGAATCCTTTTCCCACCCGAACCCGTCACAACGCTCCGTGGACAAGCATCAGCTCTTCGCCCAGGACGCGTTCGGCGGGGACTGGTACCCGCCCCTGCGGCCCGAGCCCTCGGACACGGTGGTCGTACAGCACTGGGCCCAGAGCGGATTCGCCAACACCGACCTGGAGATGCGCCTGCGTCAGCGTGGCGTGGATCACGTGATCGTCATCGGACTGCTCGCGAACACCTGCATCGAGACCACGGCCAAGTACGCGATGGAACTCGGATTCCATGTGTCGCTGGTGACGGACGCCACCGCGGCGTACTCGCGCGAACTCATGAGGGTCGCCCACGAATTGAACGGTCCGACCTACGCGCATGTGATCACAGACACGAAAAGTGTCGTAGCGGCACTGACGACATAAGGTCACAGGGTCAGATGGTGCAGAGGATGTTGGACCGGCGCTGAGCCGGGCTTCACCGGAAGGATCCACTCATGGACGAGCGCTTCGACGTGGTCGTACTCGGCGCGGGACCTGGCGGCTATGTGGCCGCCATCCGTGCCGCGCAACTGGGCAAGCGGGTCGCGGTCGTCGAGGAGCGGTACTGGGGTGGTGTCTGTCTGAACGTGGGCTGCATCCCCACGAAGGCGCTGCTGCGGAATGCCGAGCTGGCGCACATCTTCACGCGGGAGGCGAAGACCTTCGGCATCAAGGTCGAGGGTGAGGTCTCCTTCGACTACGGCGAGGCGTTCCGGCGCAGCCGCCGGGTCGCGGAGGGCCGGGTCAAGGGTGTCCACTTCCTGATGAAGAAGAACGCGATCACCGAGATCGACGGCCGTGGCACCTTCCTCGACGCCCACACGCTCCGGGTCGCCCTCGCCGACGGCACCACGAAGACGGTCGGTTTCGACGACTGCATCATCGCGACCGGTGCCACCCCCAAGTTGCTGCCGGGCACCCGGCGCAGCGACCGTGTCGTCACCTTCGAGGAGCAGATCCTCGCGGAGGAGCTGCCGCGCTCCATCGTGATCGCGGGCGCCGGGGCCATCGGCATCGAGTTCGCGTACGTCCTGCACAACTACGGTGTGAAGGTCACGGTCGTGGAGTTCCTGGACCGGGTCGCGCCGCTGGAGGACGCGGACGTCTCCGCCGAACTCGCCAGGCAGTACCGGAAGCTGGGCATCGACGTACTCACCTCGACGCGTGTCGAGTCGATCGACGAGTCGGGCCCGCAGGTGCGGGTGACGGTCACCGGCAAGGACGGTGCGCAGAAGGTGCTGGAGGCCGACAAGGTCCTCCAGGCGATCGGCTTCGCGCCGAACGTCACCGGGTACGGCCTGGAGGCCACGGGCGTACGGGTCACCGAGCGCGGTGCGATCGACGTCGACGGCCGCTGCCGTACGTCCGTACCGCACATCTACGCCATCGGGGATGTGACCGCGAAGCTGATGCTCGCGCACAACGCCGAGTCCATGGGGATCATCGCGGCCGAGACGATCGCGGACGCGGAGACCATGGAGCTGGACTATGTGATGATCCCGCGTGCCACGTACTGCCAGCCGCAGATCGCCAGTTTCGGCTACACCGAGGAACAGGCGAAGGAGCGGGGCTACGACGTCAAGGTCGCCAAGTTCCCCTTCACGGCCAACGGCAAGTCGCACGGCCTGGGTGACACGGTCGGCTTCGTGAAGCTGATCAGCGACGCCAGGTACGGCGAGCTCCTCGGTGGCCATCTGATCGGTCCGGACGTGACGGAGCTGCTGCCGGAGCTGACGCTGGCGCAGCAGTGGGACCTGACCGTGCACGAGGTCGCCCGCAATGTCCACGCCCACCCGACCCTGGGTGAAGCGGTGAAGGAAGCCGTGCACGGCCTGGCCGGACACATGATCAACTTCTGAGAAGTGGAATTTTTGCAGTCCAGTGTAAATTAGCCGAGGATGGTAAAGTGCGGGCATGATGAGCGATGGTCTGCGGGAGCGGAGCAAGGCCCGGCGCAGGGAAGCGATCGTCCGGGCGGCGTACGAACTCTTCGCCGAGCGAGGCTTCGACGCGACGACGATCGCCGACATCGCCGCGGCCGCCGAGGTCTCGCCGCGGACCGTCACGCTCTACTTCCCCTCCAAGCTGGAGCTCGCGCTGTCGCGCCCCGAGGCCTTCGCGGACCGGCTCGCCACCGCGATGCGCGAGCGACAGCAGGGATGGGGGGCCCTCGACGCGCTGGAACACTGGCTGCGCGAGGAGGTCGCCCACCGAGGCGACCTGGACGACCTCACTCACCGCATGCTCGAGCTCAATCCGCAGCTCAGGGCGGTGGCGGGCGCCCGTCTTGCCGAGGTCGTCCAGGATGCCACGCGCATCCTCGCCGAGGAGCAGGGCAGCGCCCCGGGCGACTTCGGCCCGCGCATCGCGGCCGCCGCCGCGGCAGCGGTCGTCGGGGAAGTGGTCCACCGTCGTGAGGCAGCCGACATCGAGGCGGCGATGACCTTCCTGCGCGCCGGGCTCGACACCCTCACGCCCGCCGCGCAGCCCCCGCGGTGATTTTTTTGCGCGGGCGAACGCGGGGGCCGGCGGACGGTGACGCGGTACCGCTCAGGGGCGCAGCACCAGGCGGATCGGATCGCCCTTCTTGTGCTCCAGCCGTTCGACGGCTTCGGCCGCCTGCTCCAGGGGCAGGACGTCCGAGATGGAGCGGGAGAAGTCCAGCCGCCCGTTCTCGGTGAGGTGGATGAGCTGCGCCACCGCGTTCGCGCCGGAGCCGTAGTGGCCCAGGAGCCGTAGCTCGCGGGTACTGAAGGTGGTGCTGTCCGCGATGGTGACCGGCTTTCCGCTCAGCCCGACGAGGACCAGCTTGCCGCCGTCGGCCAGCACGGACAGGGCCTGCTCGCGCACCGGGGTGACGCCGGCGAAGTCGAAGGCGGTCTCGATGCCGGCCCCGCGGGTGGCGGCGGCGACCTTGTCCGCCAGAGCGGGGTCGGCCGGATCGAGGGCGAGGTCCGCGCCGAAGGCCAGGGCGCGGTCGCGGGCGGCGGGGGAGGGGTCGACGGCGATGACGGGGCAGGCGCCCACCATGCGCAGCAGTTGTACCCCGTGTGCGCCCAGACCTCCGATGCCCCACACCCCGACCGCCTGACCGGGGCGGACACCGGCGGTGTCGGTGATGGCGCCCCACGGGGTGGAGACCGCGTCGGGGATGACCGCTCCCTGCTCGAAGGGGATCGACTCCGGCAGCGGGACCAGGGTGTCGATCCGGGCGAGCGCGAACTCGGCCCAGCCTCCGTCGTAGTCGACGCCGCGGGTCCAGCCCCGCCCGTCGCGGTACTCGCCGGCCTGGAGGACGACCCGGTCGCCGACCGCCCAGCCGTCCGCGTCCGGACCCGGCTCGGCGACGGTGCCGGCCACCTCGTGGCCCAGGGTCACCGTGTCGCCCCGTAACTGCGCGGGTGTGCCGCCGAGTTCCCCGGAGATCAGGTGGACGTCGGACAGACATACCCCGGCCGCTTCCACCTTGACGAGGACCTCTCCCGCACCGGGGGTGGGCCGGTCGACCTCCTCGACCCGCAGCTCGTGGGTCGGGAAGTGCAGACGCACTGCGCGCATGACAGCCATGACGGCTTCCTCTCTGGACGTGACCTGTGCCGTGATCTGTACCGTGAAGTCTGCCCGGCAGCCGCTACGAGCCGACGCGCATCCTCTCGAACAGGGTCGGGTCGTGGGCGTTGACGATCGCCAGATCGGGCTCCGCGCGCCGGTGCAGCTCGGCGAGCCGGGCGTGGTTGTCGCGCACCTTCTTCAGGTCGAACCCGATGATGCTCTCCATGGCGCGCAGGGCGGCGGGCACCCGGGTGCGCCCGTCCAGCGTTCCGTGGTGGTAGAAGGCGTCACCGCTGTGCAGCAGCCAGCGGGTGCCGGTGTCGACGGCGACACAGGCGTGTCCCCGGGTGTGACCCGGCAGCGAGACCAGGACGATTCCGGGCGCGATGGCGTCGAGTTCCCGCGCCGCGGCGAAACCGCGCCACTTCTCCCCGTCCGGGCTGTGTTCGACGAGCTTCGGTCCGTGCGCCCACTGGGCCGCCTGGTAGCGGATCCTCTCCCGCCGGGACGGGGCGTGGACCGCCCCGAGCGCCTCGGCGGCCGTGACGTGGACCTGGGCGTGCGGGAAGTCGGAGAGACCGCCGATGTGGTCGGCGTCGAAGTGGGTGAGGACGATGTGGCGGACGTCCGTGCGGTCGAAGCCGAGCTTCTCGACCTGGCGGACGGCGGTCTCGTCCGCGCGGAGGACCGGCCTGACGAAGTGGCGGGCCGGGCCCACCCGTCGCCCGGGATCGGCGATGTCCGCCAGGCCGTAGCCGGAGTCGACCAGAACCAGGCCGCCCGCCGTCTCGACGAGCAGGACATGGCACACCATGGGCGCCGTGGGCATGAGCATGGTGCCGCAGTTGAGGTGGTGAACTTTCATGGCGGACGTGTCCTCGGTGACTCAGCCGGCGAAGGCGGGGGGAGCGGTGCGGGTGAGTGCGGGGTGGGGCTTGTCGCCGGACGTCTTGAGAAGTCCCCTGACACAACGGGCGGCCAGTACCCAGTCCCTCGGATTCCTCAGGTCGAGGCCGCCGATCAGCTGCTTGAGGAGTGTCAGGGTGTCGAAGTAGATGCGCTCGCAGACCAGGTTCTCCTCGGCGTCGAAGATGAAGTACGCCGTCATCCGTACCCGGAAGCGGTTGCCGGTGGGCGGGATGGCGCCGAGCGGGCCGAGATGGGTGCCCAGCAGCCAGAACTCGGCGATCACGGCGTCGTCGCTGTGCCGGAGGGCGATGATCTCGTGGTCCTGGTCGGGGAAGGCGACCCGGCTGTCGTGGTAGTAGCCGCGCACCTCGCCCTGGCCGTCGTGGACGGTCATGGTCGGGATCAGCTCGTAGTGCGGATGCGGGAACGTCGACAGGACGTCGTCCCAGTCCTGGCGGACCTCGTCGCGGAAGTGGTCCAGGACCAGCTTCTGCCGGGCCTTGCGGACGTCTTCGGTGATCATGGATGCTCCGGTCTGCGGGTCGGTCACGCCGTGTGGCGGATGGCCTTGTGGGTGAAGGTCGGCGTGGTGCCGGGGTTGGCCCAGGAGGCGGTCAGCTCGCTGGAGGGGAAGAACTGAAGGAATCGGGGGTCGGACTGGGCGCGGTCGACCAGGGTCTTCTCGATGATCAGTGAGTTGTACTGGTCGGCGGTGGTCTCGATGGTGTTGGCGTTGAGGACCACCTCCTGCTGCCAGGTGCGCGCCCAGCGCGCGACACCCGGCATCCGCGAGTGCTCCGGTGTCAGGCACTCGGTGGCGATCGCGTTCTCGCTGCTGGCCCAGATGCCCGTGGAGGTGTTGAGCACCAGGGTCTGGTTGCCGAAGACGTGCCCCGGCGTCTCGACCACGGCGACACCCGGTCCGAGGACCAGAGAGCCGTCCACGGCGAGGAAGGCGTCGGGCCGCACGTCTCGATAGGTCTCGGGCTGGTACCAGGGTTGCTGCAGCGGGTGCAGCTGGGTCATGGCGAGCAGTTCGTGGCGCTGCACGATGACCTTGGCGTGGGGGAAGACCGGCTCGACGGCGCCGCCGAGGTCGGCCTGCGGGCCGGTGGTGCCGATCCAGCGGCGCAGGTCCTGGGTGTGCAGATGGTCGAACATCAGGTAGTCGACGTCGGCGGGTGCGATGCCCAGCCTGGCCAGATGTTCGAGCACCGTGCCGTGCTCGGTGGTCAGCAGCGACCGGAGCGGGGCGGGGGTGCGGCGGATCAGCGCGGCGAAGTACGGGGTGTTCTGGCCGAGTTCGACATCGCTCGGCTCGAACAGCAGCACGCGCCGGCGCCCGTCCTCCTCCCGCCACCGGACGACGAGCATCCGATTGGTGATGGAGAGGAAGGGAGCGATGGCCCTGCTCGCCCGGAACAGTCCGAACCTCGTCGGGTAGGGAAGGGTGACCAGATCGCAGGTGGTGACGGTGTCGGAGGTGCCGGTCGAGGCGAACTCGGCGCGGAACGCCTGGGCGCGGGTGCGGGCCCACGCCAGTTTGGCGCCGTATCCGCCGGGGACCTCCGCCAGGCCGTCGAAGGCGGTGATGGGGGTGCCGACGGACGGCATCTCGACGACGTCGGAGTCTTTCCAGGCGAGCTTCAACTCTCCTCCTCGGGGAGCACTGTGTACGAGACAGCGGTCGGTTCGGTACGGCGGCGGCGACTCGGCCCGGAGCAGCGCGTCGGCATCGTGAGCTGACGCCTCCGTTCTGTCGCCGGCGAGCCCATGCCGCGTCCACGCGGGCGGGATCAGCCGAAGCGGCGGATCGGGTCGCTGCCGTCCCAGTGGGCCGAGAGGTCGCGGAGGGCGGTGAAGATCTCGCCCTTGGCTCCGCCGATGTCGGAGATCTCGATGACCGTGCCCGAGTCCTTCTCGGTGTCGAGGTAGGCGAAGCGCCCGCCGCTGATCGAGCCCTCCTGGGCGACCGTGTAGCCGAGGGACAGGGCGCGGTCGTACAAGTCCTGGTAGTCCCTGCTCCAGTAGGCGACGTGCTGCGCCCCCTCCCGTCCCGAGTCCAGGAAGTCCTTGTAGAGGGAGGGCGCGTCGTCGAGGGGCTGGATCAGTTCGATCTGTAGGTCGCCCGAGTTGGCGACCGCGGCGGCCATCTTCATGTCCGAGTCGACGCCCCGGTAGCGGAAGTGGTCCAGCTGTACCGGGTCCATGTAGAACCAGGGGCCGACCCCTTGAGCGACCCAGTGCTCCATCGAGGCACGCAGGTCACGGACGACGTATCCGATCTGGGCGATCTGCCCGAAGATCCGGCTCATGGGACAGCTTCTTTCTGTCTAGACGGGCGGGTCGGCCTCGGTCTCGGCTGCTGCGGAGAGGCCGAGGCGGTTGTTGAGCAGTTGTTCGATCTCGCGGCGGCTCGCGTCGAGGTCCACGGCGTCGCCGTCGAGCACGTACTGGAGCGCGACACCGCGCAACAGGCCGAGGAGCACGGTCGCCAGGCCCCTGGGATCCACGTCGCGGGGGAAGTCCCCGGCGGCCACTCCGCGCAGGAGGCGGTCCTCGATCTCCCCGCGGAACATGCGGTCGGAGGCGGCCATGGCGGGGCGCGCGTCCGGCGAGGTGACCATCGCGTCGGACCACAGCACGAGGAACGCGCGGTGCAGCGGTGGACGTTCGGCCACCAGGCCCATGAACGTGCCGATCAGGCCGCGGAGTTCGTCACTTGGCGAGGTGGAGGGGGCGGCTTCGGTGAGCGCCGCGCGGAACTCCGCGGTCACGATGTCCACGAGCCGCTGAATCAGGGCGCCCTTGGAGCCGAAGTGATGGGTGACCAGGCCCCGGCTGTAACCGGCGCGCTCCCCGATGGCGGCCAGCGTCACCCGCGAGGTTCCGATCTCGCCGATCAGCTCCGCCGCCGCCTCCAGCAACCGCAGTTCCGCCTCTGCCCGTCGATCCTCCTGGGACCTGCGGGAGGCGACTGCGTGACGACTCATGGGAACTCCTACGGTGATGGCCGGGCCTTGCCGGGACCCGGGGCGGCTACGGCAGTTCGAGGACGATCTTGCCGACTGCCTGGTCGGAACGCATGTGGTCGGCCGCGGCCCTCGCGTCGTCGAAGCCGAAGACCCGGTCGACGACGGCGCGGACACGGCCGTCCTCGACGGCGGGCAGGACGGCGGACGTGACGGCGGCGCAGACGTCCGCGAGTTCGTCGGGGGTGCGCACGCTGAAGGTCGTCCCCTGCACCCTGAGCCGTCGGAACGACAGCTGGTCGAGGTCGACGGCGGACTCGGCCCCCGCCAGCCGGCCCACGTTGACGATGGTGCCGCCGACGCGCGTGGCCAGGAACGTGTCGGCGAAGACCTGGCCGCCGACCTGGTCGAGGACGAGGTCGACCCCGGCGCCTTCGGTCGCACCGGCGACGGCGTCGGCGAGGTTCTCGGCGCTGGTGTCGACGACCACGTCCGCGCCGACGGTCCTGAGGGTGGCCGCCTTGTT
This sequence comes from Streptomyces sp. NPDC111656, assembly GCF_055656965.1. Lineage (NCBI taxonomy): Bacteria > Bacillati > Actinomycetota > Actinomycetes > Kitasatosporales > Streptomycetaceae > Streptomyces > Streptomyces sp. NPDC111656. The sequence continues at coordinate 675,803 of NZ_JBVKCA010000001.1, forward strand.
CGCCGAGGTGGTCGTGGCGACGACGAGGGACGCGCCGAGCGCCTTGGCCAGCTGCACGGCGAGCAGGCCGACCGAGGAGGTGGCTCCGGTGACGAGCACACGCTGCCCCGCGGTGAAACCGCCCTGCGTCAGGGCGTCGTGCTCGGTCGCGAGCCCGACCGGCAGGGCTGCCGCGTCCGTCCACGACAGGGACGCGGGCGCCGGGATCACATGACGGTGGTCGACGAGTGCGTACGGGGCGAACGCGCCGAGGGTCACGCCCATGACCCGGTCCCCGACGGCGAAGTCCCTCACGCCGTCGCCGAAGGCCGCGACCTCGCCGGCGAGCTCGAGGCCGGCGGTGAACAGGTCGCTCGTCTTCGCCCGGGGGCTGTACACGCCCTTCAGCATGTGCAGATCCGCGCGGTTGAGGGCGGCGGCGCGAACTCGGACGAGGAGCATGCCCGGTCCCGGCGTCGGGACGTCGACCTCGCGGACCTCCCAGTCGGGTCCGGCGCCGCCGAGCAGTGCGCGCATGGTGTCGGTCATCAGTGGTTCTCCGTCTTGATGTAGGTGATTCCTCGCACTTGCTTGTTGGCCAACAAGTTATGCGGAGAAAACTTGCGGTGTAAGTCCAGCCCCTTCGAAACGTAGGCTTACGGCATAAGTACTGTCAAGGACTCCGGCGTGAAAACTGATAGCGTAAGTCGCAGGGTGTCACCGTGTGGCGAAGGGATGGGTGATGGCGCAGAGGATGACCCGGCGGGGGCCCCTGACCAGGGACGAGATCGTTCAGCGCGCCCTGGAGCTGGCCGAGGCCGAAGGCATCGAGAAGCTCTCGCTGCACAAGGTCGCGGCGGCCGTCGGAGTGCGGACGATGTCGCTCTACAACCACGTCGACGACAAGACCGACGTCCTGGACGCCATGGCCGACGTGATCCTGAGGGGGATCGAGATCCCGGAGCCCGGCACCATGGACTGGGCGGACGAACTGCGCGCGCTGGCAAGGGCGTTCCGGGCCGCCGCGCTGCGGTATCCGCGATCAGCCCCGCTGGTGCTGACCCGGCGCATGAACGCGCCCGCCGCCCTGCCGGTCGTGGAGGCGGCGCTCCGCGTGCTGGGCCGCGCCGGCGTCGAGGGCCCCGCCGCCGTCCGTGTCCTGCGGGCCTTCATCGCGTTCCTGATCGGGACCCTCGCACGTGAGGTGGGCTCGGCCCCCACGTACGCCGGAGCGATCCCCGGCATCATCGCCTCCAGGGAGCAGGACCTGGTCGACAGCGGCTTCCCCGCCGTCGCCGCCGTGGCGGCCGAGTTGGCCGTGTGCGACCACGAGGCGGAGATGGAGTTCGGCCTGGAGATGCTTCTGGGTGCGGTGCGCCGCCGGGTCGAGGCGGGCGGCTGACGGACCGACTGCGGGCCGCTGTGTTCGTCGAGTCGGTGGCTTCAGTGGCTTCAGTGATCTCGGCGGCCTCAGCGGACTCGGCGGCCTCAGCGGGCTCAGTGGGTGAGGATGGCGGTGCGGTGTGACCACTCCTCGCTGTCGACCTGGCGGAGCATGAAGTCGGCGACATCGGCGCGGCTGATGCGGCCGCCGATCTTCTTCCCAGGGGTCTCGATCACCGTGTAGGTGCCGGTGTAGAGGCCCTTGGTGAGGATGGTGGGGTAGACGAGGGTCACGTCGAGGCCGCTGCCGCGCAGGAGTTCGTCGGCGACGGCCTTGTCGCCGAAGACGCCCTGCAGCAACAGCTTGACGAAGGTTCTCGGGACGGCGGTGTAGTGCTGGAGGGTGTCGCCCACACCGAAGGCGGACAGGACGACGATCCGCTGGACGCCGGTGGTCCGGGCGGCGGGGACGAGGGCCTGGGCGGCGCGGCTGGCGAGATCGGACGTGCGGGCGCTGCCCGCGCCCAGCGCGGACACCACCGCCTGAGTGCCGCTCATGGCCCGGGCGAGGTCCTCGGTGCGGGTGGCGTCGCCGGTGACCACGGTGACGTCGGGGTCGTCACGTTGGGGGAGCCGGGCGGGGTCACGGACCAGGGCGGTGACCCGATGACCGGCCTTCAGGGCCTGCTGGAGCACGAGTCGGCCGGTGGGACCGGTGGCCCCCAGAAGAGTGAGGTGCATGGGGATTTCCTTCTTGTGTGTGGCTGATGCCACCGCGCGTGGTGGCTGTGGGGCAGGGGGTCAGTGCGCTGCGACCTCGTGGCGCCTTTCGTCGCGCTCGGTCGTGCGCGGGTCGGGCAGGCCGGCGCCCTCGATGTCGACGTCGGGCAGAGCGCGGTCGAGCCAGTGGGGCAGGCTCCAGGCGCGGCGGCCGAGCAGGGCCATGGCGGCGGGTACGAGGGTCATGCGGACCACGAAGGCGTCGATCAGGACGCCGAAGGCGAGCGCGAAACCGATGGACTTGATCACCGGGTCCTCGTTGAAGACGAAGCCGCCGAAGACCGCGGCCATGATGAGCGCGGCGGCGCTCACGACCCGTCCGCTGCGGGCCACGCCATGGACGATGGCCTCGGCCGGGTTCCGGGTGTTCTCGTGGTGCTCGCGCATACGGCTGACGAGGAAGACCTCGTAGTCCATGGCGAGTCCGAACAGGACGCCGATCAGCAGGACGGGCAGGAAACTGGTGACCGGTCCGGCCGACGGGATCGACAGGGGTCCGTCGAGATGGCCGTACTGGAAGACCCAGACGGTCGCTCCCAGGGACGCGGCGATCGAGAGCAGGAACCCGAGGGCGGCCTTGAGGGGGACCAGCAGGGAGCGGAAGGCGAGGGTCAGCAGGATCAGGGCGAGGACCACGATGATCCCGATGAACCCCGGCAGGGCACCGGACAGTTTTCCGGCTACGTCGATGGCGGCGGCCGTCACACCGGCGATGTAGAGGGTGCCGCCCGCCTCGGCGACGGAGGGCGCGTTGTCCCGCAGCCGGTGTACGAGGTCGGTGGTGGCCCGGGCGTCGGGCCCGGTCTTCGGGACGACGGCCATCACGAACACCGTGCGATCGGCGTTCGGAACCGGCGGGGAGACGGCTGCCACGCCGGTGTCCTTGGCCAGGGCGGTGCGCAGGTCGGTCACGGTGGCGACGCGCTCGGCCGCGGGGACGCGGCTGGTGTCGGCGACCGCGGTGAGAGTGGCGTTGAATCCGGGCCCGAAGCCTTCGGTCAGCAGGTCGTAGCTCTTGTGCTGGGTGCTGGCGGTCGGCTCCGAGGCGTAACTGGGCAGCCCCAGGCGCAGATTGCGGGCGGGCAGCGCGAGGGCGAGCAGTGCGACGACGCCCGTCAGCAGGACGATCAGCGGCCTGCGGGTGACCGCGCGGGCCCAGGCCAGGCCCCAGGCGCCGGGGGTGCGCTCGCGTCGGCCGGGGCGTGGGCGCCTGGTCCGGGACCTTGCGTCGCGGGGCCGCAGCCGCTCGCCGGCCAGGGCGAGCACGGCGGGTACGAGGGTGACGGCGATGAGGACGGCGACCAGCACGGTGGCGGCGGCGGACAGGCCCATGACGGCCAGGAACGGGATGCCGGTGGCGGACAGCGCGGCCAGCGCGATGATCACGGTGGCTCCGGCGAAGACGACGGCGCTGCCGGCCGTGGCGACGGCGCGCGCGATCGAGTCCTCGACGTCCGTGTCGGGGTCGCCGGGTTGCTCGCGGTGGCGCGCGATGATGAACAGCGCGTAGTCGATGCCCACCGCGAGGCCGATCATGACGGCGAGCACGGTGGAGGTCCCGGTCATCTCCACGAAGCGGGACGCGTACTTGATGCCCAGCACGCCGATCGCCACCCCCACGAGCGCGGTGACCAGCGGCAGCCCCGCCGCGAGCAGCGAGCCGAGGGTGAGGGCCAGGACGGCGAAGGCGATCACGACACCGGCGAGTTCCGCCGGTCCGCCGACCTTGGTCGCCGCCTTCATGGCCGACCCGCCGTACTCCACCCGCAGGCCGGCGTCCCGGGCCCGGGCCATCGCACGGGACAGGGCGTCCTTCGACTCCTGCGTCACATCGGCGGCGGCCTGGCGGAAGCGGACGTCGGCGTAGCCGGTCCGCCGGTCCGCCGAGAGGGCCTTCGCCCTGAACGGATCGGTGACCTGCACGACGCCCGATATCCCGGCGGCCTTCGCCAGGCCTGCCTCGACGGCGGCCTCGGCCTGGGGCGCGGTGAGCGTGCTGCCCGCCGGGGCGGCGTACACCACCCGGATCACACCGCCGGCCGCGGCCGGAAACTTGGCTTCGAGGAGGTCCTGGGCCTGCTGGGACTCGATCCCCGGCACGGTGAAGTCCGAGGCCACCTTGCCGTGGACGGTGATCCCGAGGCCGCCGACCACGGCGAGCAGCAGCAACCAGACCGCCGTGAACCGGCCCCGGCGGCGGACCGCCCAGCGCCCCAACGCGTACAGGCGTGACGCCATGTCCGTCTTCCTTCCGTCCTGCGAATGCCCGCGGGTGCTCCTCCGGGCCGCAACGTTCTGCATCCTAAGGCATAGTTACCATCGAATGTAAAATAACCATGGGTGGTAACGTGCTGGACGAGGGAGGGTGCGGGGTGGACGTTCTACGATCCCGGGGCATGACGACTCCCCCCTGCTACGCATGCGGCAAGGAAGCGCGGTTCGATGAACTTCCGGCGCGCGAACGCATCGCGTTCGACCAGTACTGGCGGGTGGCTCACAGCTTCAACACCGTGGTGCCCGGCTGGCTGGTGCTACTGCCGCGGCGGCACGTCACGGCCGTCCACGACCTCACCGACGCCGAGGCCGGGGCCCTGGGGGTGTGGCAGGTCGGGCTCTCCAGGGCGCTGCGCGGGGTGACGGGTTGCCTCAAGACCTACGTCGTCCAGTTCGCCGAGTCCGAGGGCTTCGCGCACGTGCACTTCCACATCGTGCCGCGCATGGCGGATCTGCCCGCCGCGCACCGTGGGCCGGGCATCTTCGGGCTCCTGGACCGCCCGGAGGCGGAGGGGGTGACAGCGGAGGGCGCGGACCGTATGGCCCGCGCCCTACGAGCCCGTCTTCACGGGCTCCCGCACTCCTAGGGTCCGCAGGCCCTAGTTCTGGACCCGGAGGGTGCCCCGGTCGCTCTCCCGCAGCGCGCGACCGATGATCAGGCGCTGGATCTGGTTGGTGCCCTCGAAGATCTGCATGACCTTGGCCTCCCGCATATAGCGCTCGACCGGGAAGTCGCGGGTGTAGCCGGCGCCTCCGAGGACCTGGACGGCGTCCGTGGTGACCTTCATGGCGTTGTCCGTGGCGATCAGCTTGGCGATCGACGCCTCGCAGGCGAACGGAAGCCCCTGGTCCTTGAGCCGGGCGGCGGCGAGCGTCGTGGCCCGGGAGGCCTGGACCGCCGCGGCCATGTCCGCGAGGACGAACGCCAGCCCCTGGTGTTCGATGATCGGGCGGCCGAAGGTCTCCCGTTCGCGCGAGTAGCGCAGCGCGTGGTCCAACGCTCCCTGGGCCAGGCCCGTGGCCACGGCCGCGATGCCCAGTCGTCCGCAGTCGAGTCCGGCGAAGGCGATCTTGAGTCCCTGGCCCTCCTCGCCGATCCGGCGATCCGCCGGGACGCGCACGTCCTCCAGGCGGATGGTCGCGGTGGCCGACCCGGTCAGACCCATCTTGTGCTCGGGCGGATCGGCTATCAGGCCGGGGGTGTCGGCCGGGACGAGGAAGCAGGAGATCGCGCCCGAGCCCGCGTCGGACGTACGCGCCATGATCGTGTAGAAGTCCGCGTGCCCACCGTGCGTGGTCCACGCCTTGGCGCCGTTCAGGACGTAGTCGTCGCCGTCCCTGACGGCCCGGGTGCGCATCGCGGCGGGGTCGGAACCGGCGTGGGCCTCGGACAGGCAGTAGGCGCCGAGCAGCTCGCCGCTGAGCATGTCGGGCAGCCACTCCTTGCGCTGCTTCTCGGTGCCGAAGGAGGCGAGGGCGAAGCAGGACAGCGCGTGCACCGAGACGCCGACCCCGACGCTGGCCCACACGGCGGCGATCTCCTCGAGGACCTGGAGGTAGACCTCGTAGGGCTGGTCCCCACCGCCGTACTCCTCGGCGTAGGGCAGGCTCAGCAGGCCCGCCCGGCCGAGCGTGCGGAAGACCTCGCGGGGGAACTTCTCCTCGGCCTCCGCCTCGGCGACGCGGGGCGCGAGCTCCTTCTCGGCGAGCTCACGGGTCAGGCCGATCAGGTCGACTGCTTCCGGGGCGGGAAGCGTGCGGGTAGCAGGCATGGGATGTCCTCGGTCGCTCAGGAATTAATGATACGGCGAGCGATACAACAGTATCGTTTTTGGTACCGTGATGCCATGCAGTCCAGCGATGGATCCGCCGGTCCCCTCGTCGGCCTACGCGTCCTCGAACTCGCGGGACTCGGGCCGGCCCCGCACGCGGCCATGGTGCTGGCCGATCTCGGCGCCGACGTGGTGCGCGTCGAGCGGCCCTCCGGCCGGGCGCTGCGGCTCGGCCCGGAGGACGCGACCGACATCGTGCGGCGCGGCCGCCGGTCGGTCTTCGCCGATCTCAAGGAGTCCGAGGGACGTGCGCTGGTACGGGCGCTGGCCGCCCGGGCCGATGTGCTGATCGAGGGCCTCCGGCCGGGCGTCGCCGAGCGCCTCGGCGTCGGTCCCGAGGACTGCGGCAAGGACAATCCGGGGCTCGTCTACGCACGCGTCACCGGCTGGGGTCAGGACGGCCCGCTCGCCCAGGATCCCGGGCACGACCTGAACTACATCGGTCTCACCGGGCTGCTCCACGCGATGGGCCGTGCCGGTGATCCGCCGCCCCCGCCGCTCAATCTGGTAGGCGATTTCGGGGGTGGGTCCATGCTCCTGGTCATCGGCGTCCTGGCCGCGCTCTGGGAGCGCTCACGCTCCGGGGCCGGGCAGGTCGTGGACTCCGCCATGGTCGACGGGACCGCCCTGCTGGGTCAGATGACGTACGCGCTGCGCGGCATGGGCGAGTGGTCGGACGAACGGAGCGCCAACCTCCTCGACGGGGCCGCCCCCTTCTACGACACCTACGAGTGCGGCGACGGCAAGTACGTGGCCGTCGCCGCACTCGAACCGCAGTTCTTCGCGGCGCTGCTGGAGGGACTGGGCATCGCCGGGGCCCACCTGTCCGCCCAGGGCGACCGCGGCGGCTGGCCCGCGCTGCGCGCCCGGTTCGCGCAGCGGTTCGCCTCCCGTACGCGCGACGAATGGGCCGCGCACTTCGCGGGCACGGACGCGTGCGTCACCCCCGTGCTGACGTTCGCGGAGGCGGGATCGCATCCGCACGTGGTGGCCCGAAGCACGCTGATCGAGGTCGACGGCATCCTCCAGGCCGCCCCCGCCCCGCGCTTCTCGCGCACGCCCAACCGGCGGCCCTCGGCCCCGGGTGCGCCGGGCGCGGACACCGAGTCGGTGCTGCGGGACTGGGGTGTCGGCTCACCGGCCGCCACCCCCGCGGTCAGGGCGAGACCGCGTGCACGATGAGCGACGCCAACTCGGCGTACGCCTCCGCGTCGGTCAGCCCCGTGCGCGCGGACACCTCGCCGCGCTGGATCTCCTGCATGGTGGCGGCGACGACCTCGCCCACGAAGGCCGCGTGGACGTCACGGAACGCGCCGGCGGCGACCCCGTCCGCGATCAGCTGTCTGATCCGGCCCGCGGCCAGGCGGGTGTTGGCCTCGTACACCTCGCGGGCCGGTTCGAATCCGGCCATGTCGTCGAGGAAGCGCCGGGACAGCGGCCTCAACTGCTGGGCGACCGCGTTCAGGTAGACCACCACGCGCTCCGCGGGCGCGGAGGTGTCCGCCACCTGCTTCTCGATGGCCTCGGCCGCGCTCCGGAAGTAGTGCTTCACGGCCTCGCGGACCAACTCCTGCTTGCTTCCCGCCAGTTGGTACAACGTCGTCTTCGAGCAGCGCAGCCGTTCGGTCAGCTCGTCGAGCGTGAACGAGGCGAAACCTTCCGCCGCCAGCAGGGCGACCAGCCGTTCGAGCAGGTCGGTCTGGCGCGCTGTGCGACGTGTGGACGGCATGACCTCAGCGTAGCCGTTTCCCTTTACGCGGCAGGAGGTGCTGTCAGCGGGCGGTCCAGCCGCCGTCGACGACGACCGTCTGTCCGGTGACGTAGCTTCCGGCGTCGCCGACGAGCCACAGGACCGCGCCGACGATGTCGTCGGCGGTCCCCTCCTTGGGCAGCGGGGTGTTGCGGCGCAGGTACGCGGCGGCGCGCTCACTCTCGTAGAGCGGGCCGGTGATCTCGCTGCGGAAGAAGCCGGGGGCGACCGTGTTCACCCGGATCGAATGCCGCGCCCACTGCACCGCGAGTTCGGCGCTCAGGCCGGACAGGCCGGCCTTGCTCGCCGCGTACGAGGCCTGCGGGATGCCGGGAATGCCGACGCGGCCGCTGATGGACGAGACGTTGACGATCGCGCCGCGGCCGAGCGCGCGCATGTGGGGGAAGACGGCCTGCGCGAGCAGCAACGGGGCCAGCAGGTTGAGGTCCATCGTCCGGCGGACGGCGTCGAGCGGTTCGGACTCGGCGCGCTCGGTCGTGAACATGTTCCCGGCGGCGTTGACCAGGATCTCCGGTGGTCCCAGCCGCTCGACGACCGTGGGCACCACGGAGCCGATCCGGTCGAGGTCGGACAGGTCGCAGGGGACCGCGAGGCCGTCGATCCCCTGGGCGAGCGCGGCCAGCCGGTCGTGACGGCGGGCCACCACGGCGACCCGGGCACCGAGCGAGGCGAGTGCGTGCGCCACCGCCGCTCCCAGCCCCGACGAGGCACCGGTCACGACCGCCACCCGGCCATCGAGGCCGAACATCCGTGCGGCGACATCGGGGTCGGGCGCCACGCGGGTCCCCCTTCGACGGCAGGGCGTGTCGAGGGCGGCTGCGGCGCTGATCGCGGACCGGCCCGGCAGGCATCCTAAGCTGGGCGCTCCATCCTTACAAGGATGATGACTTTACTGGGTCCCTGGCTCCACGGCCCCCGGCATCAGCCGCGGCGGAACCGCATACGGCTGCGGGCGGACGCGGCGTCGATGACCCGGTTCTTGAGTGTGCGGCACACCCAGCGCTGGGTCGCCGTGAGGTGCTCCTCCGCGATCCGCGCGGCCTCGTCGGCGTCGCCCTGCTCGATGCTCGTCACGAGACGTTCGTGCGCCCGCTGCGCGAGGGCGCGGTCGGCGCGCGAGGGGTAGTCGCCCCGCGAGACCTGGAGGTCCGCCCACGCCTCCTCCTGGACCGACCAGAGCGACGTGAGGCTCTTCACGACGACGCGCAGCGTCGCGTTGGGGTCGAACCCGACGACGACGTCGTGGAACTCGCGCGAGGCCCGGGTGAACGCCGCGCCGTCGTCGATGCAGTTCTCGCTCACGGCGAGCAACTCCCGCAGCCGCGGCACCACCACGCGCTCGCGGTCCGCCCGCTGCGCGCAGTGGGTCGCGCACAGCGGTTCCAGGGTGGCGAGGGCGGCGCCGAGGTCGGGAACCCCGACCTGCATCGCCTGGAGCGTCAGACCGAGGGCATAGCCGGCGGTCCCGATGTCCGGAGCGTGCACCGTGGCGCCGCCGCGGTTGCCGCGGCGCACGGTGATGAAGCCCTCGGTCTCCAGGATCCGCAGCGCCTCGCGCACCGAGGGGTAGCTGACGCCGAACTCCGCGACCAGTTCGTCCTGTTTGGGGAGCGTGGAGCCGTCACCGATGCCGCCCGCGAGGATCCGGTCGCGCAGCGCGGCGGCCACCAGCTCCGCCATGCGCATCTGCCCGATCTTGGTGTGCTCGGACCCTGTACGTTCCATGATTGCAAGGCTAGCAGTGATACGCGGGGGGACTTCAGGCTGTTCCGGGGCGCCGTCGCGGGTCCACGTGCTCGGCCAGCCGGGTGCGTTGCACCTTGCCCATGGCGTTCAGCGGCAGGGCGTCGACCTGGGACCAGATCTCCGGAACCTTGTACGGGGAGAGCTCGCGCCGGCAGTGCGCGGTGAGCGCCTCGACGTCGAGCGGGGGACCGGCGCTGCGGACCACCGCGGCCACCCGCTGTCCGAGTCGGTCGTCCGGCACCGCGCACACGGCGACCGCGGCGACGTCCGGGTGCGTCGCGATGACCCGTTCCACCTCCAACGGGTAGACGTTCGCGCCGCCCCGGATGATGACGAGCTTCTTGCGGTCCAGCACCGTCAGCCACCCCTCGCCGTCGACGGTGCCGACATCACCGGTGGGGACCGGGCCGGACTCCGGCGGCCTCACGCCGCCGCGCTCCAGGAACCCGAGCATCGGCCGCCATGTGTCGGCCCACGGCCCCACGGTGGCCCCGCTCAGCCGCAACTCGCCGAGCTCCCCGGCCGGCAGGCGCCGCCCTTCGTCGTCGTACGCCGCGACGTCGTAGTGCGGCAGTACCCGCCCGCTCGTGCCGGGGCGCCACTCGTCGCCCGGTGGGTCGATGGACACGACGGTCGGTGCCTCGGTCAGGCCGTAGGTGACCCGGGGGACCAGCCCGTGCGCCTCGGCGAACGCGCGGCGCAACGCGTCCGGTGTGTCGCCGCCCCCGCTCCACACCTCCTGGAGCGGGCCGAGATCGAGGTGCGGGCGCGCGGCGAGGTCGTAGAGCTGGGCGGGGGCGCCGTTCCACACCGTGACGCGCCGCGCGGAGATCCAGTCGGCGACCCCGTCGACGTCCCGCCGGTCCATGACCACGGAGCATCCCCCGGCCTGCGCGGTGAGCAGGGTCGAGAGCACCATGAGGTTGAGGTTCGTCAGCGGGAAGCTGTCGCCCTTGTGCAGCTCGGGGCCCCAGCCGCGGGTGGCGACCAGGGCCGCGCCGGGCAGGAGCAGGTTGCGCTGGCTGTGCACGACCGCCTTGGGGTGTCCCGACGTACCGCTGGTGAACGCGATCCCGGCCGGGGCGTCGAGAGCCGGCTCGACCCGGGGAGCCGGTTCGGTGCTCGCCATGAGCCCGGACCATCGATCGGGGTCGACACGGGCGGGCGAGTGCAGTCGGCAGCGCGGTCCGGCCAGGACGACCGTCGGCTCGCAGAGCTCGTACAACTCCCGCTGCTCGCCTGCCGCGAGCGCTTCGCCGATGCCCGCCCAGACGGCTCCGATCCGCTGCGCGCCGTGGAAGGCCGCGACGATGTCGAGGTCGTTGGGGAGACAGGCGGCGACGCGGTCGCCGGGGCGTACGCCGAGCGACCACAGCGCGCCGGCCGCCCGTCCGGCCCGCTCGTCGAGTTCGGCGTACGACCAGGCGCCGGAGACCGCCTCGATCGCCGTCGCGTGCGGGCGGGCTGAGAGCGAGGCGTCCAGTACCTCGGCGATGCTCCCCGGGACGGCCCTTCCCTGACCGGACGTCGGGCCCCTGGAGCCCTCATGCGCGTACTGCGGTGTGCCACCGGCATCGGTACGACTCATGCCTCTTATTATCACTATCCTTGTAAGGATTCATCCTATAGGCTCGAACCGGAGGCCGGGTCCGCACCCGCTGACGGAGGAGTGGTCGACACGTGAAGGCAGGCGCGCCGCGGCCCGGTCCGACGACACACTCCGGCCCGCTGTCGGGAGTGCGTGTGATCGATCTGACGGCGATGGTCATGGGCCCCTACTGCACCCAGATCATGGCCGACATGGGGGCGGACGTGATCAAGGTCGAGCCCCCCGACGGCGACAACACCCGCTATATATCGGTCGGGCCGGAACCGGGTATGGCGGGCGTCTTCGTCAATGTGAACCGCGGGAAGCGCAGCGTGGTGCTGGATCTGCGCTCCGGCGACGGCAAGGACGCGTTGCGCGAACTCATAGGGAATGCCGATGTGTTCATCCATTCGATGCGCGCGAAGGCGGTCGCCGGACTCGGATTCGGCTACGCAGAAGTGGCCGCCGTCAATCCGTCGGTGATCTACACCAACTGTTACGGCTACGGCCGCCGCGGCCCCGACGCGGATCTCACCGCCTATGACGACACGATTCAGGCGGAGTGCGGTCTGCCGTTCGCACAGCAGCAGTTGACCGGTCAGGTCGGCTATGTCGGCACCATCATGGCGGACAAGGTGGCCGGAATGACCGCCCTGTACGCCACCATGATGGCGCTGTTCCATCGCGAGCGGACCGGTGAGGGCCAGGAGGTGGAAGTCGGCATGTTCGAAACCATGGCCGCGTTCATGCTGGTCGAGCACGCCAACGGCGCGATGTTCAGCCCTGCTTTGGGCTCCGCGGCCTACCCCCGCGCGGTGGCGCCCAACCGGAAGCCCTACCGGACCAAGGACGGCCACATCTCCGCGCTGGTCTACAACGACAAGCAGTGGTCGGCCTTCGTGAATGCCGTGCGGCCGACGTGGGCGGGGGAGCACTTCGCCACCCTTGAGCAACGCGCGCGCCAGATCGACACCGTCTACGCCCTGCTGGGGGAGACCTTCCTGGAGCGTACGACGCAGGACTGGCTGGACCTGCTCAAGTCCCTCGACATTCCCGCCGCGCCGGTCCGCACCCTCGACGAACTCTTCGACCATCCCCATCTGAACGAAGTGGGGTTCTTCGAGACGGTGGACAGTCCGAACGGCCCCGTCCGTTTTCCCGGCATGCCGGCCTGGTTCTCACGCACTCCCGGTCGTGTCGCCGGTCCTGCCCCCAGGCTCGGCGCCCACACCGAGGAGATCATGGCCGACCTCGGCCGGGCAGACACCTGAGTGAGGGAGTTGCAGAAGCAGTGACCGGTACCGCACCACCCTTCAGCGCACGCTCCTGGCTGTTCGCCCCCGGCGACAGCGAACGGAAGATGGAAAAGGCGGCCGCCGGTCCGGCGGACGTCGTGCTCCTCGATCTGGAGGACGCGGTGGCCGAGGAGGGAAAGCCCAAGTCCCGAGCGATGATCTCCGCCTTCCTGGCGGACCGGTCGCCCGAGGAGAGGGGCCGGCTGTGGGTGCGGATCAATCCCCTGGACGGCGCCCACGCGTTGGCGGACCTGGCGGCGGTGATCCCCGCGGGACCCGGCGGCATCATGCTTCCCAAGGCGCGCGGCCGTGCGGATGTGGAGCTTCTGGACCACTATCTCTCCGCGTTGGAGGTCTCCGCCGGGAGGGCACAGGGCTCGACGAAGGTGATCGTCCTGGTGACCGAGACGGCCGAGGGCATGTTCACCACGGGCACCTACCAGGGCGCGCCGAGGATGGTCGCCATGACCTGGGGGGCGGAGGACCTCGCCGATTCCGTGGGCGCCAGTGAGAACCGCAACCCCGACGGAAGCTACGGATTCACCTACGAGTTGGCCAGGAGCCTGTGTCTCCTGGGAGCGGCCGCCGCCGGTGTGGCCCCCGTCGAGACCATCCAGGGCGACCTCCGTGACGTGGAGGGACTGCGCAAGCGGGCCGAGAAGGTGCGCCGTGACGGCTACCGAGGCATGCTGGCGATTCACCCCGCCCAGGTCGATGTGATCAACGCGGCCTTCACCCCCACGGAACAGGAACTGGCCGCGGCCCAGGAGATCGTCGATCTCTTCGCCGCCCGTCCCGGTGTCGGCGCCATCGGCCACCGGGGCGCCATGCTCGACCGGCCCCACCTCGCCCGCGCACAGGCGCTGCTGGCTTCAGGGGGACGGGCGTGAAGGTCCTTTCCGACGTCGGTGACCTGGACCTGAGTCAGTTCCTGCGCCCCGGAGACCGCATCGTCATGGGCCAGGCCTGCGGTGAACCGACCACGCTGGTCGAGGCGTTGATCGAACAGAGCCCCGGCATCGCAGGTCTCTCGGCCTTCATAGCGACCAGCTTCTCCGGACGGTTCACCCCGGCGGCGGTGAACGGGTTCTCCCTGGCCAGCATGGGGGCGATCGGCGCGTTGCGTTCCCTGACCAAGGAACACAGGCTCAGCGTGATCCCCTGTCATGTCAGCCAGGTCGCCCCGATGATCGAGGCCGGAACCATCGGCTGCGACGTCGCTTTCGTGCAGGTCAGTCCCGCCGACGCGAACGGAGACCACAGCTTCGGCCTCATCAGCGACCATGTGCGGGCCGCGGTCACGAAGGCGCGCGTCGTCGTGGCGGAAGTGAACGAGCAGGTGCCCTTCACCCACGGGGAACTGCTGCCCGCGACGGAGATCGATGTCGCCGTACATGTCTCCCGGCTGCCGGTGGAGGTGCCACCGGGGAGAATCGGCGCGACGGAGGAGGCCATGGCGCGACACGCCGCCGCCTACGTCGAGGACGGCTCGGTCATCCAGACCGGGGTCGGCGCCGTCCCGGACGCCCTCCTTCGACTGCTGCACGACCGCAAGGACCTCGGAGTGCACTCCGGCATGCTGGGCGACGGCCTGGTCGAGCTGGTGGAGGCGGGCGTCGTCACCAACGCGCGCAAACGCATCGACCGCGGGGTCTCGGTCAACGGCGCCCTGATCGGCACGAAGCGCCTCTACGAGTTCGCCCACCGCAATCCGCGGATCCGTATGTGCGCCACCTCGTACACCCACGATGCCGCCGTGCTCGCCCGGTTGGACCGACTGGTCACCATCAACTCGGCGATGGAGGTCGATCTGACCGGTCAGGTGAACGCCGAACAGAGCGGCCCGGCCTACCTCGGCGGCACCGGCGGGCAGGTGGACTTCGTCCGAGCCGGCGCCCGCTCGCCCGGAGGGCACGCCATCATCGCGCTGCCCGCCACCGCCAAGGGCGGCACCGTCAGCAGGATCACCGCCGACCTGTCGGGACCGGTCACCACCGCCCGTAGCGACGTGGATGTGATCGTCACCGAGTTCGGCGCGGCCGAGCTCAGGGGACAGACCCTGGCCGAGCGCACCCGGCGTCTGATCGCCGTAGCGCACCCCGATTTCCAGGAGGAGCTGGCGCGGGCTGCCCACACCATCCAGCGGCGCGGCTTCTGAGCACGAGAGCGGTGCCGTGGAGAGGGCCGTGGCGTACGGCTACTCGGGCCGTCGCGTGGGCGGCTGTCCGCGCAGCCGACCGGCGGCCAGTTCACGGAGATCGCTCGACTTGATCTTCGCGCTGCCCGTGAGGGTGATCTCCTCGTCGCGGAAGAAGAGCACATGGCGCGGCACTTTGTAGCTCGCCAGACGTTCCCGCAGGAACGCGAGGATCTCCCCGGGTTCGAGGCCCGCGCCCTCGCGGGGGACGACGCAGGCCGTGACGACCTCGCCGAGTGTCTCGTGCGCGACGCCCACGGTGCGGGCCACCTTGACGCCGGGACAGGCGGAGAGTGCCTCGTCCACCTCCAGCGGTGAGACGTTCGCGCCGCCCGTCTTGATGATGTCGGTGAGCCTGCCCTCCCAGAAGAGCCGGCCGCTCTCGTCGAGGTGTCCGCCGTCGCCGGTGGGGAAGAAGCCTTCGGCGTCGAGCGTCTCGTCGAGCGGTGTGCCGAGGTAACTCAGCATCAGGGTGGGGCTCTTGACGCATATCTCGCCTCGCGCGCCGCGTGCGACGACGGCGCCCGTGAGGGGATCGATGATCTTGACCGCCACGCCCGGCAGCGGTTCGCCACTGCTGCCCGCGGTCACTTCCGGCGGGGTGTCGGCCGGGAAGCACGTCGTGATCGTGAAGGTCTCCGTGTTGCCGTAGGCGCTGCCCGGTTCGTGCCACTGGCCCGACACCGTGGGGTGCTGGGCGATCGGGGTCCTGAAATCCGCGAACCGTACGCTGCTCAGGTCCACCCGGCTCCAGTTGGGCGCGCTTTCGAGCTGGGCCCACTGGTGCGGCCAGGCGAGGGGGAAGTTCACCCGCTCCGCCTGCATCAGCTCGAGCGCCTCGGCGGCGGCGAAGGTCGACTGCAGCACCAGGGACCCGCCGCTGGCGAAGGTCGTACCGAGGCCCATGGCGAAGTTCCCCGACCAGAAGAAGCCGTTGGCCGTCCAGCAGCGGATGTCGTCCTGCGGGGCGAATCCGTACATGCGCCGGAAACGCCACAGCTGGATGGCGACACCGCGGTGTGCGCTCAGGATCCCCTTCGGCCTGCTCGTCGAGCCCGAGGAGAAGAAGAGCACGGCCGCGTCGCTCGGCCGCGTCGCCGCGGCCGTCGCCTCGACCAGCTCACGTGACTCCTCGTGTCCGCGCGCCAGGAAGGCTTCCCAGGTGTCTATCGTCTCGTTCGGCAGGGCGTCCCCGACCATGGCGAGCCGCCGCAGGAACGGGAACTTCACCGACCGCAGGGTGCCGGGCGACGCCTTGCCGATCTCCGGCTCCAACTCGGTGAGAACGGCGGCGAGATCCTTCTTCAACACCCGTCGCTCGAACAACAACACAGAAATGCTGGACACTTGGAGCAGGTGCTCGAGCTCCGGCGGTGTCGAGAACGTGCTGAGCGTGACGGCCACCCCGCCCGCCAGCGAGGTGCCGAACACCGCCGCGATCCATTCGGCGCGGTTTGTCATCAGGACGCCCACACGGCTGTCCTTGCCCACGCCGCAGGCCCGCAGGGCGCGCGCGACCTCGATGGCGCGCTCCCAGAGCTCGCCGTAGGTCCAGCGGGTGGTGCCCTCCGCCGTACGCATCACCAGCGCCTCGCGCGCGCCGTACAGCGCGGTCACCTCGCGCAGGAAACCGGGCAACGTGAGCTGCCCGAGCCCCGGTTCGGCGCTCAACGGCGGCCCCGACACGATCGAAGGGGTCGTTACGGATTCGGTGTTCGTCTCCGTGCCCATCGCTCACCGCCCCCTGGCTTCTCGTCGCGCTAGTACGGCAGCTCGACCTCGGCCGTGCAGTCCACCAGCAGGCCGCCGTTCTGGTCGCTGAGCCGCAGCCTCACCTGTACGAGCGGCACGCCCCACGTCGACTCCGTCTCCTTGCCGACGACCTCGGCGTCGAAATAGGTCACGTCACCCTCGAAGGCGGGGCCGCGGAAGTTCGCCTTGGAATGGCGCACCATGCCGTCGTGGCCGGCCCAGTAGGAGAGGTAGTCGGTGCACCAGGCGCCCAGCGTGGCGCCGTAGCCGTAGGCGCGCCCCATGCCGATCTCGCTCGCCTTGTCGCTGTCGATGTGCCCGCGCGAGGGTCCGACGTAGAGCCCGTCGCGCTTGCGCGGGTCGATCCTGGCGCCTTCCTCGTCGAAGCCGAAGCCGTCCACCCAGCCGGGATCCTGGTTGATCCAGGGGTCCTTGACACCGGGCGGCGCCACCCAGTGGAACGTGCCCCAGATGTTGAAGAGGAAGGCGCGGTACTCGGTGGTGAAGCTGGCGATGCTGTGCGGACCGATCACACGCCGGGGCAGCTTGTCGCCGACGCGCACCTCCTCGAAGTGCGGTGACACGCCCAGCCGGTTCGACAGGAGCCACTCGTGGCGCAGCTTCTCGATCTCGTTCAGCTCGGTGTCGCTCCAGCGCTTCACCACCAGACTCCGGTCCTGGTACATGCCGCGCTTCTCCGCTTCGAGGGCGAGATAGCGGATCGCGGTGGAGCGCTCGCGCGCCACGAGCGTGCCGTGCTGGTTGGTGTGGGTGGTGTCGCCGCGCGAGAACATCGTGGGTCCGGCGAACTTCGTCTCGACCACCTTGTAGTCGTGGAAGCGGCGCTCCTGGAAGAGCTTGTCCCCGGCCCGTACGGGGCAGCCGTAGAACCACCATTCCTCGCCTCCGAAGATCAGGTGGCTCCCGGGGATGTATCCCACGCAGGCGGGCTGTGCGCCGTGCCCGTAGTCCAGGCCGACCGCGATGGACTGCGGTGCGACGAGACCGCCGAACCTGGAGTCGCGGGCGAACTCCTCGTCCCAGTGCAGCGGATTGGGATAGTCCATCGCCATCACCCAGCGGCGGATGTCCGAGGTGCTGCACGGGTCCCACAACTGCCCGCCGCCGACCGGTTCGCCCACGCGGTGGTCGACGTCGGAGAGGTCGAGTTCGGTGATCTCTGCTTCCGTGGACTTCTTGCTCACGTCTGCTCCCGATGCTCCCGGCTGAAGGGCTGAAGGGCTGAAGGGCTGAAGGGCTGAAGGGCTCAATGACTGTTCGGCTTATCGATTGACGTCGACGACGACGCGGCCGCGCACCTCGCCCTCCATGAGCCGGCCCGCCGCGGCGATCGCGTCGCTCAGACCGACCTCCTGGGCGATCGCCTCCAACGCGTCCACGTCCAGGTCGCGCGCGAGCCGGTCCCAGGCGGCCGTCCGTGCCGTGCGCGGTGCCCGCACGCTGTCGATCCCGAGCAGGGACACCCCGCGCAGAATGAACGGGGCGACCGACGCGGGGAAGTCCATGCCCTGGGCCAGGCCGCAGGCGGCGACCGTGCCGCCGTAACGCGTCCGGGCACAGGCGTTGGCCAGGGTGTGGCTGCCGACGGAGTCGACGACACCCGCCCAGCGCTCCTTCTGCAGCGGCCGGCCGGGCTCCGAGAATTCGGCGCGGTCCAACACGGTCACGGCGCCGAGCTGTTGGAGGTACTCGGCCTCCGACGCCCTGCCGGTCGCGGCGGCCACCGTGAAGCCGGCCTTGGTCAGGAGCGCGATCGCGACGCCGCCGACGCCGCCCGTCGCCCCCGTCACCAGGATCTCGCCCTGCTCCGGGCGCACCCCGTGCTCCAGCAGGGCGCCCACGCACAGGCTCGCCGTGTAGCCCGCCGTGCCGATGGCCATCGCCTGCCGGGCGGTGAAGGCGGGGGGCAGGGGCACGAGCCAGTCGCCGTCGAGGCGGGCGCGCTGAGCGAGGCCGCCCCAGTGGTTCTCGCCGACGCCCCAGCCGTTGAGTACGACGCGGTCGCCCTTGTGCCAGTCCCTGTGCGCGCTGTCGGTGACGACGCCCGCCAGATCGATGCCGGGCACCATCGGGAAGCTGCGGACCACGGGTGAGGCGCCCGTGATGGCGAGGCCGTCCTTGTAGTTCAGCGTCGAATACTCCACCTCGATGCCGACATCGCCGTCGGGCAGATCCGCCTCGTCCAGCCGCGTGAGCGAGACCGTCTCACCCGTCTCGCCCTTCTCGATCAGGAGTGCCGAAAACATCGCAGAACTCGTCCTTACCTCGGCCGCCTCAGACACTGACGCATATCGCAATCTCGTGATTGAGAATCACATTCTCCATAGGTGCGAATGATGCTTGCACGGTGATGTGTCGGCGTCAACCGGCCGGAAGGCCCACGGTTGGTTCGTTCGCAAGGCTAGCAATCATTGCAAGGATTGAAATACGTTGGCGTCATGGACTTCAGGATGGGGGAGGGCGCCACCACGCTGCGGGCAGAGCTGCGCGGCATGGTGCGCGAGCACGTCCCGGCCGACTTCTTGGGCGCGTTCACCGAGGACCCGGCCGATCTGGAGGTCGCCCAGCGCTTCTGCCGGCTGCTGGCCGACCGGGGACTGCTGTGCCTGGCCTGGCCCGAGGAGTTCGGCGGACGGGGCGCCTCGGTCTGGGAGCAGACGGTCGTCCGCGAGGAGATGTGGGCACACCACGAGCCGCGGGGAGCGCAGTACATGGGCGTCAACTGGGTGGGGCCCGCGATCATGCGGCACGGCACCCCCGAACAGCGGCGCCGGCACCTGCCTCCGATCGCACGCGGTGAGGTGATCTGGTGCCAGGGCTTCAGCGAGCCGGACGCCGGATCCGACCTGGCGTCCCTGCGTACGGCGGCTCGCCCGGACGGGGACGGCTGGCAGGTCTCCGGCCAGAAGATCTGGACCTCCTACGCCACCATGGCCCAGTGGTGCTTCCTGCTCGCCCGCACCTCGCGAGGGGCCAAGAAGCAGCATGGACTGACCATCTTCCTCGTGCCGATGGAACGGGCGGGCATCGAGGTCCGGCCCATCCGCTCCATGATCGGACCGCACCACCTCAACGAGGTGTTCCTCGACGAGGTCCGGGTCGGCCCGGCCGACGTCCTGGGGACCGTGGACGACGGCTGGAAGGTCGTACGGGAGGTACTCGCGTTCGAGCGGGTGGGCATCGCCCGGTACGCGCGCTGCGAGCGTCTCCTGCAGTGCGCACCGTCCGCCCTCGGGGACCAATGGGACACCCTGCCGGGGGAGTTGCGGGGCCGATGGGCGGGGATGCTGGTGCACTGCCGGCGGGCCCGGCTGCTGGCCTACCGCGTGCTGTCGCTCCCACTCGAAGGAAGGGTCGCTCCGGCCGACACCGCCGCCTATCGGATCGCGGTGACCACACTCGACCAGGACAGCGCCGAGGTGCTCATGGAGATCGTCGGGCACGGTCGGCTCACCGATGCGGACGGGCGCCGCTTCCGGCGCGCGGTCCAGGACCACTGGCGGTACGCGCAGGCGTCCACCGTCGCGTCGGGAAGCATCGAGATGCAGCGCATCCTGCTGGCCCGGGCCCTGCTGGCGGGCGCGTGAACATCGACCTGAGCAGGGAGGCGACGGAGTACGGCCGCCAGGTGCTGCGGGCCCTGGAGGCGGCCGGTGGCGACCGGCTCGTACAGCAGGCCGAGGAGGAACCGGACCGTCGCGAGAAACTCGTGGCGCCCGTCCTGGCCGAGCTCGGTGCGTGGGAGCTGGACGTACGGGGCAGCGCCGACGAGTTGGAGGCGGCGGCCGCGGTCTGCCGGGCCGCCGGCTACCTGGCCCTGGCCTACCCGGTGGCCGAGCGTCTCGCCCGGCCCGCCGACCTCGACGCCGACGGGCTGCTCGTCGTCGGCGACAACGCTCCCGCCGGTGCGGTGGCCGACCTCGACCTGCGCTGGGTGGCCGTGACTCTGGAGGGCGAGCGCAGCCACGCCCGCACCCTGCCGCAGAGCTCGCCGCCCCGCCACTCGGCCTTCGTCGCCGACCTCGACCTGACACGGATCGACGGCGGCGGGGCGGCGGACGCCGTGCTCGGACTGGTCCTGCCGTGCTGGACGCTGCTCGGGATGCTCGACCGGGCGGTCGACCTCACCCGCGCACACGTGGTAGTCCGCACCCAGTTCGGCCGGCCGCTGTCGGCCTTCCAGGCGGTCCAGTTCCAGCTCACCGACGCCGAAGTCGAGCGCGGCGGCGTCGAGTTGCTGGCCAAGTACGCGCTGTGGAGCGTGCGGGACAGTCCCGCGGACGCGCTCGCGGACGCGCTCGCACTGCGACTGGCGGCGCTGGAGGCGGCTCAGACCGTGTTTCGCGTCGCGCACCAGTTGCAGGGCGCCACCGGGTTCTGCGACGAGGCGTTCCTGTCCTGGCTGTCGCGCTACAGCCAGCCGGTACGCCGACTGCCGCTCGGCCTGTCCGCCACCCGCGACCGGCTGGCCAGGCTGGTGGACCGGCGGGGCCTGACCGGGCTGTTCAACGACGCCGACGACCCACACGGACGGCCGACATGGTGACGTACGGCCGGCGGCTGCTCGCGGCGCTCCGGACGGGGCGGTGACCATGGCACACCGCTTGACCTGGCCCGACGACCTCGATGAGTTTCGCATCGCCGTGCGGGAGTGGTGCCGGGAACATGTGCCCGCCCAGTGGCGGCGGAACCAGACCGGCGTGCCGGAGACGGAGTTCGTCGCGTTCCAGAAGGAGTGGTTCCAGCGGCTCCGGGTGGCCGGTCTGGCCGTCCCGCACTGGCCGCGGGAGTGGGGCGGCGGGCTGCCGGTCAGCCACCAGATCGTGCTCTACCAGGAGTTGGCCGCGCGGGACGCACCCAGACTGGTCCTGGCCTTCGTCGCTGTCCACCACGCCGCCGCCACGCTGTTCGTCGCGGGCACCGACGCGCAACGCCGACGCCACCTGCCGGCGATCCTGGACGGTGAGATCTGGGTCCAGGGCTTCTCCGAGCCCGAGGCCGGTTCCGATCTCGCCGCCCTGCGCACCACGGCCCGCAAGCGGGGCGAGGGCTACCTCGTCAACGGCCAGAAGCTGTGGGCGAGCGGTGCGCTGCACGCCGACTGGTGCCTGCTGCTCGCGCGGACCGACCCGCACGCGCCGAAACGGCACGGCATCTCCTACTTCCTGCTGGACATGCGCAGCCCGGGCATCGACGTACGGCCGATCCGCCAGGCCACCGGTGGCGCCCACTTCTGCGAGATCTTCCTCGACGACGTCGTCGTACCCGCGGCCAACCTGGTCGGGCGCGTGAACGAAGGGTGGCGCGTCGCGCAGCGGACGCTGGGCGCCGAGCGCGGCACGACGATGCTGGAACTGGCCGAGCGCCTGGGCAACGCCGGGTTCCGGTGGCTGGTGGAAGCATGCGCAAGGACCGGTCCGCACGGACGGCGGCCGCTCGACGACCCGCTGGTGGCCGACCGGTTGGCGGCTCTGGAGACCGAGATCACCGGCCTGCGGGCGCTGTGCCGTGACCTGGTGGAGCGGCACGCCGTCGGCGCCGTGGGCCCGGCCGACGCCTCGATCGTCAAGCTCTACTACAGCGAACTGCTGCAGCGCACCATGGACTTCGGCGTCGAGATCGCGGGTCCGGCCGGGCACACGGTGCTGGCGAAGCCGGCCTCCGGAGGCTGGGAGTCCGGCGCCTGGCTGCTCGACTTCATCGGCTCGTGGGAGTGGACCATCCCGGGCGGGACGAGCGAGATCCAGCGCACCATCATCGGCGAGCGCGGTCTCGGACTGCCCCGAGAGCCGGTGGGCAACTGATGGCCGCCGCGCCGAAGACCGAGGTGCGCGACGAACTGCGCGCGGTGGCACGCGAGTTGCTCGCGAAGAGGCAGGCGTCGGAAGAGGTGCCCCGGCGGCGGCTGGCCGAGGCCGGGTGGCTCGGCCTGGAGGTCCCCGAGGAGCTGGACGGCGCGGGGGTGACCTTCGCGGAGACGGCGGTGGTGCTGGAGGAGCTCGGCCGGGCGGCCGCCCGTACCGGGTACTTCGGAGCGACCGTGCTGGCCGCCGGGACATTGACCGCTCTCCAACCCACCGCCGAACGGGACGCGTTGCTGCGCCGGACGGCGAACGGGACGCAGGCCCTGACCGCCGCCCTGGTGGACGCCACCGACGACAGCCTGGTCGCCGGCACCTTCGACGACAGGGATGTGCCCTTCCGGATCGAGGACTCCCGGGCGGGACCACGGCTGAGCGGTCACGCGGGCTTCGTGCCCGACGCCGCCGAGGCCGACCGGCCGCTGATCCTGGCGCTCGACCCGGCCGGCACACCGGTCGTCGTCCTCCTCGCCCCGGGGGCGGAGGGGTTGACGGTGACCGGGCAGCCGGTCCTCGACGCCACCCGCCGGTTCGCTCGGGTGCGTGCCGAGGCGGTGGCCCCGGACGCGGGATGCGTACTGCGCTTCGACGGCGAACCGTGGCGCGCCGTGGGCCGGTTGCTCGACCGGGCCGCCGTCGCGACGGCCTGCGACAGCCTCGGTCTCGCCGAGGCCATGCTGCAGGCGACGGTCGCACACACCCGCGGCCGGGAGCAGTTCGGGCGGCCGGTCGGATCCTTCCAGGCCGTGAAGCACGCCTGCGCGGACATGCTGGTACGGCTCTCGGTCTCCCGGCACCTGGTGTCCGAGGCCGTGCGCCTGATCGCCGAGGACCACGTCGAGGCGGGAGTCGCGGCCTCGACGGCGAAGTCGTACGTCTGCGCCGCCGCGGTCGACGTCGTCGGCAAGGCGATGCAACTGCACGGCGGCATGGGCTACACGTGGGAGAGCGGAATCCACGTCCACCTCAAGCGCGCCACCCTCAACCGGTCGCTGTTCGGCTCACCGGCCGCCCACCGCCGACGGCTGGCCCGGCGGTACCGATGACTTTGCATTGCCTGCGCCCCTAACAAACGCTAGATTGAAATGAGAGCGAGATTCTCCTTATGGAGAAGCTCATTCGCCTCAACGACGAGGTCTCCGGGAGTCCGTCACCATGTTGCTGCCAGGAGCGCGCTACACCAGCGCCACATCGCCAAGCCTCGCCGAGGGCTGGAGTCTGGAACGACTCACCCCACCCAGCCGCCTGTTCGGCGCCAATGGCCTGCGCACCGGTCCGGACGGTCGCGTCTACGTGGCGCAGGTGACCGGCAGTCAGATCAGCGCGATCGACGTCGGCACGGGCCGCCTGGAGACCATCAGCGCCAAGGGCGGCGACATCATCGCACCGGACGACGTGGCCTTCGGCCCGCAGGGCGACCTCTACGCCACCGAGGTCATGGACGGCCGGGTCAGCGTGCGCGGCGCCGACGGCCGTACCCGCGTCCTGCGCGACGACCTCCCCAGCGCGAACGGCATCACCGTGCACCAGGGCCGCCTGTTCATCGGCGAATGCCGCATCGGCGGGCGCCTGTTGGAGCTCGATCCGAACGGCGGCGCACCCCGCGTGATGCTCGAGAACGTGGCGATGCCCAACGCCATGGAAGTCGGCCCCGACGGCCTCCTCTACTACCCGGTGATGGGCACCAACGACATCTGGCGGATCCATCCGGACGGCGGCGAGCCCGAACGGGTCGTGGGGGACCTCGGCGTCCCCGACTCCGTGAAGTTCGACTCCGAGGGCTACATCGTCTCCACCCAGGTGGCGACCGGCGAGGTGCTGCGCATAGATCCGCGCAGCGGCGCGCGCACGGTACTGGCCGCCCTGAACCCCGGCCTCGACAACTGCACCTTCGTGGGCGACCGGCTGTTCGTCTCGAACTTCACCGGCGAGATCACGGAGATCCTGGGCGGCGGCGAGACCCGCACCACGCTGCCCGGCGGGCTCAACTGGCCGCTGGACCTGACCGTGGGCGACGACGGCATCCTCTACGTGGCCGACGGGACCTTCTTCTACGCCCTGCGCCCGGGCGGTGACCCGCAGACGCTCGGGATGCTCTTCACTCCCGGCTATCCGGGCTTCGTCCGCGGGGTGACCGCCGTCGGTGGGGGCGAGTTCATCGTCACCACCTCGGGCGGCCAGGTCGCGCGCTATTCGCCCGGGAACAGGGAGAGTGAGATCCTGGCCCAGGACCTCGACCAGCTCTACGGCGTGGTGGTCGCTCCGAACGGGGCCGTGGTGACCGCCGAGTTCGGCACCGGCCGTGTGCTGTCCATCCGGTCAGGCCAGGTCGAGGAACTCGCCTCCGGTCTGAACCAGCCGCTCGGTGTGGCGTTCGGGCCCGACGGCAGCTGCCTCGTCTCCGAATCGGGCGCCGGACGGATCGTCGCGGTCACCGGTGTCGGCGTGGACACGGTGGTGGACGGCCTGGAGCAACCCCAGGGGATCCTGGTGCGCGGCGGACGGCTCTACATCGTCGACACCGGTGCCAAGGCGGTGATCGGCGTCGATCTCGAGAGCAAGGCCCGGCACACCCTCGCCCGTGACCTGCCGGTGGGCGCCCCGCCCGGCGTGACCCCCAAGCCGCTGCGGGGACTGCCGGCGTTCTCCGGGCCCCAGGGCCCCTTCGCCGGCATCGCCGCCGGACCGGACGGCACGCTCTATGTCTCCGCCGACGCCGACGGCAGCGTGCTCGCCCTGCGCGAGACGGGAGGAACCGCACGATGACACAGGACTTCCTGGGCCTCGACGGACGCGTCGTCGTCGTCAGCGGCGCGGCGGGCGGGGGTATCGGCACCTCGGTGACGCGCATGGTCGCCCGCGCCGGGGCGACCGTCATCGCGGTGAGCCGGTCTCCGGAGAACCTCGAGAAGCATGTCGCGCCGCTGACGGCGGAGGGCCTCGCGGTCGTGCCGGTCGCGGCCGACGCCGCCACCGACGACGGCATCGCGCTCGTGATGAAGGAGGTCGGCCGGACCGCCGGCGACCTGCACGGCCTCGTGAACGTCGCCGGCGGCGCCGCACCCTCGACCTGGATGCCCTCGACCCGGGTGACCCGGGCGGACTGGCGCGCGCTGTTCACCCAGAATCTCGAGACGATGTTCTTCATGAGCCAGGCGGTCGCCGCCGAGCTCACGTCGCAGGGCCGACCGGGGTCGATCGTCTCGATCTCCTCCATCAGCGGCATGAACTCGGCGCCCCTGCACATCGGTTACGGCACGGCCAAGGCGGCGCTGGTGGCGGCGACCCGCACGATGGCCGTCGAACTGGCCGGGGACGGCATCCGGGTGAACGCCATCGCGCCCGGTGTGACCGAGACCCCCGCCTCGGGGACGTACGTCGACGAGGACGCCGAGCGGGACCGCCGCGCCATCGCGATGGGGCGGCGCGGCCGACCCGAGGAACAAGCGGGGGTCATTCTCTTCCTGCTGTCCGACCTGTCGACGTACATCACCGGTCAGACCCTGCTGGTCGACGGCGGCCTCAACCTCAAATGGACCCACCTGGCCGCCGACAACACCTCGCTCTTCCTCAAGGACGAGTCGTTCCGAGCCGCCATCACGCGCTGACACGGGCTGGAGAATGTCATGAGCGAAACCGCCGAGAACGAAGCCCTGTCGCAGCCGCTGACGATCGGTGTGGAGGCGTACATCTCGCAGGAATACGCCCGGGCCGAGCGGGACAGGCTGTGGACCAAGGTGTGGCAACAGGTCGGGCGGGTCGAGGAACTCCCCGACGTCGGTGACTACCTCACCTACGAGATCCTCGACGACTCGATCATCGTCGTACGCACGGCGCCGGACACGCTCCGCGCCTACCACAACGTCTGCTCGCACCGGGGGCGCCGGCTCCTCGACACCCCGCCGAGCAAGCGGGACGCCCGCGGCCGGGGCAGGCAGTTCGTCTGCGGGTTCCACGGGTGGCGGTACAACCTGGACGGCCGGTGCACCCATGTGCCCGAACGGGAGGACTGGCCGTGCGGGCTGTCCGCCGGGAACACCGGCCTGACCGGGGTCGAGGTCGACACCTGGGGCGGCTGGATCTGGATCAACATGGACCCGGAGTGCGAACCCCTGCGCGACTACCTGGAGCCCGCGGCCACCCTGCTCGACCCCTTCCAGCTGGAGAACATGCGCTACCGGTGGCGTCGCTGGCTCGTCTTCGACTGCAACTGGAAGACGGCCCTCGAGGCGTTCATGGAGACCTACCATGTGCCGTACACCCACCCGGAGTTCATGAGGTTCGGCAGTTTCCTCGGCTGGTCCAGGGCCCAGGGCCCAGGGCAAGCACAGCAACATCGGCTACGACGCGCCCAAGGGCCTGGACGAGAACCAGGCGAAGCTGCGGATCGGCGGCGGCACCGACCCCCGTGAGTCCACGGCCGAGCTGCAGAACTTCACCTGGGCGAACGCGAACACCAACACCACCCAGACCCTGGTCGACGCGGCGAACCGGCTGGTCGAGGAAGTGCCCAAGGACGCCACGGCCGCCGACGTGCTCAGGCACTGGCTGGACACGGCCCGGCGCACCGACGCCGAGCGCGGTGTGAGCTGGCCGACCGTGGAACCCGCGCACGTCGCGAAGAGCGGCACCGCCTGGCAGATCTTCCCGAACTTCCAGATCGGCCACGCGCTGAACAACATGCTCTGCTACGGCGCCCGGCCCCATGGCTACGACCCCGACAAGTGCGTCTTCGAGGTCGCCGTGTACGAGCTGTACCCGCCCGGCGAGGAGCCGGAGACCGAGTGGGTGTACACGCCGGAGGCCGACCCGGACTGGCGCACGGTCCTGCCGCAGGACTTCACCAACATGGCCGCCGTCCAGAAGGGCATGAAGGCCCGCGGCTTCTCGGGCCCGAAGCCCAACCCGTACCGCGAGCGCAGCATCGTGAACCTGCACCACAACCTGGCGACCTACATGGGTACCGGCGAGCCCCGCGACCTCGCCTGAATCCCGCCCCCCGTATGCCCTGAGGACGAACGACCCGAGGACTCCGCATGCCGAAATGCGCACCGACACAGACGCCTCAGACAGACCACGCGGCCCTCAGGGCGAAGTACCTGCTGGAGCGCGACAAGCGCCTGCGCGGCGAGGGGCAGAAGCAGTACCTGGAGGCCGAGGGCGAGTTCGAGGAGTACTACGAGGCCGATCCGTACACGCCCGTCGAGCCCCGGCCCCCGATCTCCCAGGACATCGACGTGGCGGTCCTCGGCGGCGGCCTCTCGGGCCTGATCACCGCGGCGCGGCTCAAGCAGGCCGGCGTCGCCGGCTTCCGGGTCATCGAACTCGGCGGTGACTTCGGCGGCGCCTGGTACTGGAACCGCTACCCGGGCATCCAGTGCGACACGGACTGCTACTGCTATCTGCCGATGCTCGAAGAGGTCGGCTACATCCCGAAGCAGAAGTACTCCTTCGGCGACGAGGTCTTCGAGCACTGTCAGCGCATCGGGAAGCACTTCGGGCTCTACGACCACGCGATCTTCAGCACCCTGATCCGCTCGATGGAGTGGGACGAGTCGATCGGACGCTGGCGGATCGGCACCAACCGGGGCGACGACATCCGCGCCCGTTTCGTCGTCATGTGCCAAGGCCCGTTCAACCGGCCGAAGCTCCCCGGAATCCCCGGCATCACGGACTTCCGGGGGCACACCTTCCACACGGCGCGCTGGGACTACGCGTACACCGGCGGCGACATGAGCGGTGGGCTCGACAAGCTCGCCGACAAGCGGGTCGCCGTCATCGGTACGGGAGCCAGCGGCATCCAGGTGGTCCCGCACCTCGCCCGCTCCGCCCGGCACCTCTACGTGTTCCAGCGCACGCCCTCGTACATCGACGAGCGCGGCAACGTACCGACCGACCCGGAATGGGTGAAGACGCTGGAGCCGGGCTGGCAGAAGGAACGGCAACGCAACTTCCACACCGCGGCGTTCGAGGCCTTCGCGCCGGGCCAGCCGGACCTGGTCTGCGACGGCTGGACCGAGGTCAGCCGCAACCTGGCCGCGCAGTTGGACGCCACCGACGGCTGGACCGCGCTGGCGGATCCGGAGAAGTTCATGGAGCTCAGGGAGATCCAGGACTACCGGGCGATGCAGCGCCTGCGCGACCGCGTCGACACCGTCGTCGAGGACGAGGAGACGGCCCAGGCGCTGAAGCCCTATTACCGCTTCCTGTGCAAGCGGCCCTGCTTCAATGACGAGTACCTGCCCACCTTCAACCGCTCGAACGTCACCCTCGTCGACGTGTCGGACACCAAGGGTGTCGAACGCATCACCCAGAAGGGCATCATCGCCCACGGGGTCGAGCACGAGGTGGACTGCATCATCTTCGCGAGCGGCTTCGAGATCACCACCGACCTCGACCGCCGTCTCGGCATCCGGCCGTTCGCCGGGCGGGACGGGCTGTCGCTCTACGACCACTGGGCCAAGGGCTGTCGCACCCTGCACGGCGTCATGAGCCACGGCTTCCCCAACCAGTTCTTCACCGGCTTCCTCCAGGGCGGCGTGACCGCCAGCACGACGGCGATGTTCGAACAGCAGGCCCAGCACATCGCCTACATCATCAAGGAGACCCTGGCGCGCGGCGCCTCGACCGTGGAGCCCACCGAGGAAGCGCAGGACCAGTGGTGCACGACGGTCCGGGAGACGGCGGTCGACAACACCAACTTCCAACGGGAGTGCACGCCCGGCTACTACAACAACGAGGGCGAGCTGCAGATCCGCTCGCACCTGGGCGAGCCCTACTGGCCCGGCTTCTACGCCCTGGAGGACCTGCTCCGGGCATGGCGCGACACGGGCGAGATGCGGGGCCTCGTCCTGAACGACTGACGAGCCCCCGTCCCGCACCGCGCGCCCCGCGAGAGGAACACCTCATGCCCGAACTCGGATTCGACGATCGCGTAGCCGTGATCACCGGCGCAGGCCGGGGGCTGGGGCGCGCCTACGCCCTGCTGCTCGGCGCGAGGGGAGCGAAGGTCGTCGTCAACGACCCCGGCGGGAGCCTGACCGGGGACGGCGGCGACACCGGTCCCGCGGACGAGGTGGTCCGGGAGATCACGGCGGCCGGTGGTGAGGCCGTCGCGTGCACCGAGTCGGTGGCGACGGCCGAGGGCGGCCGGGCGATCGTCGAGTCGGCGCTCGACCACTACGGCCGGATCGACGTCCTCGTCCACAACGCCGGCATCGTCCGTTCGGCGCCGCTGACCGAGATGACGTACGAGGACTTCGACGCCGTCCTCGACGTCCATCTGCGGGGCGCCTTCCATGTCGTACGGCCCGCGTTCCCGCTGATGCGCGAGGCGGGTTACGGCCGCGTCGTGCTGACCTCGTCGATCGGCGGCCTGTACGGCAACCACCGCGTCGCGGGCTACGGCATGGCCAAGGCCGGGATGATCGGGCTGTCCAACGTGGTCGCCCTGGAGGGCGCCGCCTCGGGCGTGACATGCAACGTCATCGTCCCCGGCGCCGTGACGAGGATGGCCGAGGGCATCGACACCTCGGCCTATCCGCCGATGGGACCGGAGTTGACGGCCCCGGTCGTGGGCTGGCTGGCCCACGAGTCCTGCTCGATCACCGGGGAGATGCTGGTGTCGATCGCCGGCCGGGTGGCGCGGGCCTTCGTCGCCGAGACCCCGGGCGTGTACCGGCCCTCCTGGTCGATCGAGCAGGTCGGCGAGGAACTCGCCGCCATCCGCGACACGAAGGAGCCCTGGATCCTGCCGGTCGTCCCCTCGGCCCATGTCGACCACATCCGCAACAGCTTCGCGATGGCCAGGCACAGTGAAGGGACAATACGTTGACGAAAGTCTTCGCACGCATTCTCGAGCTCTTCGAGGCCGAGGGCATCAACACCCTCTTCGGCATACCCGACCCGAACTTCGTCCACATGTTCCACCTGGCCGAGGAGCGCGGCTGGACCGTGGTCGCCCCCCACCACGAGGAGTCCGCCGGCTTCATGGCGGAGGCGGTCTCGCGCATGACCGGAAAGGCCGCGGTGTGCATCGGCACGCTGGGCCCTGGGGTCGCCAACCTGGCCGGCGCCATGATGTGCGCCAAGGTCGAGAACTCACCGGTCGTCTTCCTGGGCGGCCAGCGCGCCCGGATCACGGAACAACGGGTGCGCCGCGGTCGCATCCAGTTCGTCAAGCAGGCCGCCCTGTTCGAGCCGTCGGTCAAGTACTCCGCCAGCATCGAGTACGCCGACCAGACCGACGAGGTGATCCGCGAGGGCCTGCGCAAGGCACTGTCGGGGACGCCGGGCCCGGTCTACATCGAGTACCCCTCCCATGTGATTCAGGAGGACCTCGACGTACCCCCGGCGTTGCCGCCCGAGGCCTATCGCCTGGTGGGCCAGACGGCAGGCCCTGACAAGGTCGCCGAGGCCGTCGCGTTCATCCGCGCGGCCAAGCAGCCGATACTCCTCGTGGGGCACGGAGTTCACACCTCCCGCGCGGGGGAATCGGTCAGGGCGCTCGCCGAGGCGATGGCCTGCCCCGTCGTCCAGACGTCGGGCGGCACCTCGTACATCGCGGGACTCGAGGACCGTACGTTCCCCTACGGCTTCTCGGCGGCGGCGATCGACGCGGTGGTGAAGTCCGACCTGTGTCTGGCCATCGGCACCGAACTCGGCGAGCCGGTCCACTACGGACGCGGGCGCCACTGGGTCGCGGGCGAGGCCCACCGCAAGTGGATCCTCGTCGAGCAGGATCCTCAGGCCATCGGCGTGAACCGCTCGGTCGACGTCCCGCTGGTGGGCGACCTGCGGGCGGTCGTCCCGCAACTCGTCGACGCGCTCGAGGCCACACCGCGCACCGCGTCCCCGGAGCTCGCGGGCTGGATCAAACAGGACGCGGCCCAGTTGGCGGAGCTCGCGGAGACGGCCCCGTCCGGCATGTCACCCGTGCATCCGGCACGGCTGATCGTCGAGGCGACCAAGGTCTTCCCGAAGGACGGCATCATGGTCCGCGACGGCGGCGCCACGACCATCTTCGGCTGGACGTATGCGCAGGCCAAGCCCCATGACGTGATGTGGAACCAGAACTTCGGCCACCTGGGCACGGGACTTCCCTACGCGATCGGCGCCTCGGTGGCGGAGGGCGGCAGGCGGCCCCTGATGCTGATCACCGGGGACTCGTCGTTCCAGTTCCACATCGCCGAGCTGGAAACGGCCGCACGTCTGAACCTGCCGCTCGTGTGCGTCGTCGGCGTCGACTACGCCTGGGGCCTCGAAGTGGGCGTCTACAAACGCACCTTCGGCCAGGGGTCGCTGGAGACGGGCGTGCACTGGAGCAAGGACACGCGCCTGGACAAGGTCGCCGAAGGCTTCGGCTGCCACGGCGAGTACGTCGAACGCGACGAGG
Organism: Streptomyces sp. NPDC111656; assembly: GCF_055656965.1. Lineage (NCBI taxonomy): Bacteria > Bacillati > Actinomycetota > Actinomycetes > Kitasatosporales > Streptomycetaceae > Streptomyces > Streptomyces sp. NPDC111656. The sequence continues at coordinate 707,676 of NZ_JBVKCA010000001.1, forward strand.
ACATCGCCCCCGCCATCAAGCGCGCCTACGCCAGTGGCAAGCCGGGAGTCGTGCACGTAGCGGTCGATCCCAAGGCGAATTCGGAAGAGATGCCGAGCTACGACGAGTTCCGGACCTGGTACGCGGAAGGGACGCAGTGACCATGCGGGAGTACGTGAAGTTCTACATCGGCGGCCAGTGGACCGATCCGGCCGGGGCAGGGACCTTCGAGGTCGTGAATCCCGCGACCGAGGAGGTCTGCGGCAAGGTGGCCCTCGGTTCGGCGGCCGACGTCGACCGGGCGGTCGCGGCGGCCCGGCGGGCCTTCCCCGACTGGTCGACGACCACGGGCGAGGAACGGGTCGAGGTACTCCAGAACATCCTCGACGTGTACCAGAAGCGGGCCGGTGACCTCGCCGCGGCGCTGACCGAGGAGATGGGCGCCCCGGCCACACTCGCGGGCGGCTTCCAAGTGGGCCTCGGAGCGGGACACTTGAGCACCGCGATCGCGGTACTGAAGGACTTCGTGTTCGAGGAGCGACGCGGCGCCACGCTGGTCGTCAAGGAGCCGATCGGCGTCTGCGGTCTGATCACCCCGTGGAACTGGCCCATGAACCAGATAGCGGTGAAGGTGTTCCCGGCGCTGGCGACCGGCTGCACCACGGTGCTCAAGCCGTCGGAGAAGTCACCCTTCACCGGCCAGGTCTTCGCCGAGATCCTGGATGCCGCGGGTGTTCCCGCCGGTGTGTTCAACCTCGTGCAGGGCGACGGCCCCGGCGTGGGGGTGCCGCTCGCCGGCCACGCGGACGTCGACATGATCTCCTTCACCGGTTCGACACGCGCGGGCATCGACATCGCGAGGAACGCCGCGCCCACGGTGAAGAGGGTGACCCAGGAACTGGGCGGCAAGAGCCCGAACATCGTGCTCGACGACGAGGCCTTCGCCGAGAACGTCGCCAAGGGCGTGACCACCATGATGGGCAACTCGGGGCAGACGTGCAGCGCGCCGTCACGGATGCTCGTGCCCGCCGCCCGGATGGACGAAGCCATCGCCGTCGCCCGGCAGACGGCATCCGGGATCACCGTGGGCGACCCCCAGGGCGACTTCGTGATGGGGCCGGTGGTCTCGGGGGCCCAGTTCGAGAAGATCCAGGCGCTGATCCAGAAGGGCATCGACGAGGGCGCCACCCTGGTGACCGGCGGCACGGGACGTCCGGACGGCCTGGAGAAGGGCTACTACGTGAAGCCCACCGTCTTCGCGCGGGTCACCAACGACATGACCGTCGCCCGCGAGGAGATCTTCGGGCCGGTGGTGACGATCCTCGGCTACGACAGCGTCGACCACGCCGTCGAGATCGCGAACGACACGGAGTACGGCCTCGCCGGCCATGTGGCGGGCGCGGACCTGGAGAAGGCGCGTGCCGTGGCGCGTCGCATCCGGGCGGGATGGGTCGCGATCAACGACGCGTTCGACTTCGGCTGCCCGTTCGGCGGGTACAAGAAGAGTGGCAACGGGCGGGAGTGGGGCGCGTTCGGCTTCCACGAGTACCTGGAGACCAAGGGCATTCTCGGCTACATGCCCGAGGCGGCCTCGTCGGGCTGACGAGGCCGCCTCACGAGGCGGACATCCGGGTGCCGGCGGATGCGGGAGGGAGTGTCGGACGGGTCAGGCGCCGCAGGAGCGCAGGAACGTGCGGGTGCGTACGGCGATCGGGAGCGGCTTGTCCGGCTCGCAGGGGTACATGTCCTGCTCGACGATGGCGAACAGGTCCACGCCCAGACGCTGGGCGGCCACCAGCACCGGTTCCAACTCCGGTACGCCGGACGGGGGTTCGCACATCACGCCGCGCTGCACGGCGGGACCGAACGGCACCTCGTTCTTGACGACGTCGGCGAGGATCGCCGGGTCGACCTGCTTGAGGTGCAGATAACCGATGCGCTCGCCGTAGGTCTCGATGAGCTTGACGCTGTCGCCGCCGCAGTAGGCGTAGTGTCCGGTGTCCAGACACAGGTTGACCAGGTCGGAGTCGGTGGAGTCGAGGAAGCGCTCGACGTGGTCCTCGGTGTCGATGTGCGTGTCCGCGTGCGGATGGACGACGATGTCGAGGCCGTACGTCTCCTTGACCTCGTGACCCAGCCGTTCCATGCCCTTGGTCAGATGGGCCCACTGCTCGGCGGTCAGCTCCGGCGGCTCGATGATCTCGGCGGTCTTGTCGTCGCGCCAGAAGGAGGGGATGACCACCAGGTGCTTCGCGCCCATGGCCTGGGTGAGCGCGGCGACCTCGCTGACGTGCTTCCAGGTGGCGTCCCAGACGGACGGTCCGCGGTGCAGCCCGGTGAAGACCGTACCGGCCGACACCTTCAGGTCGCGCTTGTCGATCTCGGCGGTCAGCCGGGCCGGGTCGCTCGGCAGATAGCCGTAGGGGCCGAGTTCGATCCAGGAGTAGCCCGCCTCGGACACCTCGTCCAGGAAGCGTTCCCAGGGCACCTGCTGGGGATCGTCGGGGAACCAGACGCCCCAGGAGTCCGGCGCGGAGCCGACCCGGATGCGGTCCAGGGGAGCGGTCATGTCAGGAGGTCCCTTCGGGGGAGGCCGTCACGGGTGCTTTGAGGTCCTCCGCTTCGGGGAGTTCGTCGACGTCGACGCCGCGGACCTGGGCCAGTTCGTGCTTGAGCGCGGCGAGTTCGGCTCCGCCGGCCATGTGGTTGGTCAGCTCTTCCAGGCTGACCTCGCTGCGGGCGGCGCTGAGTTCCATGGTGCCCAGGCGCAGCACGCTGAAGTGGTCGCCGACCATGTACGCGTGGTGCGGGTTGTGGGTGATGAAGATGACGCCGAGGCCGCGGTCGCGGGCGGCGGCGATGTATTTGAGCACCACGCCGGACTGCTTGACGCCGAGGGCGGCGGTCGGCTCGTCGAGGATCAGCACGCGGGCGCCGAAGTAGACGGCGCGGGCGATGGCCACCGACTGGCGCTGGCCGCCGGAGAGGGTGCCGATGGGCTGGTCGAGATCGTCCAGGACGATGCCCATGTTGCGCAGTTCCTCGTCCGCGGTCTTCTTCATGCGGTCGATGTCGAGACGCTGGACGGGCCAGGGGCCCTTGGTCATCTCGGAGCCGAGGAAGAAGTTGCGCCAGACCGGCATGAGGGGGACGGTGGCGAGGTCCTGGTAGACGGTGGCGATGCCCTTGTCGAGGGCCTCGCGCGGGGTGGAGAAGCGCACCGGGGCGCCGTCGACGAGGAATTCGCCCTCGGTGTGCTGGTGCAGGCCGGAGATGATTTTGATGAGGGTGGACTTGCCGGCGCCGTTGTCGCCGAGGACGCAGGTCACCTGGCCGGGGTGGACGGCGAGGGAGACTCCGTGCAGGGCACGGATGTTGCCGTAGGCCTTCCCGGCGCTGCGCAGTTCGACGATCGGGGCGGTGCCGTCCTCGGGCGGAGCGTCCGGGAGGATGGCGCCGGCGGGTCCGGATCCGTTGGTTGTCATGGGTCGGTTCACCTCCGGGTCGCCGCGCGGCGGACCCACAGATTGATGAGCGTGGCGCCGAGCAGCATCACGCCGAGGAAGGCCTTGAACCAGTCGGGGTTCCAGCCCGCGTACACGATGCCCTGGTTGACCATGCCGAACATGAAGGCGCCGAAGACCGGTCCGATCGCGGAGCCGTAGCCGCCGGTCAGCAGACAGCCGCCGATCACCGCCGCGGCGATGTAGATGAGTTCCTGGCCGACGCCCTCGCCGGACTGCACGGTGTTGAACGAGAACAGTTGGTGCATGCCGATGAACCAGGCGCCGAAGCCGACCATCATGAAGAGCGTGATCTTGGTGAAGGTGACCGGTACGCCGACCGCGCGGGCGCTGTCCTGGTTGCCGCCGACGGCGAAGATCCAGTTGCCGTACTTGGTGCGGAGCAGGACCCAGGTGGCGATGGCCGCGAAGACCAGCCACCACACGACGGTGATCTTCACCTGGACGCCGCCGACGTCGAAGGAGGAGGCGAAGACCTTCTTCGCCTGGTCGAAGCCGTCCATGGTGCTGATGTCGTCGGTCGCCACGTTCCCGGTGATCAGCTTGGTCACCGCGAGGTTGACGCCTTGCAGGATCAGGAACGTACCGAGAGTGACCAGGAAGCTCGGTAGCCCGGTGCGGACCATCATCCAGCCGTTGAACGCGCCGACCGCCAGCGAGACGATGAGCGCGACGATCACGCCCACCCAGACGTTCATGGTCAGTTGGTAGCTGATCATGCTCGCGGTGAGAGCCGAGGTGATCACGGCGACACCGGCCGACAGGTCGAACTCGCCGCCGATCATCAGCAGGGCCACGGGCAGTGCCATGATCCCGATCGTCGACGACTGGTAGAGGACGGTCGCCATCGAACTGCCGGAGCGCACCGACGGCGCCGCGATCAGGAAGAAGACGAACACCGCCACGGCGCCGAGGAAGACGCCGACCTCGGGCCGGGCGAGCAGCCGCAGTGTCAGGGAGCGCTGCGCGGTCCGCCCGTCGGTCTCCTTGGGGCCGGGGGCCGGCGGTGTGGTCACCGCCGGCTCAGCCTGCTGGGCCATGCTCATCACCGGGTGCCCTTCGCGGCGAACTGGGCGACGGTGTCGACGTTGGACTTGTCGACGAAGGCCGGGCCCGTCAGGATCGGCTGCTCACCGCCGCCGCTGTAGTTGCCGTTCGTCTTGTAGAGCCACAGCGAGTCGACGGCCAGGTAGCCCTGGAGGTAGGGCTGCTGGTCGACCGCGAACTGGATCGTGCCCTTGCTGATGGCGCCGGTCAGGTCCTTGTTGAGGTCGAACGTGGCGATCTTCGCCTTGCTGCCGGCGTCGCCCACCGACTGCACCGCGGTGAGGGCGTACGGGGCGCCGAGGGTGACGACGTAGTCGATGGCGCTGTCCTGCTTGAGCTTGGCGGTGATCGTCGACTTCACGGACGGCATGTCGGTGCCGTTGACGTACAGGGTCTCCGTCTTGCCGCTGAAGGTCTTCTTCACTCCGTCGCAGCGCTGGGTGAGTCCGATGTTGCCCTGCTCCTGGATCACACAGACGGCCTTCTTCGCGCCTTCCGAGTTCAGCCTCTTGCCCAGCGCCTCACCCGCCACCGTCTCGTCCTGGCCGAAGAACTCCATCAGACCCAGCTTCTGCCAGTCGCTGACGCCCGAGTTGAGGCCGACCACGGGGATCTTGGCCGACGTCGCCTTGCTCACGACGTCCTTCATGGCGTCCGGCTTGGCCAGGGTGATCGCGATGCCGTCGACCTTCTGGTCGATGGCGTTCTGGACCAGGTTGGCCTGGCTGCCCGCGTTCGGGTCGGCGGAGTAGACCAGCTTCACATTGTCCTTGGCAGCCGCAGCCTCGGCGCCCTTGCGGACGATGTCCCAGAACGTGTCGCCGGGTGCCTGGTGGGTGACCAGCGCGACTGTCATGCGGGGCGTGCTCGCCTTGCCGGCCGACACCGCCGCCCCGCTCTCCTCCGCCTTCTTTCCGCCGGAGCTGCTGGAACAGCCGGCTATCAGCAGCACGGATGCTGCCGCGGTCGCGACGAGGGGGGCGATTCTGCGGGTACGGGGGTGAAACGTGCGGTCCATCTTTCCAGCACCTCACTGTGCGACAGGGGAAAGGGAACGGGACGGCGCCGGGGCGCTGGGCCCGTGCGGGGCCCGGACAGGATGTCCGGGGCGATGCGGGTGACGCGGCTGCTTCGTTGGGACGGGATACAAGTCCCTGACGCACCCCCCTGTCAATACTTTGTTAAGACATCATTTCCTGAGCAGGTCCGAATGTCAGTACAAAGTCTTGACAGGGGAGGGCCGTGGGTCCTACACCTAAGAGGCACCGGGCGCCCCGTTGCCCGCATCCCACGCATCAGGAGCGTCACGCATGCCTGAGTCCGCTGAATCCTTCGACGCCGGATCCCTCGACGTCATCACCATGGGACGCATCGGCGTCGATCTGTATCCCCTGCAGACGGGTGTGCCGCTCGCGCAGGTCGAGTCCTTCGGGAAGTTCCTCGGCGGCTCGGCGGCCAACGTCGCGGTGGCCGCCGCACGCCTGGGCCGGTCCACCGCGGTGATCACCCGCACCGGACAGGACCCGTTCGGCGCCTATCTCCACCAGGCGCTGGGGGAGTTCGGCGTCGACGACCGCTGGGTCACACCCGTCGACGCCTACCCCACGCCGATCACGTTCTGCGAGATCTTCCCGCCGGACGACTTCCCGCTCTACTTCTACCGGCGGCCCAAGGCACCCGACCTGGAGATCCGGACCGACGAGCTGGACTTCTTCGCGATCCGCGCGGCCCACATCTTCTGGATCACCGGCACCGGCCTGAGCGAGGAGCCCAGCCGCTCCGCCACGCTCGCCGCGCTGAAGACGCGCGCCAAGTCCGGCACCACCGTCTTCGACCTCGACTGGCGGCCCATGTTCTGGTCCGACCCGGACGAGGCGCGCCCGTACTACGCCGAGGCGCTGCGGCACTCCACCGTCGCCGTCGGCAACCTCGACGAGTGCGAGATCGCCACCGGCGTACGCGAACCTCGCGCCTGCGCCGAGGCCCTGCTGGCGGCCGGTGTGGAACTCGCCGTCGTCAAACAGGGCCCCAAGGGAGTCCTGGCCGTCCACCGCGACGGCACCGTCGCCGAGGTCCCGCCGGTCCCGGTGGAGGTCGTCAACGGCCTCGGCGCCGGAGACGCGTTCGGCGGCTCGCTCTGCCACGGGCTGCTGTCCGGCTGGGAGCTGGAGAAGACCATCCGGTACGCCAACGCGGCCGGCGCGCTCGTCGCCTCCCGTCTCGCCTGCTCCTCCGCGATGCCCACCGAGTCCGAGGTCGAGGGCCTCCTCGCGCGCGGCTGACCGCCGCCACCCCCTGAACGGAGCCTGTCTTGAGCATCAGCATCCCCGACCTCGCCACGGTGCGCGCCCGGCATCCGGAGGCCATCGCCGAAGCGGCCGCCCGCCGGGTCCGCCGCCCGCTGATCGGCGACAGCGGCCGCCTGATGATCGTGGCCGCGGACCACCCCGCGCGCGGCGCGCTCGGCGTCGGCGGGCACCGCCTGGCCATGGCCAACCGCGCCGACCTCCTCGAACGACTCTGCGTCGCGCTGGCCCGGCCCGGGGTGGACGGGGTGCTCGCCACCGCCGACGTCCTGGAGGACCTGCTGCTCCTGGGCGTTCTGGAGAACAAGGTCGTGATGGGCTCCATGAACCGCGGCGGCCTGTCCGGCGCGTCCTTCGAGATGGACGACCGCTTCACCGGCCACCGCGCCGAGGACATCGAGCGGCTGCGCTTGGACGCCGGAAAGCTGCTGGTGCGCATCGACTACGACGACCCGGGCTCCCTGGAGACCCTGCAGACCACCGCGCGCGCCATCGACGACATGGCCGCCCGCCGACTGCCGCTGTTCGTCGAGCCGTTCATATCCCGCCGGGTGGACGGCAAGGTCCGCAACGACCTGAGCGCCGAGGCCGTCACCCGGTCCATCGCCATCGCCTCCGGCCTCGGTGGCACCTCGGCCTACACCTGGCTCAAGCTCCCGGTCACCGACGACCCCGACGACATGGCCGGGGTGCTGGAGGCCTCCACCCTGCCGGCCGTCCTGCTCGGCGGTGAGGTCGGCGGCGACCAGGAGGGCGCGTACGAGAGATGGCGCAAGGCCCTGCGGCTGCCCACCGTCCAGGGCATGGTCGTGGGCCGCTCACTGCTGTACCCCGCCGAGGGCAGCGTGGAGACCGCGGTGGACACCGCGGTCGGCCTGCTCTGACGCCCACCCGACCGCGCCGACTCGCCGCCTCCCGAAGGCCCGCTCTGATTCCCGTAGAGGAGCCCCTCCCGATGACCACCACGCACCATCTGCCCGCGGGCAAGGCCGCCGCCGACGTCTACGCCGTGGACGTCACTCCCGAGTCGGCCGGCTGGGGCCACTCCAGCCTGCGGGTGCTCGAACTGCCCGCCGGCGGCTGGCACGCCTTCGACACCGGCGACAGCGAGTGGATCGTGCTCCCGCTCTCGGGCGGCTGCACCGTCGCGGTCGGCGGCGACACGTTCCGGCTCGCCGGGCGCGAGAGCGTCTTCAGCGGGGTGAGCGACTTCGCGTACGTGCCCCGTGACTCCCAAGTGTCGATCGCCTCGCGCGAGGGCGGCCGGTTCGCGCTCACGGGTGCCCGCTGCTCCCGCCGGCTGCCCGCCCGCTACGGGCCCGCCTCCGCCGTCCCCGTCGAACTGCGCGGCACCGGCTCCTGTTCCCGCCAGGTCAACAACTTCGGCGCCGCAGGGGTCTTCGAGTGCGACAAGCTGATCGCCGTCGAGGTGATCACCCCCGGTGGCAACTGGTCCTCCTTCCCGCCGCACAAGCACGACGAGCACCGGCCCGGCGAGGAGTCCGAACTCGAGGAGATCTACTACTTCGAGTTCGCCCCCCACGAGGGCACCCCCGGCCTCGGCTACCAGCGCGTCTCGCCCTCGGGCCACGGCGCCCACACCGATGTGCTGGCCGAGGTGCGCGACGGCGACGTCGTCCTCATCCCCGACGGCTGGCACGGGCCGTCCATGGCCGCGCCCGGCCACGACATGTACTACCTCAACGTCATGGCGGGCCCCGGCACCGACCGCGCCTGGCTGATCTGCGACCACCCCGACCACGCCTGGATCCGCGACACCTGGCCGGAGCGGCCGGTCGACCCCCGCCTGCCCCTCTACACCGCCCCCGAGAGGTCCTGATGAGCACCACCACCCGTCGCCTGACGACGGCCCAGGCGCTGGTGCGCTTCCTGTCCGCGCAGTACAGCGAGCGCGACGGCGTACGCCACCGGCTGATCGCCGGCACCTGGGGCATCTTCGGCCACGGCAACGTGGCGGGCATCGGCCAGGCCCTCCTGGAGGCCGGCGAGGACACCATGCCCTTCCACCAGGGCCGCAACGAGCAGTCCATGGTGCACGCGGCGGTCGGCTACGCCCGCCAGCGGAGCCGCCTTTCCGCGCAGGCCGTGACCACGTCCATCGGTCCCGGCGCCACCAACCTCGTCACCGGCGCCGCCCTCGCGACGATCAACCGCCTGCCCGTACTGCTGCTGCCCGGCGACTACTTCGCGACACGCTCCGCCGACCCGCTGCTCCAGCAGCTGGAACACCCCGTCGAGGCGGATGTCTCCGTCAACGACACACTGCGCCCGGTCTCCCGCTACTTCGACCGGATCACCCGCCCGGAGATGCTGATCCCGGCCGCGCTGAACGCGATGCGGGTGCTGGCCGACCCGGCCGACACCGGTGCCGTCACCCTCGCCCTGCCGCAGGACGTGCAGGCGGAGGCGTACGACTGGCCGGAGGAGTTCTTCGCCGAGCGCGTCTGGCGCGTACGCAGGCCCGCCCCCGATCCGTTGGAACTCGCCGAGGCCGTACGGGCGATCCGCGCCGCCGAGCGCCCCCTGATCGTCGCCGGCGGGGGAGTGCACCACAGCGAGGCCGAGGCAGCGCTCAAGACCCTGGTCGACGCCACCGGCATCCCGGTCGCCTCCACCCAGGCGGGCAAGGGCTCCCTGCGTCACGACCACCCCGCCGACCTCGGCGGCATCGGCCACACCGGCACCGCGGTCAGCGACGACATCGCCCGCACCGCCGACCTGATCGTCGGGGTCGGCACCCGCTACACCGACTTCACCACGGCCTCGAACACGCTGTTCCAGCAGCCGGGCGTGCGGTTCGTCAACCTCAACATCACCGCCTTCGACGCCCACAAGCTCGCCGCCCGGCCGCTGGTCGCGGACGCGCGGACGGGGCTCGAGGCGCTGGCGGAAGGACTGTCCGGCCACCGGGTCGACGCGGCGTACGAGGCCGAGTACCGCGCGGGCAAGGCGCGTTGGGAGGAGGTCGTCGAGGCCGCCTACCGGGCGGAGGACTCCGCCGTGCCCACCCAGACGCAGCTCCTCGGCGCCCTGGACGCCGTGGTCGGCGACGACGACGTGGTCATCAACGCGGCCGGCTCGCTCCCCGGTGACCTGCACAAGCTGTGGCGGGCCCGCGGCCCGCGCCAGTACCACCTGGAGTACGGCTACTCCTGCATGGGCTACGAGATCCCGGCCGGCATCGGCGTCCAGCAGGCCGCCCCCGGCACCCCCGTCTGGTCGCTGGTCGGCGACGGCACCTATCTGATGATGCCCACCGAGATCGTCACCGCCGTCCAAGAGGGCCTGCCCGTCAACCTGGTCCTGATCCAGAACCACGGCTACGCCTCCATCGGCGGCCTCTCCGAGGAGGTCGGAGGCGAGCGCTTCGGCACCGCCTACCGCTACCGCGCCGCCGACGGCACGTTCTCCGGAGCCCCGCTCCCGGTGGACCTCGCCGCCAACGCCGCGAGCCTCGGCATGGACGTCATCCGCGCCAAGACCGTACGGGAACTGCGGGACGCCCTGACCGCGGCACGCGCCTCGGACCGGCCGACCTGCGTCTACGTCGAGACCGACCCGACGCCCACCGCACCGCCCGCCGAGGCCTGGTGGGACGTACCCGTCGCCGAAGTCTCCTCCCGCGACGCCGCGTCGAGCGCCCGTGCACGGTACGACGGCCACGTCGCCGATCGCCGTCGCCACCTCTGATCCCGACCTCTTCGCCTGCCCCGCCACCGAAAGGCCCCCGCACCATGAAGACCATCACCCACTGGATCGGCGGCAAGCCCGTCGAGTCCGCCTCCGGACGCTTCGGCCCCGTCTACAACCCGGCCACCGGCGCCCAGGAGAAGCAGGTCGGCCTCGCCTCGGTCGACGAGGTGGACGCCGCCGTCGCCAACTCCAAGTCGGCGTACGAGAGCTGGGGCAGCGCCTCGCTCGCCAAGCGCACGGCGATCCTCTTCAAGTACCGCGAACTGCTCGACGCGCACCGCGACGAGATCGCCGAGCTGATCACCGCCGAGCACGGCAAGGTGCACTCGGACGCGCTCGGCGAAGTCGCCCGCGGCATGGAGATCGTCGAACTGGCCTGCGGCATCGCCGAGAAGCTCAAGGGCGAGCTGTCCACACAGGTCTCGACCCGGGTCGACGTCGCCTCGATCCGCCAGCCGCTCGGTGTCGTCGCCGGCATCACGCCGTTCAACTTCCCCGCCATGGTGCCGATGTGGATGTTCCCGCTCGCCATCGCCTGCGGCAACGCCTTCGTGCTCAAGCCGAGCGAGAAGGACCCGTCGGCCTCCTTCCGGCTCGCCGAGCTGGCCTCCGAGGCCGGGCTGCCGGACGGTGTGCTGAACATCGTGCAGGGCGACAAGGTCGCGGTGGACCGTCTCCTGGAGCACCCGGACGTCGTCGCGGTCTCCTTCGTCGGCTCCACGCCCATCGCCAAGTACATCCAGCTCAAGGGCGTCGAGCACGACAAGCGCGTACAGGCGCTGGGCGGTGCCAAGAACCACATGCTCGTCCTGCCCGACGCCGACCTGGACTTCGCCGCCGACCAGGCGATCAACGCCGCCTACGGCTCGGCTGGCGAGCGCTGCATGGCGGTCTCGGTCGTGGTCGCGGTCGGCGACACCGGCGACGAGCTGGTCGGCAAGATCGCCGAGCGGGCCAAGAACCTGCGCATCGGCCCCGGCGACGACCCCGCCTCCGAGATGGGCCCGCTGATCACGCGCGAGCACCGCGACAAGGTGGCCTCGTACGTAGCCGGCGCGGCGGCCCAGGGCGCCGAGGTCGTCGTCGACGGCACCGGCTACTCCGTCGACGGCCACGAGGACGGCTTCTTCCTCGGTGTCTCGCTGCTCGACAAGGTCCCGGTGACGGCGGACGCGTACAAGGACGAGATCTTCGGCCCGGTGCTGTGCGTGGTGCGCGCCGACACCTACGACGACGCCATCAAGCTCATCAACGCCTCCCGCTGGGGCAACGGCACCGCGATCTTCACCCGGGACGGTGGCGCCGCCCGCCGCTTCCAGCTGGAGGTCCAGGCGGGCATGGTCGGCATCAACGTGCCGATCCCGGTGCCCGTCGGCTACCACTCCTTCGGCGGCTGGAAGGACTCCCTCTTCGGCGACCTGCACATCTACGGCAACGACGGCATCGCCTTCTACACCCAGGGCAAGGTGATCACCACGCGCTGGCCCGACCCGGCCGACGCGGGCATCAACCTCGGCTTCCCCAGCCACTCCTGACTCGCAGTGGCGGCCGGTGCGGGGACAGATCTCCTCGGTTCCCGCACCGGCCGTCCTCAGGACCGACCGTCAGGACGATGCGATGGCAAGGGTTCCCGTCCGCCGGACCGCCCGGACCCCACGAGCAGCGGCCGCGATGCCCGTGGGCCTGGACTTCGCGCTGGACCGCAACAGCCCCGTACCGCTCTACTACCAGCTCGCGCGACAGCTGGAGGCCGCGATCGAGCGGGGTGTGCTGAGCCCGGGCAGCCTGCTGGGCAACGAGGTCGAGCTCGCGAGCCGCCTCGGCCTGTCCCGCCCCACCGTCCGGCAGGGCATCCAGACCCTGGTCGACAAGGGGTTCCTGGTCCGCCGCCGGGGCGTGGGCACCCAGGTGGTGCACAGCCAGGTCAAACGCCCGCTGGAGCTCAGCAGCCTGTACGACGACCTGGAGAACGCCGGGCAGCGCCCCACGACGCGGGTGCTGCACAACGCGGTCGAGCCTGCGTCCGCCGAGGTCGCGGCGGCCCTGGGCATCGCGGAGGGCGGCGCGGTGCACCGTGTGGAGCGGCTGCGCCTCACCCACGACCGGCCCGTGGCGGCCCTGTGCAACTACATCCCGGAAGGGCTGCTGGACGTCGACACCGCCCGGCTGGAGTCGACCGGCCTCTACCGCATGATGCGTGCCGCCGGCATCACCCTGCACAGCGCCCGCCAGTCCGTGGGCGCCCGCTCCGCCACGGCGGAGGAGGCCGAGCGGCTGGACGAACCGGCGGGCGCCGCCCTGCTCACCATGCAGCGCACGGCCTACGACGACACCGGCCGCGCGGTCGAGTACGGCACCCACATCTACCGCTCCTCGCGGTACGCCTTCGAGTTCCAGTTGCTGCTCCGTACCTGAGCGCGCCGCGACCGACGGGCGGGCGCCCGCTCGTCACTCCCCGGTGTCGCGGCGGGCCCGGTCGCGGCGGCGCAGCAGGAGGAAGCCGCCCGCGAGGGCGGCGACGCCGGTGGCCGCGGTCCAGGCCGGCAGGTCGGAGGAACCGGTGGCGGCCAGGTCGCCGCCCCTCCCGCCGAGGGGGCTCGCGGAGGAGGAGGGCGTGGCGGACGCGCCACCGGAGGGTGACGCACCGGACGCGCGGCCGGAAGGCGACGTACCGGACCCACCGGCGGTGGGCGTCGGCGACGCCGTCGCCTCGGCGGCGGTGGCCCGGGGCCGGGTGAACGCCAGCGTGCCGAAGCCGAGTTGGTCGTAGCCGCCGCTGTTGGGGCCGTAGTCCCCACCGCCGCCCTCGGGCGCGAACCGGGCCGCGATCTTCGTGAGATGCGGCGCGTCCAGCCCCCGGCGCCTGGTGTAGTGGTTGGCGATCACGGCCCAGATCGGCCGGGCCATGGCCGGGTCGACGGCCGCCGCCGCGGACGCGGTCTCCGAGCCCGACCAGATGCCGGGTGCGCCCTTCTTCCGGGTGTACGAGGTGTAGGGCACGTCTCCGCCCAGGCTCCACTTGGCGACGTACTGGGCGCCCTTGAGGAAGCGGCTGTCGTCGTAGCCGTACAGGTCGATGCCCTGGTTCCAGGCCATCTCGCAGATGGTGCCCATCAGACCGACGCCCAGCAGGGCATGACCCTGGTCGCGGCCGGCCTCGACCCATTCGGCGAGGCCGTCGGCGTACACGACCGGGATGGCGTTCTTGACGGAGCCCATCCCCGCGCCGTGCTTGAAGTACTCGACGGCGCGGTCGACCTTCGCCCGGTCGTCGCACAGGATGCCGATGGCCAGGACGGAGGCGATGTTCGTCAGGTCCCAGTTGGCCCAGTAGTTGGTGATGTAGGAGCCGTTGTGGTGCGCGAGGAAGTCCTCGCTCAACGGGTGGAAGACGTCGAGCATCATCTTCTGGAACCGGGCCAGTTCGAAGCCGTCGTGGGCCCGGACGAGCTCGGCGGCGTTGGCGAACTGGTAGCCGTAGAGACCCGAGGCGAGGAACCGGTCGGCGCTGCCGTCGAGCCTCGTCAGCCTGGCCGACCAGGCGTTGAGGATGTCGCGGGCGGTGTCGGCGTACGCGGAGTCGCCCGTGATGTGCCAGCGCAGGGCGTTCTGGTAGGCGGCGTGGATGTCGTTGTAGAGCGTGGCGTAGTTCTCGGGCGTGCCCGAGCCGCGGTAGACGGTCGTCTGGGGGTTGGCCGTCCAGGTGCTCTGGGCGTGCCGGTTGGCCGTCAGCCTGGCGAAGCCGGCCGTGTAGGGCTCCGCGCCGGCCTTCACCTGGGTCGCCATGCGGTGCAGATCGGCCCGGGTGTGCAGCATCCCGGGATGCGCGAAGGCGCCGTCCGCCGCCGTTGCCGGGGCCGCCGCGAGGGCGGTGCCGGCCGCGGCGGCGGACGCGGCGGCCCCGGCGATCTTCAGCATGTTCCGGCGACTGATCTGTGCTGTCACTGACGTGGTTCCTTAGCGCTCGGTGCCCGGGGATGCCTACGCACAGGAGACGCCGTGGAACGCGGCCGATAACAGAAAGTCGCCCAGAGGCCCTTCTCCATGGCCGCGATGACAGATCCGGCCATCGCGCCCGCCCCGTCATGCCAGAGGCACCCATGCTCCCTGCTCGGCGGAGCGGGACATCGCGTCCAGCGCGGCCGCGCTGTGCACCGCGTCGGCCAGCGTCGCGCCGTACGGGGTGTTCTCGGCGATCGACCGCAGGAAGTGGTGGGCCTCGATGACCTTGAGATCGTCGTAGCCCATGCTGTTCGCGGAACCCGGCTGGAAGGCCGCGTACTCGCCGTCGCCGGGACCGACGTACACCGTGCTGACGGGCTGGTCCTGGTACGACGTACCCCTGCTGACGCCCAGTTCGCCCATGCGCCGGAAGTCCCAGAAGACCGCGCCCTTCGTGCCGTGCACCTCGAAGCCGTAGTTGTTCTGCTCGCCGACCGAGACCCGGCAGGCCTCCAGGACGCCCCGCGCACCGGAGGCGAAGCGCAGCAGACAGTTGACGTAGTCCTCGTTCTCCACCGGGCCCAGTTCGCCGCCCGTCGCGCGGGTGTGACCGGCGGTGGCGCGGGTCGGGCGGGCCCGGCGAGGCAGGAAGATCGCGGTGTCGGCGGTCAGTGCCTCGATCTCGCCGAGCAGGAAGCGCGCCAGGTCGACGCCGTGCGAGGCCAGGTCGCCGAGGACGCCGCTGCCGCCGTGCTCCCGCTCGTAGCGCCAGGTCAGAGCGCCCTCGGGATGGGCCGCGTAGTCGCTGAACAGCCGGATGCGGACATGGGTGACGGTGCCGATCTCGCCGGAGGCGATCAGTTCGCGGGCGGCGGCGACGGCGGGCGCGCCCCGGTAGTTGAACCCGACCGTGCCCTGGACCCCCGCCTTGGTGACCGCGTCCGACACGGCCCTGGCGTCCTCGGCGGTCAGTCCCACCGGCTTCTCGATCCAGATGTGCTTGCCCGCCTCGGCCATGGCGAGGCCGATCTCGCGGTGCAGGAAGTTCGGCGCGGCGATGCTCACCGCCTGGACCCGGGGATCGGCGGCCACCTCGCGCCAGTCGCGGTGGGCGACGGCGAAGCCGTACTGGGCCGCGGCCTCCTCCGCCCGGCCCGGCACCTCGTCGGCGACGGCGACCAGTTCGGGCCGCAGGGACAGCCCGGGGAAGTGGTGGGGCACGCGGGCGTACGCCTGGGTGTGTACCCGTCCCATCCAGCCGAACCCCACGACGGCAACGCCGAGCGTACGCACCATGACTGCCCCTCTTTGGACCGGTCCAATGATTTCCCGGCTCACACTGAAGGCCGATGCAGTGCGTGTCAAGCCCTTTGACAAGCTCGCCCGCCATATGGAACGGTCCAGGAATGGAGTCACGCAGACCATGAGAGCACCGACGATTCGCGACGTCGCCGAGCGGGCCGGAGTGTCGAAGTCGCTGGTCTCCCTCGTGCTGCGCGGCTCCGACCAGGTCCGCGACGAGAAGCGGCAGGCCGTGCTGGCCGCCGTCGAGGAGCTCGGCTACCGGCCCAACGCCGCGGCGCGCAGCCTCAGCGAGCGGCGCACCCGTACGGTCGGGGTGCTCCTCAACGACATGCGCAACCCCTGGTTCGTGGAGCTGCTGGACGGTCTGAACTCCCGGCTGCACGACTCGGGCCTGCACATGCTGCTCGCCGACGGCCATCTCAACCGGCGTCTGGGCGAGGACCTCACCCGCACCTTCGTGGACCTGCGTGTCGACGGTCTGATCGCCGTCGGCACCCTGCCGGCCGCCGAGGCGCTGCGGACGGCGGCCGGGAAGATTCCCACCGTGGTCGCGGGCGCCCGGGAGCCCGAGCTGCCCGGTGTCGACGTCGTCGCCAACGACGACGAGCGCGGCGCCCGCCTGGCCACCGAGCATCTCATCGGCCTCGGCCACCGCCGGATCGCGCACATCGCGGGGCGGGGGGTGGTCGGTGAGCTGCGCCGCCGCAGCTTCGAGGCGGTCATGCACGAGCACGGACTGGCCGCGGAGGCGGTCGTGGAGCAGGGCGACCTGACCGAGGAGGGCGGCTACCGTGCCACGGTCCGGCTGCTCAGCGCCCGCGAACGGCCCACCGCCGTCTTCGCGTTCAACGACATCGCCTGCGTCGGCGCCCTCTCGGCCGCCGAGGAACTGGGCCTCCAGGTGCCGCGCGACCTCTCCCTCGTCGGGTACGACAACACCTACCTCTCGCGGCTGCGGCACCTGTGGCTCACCACCGTGGACAGCGCCGGTCATGACGTCGGCCGCCGCGCCGCGCAGTGTCTGCTCGACCGGATCGCCGACCCCGCCCGCCCGGGCGAGGTCGTCCTCACCGCCCCGACCCTCGAGGTCCGCGGCACGACGGCGCCCGTGCGGGGATAGGACCCGTCCGGCCGATCACGGTGGAGGAAAGCAGCGCCGCCCGCGTCGGTTCGGGTGAGCGGGGTGGGGTGGGGCGCGTTCCGCCTCATGGCGGAGGAGGGAAGCGAGGCGAAGCGTCGTCGACCGACGACAACGCCGCACATCCACGCTTCGGCGCGTGCCGACCGGCCTCCACCGGCCCGACGCAGGCAAGGGCACCCTGGACGGGCAGCCGGTCGGGGCCACGGCACGCCGTCGCAGCCGTACGCACCATCGGCGCCATCGACGCATCCAGCCCGTCCCGCAGGACACGCTGGGTACGCTCCACCCCTCCCACAACGTCGGTGCCGCGCGGGCCCGCCCGCTGCGACTGCACCGCCCTCGCCAAGAGCCAGGTGTCCGACCGGGTGGCGAAACTCCTCGAACAGGTCGAGGTGCCCGCCGACTTCGCCCGCCGGCATCCCGCGGAGCTGTCGGGAGGCCGGCGGCAACGCGTCTCCATCGCCCGCACGTCGGCCGCCGAGCCCGACTTCCCGCTCTGCGACGAGATCACCTCGGCCCTCGGCGCTCGACCCTCGGCCCTCGACCCGAACACGGCCGCCGCCGTCATGGAACTTCCGCGACGTCCGCGCACCGAAAGGGACCTGGCGGTCGCGGTGATCAGCCACGAACTGCACCTGGTGGCCGCCTGCACGGACACCACGCACCTGCTGGAGTCGGGTCGCCCGGTCCGCGCCTTGTGCGTGCCAAGCCCCGTGTCTGCCGCATGATCCGCCGGACAGGTCCTGGCCCCGTGAGGGTCAGGCCAGCTTCTTCAGGAGCTCGACGGCCAGAGGGGCGGAGGACGCCGGGTTCTGGCCGGTGACCAGGTTGCGGTCGACGACGACCTTCGGGGCCCACGGCTCGCCCTCCTGGAAGTCGACGCCCACCTCGACGAGCCGGTCCTGGAGCAGCCACTTCGCCTTGTCGGCGAGACCGGCCTGCGTCTCCTCGGCGTTGGTGAACCCGGAGACCCGGTAGCCCGCGAAGACGTTGGTGCCGTCCTCCTTCGTCGCGGCGAGCAGCGCGGCCGGGCCGTGGCACACCACACCGAGCGGCTTGCCCGACTCCAGCGCGAGGGTGAGCAGCCGGCCGGAGTCCGCGTCGACCGCCAGGTCCTCCATCGGTCCGTGGCCGCCGGGGTAGAAGACGGCCGCGTAGTCGGCGAGGTCGACCTCCGTCAGCTTGATCGGCCGCTGGAGCGCGGTCATCGACGCGAGGGCGCCCGCGACGCGGTCGGCGGCCTCCTGGCCACCGTTGACCTCGGGAGCCAGGCTCCCCTTGTCCACGGTCGGCACGACGCCGTCCGGCGTGGCGACGACGACCTCGTGGCCCGCGGCCTCGAACGCCTCGTACGGGGCGACGGCCTCCTCGGCCCAGAACCCGCTCGGGTGGCGGGTGCCGTCGGCGAGCGTCCAGTGGTCGACGCCGGTGATCACGAAGAGAATCTTCGACATGGTGCGTTTCTCCGAGGGTGCGGGGGGTTGTTGCCGGTTGTTCCTGTCGTACGCCCTGACGCTCTGGACCCAGAGCGTCAGGGCGGTGATGTCCTCGACCGTATGCGGCTCTGGCATAGGTGACCAATAGGAACGGTGGCCCGGGCCATAGGAATTCCAATGTCTGGACGTCGAGCACCACCCCAACTAGTCTGTTCGTAACCTAATCAATTAGTTGAGTGAGAGAGGCGGGGCTCGGATGCACCCCTTCCGGAAGGCCGTAGAGGCGGGCGACCTCACCGCGATCGAGGAGATGCTGGCCGACGACGTGGTGTTCACCAGCCCCGTCGCCTTCAAGCCGTACCCGGGGAAGGCCATCACCGCGGCCATCCTGCGCGGCGTCTCCCGTGTCTTCACCGACTTCCGCTACGTACGCGAGATCGCCGGTGCCGACGGTCGTGACCACGCGCTCGTCTTCACCGCGAAGGTGGGCGACAAGGAGCTCAACGGCTGCGACTTCCTGCACTTCGACGAGGACGGCAGGATCGACGACCTGATGGTGATGGTCCGCCCGCTCTCGGCGGCCCATGCGCTCTCCGAGGCGATGGGCGCCCAGTTCGAGCGGATCTCACGCGAGGCGGCGGAGGCGATGGACGGCTAGGAACCGTTCGTTCGCCGTCGGGCAGGCGAGGTTGTTCCTCGGGCGGGGCGGGGGTGGTTGCTGGTGCCGCTTGTGGTGGCCCCACCAGGCCCGGAGGGCGGCGCCGAGGCCCTGAGGTGCGGGGTTTGACGGGTCTTCCCGTGGCTACCCGCCCACGGTGACGACAATGACATCCCAGCAAGAACGCATTCGATTCCTTGAGGACCGCTTCGAGTGTGCGCAGGCCTGCGCCGAGGCCGCCCGTGCCTGTGCGCTGCGGGCGAGCGTGGTGGATCCGGACGGGCCGAGGGAGCAGGAACTCGTACGGCGCAAAGGCCTTCTCTGTGTGGAGGTGTGCGACGCGACCTGCCGTGTGCTGGCGGAGGAGGCCCGCCGGGACACGGCCGGCGTCCGCGTCCAGGTCGAGTGGTGCCGTACCGTCTGCCGCGAGTGCGCGGACGTCTTCGACGAGCACCCGGGTGGGCAGGACAGCGCCAAGTCCTGCCGGGAGTGCGCCCAGGCCTGCACGGACTTCCTCGCCACACTGAGCCGCGCCTGAATAGTGGACTTCCAGGTTCTCGCTGGAGGAGGCATTCGGCATCGTCGGAGTGCCCCTCGCCCGCACCCTCTGCGGGCCGCCGGGAGGGTCTCGGTCGGGGCGTCGGTGTCGTCGGCATTCACAATTTCTGAAACACGTTCTACGGTGTGCGCCGTCAGGTCCGGCCTTGGGGAGCCAGGAGGCGCCGTGCATCTCGAATACACGCCAGAACAGCAGCGGCTGCGGACCGAACTGCGCGGCTACTTCGCCGAGTTGGTGCCCGACCACGCCTACGCCCGATACGACGACCCGGCCGCCCAGAAACGGTTCTACCGCGAGACGATCCGGCGGCTCGGCAGGGACGGCTGGCTCGGGGTGGGCTGGCCCGAGGAGTACGGCGGGCGCGGGCTGACCCCGATGGAGCAGTTCATCTTCTTCGACGAGGCCGCCCAGGCAGGCGTACCGCTGCCCCTGATGGCGCTGAACACCGTCGGCCCGACGATCATGCGGTTCGGCACCGCGGAGCAGAAGGAGTACTTCCTTCCAAGGATCCTCTCCGGCGAGATCGACTTCGCGATCGGCTACAGCGAGCCCGACGCGGGCACGGACCTGGCCGCGCTCAGGACCAAGGCCGTGCGGGACGGCGACACCTACGTCGTCAACGGGCAGAAGATCTGGACCACGAACGGCGACACCGCCGACTGGGTCTGGCTCGCCGTCCGCACCGACCCGGACGCCCCACCCCACAAAGGCATCACCATGCTCCTCGTGCCGACCTCCGACCCCGGCTACTCCTGCACCCTCATCAACACCCTCGCCTCCCACGACACCACCGCCAGCTACTACGAGAACATCCGCGTCCCCGTCTCGCGCCGGGTCGGCGAGGAGAACAAGGGCTGGCGGCTGATCACCAATCAGCTCAACCACGAACGTGTCACCCTCGCCGCACACGGCACCATGGCGATCCGCGCCCTGCACGATGTCCAGCGCTGGGCCATGGACACCAAGCTCGCCGACGGCCGCCGCGTCGCCGACCTCCCCTGGGTGCGCCGCCGCCTCGCCCAGACCCACACCAGGCTTGACGCGATGAAACTCCTCAACTGGCAGATGGTGAACGCCGTCCAGGAGGGCACCCTCACCCCGCAGGACGCCTCCGCGGTCAAGGTGTACGGCTCCGAGGCCCGCCGGGACGCGTACGCCTGGCTCATGGAAGTCGTCGCGGCACCTGGAGTCCTCAAGGAGGGCTCGACGGGCGCCGTCCTGCACGGCGAGCTGGAACGCGGCTACCGCTCGGCGGTGATCTTCACCTTCGGCGGCGGGAACAACGAGATCCAGCGCGAAATCATCTCGTGGATCGGACTGGGGATGCCGCGGGTCCGGCGCTAGCCTGACGGAGTGGACGCGCTTCGCACGGGTGACCAGGGGTTGTTCGGTCCCTCCTCGGTGACCTGGCAGATGCACGGTGATCCCATGATGTGGGTCGCCGGGATCCGCGCGCTCTACCTCCAGGCCCTGCACCCCCGCGCCGTCCGGGGCGTCCTGCAGAATTCCGACTTCCGGCGCGACGCCTGGGGCCGGCTGATGCGCACCGCGAACTTCGTCGGCACGGCGACGTACGGCACCACCGAGGCCGCCGAGCGGGCCGGCTCCCGGGTCCGGAAGATCCACACCCTGCTCAAGGCCACCGACCCGGACACGGGGGAGCGGTACCGGATCGACGAGCCGGAGCTGCTGCTGTGGGTGCACTGCGCCGAGATCGACTCCTATCTGCACGTCCTGCGCCGCTCGGGGTTCCCGATGACGGACGCGCACGCCGACCGGTACATCGACGAACACCGGGTCAGCGCACGCCTGGTCGGCCTCGACCCCACCGACGTACCGGCGAATCGGGTGGAGCTGGCCGCCTACTTCGAGAAGGTGCTGCCGGAGCTCGCCGCCGGGCCCGAGGCACGGGACGTGGACGACTTCCTGTCGCGCCCCCCGACCCACCCGCTGCTCGTCCCGGCGCGCGCCCTGCTGTGGCGGCGCGTGGCGCGGCTGGCGTACGCCGCCCTGCCGCCGTACGCCCACGAGCTGTACGGCCGACCCGCACCGGCCCCCTCGACGGTGACCCGGCGCCTGCGTGTCACGGGCACCGTGCTGCGCTGCGTTCCCGCACGTCTTCGCTGGCAACTCCCGCCCAAACACATTCTGCGGGCCATGGCGCGACTGGGCCCCGGCTCCCGACCGGCGCCGTACAAAGTCGGCAGATAACTCGCCATACTGGACGGGCCAGGGGAGGGCGCGGCGAGCAGCGACGGGGGCGATCGCACGAGATGGCGGAGACCAGGCTGATCCAGAGCCGGTACCGACTGCTCGATCTGATCGGGCGGGGAGGCATGGGTGAGGTGTGGCGCGCCCGCGACGAGTCGCTGGGGCGGCAGGTGGCCGTGAAGTGCCTCAAACCGCTCGGCCCGCACCACGATCAGTCGTTCACCCGTGTGCTGCGGGAGAGATTCCGGCGCGAGGCCCGGGTGGCCGCCGCGCTGCAACACCGCGGGGTGACCGTGGTGCACGACTTCGGAGAGTCGGAGGGCGTGCTGTACCTGGTCATGGAGCTGCTGGAGGGCCGCAACCTCAGCCAGCTCCTGGAGGACAACAAGCAGCATCCGCTCCCCGTCGCCGATGTCGTCGACATCGCCGACCAGGTGTCCGGGGCCCTCGCCTACACCCACCAACAGGGCATCGTGCACCGCGACCTGAAGCCCGCCAACATCATGCGGCTGGCCGACGGCACGGTGAAGATCTGCGACTTCGGCATCGCGCGCCTCGGCCACGACATCGGCTTCACGGCCCGGCTGACCGGCACCGGCATCGCGATGGGCACCCCGCACTACATGTCGCCGGAGCAGATCAGCGGCGCCCAGGTCGACCAGCGCAGTGATCTCTACTCCTTCGGATGCGTGCTCTACGAAATCGCCACCGGGGCACCGCCGTTCGACCTGGACGACGCGTGGGCGATCCTCGTCGGCCACCGTGACACGCCTCCCGAGCCGCCGCGCCACCACCGCGCTGAGCTCCCCGAGTACTTCGAGCGGATCATCCTGGATCTGCTGGCCAAGGAGCCGGAGCGGCGCCCGCAGGACGCGCGCGAGCTCGGCCGGCGGATCGGCGCGGGGCGTACGACTCCGGTGTACGTGCCGACGGTCGTGTCCCCCGCCATCGGCCGTCCCGTCGACGAGCGGCGCATGTTGGAGCCGTCGACGAGGGCTCCCGCGCCCTCTTCCTCGCGTGAACCCCGGCTGCCCTCGTGGACCCGGGGCATGACCACCGGCCACAAGGCGACCGGTGCCGGACTGGGCGACGCCCCGCCGGACGCGGCGGCGGGCCTGACCGGCGCATGGACGGCGCGCCCGGCCACGCCCGCACCGGAGGTGCCGGAGCGCGTCGAACGCCCCACTCCCGCACCGGAGTTGCTCACCACCCTCACGGGCCGGCACAACGCCGGACTGAGCCTCGGGCGGCTCGGCCGGTGGACCGAGGCCGGCGAGGTGCACCGCGCGGTCGCCGCCGAACGCGAGCACGTCCTCGGCCCCGACCACCCCGACACCCTCGCCAGCCGCTACGAGGTCGGCTTCACCCTCAGCCGCACCGGACGCGCCGCCGAGGCGCTGCACGAGTACGCGCGGGTCGCCCGGGGCAGGGAGCGGACGCTCGGCCCCGACCATCCCGACACCCTGGCAGCACGCCAGGAAATGGCGTACGTGCTGGGCCGGTTGGGCCGTCACTTCGAGGCGCACCAGGCGTACATCGAGGTGCTCGCCGCCCGGGAGCGTGCCATGGGCCCCGACCATCCCGACACCCTGCGCTGCCGCCACAACCTGGCCTTCAACCTGAGCAGGCTGGGCCGCCTGGAGGACTCGTACCGGATGGCGAGCGAGGTCGCCGCCGCGCGGAGCCGGGTGCTCGGCGCGAACCACCCCGACACGCTCGTGTCACGGTATGAAGTCGCCTACACACTGGGCCAGTTGGGCCACTGGCCCGAGGCGTTGGGGACCTACCGGGAAGTGGCCGAGGCACGGGCCGAGGCCCTCGGCCCCGACCACCCGGACACCCTCTCCGCCCGCTACGAGGTCGGCATCAGCCTCGGCCGGCTCGGCCGCAGCGCGCAGGCCCTGGAGCTGTACCGGGACCTGATCGACGACCGCACCCGGGTGCACGGCCCCGCCCACCCCGAGACCCTCCGCGCCCGGCACGGCCTCGGCGTCAACCTGGGCCGGATGGGGCGCTGGGAGGAGGCGCTCGCCGAGTCCCGTGACGTGTGGGCCATCCGCGAGCGCGTGCTCGGCCCCGACCACCCGGACACCCTCGTCAGCCGCCGCGAGGTCGCGGTCGGCCTCGGCTGGCTGGGCCGCTGGTCCGACGCCCTCACCGAGTACCGGGGCGTCGCCACCGCCCGCGAACGCGTCCTCGGCGCCGACCACCCCGACGCCCTGGCCAGCCGCAACGACGAGGCACACTGCCTGGAGCAACTGGGCCGGGGCCAGGAGGCGGTGGAGCTGTACCGCAGAGTGGCAGCGTTGCGCCAGCAGCGGGCGGCACGGGGAGGCTGAGGGGCTCTCGTGCGGGGGGTTGTGCTCGCCCTGTTCGAGGGACGGCAGCGGCCATACGGCGGTGTCGTGGTCGGCGGTGGCGAAGGCCACGCGGGGGCGGGTGCCCGCGCTCGTGCCCCGTCCGGATGCCCGCCGGGTGCCGCGTACCTCTGGCCGTTCTAGATCATCGCGTGCTACGAAGAACCATGCCTGCACACGAGGGATACGACGTCGTGATCGTCGGCGGGGGCCACAACGGACTCGTCGCCGCCGCCTACCTGGCCCGGGCCGGCCGGTCCGTGCTGGTGCTCGAGCGCCTGGGGAGCACCGGCGGCGCCGCCGTGTCCACCCGGCCGTTCGCCGGGGTCGACGCCCGGCTGTCGCGTTACTCCTACCTGGTCAGCCTGCTGCCCCGGAAGATCGTGCGGGATCTGAGCCTCGACTTCCGCGTGCGTGGCCGCACCGTGTCCTCGTACACGCCCGTCGAACGCGACGGACGGCCCACCGGCCTGCTCGTCGGCGGTGGCGAGCGCCGCACCCGCGAGGCCTTCGCGCGTCTGACCGGCTCGGACCGTGAGTACGAGGCCTGGCAGCGCTTCTACGGCATGACCGGCCAGGTCGCCCAGCAGGTCTTCCCGACGCTCACCGAACCGCTCCCCACCCGCGAGGAACTCCGCGCCCGCATCGGCGACGAGGAGGCCTGGCGGGTCCTCTTCGAGGAGCCGGTCGGTGTCGCCGTGGAGGAGAACTTCGCCGACGACCTCGTACGCGGTGTCGTCCTCACCGACGCGCTCATCGGGACCTTCGCGGACGCCCACGACCCGTCCCTGCGCCAGAACCGCTGCTTCCTGTACCACGTGATCGGCGGCGGCACCGGCGCCTGGGACGTGCCGGTCGGCGGCATGGGCGCCCTCACCGACGCGATCGCCGCGGCGGCGCGCGCCGCGGGCGCCGTGATCGCCACCGGCCACGAGGCGATGCGCATCGAGACCGACGGGCGGGCCGCCGAGGTCACCTACCGCACCGCGGACGGCGAGGGCGTCGCCGCGGCCCGGCACGTCCTCGTGAACGCCGCGCCTCAGGAACTCGCGCACCTCACCGGCGACGAACCGCCCACCCCCGCCGAAGGCGCCCAGCTGAAGGTCAACATGCTGCTCAAGCGACTGCCGAGGCTGCGCGACACCTCGGTCGACCCGCGCGAGGCGTTCTCCGGCACCTTCCACATCGCCGAGGGCTACGAGCAGTTGGCGACCGCCCACGCGCAGGCCGCGTCCGGAGAGCTGCCCACCGCGCCGCCCTCCGAGATCTACTGCCACTCCCTCACCGACCCGAGCATCCTCGGCCAGGATCTGGTCGAGCAGGGCTATCAGACCCTCACCCTCTTCGGCCTCCACACACCCGCCCGGCTGTTCGAGCGGGACAACGACGCCGTACGGACGGAGCTGCTGAAGTCGACGCTGGCGCAGCTGGAGGCGCACCTCGCCGAACCGCTCGCGGACTGCCTGGCCACCGACGCGGACGGCCGCCCCTGCATCGAGGCGAAGACCCCGCTCGACCTGGAGCGCGACCTGCGGCTGCCAGGCGGCAACATCTTCCACCGCGACCTCGCCTTCCCGTACGCCCAGGAGGGCACGGGCCGCTGGGGCGTCGAGACCCGGCACGCGAACGTCCTGCTGTGCGGGGCGGGCGCGGTGCGCGGCGGCGGCGTGAGCGGGGTGCCCGGGCACAACGCGGCCATGGCCGTACTGGAGGACAGGTCCTAGCTCCGTCGGTCGGTCGTGTGCCGTCGGCGCGGCGCGAGGCCCGGAACTCCGCCGAGGGACTGGCCAGAAATCTGACGGAGCATCAGAAAAGGCCTTCCCTCGTCCGGAGGACTGCGGCATTCTGCGGCCATGCAGACGGAGCTGAGCAAGAAACTGGGAGTCGAGCACGCCATTTTCGGCTTCACGCCGTTTCCCGCCGTCGCCGCGGCCATCAGTCGCGCGGGCGGATTCGGTGTGCTCGGCGCGGTCCGCTACACCGCACCCGACGACCTCAAACGCGACCTCGACTGGATCGAGGCGAACGTCGACGGCAAACCGTACGGCCTGGACGTCGTCATGCCCGCGAAGAAGGTCGAGGGGGTGACGGAGGCCGACGTCGAGGCGATGATCCCGGAGGGACACCGGCAGTACGTCAAGGACACCCTCGCCAAGTACGGCGTGCCCGAACTCGCCGAGGGCGAGGCGTCCGGCTGGCGCATCACCGGCTGGATGGAACAGGTCGCCCGCACCCAGCTCGACGTCGCCTTCGACTACCCGATCAAACTGCTCGCCAACGCGCTGGGCTCACCACCCGCCGACGTCGTCGAACGCGCCCACGAGCGCGGAGTGCTCGTCGCGGCCCTCGCGGGCAGCGCCCGGCACGCGCGCAAACACGCCGAGGCGGGCATCGACGTCGTCGTCGCACAGGGCTACGAGGCGGGCGGCCACACCGGCGAGATCGCCTCGATGGTGCTCACCCCCGAAGTCGTCGACGCCGTCGACCCGCTGCCCGTACTGGCGGCGGGCGGCATCGGCAGCGGACAGCAGGTGGCCGCCGCCCTCAGCCTCGGCGCCCAGGGGGTGTGGCTCGGCTCCCTGTGGCTGACCGTCACGGAAGCGGACATGCACGCGCCCGCCGTGACCCGCAAGCTGCTCGCCGCCGGGTCCGGCGACACCGTCCGCTCGCGCGCGCTGACCGGCAAGCCCGCGCGCCAACTGCGCACCGAGTGGACCGACGCCTGGGACGACCCGAACGGCCCCGGCACGCTTCCCATGCCGCTCCAGGGGCTGCTGGTGGCCGAGGCGGTCTCCCGGATCCAGAAGTACGAGGTGGAACCGCTGCTCGGGACACCGGTCGGGCAGATCGTCGGCCGGATGAACAGCGAGCGCAGTGTCCAGGCCGTCTTCGACGACCTGACGAGCGGCTTCGAGCGAGCCGTCGAGCGCGTCAACCGGATCGCGGGAAGGGGCGAACAGTCATGAGCACCTCACCCAACGGCTTCTGGGCCCAGGCCACCGCCGACCCCGGACGGACGGTCCTCATCACCCCGGACGGGGACGAGTGGACCGCGGGCCGACTGCACGCCGCGGCCAATCGACTCGTCCACGGGCTGCGCGCCGCGGGACTCGAACGCGGCGACGCCTTCGCGGTCGTCCTGCCCAACGGCGTCGAGTTCTTCGTCGCCTACCTCGCCGCCTCCCAGGCCGGCCTCTACCTGGTGCCGGTCAACCACCACCTCGTCGGCCCCGAGATCGCCTGGATCGTCTCCGACTCGGGCGCCAAGGTGCTGATCGCCCACGAACGGTTCGCCGACGCCGCCCGTCACGCCGCCGACGAGGCGAAGCTTCCCACCGCGCAGCGGTACGCGGTGGGCACGGTGGCGGGCTTTAGGCCGTACGCCGAACTCCTCGACGCGCAGCCCGACTCGGCACCCGCCGACCGCACCCTCGGCTGGGTCATGAACTACACCTCGGGCACCACGGGCCGCCCCCGCGGCATCAGGCGTCCGCTGCCCGGCAAGCTCCCCGAGGAGTCGTACCTCGGCGGCTTCCTCGGCATCTTCGGCATCAAGCCGTACGACGACAACGTGCACCTGGTCTGCTCACCGCTCTACCACACCGCCGTACTCCAGTTCGCGGGCGCCTCGCTGCACATCGGGCACCGCCTGGTGCTGATGGACAAGTGGACGCCCGAGGAGATGCTCCGCGCCATCGACGCCCACGCCTGCACCCACACCCACATGGTCCCGACCCAGTTCCACCGGCTGCTGGCACTCCCCGACGAGGTGAAGGCGCGCTACGACGTCTCCTCGATGCGACACGCCATCCACGGCGCAGCCCCGTGCCCGGACCATGTGAAACGGGCCATGATCGAGTGGTGGGGCCACAGCGTCGAGGAGTACTACGCGGCCAGTGAGGGCGGCGGCGCCTTCGCGACCACCGAGGACTGGCTGAAGAAGCCCGGCACGGTCGGCAAGGCCTGGCCCATCAGCGAACTCGCGGTCTTCGACGACGACGGCAACCGGCTGCCGCCCGGTGAACTCGGCACCGTCTACATGAAGATGAGCACCGGCGGATTCTCGTACCACAAGGACGAGAGCAAGACGAAGAAGAACCGCATCGGCGACTTCTTCACCGTCGGTGACCTGGGCTGTCTCGACGAGGACGGCTATCTCTTCCTCCGTGACCGCAAGATCGACATGATCATCTCGGGTGGGGTCAACATCTACCCGGCCGAGATCGAGGCCGCGCTGCTCTCCCATCCCGCCGTCGCCGACGCGGCCGCCTTCGGCATCCCGCACGACGACTGGGGCGAGGAGGTCAAGGTCGTCGTCGAGCCCGCCCCGGGCCACGAGCCCGGCCCGGCCCTCGCCGCCGACATCCTCGCCCACTGCGAGCGCCTGCTCGCCGGGTACAAGCGTCCCAAGAGTGTCGACTTCATCGAGTCGATGCCGCGCGACCCGAACGGGAAGCTGTACAAGCGGCGCCTGCGGGATCCCTACTGGGAGGGCCGTACGCGAGCGGTGTGACAGCGGAGCGGGCTGTGACCGGGGTGGTCCCCGCCGTTCGCGGGCAGGGACCACCCCGCTGCCGTCAGCGGTGCTCGCCCACGCGGATCACCCGCAGCCCGGGCGAGGACAGGATGTCCTTCTCACAGAACCGGGAGGTCACCCACTTCCCCTCGGAGAACAGCCGCGTCTGGTCGCTGAAGTGCGGCGAGTTCGGGTTCGACGACTGGGAGTAGGCCAGCAGCGTACGGGCGACCGGGCAACGGCCGCCGTCCCACCCGACGGCCTGGATGTACGAGGACCCCGTGGTGACCTCGGTGTAGCCGCCGGCCGCCGCGTCCCACACCGGCTCGACCTTGTTCCACACGCCGAGCGACTCCGTGCCGCCCGGCACGGGGATGCGCCGATCGCCCCGGACGACGACCTGGTGCGCGCCGAGCGTCGCGTCCAGCGCGATGCCCGCCGCCCGCAGCTCGCTCACCGCGTCGGCGAGGGCCGTGGCCACGCCGGGCGCTTCGGTGTTGAGCGTGTTCGGGCTGTGCACGGGGTCCGCCGCCGAGAACGGGACCTTCCAGAGCTGCGCGGGCGCGACCGCGACCATCAGTCGCCGCCAGAACCGGTCGAAGAGCAGTGCGCCCCGGCTGCCGGTTTCCAAGGAGTGGTCCCACGCCTAGCACACCGGCACGCCTCCTCACGGCAACGGCCTTTTCGGCGCCGCCTGTTGCCGTCCTGCCAGGCAGCGAACCGGTACCCGTACGTTCCGCAGCGGGGTTGATCCTCTTCGCGCCAAGGGCGCGGGACGCTTGACCCCGCTCGCGGGCCGGAACGAGGATCACGGCACAGCAACCGGACGAAGGAGCAGGTCATGACGGCGGGTCAGAACCCCACGGTGGCGGCGGGCCGGAGCGCCACGGTCGACGGGGTGCTGCGGCGCAGCGCCCGGCGGACCCCCGAACGCGTCGCGATCCACTACCGCGACCGGTCCTGGACCTACGGCGAACTCGACGAGGCCGTCTCCCGCGCGGCCCAGGTGCTGCGCTCCTCGGGACTGGCGCCGGGCGACCGTGTCGGTGCCTACGGCCACAACTCGGACGCGTACCTGATCGGCTTCCTCGCGTGTGCGCGCGGCGGCCTTGTGCACGTGCCGGTCAACCAGAACCTGACCGGTGATGACCTCGCGTACATCGTCGGACAGGCCGGCTGCGGACTGGTCATGGCCGACCCGGACCTGGCCGGGAACCTCCCCGAGGGAACCCGCTCTCTCGCTCTGCGCGACAGTGACGATTCGCTGCTCGCGCGACTCGACACGACCGCGCCGTACGACGGACCGGAGCCCCGCGGCGAGGACCTGACGCAACTCCTCTACACCTCGGGCACCACCGCGCTGCCCAAGGGCGCCATGCTGACCCACCGTGCGCTGGTGCACGAGTACCTCAGCGCGATCACCGCCCTCGATCTGCAGGCCGGCGATCTGCCCGTGCACTCGCTGCCGCTCTACCACTCGGCGCAGATGCATGTGTTCCTGCTGCCCTATCTCGCGGTCGGCGCCGTGAACGTCATCCTCGACGCGCCCGACGCCGGGCAGATCCTCGACCTGGTCGAGGCCGGCCACGCGGACAGCCTGTTCGCGCCGCCCACCGTCTGGATCGGACTGTCCAACCGCCCCGACTTCGCCACCCGTGACCTGAGCGGACTGCGCAAGGCGTACTACGGGGCGTCGATCATGCCGGTGCCGGTTCTGGAACGGCTGCGGGAGCGGCTGCCGAAGCTGGCGTTCTACAACTGCTTCGGCCAGAGCGAGATCGGACCGCTGGCCATGGTCCTGGCACCCCACGAGCACAAGGGGCGGATGGACTCGTGCGGCCGGCCGGTGCTGTTCGTCGAGGCGCGGGTCGTCGACGAGTCCGGCAACGACGTGCCCGACGGGCAGCGGGGCGAAATCGTCTACCGCTCACCGCAGTTGTGCGAGGGCTACTGGGACAAGCCGGAGGAGAGCGCGGAGGCCTTCCGCGACGGCTGGTTCCACTCGGGGGACCTCGCCGTGCGCGACGAGGAGGGCTACTTCACCGTCGTCGACCGGGTGAAGGACGTCATCAACTCCGGTGGCGTGCTGGTCGCCTCGCGCCAGGTCGAGGACGCGCTCTACACCCACGACGCCGTCGCCGAGGTGGCCGTGATCGGGCTCCCCGACGAGCGGTGGATCGAGGCGGTCACGGCGGTCGTCGTCGCCCGTACCGAGGTCACCGAGGCCGAACTCCTAGCCCACGCACGCGAGAAGCTGGCCGCCTTCAAGGCGCCCAAGCAGGTCATCTTCGTGGGTGAACTGCCACGCAACGCCAGCGGAAAGATCCTCAAACGCGAGCTGAGGGACCGCTTCGCGGACGCACGGTCCGAAACCGCCCAGGGCTAGGGCGCCGCCCTGACGGAGACGGCCGACGACCGTCGGGTTCGGCCGCCACCGGTCGCCCGGGACGGGCTCGGCGCGGTCGCTCTCCTCAATCTGGGCGCACGTCGATCCCGGGCCACCTGGTGCCGGGGCCGCGGTTGCGCCGTATGCGTCAGCGGGTCGCCTCCGTCGCCACCGAGCGCGCCCACCGGTAGTCCGCCTTGCCGCTGGGCGAGCGCTGGATGGTGTCGGTGATGACGAGCTGGCGGGGAATCTTGTAGCCGGCCAGGTGGCTTCGGCAGTGGGTCTGGATGTCCTCCAGCGAGGGCCTGCCCGCGCCCTCGCGGAGCTGGACGACCGCCGCCACGTGGTTGCCCCACTTCTCGTCCGGCACCCCGGCCACCAGCGCGTCGTACACGTCCGGATGGGACTTCAGGGCCTGCTCGACCTCCTCCGGATAGACCTTCTCGCCACCGGTGTTGATGCACTGGGAGCCGCGGCCGAGGACGGTGACGATGCCCTCCTCGTCGACCGTCGCCATGTCGCCGAGCAGCACCCACCGCTCGCCGTCCTTCTGGAAGAAGGTCTCGGCGGTCTTCTTCGGGTCGTTGTAGTAGCCGAGGGGCACATGGCCGCGCTGTGCGACCCGGCCGGGCTCACCGACGGCGACCGGCTTGTACGTGGCCGGATCCACCACCTGCGTACGGGAGTTGACCCGTAGCCGGAAACCCTGTCCGGCCCCCGAGTCCGCGGTCGCGGTGCCGTTGAAGCCGGACTCCGAGGAGCCGTAGTTGTTGAGCAGCATCACGTTCGGGACCAGTGACTGGAACTGCTCACGCACCGTCTCCGACATGATCGCGCCGGACGAGGACACGCTGAACATCGAGGAGCAGTCCGTGCCCTTCATCGGCCCCCGCAGCGCGTCGATCAGCGGACGCAGCATCGCGTCCCCGACCAGCGACATGCTGGTGACCTTCTCCTTCGCCACCGTCCGCAGGACCTCTTCGGGCACGAACTTGCGGTGGATCACGACCCGTTGGCCGAAGTTGAACCCGATGAACGCCGTCAGTGTCGAGGTGCCGTGCATCAGCGGGGGAGTGGGGAAGAAGGTGATGCCCTCGCCGCCGGCCGCCACCCGCTCGGCGAGCTCCTCCGGTTTCCTGACCGGCTCGCCCGTCGGGGCCCCGCCGCCCAGCCCGGAGAAGAACAGGTCCTCCTGGCGCCACATCACCCCCTTGGGCATGCCGGTGGTGCCGCCGGTGTAGATGATGAACTGGTCGTCCGCCGAGCGCGGCGGGAAACCCCGTTCGGGGGATCCGGCGGCCTCGGCCTCGGCGAAGTCCAGGGCGGGCAAGGAGGCTCCGTCGGTCGCCGCGCTCCCCACCCGCAGGAGATGCCGCAGCGCCGTGGCCCGCGGCAGTGCCGCCGCCACCCGGTCGGTGAACTCCGTGTCGAAGACCAGCGCCACCAGATCCGCGTCCCGGTAGAGGTAGACCAACTCCTCTTCCACGTAGCGGTAGTTGACGTTGACCGGCACGATCCGTGCCTTCAGGCAGCCCAGCACGGTCTGCAGGTACTCGACGCCGTTGTAGAGGTGGAGTCCGAGGTGCTCGCCGGGGCGGATGCCGCTGTCGATCAGGTGATGGGCGACGCGATTCGCCGCCGCGTCGAGTTGCGCGTACGTCAGACGGCGTTCCGCGCCCGTGCCCGGATGGTCGATGTACACGAGCGCCTCGCGGCCCGGAACCACGTCGACGACCGACTCGAACAGGTCGGCAAGGTTGTACTCCACCGCTCCTCCTGACGTCGCGCGTCCGGTCCCGTCCCTCGGCTCGACGGCCATCAGAGCAAAGGCCGCCACAACTGGGAAGGGCCCGCGCAGAAGAAATCTGACTGTCTGTCAGAAAACTCTTGTACTGGTCCCGCGCCTACTGCAACCTGTTCTCGTTCCAGAGAGCCTGTCTGACGGGAGGACGGCAATGGGTGGTACGGAACACCTCACCGTGCAGCGCGAAGGCGCCACACTGGTGCTCACGCTCAACAGGCCCGAGGCGAAGAACGCGCTCTCGCTGCCGATGCTCGTCGGTCTGTACGACGGCTGGATCGAGGCCGACGAGGACGACGCGATCCGCTCGATCGTGCTCACCGGCGCGGGGGACGCCTTCTGCGCCGGCATGGACCTCAAGGCGCTGGCGGGGCGGGGCATGGAGGGCCAGCAGTACCGGGACCGGCTGAAGGCCGACCCCGATCTGCACTGGAAGGCGATGCTGCGCCATCACCGCCCCCGCAAGCCGGTGATCGCCGCCGTCGAGGGGCACTGCGTCGCGGGCGGTACCGAGATCCTCCAGGGCACCGACATCCGGGTCGCGGGAGAGTCGGCGACCTTCGGGCTCTTCGAGGTCAAGCGCGGGCTGTTCCCGATCGGCGGCTCCACGGTCCGCCTGCAACGCCAGATCCCCCGCACGCACGCCCTGGAGATGCTCCTCACGGGGCGTCCGTACTCGGCCCGCGAGGCCGCCGGGATCGGCCTGGTCGGACACGTCGTGCCCGACGGGACGGCGCGGCACAAGGCCCTCGAGATCGCCGAACTGATCAACGGCTGCGGTCCGCTGGCCGTCGAGGCGGTGAAGGCGTCCGTGTACGAGACCGCCGAGATGACGGAGACGGAGGGCCTCGCGGCCGAGCTGACCCGCGGCTGGCCGATCTTCGACACCGCCGACGCGAAGGAAGGCTCCCGAGCCTTCACCGAGAAACGCCCACCCGTCTATCGGCGCGCGTGACGTCCGGGGTCGTGACGGTGCGCGGGGCCGGGGCGGGCATGACAGAGGTCTTCTGCGGCCGGAAGGGAGAGACCCGAGGGCCTGGGTTCTGCCCTCGGGGGCGTGCTCGATCCTCTCCTTCCCCCGACGGAGCCACCGCGTGCTCGATCCTCCCCCTCCCCCCGACGGAGTCGTGACGCGCACGATCCCCCTCCCCTAAGGAGACAACCGGGATGCCCGAAGTCCTCAAAGCCCCCCTCGTCGTCGAGTTCCCCTTCACCCGATCGCTCGGCCCCGTCCAGAGCGCGTTTCTCACCGGGCTGCGTGAGCGTGTCGTCCTGGGTGTGAAGACCGCCGACGGCCGGACGCTCGTCCCGCCCGTCGAGTACGACCCCGTCACCGCGGAGGACCTGGGCGAGCTCGTCGAGGTCGCCCCCACCGGCACCGTCACCACCTGGGCCTGGAACCACGAACCCCGTCGGGGCCAACCCCTCGACACCCCCTTCGCCTGGGTCCTGGTCCGGCTCGACGGCGCGGACACCGCCCTCCTGCACGCCCTGGACGCGCCGGGCCCCGAGGCCGTACGCACCGGTATGCGCGTGCGTGTCCGCTGGGCGGCGCAGCGCACCGGCGCCATCACCGACATCGCCTGCTTCGAGCCGTACGACGGAGACCGCCCGCGGATCGCCGGCCACGACGGGCGGTTCGAGGACATGGTCACCGGCATCGTCGCTCCCGCACGCCTCGACTACGTCTACTCGCCCGGCCGCGCCCAGTCCGCCTACATCAACAGCCTCTCCTCGCGGCGCACCGTGGGCGAGCGCTGCCCGTCCTGTCGCAAGGTGTACGTCCCGCCGAGGGGCGCGTGCCCCACCTGCGGTGTCGTCACGTCGGAGCAGGTGGAGGTGGGCCCGCGCGGCACCGTGACCACGTACTGCATCGTCAACATCAAGGCCAGGAATCTCGACATCGAAGTGCCGTACGTCTACGCGCACATCGCGCTCGACGGCGCCGACCTCGCGCTGCACGGCCGGATCGGCGGCATCCCCTACGACCAGGTGCGCATGGGGCTGCGGGTGGAGCCGGTGTGGACGGAGGGCGGCCGCCATCCCGACCACTACCGGCCCACCGGCGAACCGGACGCCGAGTACGACACGTACAAGGAGCTGTTGTAGATGCGGCCCATCAGGGACATCGCCGTCGTCGCCTTCGCGCAGAGCGACCATCTGCGCACCACCGACGAGCTCTCCGAGGTGGAGATGCTCATCCCGGTCCTGCACGCCGTCCTCGACCAGACGGGGCTGAAGACCAGCGACATCGGTTTCACCTGCTCCGGTTCGAGCGACTACCTCGCGGGCCGCGCCTTCTCCTTCACCATGGCCCTCGACGGGGTGGGCGCCTGGCCGCCGATCTCCGAGTCGCACGTGGAGATGGACGGGGCCTGGGCGCTGTACGAGGCGTGGACGAAACTGCTCACCGGGGACGCCGACACCGCGCTGGTGTACGGGTACGGGAAGTCGTCACCCGGATCCGTACGGGACGTCCTGACCCGGCAGCTCGACCCGTACTACGTCGCGCCCCTGTGGCCCGACTCCGTCGCCCTCGCGGCCCTCCAGGCGCAGGCGCTGATCGACGCCGGCGAGACCGACGAGGCCGCGCTGGCGGGGGTGGCGTCCCGCAGCCGCGCTTCGGCCGCCACCAACTCCCATGCACAGGTGAGGGGTACGGTGCCCCAGGGTGAGTACCTCGTACGGCCCCTGCGCGTCGGCGACTGTCCGCCCGTCGGCGACGGTGCCGCCGCCGTGATCCTCGCGGCGGGGGAGCGGGCCCGCGAGCTGTGCGAGCGGCCCGCCTGGATCCGGGGCATCGACCACCGCATCGAGGCGCACGGCCTCGGCGTGCGCGACCTGACGGACTCACCGTCGACCCGCCTCGCCGCCGAGCGGGCCGGAGCCTTCGAACGGCCCGTCGACACCGCCGAGTTGCACGCGCCGTTCACCTCCCAGGAGGTGGTCCTGCGCAAGGCGCTGCGGCTCGGCGAGGAGGTGCGCGTCAACCCGTCGGGCGGCGCTCTGGCCGCCAACCCGATCATGGCCGCCGGGCTCGTCCGCATCGGTGAGGCCGCCGCCCGCGTCCACCGGGGCGAGTCCGACCGGGCGCTCGCGCACGCCACCTCCGGGCCCTGCCTCCAACAGAACCTGGTCGCCGTACTCGAAGGGGATCCGCGATGAGCAAGGAGCCCGTGGCCGTCGTAGGCATCGGCCAGACCAAGCACGTCGCGGCCCGACGGGACGTGTCCCTCGCGGGACTCGTCCGTGAGGCCGCCGGGCGGGCGCTCGCCGACGCCGAGTTGACGTGGGCCGACATCGATGCCGTGGTCATCGGCAAGGCGCCCGACTTCTTCGAGGGCGTCATGATGCCGGAGCTGTACCTCGCCGACGCGCTCGGCGCGGTCGGCAAGCCCATGCTGCGGGTGCACACGGCGGGTTCCGTCGGCGGATCCACGGCCCTGGTCGCCACGAACCTGATCGCGGGCCGCGTCCACGGCACCGTCCTGACCCTGGCCTACGAGAAGCAGTCCGAGTCGAACGCCATGTGGGGCCTCTCGCTGCCGATCCCCTTCCAGCAGCCGCTGCTGGCCGGGGCGGGCGGCTTCTTCGCACCGCACGTACGGGCGTACATGCGGCGCACCGGCGCGCCCGACACCGTCGGCTCGCTGGTCGCGTACAAGGACCGGCGCAACGCGCTGAAGAACCCGTACGCCCATCTCCACGAGCACGACATCACGCTGGAGAAGGTGCAGGCCTCACCCATGCTGTGGGACCCGATCCGCTACTCGGAGACCTGCCCGTCCTCGGACGGCGCCTGCGCGATGATCCTCACCGACCGGGCGGGGGCGGCCCGCTCGCCGAGGCCGCCCGCGTGGCTGCACGGCGGCGCGATGCGCAGCGAGCCGACCCTGTTCGCGGGCAAGGACTGTGTGTCGCCGCAGGCGGGCAAGGACTGCGCGGCCGACGTGTACCGGCAGGCGGGCATCGCGGACCCGCGCCGTGACATCGACGCCGTGGAGATGTACGTGCCCTTCTCCTGGTACGAGCCCATGTGGCTGGAGAACCTCGGTTTCGCCGAGGAGGGCGAGGGCTGGAAGCTCACCGAATCCGGTGTGACCGAGCTTGACGGGGACCTGCCCGTCAACATGTCGGGCGGTGTCCTCTCCACCAATCCGATCGGCGCCTCCGGCATGATCCGCTTCGCCGAAGCGGCACTTCAGGTGCGCGGTCAGGCGGGAGAACACCAGGTGGAAGGGGCTCGCAGGGTTCTGGGACACGCCTATGGAGGGGGATCTCAGTTCTTCTCGATGTGGCTGGTCGGGGCCGAGCCGCCCTCCTCCTGAAAGCGTCCCCCTCACGTGGCCTGTCCGCCGCCGGAACCGATCGCTAGGCTGGCGGCGGACGACGAACCGGGAGGAGCACGGACGTGGCCGAGAGCACCATCGAGCAGCACCCGCTGGCGGGATGGGACAAGCCTGAGCTGGACCTCAGCAACGCCGAATGGCAGTCCAGCAGCCGAGGGCGGGGAGACGTCCAGATCGCTTTTGTCGAGGGCTTCATCGCGATGCGCAACAGTGGCAGCCCCGCGAGCCCTTCCTTGATCTTCACACCGGCCGAGTGGGGCGCGTTCGTGTCGGGCGCCCGCGAGGGAGAGTTCGACCTGACCTGAGCCGACCTGACCCGACCTGACGTCGAGACCATGAGCCGACGCCCCGTACGAGGAGGCGATACGCGACGTGGGTCCCGTCCCGGGGCCGGTGCCCGAGCCGGGGTCCGGTCCCAGGACGAGGCTTCCTCTTCGGGGCGGGCGATCCGTGCACGGCACGGCGGCCCCGAGCGACCGAACGGCGTGGCGGCCCGGAGCGACCGAACGGCACGGCGGCCCCGAGCGGCTAATGGGTGCACGTGTACCTATCATTACCGTCATGGCGGACTCGATCGACGCGGACACCCGGATCGCCCTGGACCTCGCCCTCACCATCCGGCACGACGGACAGGGCGGAGTGGCCGACGACCTCGCGGAACCCGGCGGACTCACCACCTGGGTGCGCGGGCACGCCGAGTTGCTGCCCGGAGCCGACGCCTTCATCGCCGACGCCGCCACGCTCGCCGCCGTACGCGACCTGCGTGCCGCGGTCCGCGCCCTGTTCGCCCGCGCCGTGCGCCCCGGCGACCCCAGCCCGGCCGACGCGGCCCGGCTGCTTCCCGTACCGCAGGCCGTGCTGCGGCTGAACACCGCCGCCGCCCTCGCTCCGACCGTCCCCGTCCTCACCTGGGACGACGACGCCGAACCCGTCGTACGCCGGCAAGCCGTGGGCGCCGCCGCTCCCCTCCCGGCACTGCTCGCCCGCGCCGCCCTCGCCTTCCTCGCGAGCCCGGACCGGTCGCGGCTGCACGCCTGCCACGCGCCGCGCTGCGTGCGCTACTTCATCAAGGAACACCCGCGACAGGAGTGGTGCAAACCCTCGTGCGGGAACCGTGCACGTGTCGCCCGCCATCACGAACGGCACAGGAAATCCGCGCAGGCCGTGGGGGATTGACCGAAGAATCCGGTCGGTGCGCCGAAGCCCGCGCCGGTAGCGGCGGAAGGGCTCCCCACGAGGCGCTACGAGCGTACGCTGAGGTCCCTGGAGGTCACGGTACGCATCCGCTCCCCGCGTGGACCGCACCACCGTGGCCAGGGGGTGGATCATGGGACAGCGCGCTGTACGCAGCAGAAGGACACTCTTCGAACGGGAGGGTGAACTCGCCGCCGCCGACGAGGCGTTGAACGAGCTCACCGGTCTGCGCGAGGACGGAACCGAACCATCCGAGCAGCCCCGAGGCGCGCTCCTCGCCTTCGCCGGACGCGCCGGAATCGGCAAGACCACGCTCCTCGCCGAGGTACGGCGGCGCGCCGCGGCCCAGGGCTGCACCGTCCTGTCCGCGCGCGGCGGCGACCAGGAGCAGGGCGTCGCCTTCCACGTCGCCCGCCAGCTCCTGCAACCCCAGCTCGCCGGGATCGCGGAGGCGGAACTCCGCGCCCAACTGGGGAGTTGGTACGCGATCGTCGGCCCCGCGCTCGGCCTGTGCGCCCCGTCCGAGGGCGCCCCGCCCGACCAGCAGGGCCTGCGCGACGGCCTCGACTGGGTGCTCACCCACCTCGCGGTGCAGCGCGCCCCGATGCTGCTCGTCCTCGACGACGCGCACTGGGCCGACCCCGAGTCACTGAGCTGGCTCGCCGCCTTCGCGCCACGCGTCGAGGAACTTCCGCTGCTGCTCGCCGTCGCCTACCGGCCCGACGAACTCCCCGACCACGCCGAGGCGTTCAGGAGCCTTCCCGGACGCGCGGGCCAGCGCCCCCTCGATCTCGAACCACTCAGCGCCGCCGCCGTGGCCGGACTCGTCCGCGAGGACCTCGGCACCCAGGCCGACGACGTGTTCTGCCGCGAGTGCTGGGCGGTCACCGCGGGCAACCCCTTCGAGGCGGTGGAGCTGACCGCGAAGGTCCGCGACCGCGGGCTGGTCCCGACCGAGGAGGGGGCGCACCTGCTGCGCGACCTCGCCGCCGCCGTCAAGGGCAGCGGCCTGATCGCCCGCCTCGAACGCCTCGGCGCCTCCACCGTGCGCTTCGCCTGGGCCTGCGCCGTCCTCGGCACCGAGATCCCGCCGACCCTGGCCGCCGCCGTGGCCGGCCTCGGCTCCGAGGAGGCCGCCGACGCCGCGGACGCCCTGCGCGGCGCCCGTATCCTCGCCGGCGCCGACACCCTGGAGTTCGTCCACCCCCTCATCGCCACCGCCGTCTACCGCGCCATCCCCGGCGCCGTCCGTGTGGCCCTGCACGGCCAGGCCGCCTGGTGCGTCATCAACGAAGGGCTCGGCCCCTCGGCCGCCGCCCGTCACCTGATGGAGACCCACCCCGAGGGCGACAACTGGGTCGTCCAGCAGCTGCGCGCCGCCGCCCGCGAGACCCAGCGCGCCGGAGCCCCCGACGCCGCCCGCCGCTACCTCGCCCGCGCCCTGCGCGAACCGCCGCCCCTCAAGGAGCGGGCCGCGGTCCTCCACGAACTGGGCTGCGCCTCCCTGCTCACCGAACCGGCCACCACCGTCAACCACCTCCGGGCCGCCCTCGAAGAGCCCATCACCGACCCGGAGCTGCGCCACAACATCGTCTACCGGCTGTCCCAGGTCCTCGCCCACAGCGACCGGCTCGCCGAGGCCTCCGAGACGCTGGCCCGTGAGATCCGCGTGACCGGTGACGCCCGGGTGCGGCTGCGCATGCAGTCCGAACAGTTCATGTGGGACGCCTTCCGCGCCGACGAACCCGACTCCCCGGCTCGCTCCCGCCGCCTGGCCCGCCTCGCCGACCGGCTCACCGGCCGCGACCTCACCGAGCGCTATGTCATCGGCCTGCGCGCCTGGGACGCCACCCTGCGCGGCGAGCCCGCCCACGTCGCGCTCCACCACGCCGAACGCGCCCTCGCCGGAGGGATCCGCTGGGCCGAGGCCGACCGTGGCTTCGAGGTGCCCGTCCTGGTCGCCCTCACCTTCATGTACGCCGACCGCCCGGGCCGTACCGAGGAACTGTTCGCCGCGGGGATCGCCGACTTCGAGTCCCAGGGCTGGCACGGCGCGCACCTCTCCTTCGGCTACACCCTCCTCGGGTACGTCCGCTACCGCCGCGGCCGACTCGCCGAGGCCGAGGACTTCGCCCGCGCGGGCCTCCGGCTCGCCGAACGCGTCGGCGCCAAAACCCCCGTCCACTGGTACGCCGTCGGTGTCATCATCGAGATCCTGCTCGCCCGCGGCCGTGTCACCGAGGCCGCCCAGATCGGCGAGGACCACGCGTTCGGCGCGCCCTTCCCGGCGGCCGTCACCTTCCCCGACGTCCAGACCGTGCACGGCGAACTGCTGCTCGCCCGAGGTCTCACCAAGGAGGCCGCCGCCGAGCTCGAGGCGGCCGGACGCCGCCTGGACCCGCGCGGCATGCGCAACCCCTCCTGGTGTCCCTGGCAGCTCCACCTCGCCCGCGCCGAGCGGCACGACGCGCCGGAACGCGCCGTCGCCACGGCACTCGAAGCGGTGCACCGCGCCCGCCAGTTCGGCGCCCCCTCGGCCGTCGGACAGGCGCTGCGGGCCGCCGCGGACGTGTCCTCCGGCTCGACCCGCGTCAAGTTCCTCGAAGAGTCCGTCAGCCATCTGGAGCGTTCCCCGGCCGCCTACGAACTGGCCTGCGCGCTGGTCGCCCTGGGCACCGAACTGCGCCGCTCGGGCTCTCCCAAGGAAGCCGCCGAACACCTCTACCGGGGACTGGACGCGGCCATGCAGTGCGGCGCCGACGGCCTCGGCGACGAGGCCCGCGCCGAGCTGGCCGCCGCCGGACTGCGCCCGCGCCGCCTGCACAGCACCGAGACGGACACCCTCACCGCCCCTGAACGCGCGGCCGCCGCGCTCACCGCCCGGGGCCGCACCACGACCGAGGTCGCCGAGGAGCTGGGGACCGAGGAGCCGGCCGTCGTCCGCCTGCTCTCGGCGGTCTACCGGAAGCTGGGCACGGACCGTACGGGACTGGCGGCGGCGCTGGGCCGGCAAACGGTCCGGTAGCCACGTGCGACCGGTCCGCCAGTCGTCCACGAACCGGGGCCGGCGACCAGCCACAACCCGGTCCGGCAACCGCGCACAGCCGGGTCAGGCGGCCATGGACAGCGGGGTCTGGGGGCCACGCACGGGGGACGCCCCCGAGGCCCGGTTCGCGCCCGGGCACGTACCATTGCGGCATGTCCTTCCTCCGCCGCCGCAGCGCCACGCCCGCCGGGCCCGACTTCGACGTTCTGGCCATGGATCCGGGTGACTGGCCGGGCAATCTCGGTGCGGGTCTGCTGCCCGCCCCCGACGGCAGCTGCCAGGGTGTCTTCCTGCGCTACGACCTGTTCGGCGGCCGTGGCCCCGCGATGATCATCGGCAATCTGCCCGAGGGCTCCCCGGCCCGCGAGGTCGCCGAGGACGAGATCCCCTTCGAGGTGGCCCAGCTGCTGCTGGCGCTGGAGAACGACGAGGAGGTCACCGTCACTGGGACCGAGGACATGCCGGTGATGCAGGGTGACGGTCTCCTCATCGTGCGCCGTCTCAAGCTCTCCGAGACCCGCATCTCCTGCGTGCAGTTCGACCGCAGCGACAATGTCCTGGTGACCATCGCCGCCTGGGACCGTCCCATCACCGACGACCTGTACGCCCTGCTGAAGCCGCTGCCCCCGGAGCTTTTCCAGCAGGGCTGAGGCCCCGGCGCCGCGTTCAGGCGGCCGGC
The DNA here is from genome assembly GCF_055656965.1 of Streptomyces sp. NPDC111656. Taxonomy (NCBI): domain Bacteria; kingdom Bacillati; phylum Actinomycetota; class Actinomycetes; order Kitasatosporales; family Streptomycetaceae; genus Streptomyces; species Streptomyces sp. NPDC111656. Next base: position 749,826 of record NZ_JBVKCA010000001.1, read on the forward strand.
TGCCACCCGAGTGCCGGACCGAGCCGGGTGGCGATGTCGGTGAGGATCTGCACGTAGTCCTCGTGCCCGAAGGTGAACGGCAGCGCGAACGCGACCTCGTCGACCTCCCGGAACGCGGCGTGGGAATACAGCCGTTCGGCGATCTCCTCGGAGGTGCCGACGAGATCGGGCGCGAACATCATCCGGGCCGGGCCCTGCGGGGTCGCGGTGCGAGGAGTGCGCTTCAGGGCGTACTCCTCGTACTTCTCGCGCTGCTCGGGTGAGGCGCTGTCGGTGGGGATGACGACGAGGCCCTGGGAGACCCGGGCACGCTCGCCGTCGGGGTGGTGGGCGCGGAACGTCCGGATGTGCGACCGCTGGATCTCGGCGAAGTCCTCGGACTCCTCCGCCTTGACGACACTGCTGGTCAGCAGGTTCATCCCGTGCTCGCCCGCCCACTGCGCGGAGCGCAGGCTGCCGCCCCCGTACCACATGCGCCGGCCCAGCCCCGCGGCGTGCGGCTGGACGCGGTCGGAGAACACCTCGAAGCCCTCGACGCCACTGAAGTCGGTCGCCGACTTGCCGCGCACGAAGTCCAGCAGCCGTTCCACGCGGGCGTAGCTGAAGTCCTCGACGTCGCCGGTGTCGGGGTAGAGGGCCTGCTTGACATGGTCGTAGTGCATCGGCGGGCCGACGCTGACGCCCGGGTTGAGGCGCCCCCCGGACAGGATGTCGACCGTGGCAAGGTCCTCGGCCAGCCGCAGCGGGTTCTCCCACCCCACCGGGATGACCGCCGTCCCCAGCTCGATCCGGCTGGTGCGCTGCGAGGCCGCCGCCAGCACGGCCACGGGGGAGGAGATCCCGTACTGGAGATGACGGTGGCGCACCCACGCGCTGTCGAATCCCAGCCGCTCACCGAGCTCGATGATCTCCAGCGTCGACTCGTGACCACGCCGCGGGTCGGCCTCGTCGAACAGCCCGATGGTCAAGAAGCCCAGCTTCCGCAAGGGGTGTGAGGGCAGTGGCACGAGGCTCCTCCAACGTTCGCGACGATCTCTGTTGAACAGATGATCTCTGTTGAACAGTCGAACGTCGGCGCCACGGCGGCTATGCCCGGGGAGGCAGGCGTTTCCCGTGTTCCCGCCCCGACCTCCGCGCAGTCCGCGGGGTGGCGCGGTTGCGACATGTCCCATCCGCGCCACCGGGAAACGGTGACATCGCGTCCGGCGGCAGCGGATTCTGTGCAGCACCCGCATGAAGATCTCCTCACGCGCACAACCCTGCACGGAAAGGTGCTGATCTGATGAGACGCATCCGCCTCGCGGCGGTGATATCGGCCGGCCTGGCGCTGACCGCCGGCGGCGTGCCATCGGCGGCCGGCGCGGCTGGGGTGTCCAGTACGGCCGGGACGGCAACGGCAGCCACGACGGCAACGGCAGCCACGGCTGTCTCGGTGGGCGGCTCGGCCGGCGGCACCGCCACCGTGCGGCTGATCACCGGCGACCGTGTGACCGTCACGACGGACGGCGACGGCAAGCGGATCGCCGCCGTCGAGCCCGGCAGCGGCAGGCGCGGCATCCTGTTCCGGACCGTGGAACAGGACGGTGACCTGACGGTTCTGCCCTCCGACGCCCAGGACCTGGTCTCCGCCGGGCGCCTGGACCGGCAGCTCTTCAACGTCAGCGCACTCATCAAACAGAAGTACGACGCGGCGCACACCGACACGCTCCCCCTGATCATCGGCCGGCCGGACGGTGTCCCGGCCTCCGCGGTGCGCAGACTCACCACGCTGACCGAGGACGACGCGCCCGCCCGCACGCTGGACAGCATCGACGCGCAGGCGGTCCGGATCTCCGACGACGACCTGGACCGGTTCTGGGAACAACTCGCCCCCGCCCCGAACAGGGTGAGCGGCGCGGGCGTGGCCGCCACGCCCAGGATCTGGCTGGACGGCCGGGTGGACGCCGCCCTCGACCGCAGCACCGGACAGATCAACGCTCCGGCGGTCTGGAAGGCCGGGTACGACGGCACGTCCGTCAAGGTCGCGGTACTCGACACGGGTGTCGACCGGACCCACCCGGACCTGGCCGGACGCATCAGCCAGGCGAAGGACTTCTCGGGCAGCTCCGGGACCGGTGACGTCTTCGGCCACGGCACCCACGTCGCCTCCACGGTCGGCGGGACCGGCGCCGCGTCCGGCGGCACCCGCAAGGGGGTGGCACCGGGCGCCGACCTGCTGATCGGCAAGGTTCTCGGGGACGACGGCTACGGAACCGAGTCGCAGGTCATCGACGGCATGGAGTGGGCCGCCGCCGAGGGCGCCAAGGTCGTCAACATGAGCCTGGGCTCGGACGAAGTGAGCGACGGCACGGACCCGATGAGCCTCGCCGTCGACGAACTCAGCAGCACCAGTGGCGCCCTGTTCGTGGTGGCGGCCGGCAACAGCGGAGAGCAGGGCGCGGGAACCATCGGCTCGCCCGGCGCCGCGGACGCCGCACTGACCGTGGGCGCGGTGGACCGCGACGACTCACTCGCCCCGTTCTCCAGCCGCGGTCCACGCCACGGCGACCGCGCGGTCAAGCCCGATGTCACCGCGCCGGGCGTCGGCATCGTCGCGGCCCGCGCGGCGGGCACCACCATGGGCGAACCGGTGGACCAGTACTACGTGGCCGCTTCCGGCACGTCGATGGCCACCCCACATGTGGCGGGCGCCGCCGCCCTGCTCGCCCAGGCGCATCCGACCTGGAGCGGACAGCGGCTGAAGGACGCGCTCATCAGCACGGCGCACACCGTCGGGGGACAGCAGGCGACCGAGGAGGGCGGCGGCCGCGTCGACGTGGCCGCGGCGGCGCTCGGACCGGTCACCGCCACCGGGAGTGTGGCCCTGGGACCCTACGGGACCGGCGGCGACAACGGCACCCCGCGCACGGCCACCGTCCGCTACACCAACACCTCGGACAAGGACGTCACCCTCGCGCTCGCCGCCCGCCTCGCCACCACCGGTGGCCGGGAACTCACGACCGGTGCGCTGCGACTCGGCTCCGACACGGTGCGGATCGCCGCCGGTGCCACCGAGGACGTGCCGCTGACGGTGGACCCCTCCCGGGCCGGCCGGGGCGACTACTACGGCTATGTCACCGCCACCACGACCGACGGCGCGGTCAAGGTCCACACCACGGTGAGCGTCGTGGTGCACGGCCCCACCCACAAGCTCACCGTCACCACCTACGACCACGACGGCAACCGCGTCCAGGCACTGCCCACCATCTGGGGCCCGGACGGATTCGTCGACTACGTCAGCACCGAGCCCGCCGTCGCCGAAGTCGAGGAAGGCACCTATCAACTCGACTACTCCAGCCTGGACACGGCCGACGACGGACAGGAACTGCGCCACGTCGTCATACCGGAGGTGAAGGTCACGAAGGACACGGCCGTCACCCTGGACGCGCGCAAGACCACCAAGGTCGACATCCGCACGCCGCGGCCCGCCGAACAGCGCGGCATCCTCGACTACCAGACCTACCGGCAGATCGACGGACACAGCCTGCTCCAGGGCACGATGTACTTCGACGTGGCCAAGCGGCTCTACGTCAGCCCCACCGCGGCCGTCACCGACGGCACCTTCGAGTTCGCCTCGCGCTGGCAACTGGTCGCCCCGCTGCTCGAGGCGAAGGTGTCGGGCAGCGACCTCGCCCTCAATCCGTACTACATGCCGAGTTCGCCGCTGTTCGACGCCGGCGGCACCACCTTGACCGCCGTGGACGCGGGCACCTTCGCCAAGCCCGACTTCAGCCGGGCCCGCGGCAAACTCGCGATCGTCCGCAACGAAGAGGGCACGGACGAGCGGGAGTTGACCCGGCAGGCGGCCGCGGCGGGCGTACGCGGACTGCTGATGACCCACTTCGCCGACATCGCCTGGACGCGCTGGAGCCCCGACGGCGAACGCACCGCCGTGCCGACCGTCCGCATCGGCAAGGCGGTGGGCGCCGCCCTGCTCGACCGGCTGAAGAAGCACCCGACCACCACCGTCAGGTTCACCGGAACGGCGCAGAGCCCGTACCTCTACGACGTCATGCAGACGTCGTCCCAACAGATACCCCGGCAGGTCGTGTACACGGTGTCCGAGCGCAACAGCGCGGTGCTGCGGACCACCTACGCCGACAACGGAGGAGCGCCCTGGGCCAGTGAACAGCGGTTCGCCCGGCGCCCTTACCAGGACACCGCCTGGCTGCAGTACACCCGCTATGTGCCGACGGGCTTCGTACGCACCGAGTACGTCAGCGCGAACGGCACGACCTGGCTCCACCGTGTGCATCACACGACCACGTTCGACGTCGACATGCCGCTGGCCGTGGGCATGAACGACGCACCCCGCACCTACCGGCCCGGCGAGCACCTCGACGAGCGCTGGCAGGGGGCAGTGGTGCGCCCCTCGATCCCCCGGGGCACCACGACGCCCTCGGTACGGACCGGAGACGTACTGGCCCTGCGCATCCCGGAGTTCACCGACTCCACGGCGGGTCACTGGTCACGGCTGCTCGCCGGTGACGGCGGCGGGGTGGGCGGACTCGCCACCGGGGCCGACGCGCCGGGCGGTGACACGGCAGCCGCGGCGCTCTACCGCGACGGGGTGAAGGTCGCCGACGCCGACAGCGCCTGGACCGATTTCGAGGTCTCCCCGGGCGCAGCCGACTACCGGCTGGACCTGACGACCTCGCGCGTGGACGACGAGTGGGCGTTCGCCGCCCGTACGGACACCTCCTGGTCCTTCCGCTCCGCGACCACGGCCATCGCGACACCGCTGTCCCTGCTGCAACTCGACTACGACGTACCGGTCGACGCGCACAACGCGGTGGGAGCCGGGCGGACGCACACCATCGGCCTGGCCGTCCGCGCCCAGGACGGGCAGCCCGCCCCGCGCGGAGTGTCCCTGCGCGTGGAGGTGTCCTACGACGACGGCAGGCACTGGGGCGGTGCGGCGGTCCGCGGCCGCGGGCACAACGCCTTCCGGGCCACCGTCACCAGGCCCTCCGGCCACGGCGACGCGTATGTGACCCTGCGGGTCACGGCGCGGGACCGGCTCGGCAACAGCGTCCGACAGACGGTGCAACGCGCCTACCTGCAACGGGGATAGACACCGCTGCGCACAGCGCGCAAGGCGGGTGCACGGCGGAGCGACCCGGCCGTGCACCCGCCGCCCGTCCACACGGATGCAGTACGGTGTGCAACCGTTGGACGGGGTGGGACCAAGGAGAGCGCCGTGACACTGGAAGCCGCCGGGGTCACCGATGCCGAGGAGTCCGCCTACCGGATCCTGGTGACGATGAGCAACGCCTCGGCGCGCGAATTCGCGATCCGCTCGGGTGCCACCACCGCGGACGCCGCAGGGACCCTCGAGGCGCTCACGGCCAGGGGGCTGGCCAGTCACACCGACGGATCACCACGGCTCTACCGGGCCACGCCACCCGATGTGGCCCTCATGCCCCGGCTCAAACGCAACGCCGACGCCCTCGACCAGGCCCGCGCCACGGCCACCGCCCTGCTGGCGACCTACCGGGACACCATGCGCCGGCGCGACGCCGGCGAACTCATCGAGGTGATCACCGGGGCGGACGCGCTGCGTCAGCACCTCCGCCGCATCCAGGCCGACACCCAGGACGAGATGCTGTGGTTCTGCAAGGCCCAGTACGTCGCCATGCCGTCGGGCAGCAACGAGGCGGAGTTCGACGCCCTGGCCCGCGGGGTGCGCTATCGGGTCCTCTACGAGAAGGCGTTCTTCGACGACGAGGGAGCCGTGGACAACGTTATCGAGGGCGTACGGGCGGGTGAAGTCGCCCGCGCGGTACCCCATCTGCCCCTGCGGCTCGCCGTGTCCGACCGTGCCATCGCCATCTGCCCCCTCGTACCCGGTGGTCCGCACGGCAGCCCCGAGGAACCCACCGCGGCCCTGGTGCGCGACAGCAGCCTCCTCGCCGCGCTCATCGCACTCTTCGAACGCTACTGGGACGACGCCGTCCCCCTGCACGTCGACGACACCGGAACGGTCAGCGGCACTGACGGGACATCCGGCGCCGACTCCCTCTCCACCACGGACCGACGGCTCCTCTCCCTGCTCGTCGCAGGCGTCACGGACAAGGCGATCGCTTCGCAACTGGGCCTGAGCAGGCGTACGGTCCAACGTCATATCCAGCAACTCATGACGTTCGCCGGGGCGGCCACCCGTATGCAACTGGCCTGGCAGGCCGCTCGCCGGGACTGGGTGTAACGGAGATGGGCCCGGCGCCCGTCTTTGGGCAGTACGCCCGCCACCGATAGGAGTCCCCATGACCGACGGTTCACTCATCGTGGAAAGCCTGAAGGTCGGTACCCACCTGAAGGACCTGCGGATAGAAGCCCGGGAGATCTACCGGTTCCGTCCGCAGAACGTCGGGGCCGGGCAGCCGGACGTCTGGACGGTCATCGAGTTCAGCGTGGCGGCGGCACGCGCGGCGGAGGTCGCGGAGGCGATTTCGGGGGCCTTGGACCAGCCCGGCTGGTACGCGGATCTGCGGTCCGCCGACGAGACGTTCGTGGTGTTCCCGGGGCGCGTTCTGCGATATGCGCGCGGCGACCGCGCGGCCCGGGCCGAGGCCCGGGCGGTGGGCTGGACCTTCGGGGTGCCGGAACACCAGCTCGACTGGTCGGAGTGACGACGGTACGGGAGCGGGGGCCCGGACGCTGTCCGCGGCCCCGGCCCCCGCTCCCCGGCTCCTATGCGTGCGAGCGCGTCAGGTTCACGTCCGCAGCCCGCACGAACGCCACCCGGTGGCCGAACTGGATCTCGTAGTACATGTCCTTGCCGATCACGACCTTGTGCGGGGCCGTGTCGAACGTCGGCGCGTAGAAGTACTCGCCCGGCACCTTGTCGCCGACCGCGTACTTCTGGCCTGCCGGGATCTTGTACGGCAGCGGCGAGACGGCCTGGACGGGCACGCCCGCGGGGTACGCCGCCGCCTCCGGGTAGGCACGCCCGTACACGGGGATCCCCGTGACGCCGGCCTTGGGGGTCACGACCTGACCCGAGGCGTTCACCGCCGTCGGCCGGCTCTGCGGGTTCTTGAACCAGGCCTTCTGGCCCAGGTACCAGATCGCCGTCCAGTCGCCGTCACGGTCCGCGACCGCGTACCGCTGTCCGGTGGAGACCCGTGAACCCACGTCGTTCACGTCGATCGTCGAGTCGTCGCCCTTGGGACGCAGTCCGATGTCCTTGATCAGGGGCGAGGTCTCGTCCGGCCGGGAGTAGAGCCGCACCTCGCTGGAACCGTGCGCGGCGCAGGGCTCGCCGCTGGTGACACAGCCCGTGTACCGGGGTTGGTTCTGCGCGAAGTCCGGCAGCACGGTGACCAGACCGCCACTCGTCCTGGTCGTCGTCGCGCGTGGCAAGGGGTGGCCGAGCAGGGTGAAGTAGTGCTGCCAGTCCCAGTACGGACCCGGGTCCGTGTGCATGCCGGGGATGGTCGACGTGGTCGGACCGGGCACGTTCTCGTGGCCCAGGATGTGCTGGCGGTCCAGCGGAACGCGGTACTTGTCGGCGAGGTAGTTCACCAGCCGCGCCGAGGCGCGGTACATCGCCTCCGTGTACCAGGCGTCCGGCGAGGCGAGGAATCCCTCGTGCTCCAGGCCGATCGACTTGGCGTTGATGTACCAGTTGCCCGCGTGCCAGGCCACGTCCTTCGCCTTCACATGCTGGGCGATGTGACCGTCGGTCGAGCGCAGGGTGTAGTTCCACGACACGTAGGCCGGGTCCTGGACCAGCTTCAGAGAGCCGTCCCAGGTGCCCTCCGTGTCATGGATGACGATGTACTTGATGCTCTGCGACGCGGGCCGGTCACCGAGGTCGTGGTTCCCGTAGTCACTGCCGCCGAACTCGGTGTACGGAGCTGGGATCCACTCGCAGGACACGGACGTGGGGCACTCGGTGTTCGCGGCGGAGACGGTACGCAGCCCGGCCCGCCGTAGCTGCGCGGTGTCGGGGCGCAGACCGGGCCGGGCGGCGAGCGCGACCTCCTGACCGGCGTCCGTGGTGCGCTCCTCGCCGTCGCGGATCACGCCGTAGACGTCATTGGCGTACGTCGCCGCGGTCGCCGTGTCGTCCGCGCCGGAGAAGCGCGCCACCGCGCCGTACCAGTCGGCCGCGTCGTCGCTCAGCGGCTCGCCGAGGTCCTGCTGCGCGGCCACGAGGAGCGCGGCCCCGCCCGCCACGTTCGCGGCGGCGTCGGTGCGCAGCCGCTCCTCGGGCAGGCCGGTGAGCCGGGCCGCCTTCGGCAACGTCTTCAGCCGGTCCGGGAGTTGGGAGTTCTGCGGCACCTGGGTCGTGGGCAGCAGGGGCGCGCGCGAGCTGTCGCCGCGGGCGTCCTCCGTGCCCTCGCTGTGGTGCGGGGCCTTCGCGATCGCCGTCCGCGCGTCGGTGAGGTGCATGGGGCCGTAGCCGCCGCTGACGCTCGGCGCGCCGGCGTGCGCGTCCCAGCGGGACTGGAGGTAGGAGACGCCGAGCAGGACGCTCAGCGGCACGTGGTAGTCGGCGGCCGCGTCGGCGAAGGCCCGCTGGAGATCAGCGGAGGACGCCTGCGCGGTGCTGGTCGACGGTGCCGCGCCGAGCAACGGCAGCAACAGCGCCGCCGAGGCGACGGCGCCCGCGGTACGGCGCGCGCGTCTGTGCCCGGCCGTGGCCTCGGGGTCGGTGAAGGATCCTCGCAATGCAGCCTCCTGGGACGATCGAGCGCGGTGGAGCGTGCGGGCCGAACGTGGGTCAGTGGTATCGGCTCTCCGACGATCCGTCAATCATGCCCAAGAGCAGGCGATTTCCCATGTCAGCGAGGGACGAAGAGGATTTCGTGGCGGCAGCGGGACAGCCTGCAAGGCGTCAGTGGAGTGGACCGGTGGCGCGAACGGGTGAAGATGCCCCGGAGGGGATTCCGGCAGGGAAGCGCCGCCTACCGTACGTCGGCACCGCACGGCAGTGCCCCCGCATGACGAAGGCCCGCGGTGTGCCGCCGTTCAGGCGCACCGCGGGCCTTCGTCCCCGTCAACGAGTGCCGACCGCCGCTCGAACGGCCCGACGGGCCATCTGGCAGTCGTCGTGCAGCCGCCGCAGCAGCAGCCGCTGTTCCTCGCCGGACGGCGCAGCACCCGGATGGGCCGGTCCCGGTGCCGCCGGGGTCGCGTCGTGCATCGAACGCTGCACGGCCGTCTCGTACGTACGGATCTCCCGGGTCAGTACGAGCATCAGATTCACCAGGAAGGCGTCACGCGCCGCGGGACCGGCGGACTGCGCGAGCTGACTGATCTGGCGGCGCGCCACGGGAGCGTCACCGAGGACCGCCCACAGCGTCGCCAGGTCGTAGCCCGGCAGGTACCAGCCCGCGTGCTCCCAGTCCACCAGCACTGGACCGGCCGGTGAGAGCAGGATGTTCGACAGCAGCGCGTCCCCGTGACAGAACTGGCCCATGCCCTGACGGCCCGCCGAGTGCGCGATGCCGTGCACCAGCTTCTGCAGGTCGCCCATGTCCCGGTCCGTGAGCAGACCCAGCTCATGGAAACGGGAGATCCGCTCCGCGTAGTCCAGCGGGGCGTCGAACGTCCCCGCCGGCGGCCGCCACGCGTTCAGCCGGCAGATCGCACCCAGTGCCGCCCGGATGTCCGCGCGGGGCGGCGCCTCCGCGGGGTGGCGCTGCAGCGCGGCCACCCGCCCCGGCATCCGCTCGATCACGAGGGTGCAGTTGTCCGGGTCCGCCGCGATCAGCCGGGGCACCCGGACCGGCGGCCGATGCCGCACGAACGATCGGTATGCCGCTATTTCGTGCCTGATCCGCTCCGCCCAGATCGAGGAGTGGTCCAGTAAACACTTGGCGACCGCCGTGCTGCGCCCCGTCGTGCCGACGAGGAGCACGGAGCGTCCGCTGCGGCGCAGTACCTGGACCGGAGCGAACTCCGGACAGATCCGGTGCACCGACGCGATCGCCGTGCGCAGCTGCGCGCCCTGAGGGCCGGACAAGTCGATTCTCCCGCTGAGCGGTTGGGTGCCGAGCCCCGGAACGCGCCGCGTCCTGCCGGCGCCGAGCACGGGGGCCGCCGGTCGAGCGGGGTCGAGGTAGGGGCCGCTGCCCGCCGCCGCCGGGCGGGGGTGAAGCGACCGGGGCGGAGCGGACACGGAGGACGATGCTGTGTACATGGGCGAAACAGATCCCTTCGTGTGCCTGCAAGTTGCCGCGCTACCCGCCCCGGCCGCCCTGGTGCACCCTGGGGGAATGTCCTCGGCAACCGGGTCGGGGTGGCGCTTTCCTACCTGACACCGGATGCCCAGTGGCAGACCATCTGGCGCACCCTGGCGAACCCTGGCGAATAGTCGCTCAGCAACTGACAGAGGGTTACTGTCAACTCAGCCGAGAACCTGGGGGCTTGACGTGAACGGACAACCCAACACTCGTCTGTCGGATCTGTTCGGCCTGGCCGGCTGGTCCAAGGGCGAACTCGCGAGGCTGGTCAACAAGCAGGCGGCGGCCATGGGTCACCCTCAGCTGGCGACCGACACCTCACGGGTGCGGCGTTGGATCGACATGGGAGAGATCCCGCGCGATCCGGTTCCGCGAGTGCTGGCGGCTCTTTTCACCGAGCGTCTCGGCCGTGTCGTGACCATTGAGGACCTCGGTCTGGTGCGGCACGGGCGTGTGGGGAAACGGCCGGGCGGCGGGAATGTGGAACATCCCGACGGTGTGCCGTGGGCGCCCGAGCGAACCGCTGCGGTCCTCACCGAATTCACGGGAATGGACCTCATGCTCAACCGACGCGGCTTGGTGGGCGCGGGTGCCGCGCTCGCCGCGGGATCCGCACTCAGCAGTGCCATGCACGACTGGCTCCACACCGATCCGGCCCTCGTGGCCGACGCCCCTGTAGTCGACAATCCCCTGCACGCCGACCCCGCTGGGTTCGACCGTTACGAGGCCGCCCCCATCGGGTCGCAGGAGATCGAGGAACTGGAGCGCTCGGTCGAGGTGTTCCGGGCCTGGGACGCGGCCCGCGGCGGCGGGTTGCAACGCAAGGCCGTGGTGGGCCAGCTCAACGAAGTGGGAGGCATGCTCTCCTACCGACACCCTGACCATCTGCAGCGCCGCCTGTGGGGCGTCGCCGCCAATCTCGCCGTCCTCGCGGGCTGGATGTCGCACGACGTCGGCCTGGAGCCCACGGCCCAGAAGTACTTCGTCATCGCCGCGCACGCGGCCAGAGAAGGCGGCGACCGGCCGCGCGCCGGGGAGGCGCTCTCCCGCGCCGCCCGTCAGATGGTGCACCTGGGCCGGCCCGACGACGCCCTGGACCTGATGAAGCTCGCCAAGTCGGGCTCGGGTTCCGAGATGTTGCCGCGCACCCGCGCCATGCTCTGCACGATCGAGGCCTGGGCTCAGGCGTCGATGGGCAAGGGCCAGGCCATGCGGCGCACCCTGGGAGAGGCGGAGAACCTCTTCGTCTCCGACAAGGGTGATGTGCCACCGCCGAGCTGGATGCAGATGTTCGACGAGGCGGACATGCACGGCATGCAGGCCCTGGCCTACCGGACGCTCGCGGAGCACGATCCGGCCGCGGCGACCACGGCGCAGCGCCACGCGAAGGAAGCGTTGCATCTGCGGGAGAACGGGCGGCAGCGGTCACAGATCTTCGACTGGCTGTCGCTGGCCTCGGCGTGCTTCATCGCGGACGACCCCGAGCAGGCGGACCGCTATGCCCGGCTGGCCCTGGTGTCGATGGGGGCGAACTCCTCCCACCGCACCTGGGACCGACTGCGCGAGATGTACCGGCTCACCGCCGAGTACTCCGGCTATCCGAAGATCCACGAACTGCGTGAGGAGATCCAACTCGCCCTCCCCAAGAGCTCGCTCAGGCCGAAGCGCGGGGGCACCACCACACAGGCATGAGCACTCCCTGCCTGTGCGCAGCAAGGGTTCCGGGTCGGGTCGTGCCAGATCGGGTCTGTGAGTCGATCTCGGCGAGGTCTATGAGCCGATCCTGGCGATGAGCACGCAGGCGTCGTCCTCGCGCTCACTCTCGCCGAACTCCTCGACTACCGTCCGTACGCAGTCCTGGGCCGTGCGGGCTCCGCGGAAGCGCGGGGCCAGGTCGAGCAGCCTCTCGACGGCCCCCGCTCCATAGTGCCCGGGGACCAGTCCGTCGGTGTGCAGAAGCAGCAGGTCGCCGTCTTCGAGGGTCTCTTCGGCCTGCCCGTAGACGGCCCCCGAGGTCGCCCCGAGCAGCACGCCGTCCGGCGCTGCCAGCATGCGCCCCGTCCCGTTGCGGAACAGCAGCGGGGCGGGGTGTCCTGCCTGCGCCCAGGTGAGGGTACGGGTCTCGGGCCGGTAGCGGCAGCAGACGGCGCTGCCGAGGGACGGCTGCACCGAGGCGTCGAGCAACTGGTTGAGCCAGGACATGAGTTGCCCGGGCCGGGTGCCCGCGACGGCCATGCCGCGCAGGGCGCCGAGCAGCATCGCCATGCCCGAGGCGACGGTGACGCCCTGCCCGGTGAGGTCACCGACGCTCAACAGCGTCGCTCCGTCGGGCAGTTCCATCGCGTCGTACCAGTCGCCGCCGATCAGCGCGCTGTTCGAGGAGGGCAGATGACGGGCGGCGAGGTCCAGGGCCTCGGGGCCCCGCTGCGGGAACCGCAGGGAGCCGCGCCAGGGTGGCAGCACGGCCTCCTGCAGCTGGACCGCGAGCCGGCGCTCGCTCTGCGCGTGGTGCCGGTGCAGCTGAAGCGACTCACGGCTCTCGCTCACCGTCCGCTGGTTGCGGCGCAGTTCGCTGACGTCGCGCAGCACGGCCCACATCGCGGCGGTGCTGCCGTCGGTGTCGAGTACGGGCTCGCCCATCATGTGCACGGTCCGTACCCCGCCGTCGGGGCGCACGATGCGGAACTCGCCGTCGATGGGCTTCGCGTCGATGAGGCAGTCGGTGACCATCGCCGTCAGCATCGGCCGGTCCTCGTCGAGCATCAGCGACGGCAGTTCGTCGAGGGTGAGCGGGGGAGCGGCGGGGTCGCGGCCCAGGATGTCGTAGAGCTCTCCGGACCAACTGGCCTCGTCCGTGAGCAGGTTCCACTCGGCGCTGCCCACCCGGCTGAGCAGCGAGCCGCGCCGGGGCGCGGCCGACACGGCCGCTGCGGCGGGCGCGCCGGCCGGCTCCGCCGGCACCGGCGGGGGTCCGTCCCGCAACTGTGCCAAGTGCTCGTCGAGGTCGTTGAGTTGGTGCATCGCCAGATCGCACAGCGCGCGCTGCCAGCGTCCTTGGGGGTCCGTGCCGTCGAAGGGGGCGTCCCGCCGTACGGCGTCCATCTCGCCGCGCAACCGTCGCGTCTGCGAAATGAGCGCGTCGACCGAGCCGCGTGGGGGCGGCTCGGCGGCTGGGCGGTCCGCAGAGAGATGGGACGGCATGACGCACTCCGATGGGGGACGGTACGACCAAGGCTGGGGGGAAGGACCGTTACGACTGTTGCACAGCCCGCGACGCCCTGTAAGGGATTTGGCAACACACGATCCGGTGGTGCTTCTGGCATATGCCTCAGTCCAGACGGACGGGTCGACCGGCATCGATTCGGTACGCGGGTCGCGCACCCAAGTCGTAGAAAGCGTACGTGACTTGAGGGGGTCCACAGGTGGCCGGGACCCTCCTTCATTTCTTTGTTCGACGGTCATATGTACGCGGCGTGTCCATGCCGGGGAACGAGGGGCCCACGTTCACAGTGAACGGACGAAAGGCGGCGGCGTTCGGCCGCTGTTCATTCGTCCCTCACCGCATCGGTATGACCCTTGGCGATTGCCGCGTGCACGCTGTCGCGCGGTGTGCCGCAGGGGCACTCCGGTGAGGAGGGGGCGGGCGAATGACACCGATCAGCCGAAGAGGCTTCGTGGGACTCGGCGCATCCGTGGCGGCGGGCGCCGCGCTGGGCGCCGGCTCGCGCCCGGCGGCGGCCGCCGGCGCGACGACCGGCACCATCTCGGACGTACGGCACGTCGTCGTCCTCATGCAGGAGAACCGCAGCTTCGACCACTACTTCGGCCGCCTCAAGGGCGTCCGCGGCTTCGACGACCGCAGCGGCATCACCCTGTCCGGCGGGTACTCCGTCTTCAACCAGCCCAACGGCGGCGGACGGCAGTACCCGTGGAAGCTCAGCTCCACGCCCGCCGCGGGCGGCAAGGACGGCGAGACCCTCGCACAGTGCAACGGCGACCTCCCGCACTCCTGGTCCTCGCAGCACTCCGCCTGGAACAAGGGACGCCTCGACAACTGGGTCTCCGGTGTCGGCAACGTCCGCTCGCTCGGCTATCTCGACCGCTCCGACATCCCCTTCCACTACGCGCTCGCCGACAACTACACGATCTGCGACGCCTACTTCTGCTCCGCGCTCAGTGCGACCGGCCCCAACCGCACCTACCTGTGGAGCGGCAAGGTCGACGGCTCCAGCTACGACGGCGGCGACGAGTCCGGACTGACCTGGCAGAACTACGCCGAGGCGCTCCAGACGGCCGGAGTGACCTGGAAGGTCTACCAGAACGCGCAGGACAACTACGGCGACAACGGCTGCGCCTACTTCAAGAAGTTCGCCTCCGCGAAGGCGGGCGACCCGCTGTACGACCGCGGCATGGCCTCCGTGCCGAAGGCCACCGGCTCCACCCCCGACGACATAGCCGCCGCCATCAGGGCCGACGTCCTCGCCGGCACCCTGCCCCAGGTCTCCTGGGTGGTCGCCAACCAGGCCTTCTCCGAGCACCCCTACGCCCCGCCCGGCGACGGCGCCCACTTCGTCGACCTGGTGTACAAAGCCCTCGCGGCCGACCCGGACGTCTTCGACTCCACCGTCCTGTTCCTCAACTACGACGAGAACGACGGCTTCTTCGACCACGTGCCGCCCCCGGCCCCGCCCGCGGACACGGCGGGGGAGTTCCTCAACGGCGTCCCGTACGGTCTCGGCTTCCGTGTCCCGATGCTCGTCATCTCGCCCTGGACGCGTGGCGGCTGGGTCTCCTCGGAGATCTTCGACCACACCTCGGTCCTGCGCTTTATGGAGACGTGGACGACGGCGCTCGGCAAGCCCGCTGCCTGCCCCAACATCAGCGCCTGGCGCCGCAAGGTCACCGGCGACCTCACCGGGGTCTTCGACTTCTCCAACCCGGCCTACGGGACCGTCCCGCTGCCGGCCATGAGCGTGCTCGGGATCGCCACCTGCGGCCCCCTGCCCAACCCGGTGCCGACCACCAACGCCCTGCCCGCCCAGGAGCCCGGCACCCGGCCCGCCCGCGCCCTGCCCTACCAGCCGAACGGCTACCTGGACCACCTGGAGTTCGGGGCGAGCGGCAAGATCGTCGCCTGGTTCACGATGGCCAACCAGGGCACCCCGGCCGGCAGGGCCGCGCACCTGTCGATCCACCCGAACGCCTACCGCGACACCACGCCCTGGCAGTACACCGTCGACGCCGGCGCCACCGCCTCCGACTCCTTCAACATCGGCTCGGGGTACGGCAACGGCAAGTACGACTTCACCATGGCCGGCCCCAATCGCTTCCTGCGCCGCTTCAAGGGCGACGCGACCTCGGTGGGCAAGTCGGCCGAGGTGAGCACCCGTTACGCCACCGAACCCGGCACCGGCAAAACTGCCCTCTACTTCAAGATGACCAACTCCTCGGCCGCCCCGGTGAAGTTCACGATCACCTCGAACCACTACCGCGGCGACGGGCCGTGGACGTACACCGTCGCCGCGGGCGGTTCGGCCGAGGACTTCTTCAACGCCGTCGCGTACCAGAACGGCTGGTACGACTTCACGATCACCGTCGACTCCGACGCGAGCTGGTCGCGCCGGTTCACCGGGCACATCGAGACGGGCGTGGCGAGCGTCAGCGGCTGATCACGCGTAGAGGTCCGGGCGCTGGGCGAGTTCGACGGTCACCCGGCCGCCGCCCTCCAGCGCCCGGACCCCGGCCTCGGCGACGGCCGAAGCCGCGTACCCGTCCCACGCGCTCGGCCCGGTCACCTTCCCCTGCCGGGTGGCGTCCACCCAGGCCTGCACCTCGCGGTCGTAGGCGTCGGCGAACCGTACGAGGTAGTCCTGTGCCACCTCCTCGCGGGCGCCGCCCGCCGTCGTCACCACCATGGTGTGCTCGTCCCCGATCCGCGCGCTCCCGGACTCGCAGACCGCCTCGCAGCGCACCTGGTAGCCGAAGCCGGAGTTGACGAAGACCTCGACGTCGACGAGAGCGCCTTCGGCCGTCTCGAACACCACGAACTGGGGGTCGAGAAGCCCCTCGGGGGCATCCGCGGACGGCCGTGGGCGCAGCACGGTCACGGCGGTGAGTTCCTGGTCGAGCAGCCAGCGCGCCACGTCGATCTCGTGCGAGACGGAGCTGTTGACCAGCATCGCCGAGGTGAAGCCGGGCGGGGAGGACACATTGCGGTGCGTGCAGTGCAGCATCAGCGGACGGCCCAGCCGCCGACTGTCCAGCAGGGACTTCAGGCGCTGGTACTCGGCGTCGTACCGGCGCATGAACCCGACCTGCACCAGCCTCCGGCCGAGCCGCGCCTCCGCCTCCACCACCCGCAGTGCCCCGGCGGACTCCGGCACCATCGGCTTCTCGCACAGCACCGGAAGACCGCGGTCGAAGGCCGCGAGCAGCGCCTCCTCGTGCGCGGGCCCGGGGGAGGCGATCAACACCGCCTGTACGCCGGGCGCGTCGAGGGCCGCCGCCACCTCGGTGTGCACCGAGACACCGTCGATGCCGGCGACGGCGTCCTTGGCGCGCACGGTGTCGGGATCGGCCACCGCCGCGACGCGGGCGCCGTTCACCACACGATCGATCCGCCGTACATGGTCGGCTCCCATGTGGCCCGCACCCAGGACCGCGACACCCAACAGCTCACTCACGCGCTCACCTCTCCGGCAGACAGCTCTGGAGGCGATTGTCTGCCGGAATGATCAGTAGCGCAGCACCCCGGCGATGCCTTTCGCGTCACCGAGACTGCCGTCGGGGACGAAACGGACGTCCGCTCCGGTCTCCAGGCACTGTTCGACGATCTCGTCGACGATGTCCTCGCGGGCGTCCAGATCATCGCTCTCGGCCGGGATCAGATGGTCACCGCCGTCGTCCCGTACCGTCACGCGGTAGTTCTCCTCGACGGCCAGCAGCCGGACCCGGCCCTGGGAGGCGTTCTGCCACACCTCGTCGACCCCGGCCGCGAACTCCTTGCGGCCACGCGCCGACTCGAGTTCGCGGGCCACGGCGTCGGTGTCCCTGCGCTCCTCGGCGCTGATCAGCGGGCGGACCGCCTGCCACACGGCGTCGGGGGTGCCGTGCGCGAGTCCGCCGTGCGGGATGTGCGTGGCGTCCTTGGTGACCGTGCCGACCTCGTCGAGGAGGGAGAGCGCGGCGGTCTCGCCGGTGACGTACAGCGGACGCGGATCCTCGCGCAGGACGGCGCTCATCGCGGTGTCGGCGTCCCGCACGAAGTGCTTGGTGCGCTCGTCGCGGAAGGTGCTCGGCAGGTCTCCGATGCGCTCCTTGCGCTCGGCGTTCGGGTCCTCGAGGCTGCGGGTCCGCGGGAAACCGCCGATGCGCTGCTCGGTGACCCGGTCGGCGCCGCCGTTCCACAGCGTCACCCGGTCCGCCGACACCGCGAGCACCCAGAACGGCCGCTCCGAGACCTGCGCGGCGACGAGGTTGCGGGTCAGGAAGGTGTCCGAGAGCACCACGCGTTCGGGCACCGTGCGGGCCAGCGACCACACCTGGTGCTCGCCCGGCGCCGCGAAGATCGCGAGGCCCTCCTCCGCGTGCGCCAGATCGACCTCCGCGAGGGCCTGGTCGAGCTGCTGGACGAGGTCGGTGCGCCGTTCGCGGGTGACCGCCGGATCGGACTCGATCTGTTTCTTGGCCTCGGCCACGACATTGCGCAGCCGGACCGGATCCTGGGCGTTGTCGGGTTCGCGGCGGTGCGTGGGCGTCAGCACCGACACCGCGGGATAGGGCCGCGGCCTGCGCAGCATGGTGAGGGTCGCTGGGCTGAGTGCGTGCTCCATAACAGCACGATAGAGCCGATTCAGGTATCGGGCATTTGGGGCAGTTGATTGTTAGTGTCGCTCGGGTCGCCGGACGACGTTCCCCCGCGTCGTCGTCGCACGACGACGCCCGCCTCCGCAGGACGCCCACGCGTTCAGCTTCGCGCTCGACCTGACCAGCGCGCCGACCCTGATCCCGATCCTGCCGGCGGCGGCCTTCGCCCCGAAGACCGCACGGGGGAGTCCCGGCGGTGACCTGGCCGTCGCCGCGCTCGCCACGGTGCTGTTCGTGATGGCCCGGCGCGAGCAGGGCAGACGGCCCGCCCGTCCCCGCCCCGGAGAGAGGCACACCGTGACCAGTCAGGAAACCACCGGCCGCCCGGCGTACGGCGTCCACTCCGAGGTCGGCAGACTGCGCAAGGTACTCGTCTGTGCGCCCGGTCTCGCGCACCGCAGGCTCACCCCCACCAACTCCGACGACCTGCTCTTCGACGACGTCATGTGGGTCGAGAACGCCCAGCGCGACCACGCCGACTTCGTCAACAAGATGCGCGAACGGGGCGTCGAGGTCGTCGAACTGCACGATCTGCTCGCCCGGACCATGGCACTCCCGGTCGCCAGGGACTGGCTCCTGGACCGGAAGATCACCCCGAACGAGGTCGGTATCGGGCTCGTCGACGACACCCGCGCCTTCCTGGAGACACTGGAACCGGCCCGGCTCGCCACGTTCCTGATCGGCGGCCTCGCCACCGCCGACCTGCCCGAGGACCACCGCTCCGTCTACCTGGCGCTGGCCCGCGAGTCCACGGGCGTACCCGAGTACCTGATGCCACCGCTGCCCAACACCCTCTACACCCGCGACACGACCTGCTGGCTGTACGAGGGCCTCACGCTCAACCCGCTGTACTGGCCGGCTCGGCACGACGAGACGCTCCTGATGAAGGCGATCTACACCTTCCACCCCGACTTCGCGGGCTCGACCGTGTGGTGGGGCGATCCCGAACGGGACTGGCGGGAGGCCACGTTCGAGGGCGGAGACATCATGCCGGTCGGCAACGGCGTCGTGCTCATGGGCATGAGCGAGCGCACCTCGCGCCAGGCCATCACCCAGGTCGCGGCGGCGCTGTTCGAGAACGGCGCCGCCGAGCACGTGATCGTCGCAGGCCTGCCGAAGCTGCGCTCCGCGATGCACCTCGACACGGTGTTCACCTTCGCCGACCGCGACCTGGTGACTCTCTATCCGACCGTCATGGACGCCGTCCGCACCTTCTCCCTGCGCCCGAGCGACAAGGCCCCCGGCATCGAACTCACCGACGAGGGCGCACACCCCTTCACCGAGGTCGTCGCCAAGGCCCTCGGACTGTCCGAACTGCGGATCGTCGAAACGGGCGGGGACGTGTACGCCTCCGAGCGGCAGCAGTGGGACAGCGGCAACAACGCGGTCGCGCTGGAACCGGGCGTGGTGGTCACCTACGACCGCAACACCCAGACCAACACCCTGCTGCGCAAGGCCGGGATCGAGGTCATCACCATCGTCGGTGCCGAGCTGGGGCGTGGCCGGGGCGGCGGCCACTGCATGACCTGCCCCATCATCAGGGACCCGGTGGAGTCCTGAACGCTCAGAACGCGTCCGGATCCGCCGCCTCCCAGTCCGCCTCCCAGGACGCGGGCGGCTCCGCGAGCAGCACCCCGGGCTCCAGCCACTCGTAGAGCTGCGCGTACGACCGTACGGTCGCCGGGTCCGTACGCCGCAGCAACTGATGCGGTCCGAGCTCGGCCGGATCGCGTACCCCCATGGCGGCCATGATCCGGCTCGCGCTGCGGACCGTGGCCCGCTGGTAGCGGTGCACGCGCGCCGACTTGTCGGCCACGTCCAGGGCGCGCACCCGGCGCGGGTCCTGGGTCGCGACCCCGACCGGGCAGGTGTTGGTGTGGCAGCGCCGGGCCTGGAGGCAGCCGAGCGCGAACATCATCGCGCGGGCCGCGTTCGTGTAGTCGGCGCCCTGCGCCAGCCGTTTGACGATGTCCGAGCCGGTGGCGACCCTGCCGCTCGCGCCGATCCGCACACGGTCGCGCAGCCCGGTGCCGACCAGCGCGTTGTGCACCGTGATCAGCCCTTCGGTCAGGGGCGTACCGAGGGAGGCGGCGAACTCCGGCGGCCCGGCCCCCGTACCGCCCTCGGCGCCGTCGACCACGATGAAGTCGGGCGAGACCCCCTCGGCGAGCATCGCCTTGCAGACGGCGAGGAACTGACGGCGCGAGCCGACGCAGAGCTTGAAACCGGTCGGCTTGCCGCCCGCCAGCTCCCGCATCCGGGCGAGGAAGCACACCAGCTCGCGCGGGGTCGAGAAGACGCGGTGGTACGGCGGGGACACCACCGCCTCGCCCTCCCGGACGTCGCGGGCCCGGGCGATCTCGGCGCTCACCTTGGCGCCGGGCAGCACCCCGCCGATGCCCGGCTGCGCCCCCTGGGAGAGCTTCAGCGACACGCACTTGACCTCCGGCAGCGCGGCCTTGTCCGCGAACTCCCTTGCCTCGAAGCCCCCTTCAGGTGTGCGGCAGCCGAAGTACCCGCTGCCGATCTCCCAGATCAGGTCGCCGCCGCCCCGCAGGTGGTGGTCCGAAAGACCGCCCTCGCCGGTGTCGTGCGCGAAACCGCCGAGCGCCGCGCCCCTGCTGAGCGCCAGGATCGCGTGCGAGGACAGCGCCCCGAAGCTCATCGCGGAGACGTTCAGCAGGGCCATGTCGTACGGCTGGGTGCAGTCCGGGCCGCCGACGCGCACCACGGGCGGCTCGTCGGGCATCTCGACCGGGCGCATCGACGGTTCCAGGTACTCGTACCCGTCCCCGTACAGGTCCAGCCCGGTGCCGAAGGGCTCCTCGGCCTCGACGCCCCCGGCGCGCGCGTACACGATGCCGCGCACATCGCGGTCGTCGGGCCGCAGGAGGAAGCGGAGGTGGCCGAGCAGGGGACGGTTCCGCAGGATCGCCCGGCGGCGCTGGGTCAGGTCCCGGACGGCGACCGCGGTCAGGGCGAGCAGTACGGCGGCCGCCCACCACCACCAGGGCGAGGCGGCCCAGGCCAGGACCAGCGCCCCGGCCGCGCCCAGGGCGACGAACAGCGGCAAAAGCATCCGGCGCACACCATGAGTCAAACCCATGGGACGGAAAGTGGCGAAAGCGGGCATTCCGCTCGGGATCCCGAGGGTGCCTCGAGGACGTCTCCCCGGGCGCTCCGGCGGATGTTGAGGAAGACTTTGCCCGTGGCCGATTCCCGTTCGCAGACGCCCGGCAGCGGGCCGATCCGCCCGTCCGTGGAATGCAAAGCGCGGCCGAAACCGTCGGGGTGACTGCTCCGGTCAGGTTACGTACGTGTTGACGTCACTTGCGCACATGACACAACCTCGTCATATAGCTGCTCGATACAACTGGTTTTGCGGAAGCGCCGGCCCGTCCATGAAACCGCAGACAGGCGCGATGTTCCCGGGAGAACCGGACGCGGGAGGTAACACATGTGCGGCATCACCGGCTGGGTCGCCTTCGACCGCGACCTGCGCGCCGAGGCGGCGACATTGGATGCAATGACGGAGACGATGTCCTGCCGGGGTCCCGACGACCGCGGCACCTGGACCGAGGGGCCCGCGGCCCTCGGGCACCGCCGGCTCGCGATCATCGACCTGCCCGGCGGACGCCAGCCCATGACCGCCGAGACCCCGGACGGCACGGTCGCGCTCGTCTATTCGGGGGAGGCCTACAACTTCACCGAGCTGCGCCGCGAGCTGACCGACCGCGGGCACCGATTCTCCACCGACTCCGACACCGAGGTGGTCCTGCGCGGCTACCTCGAATGGGGCGAGGCGCTCCCCGAGCGGCTCAACGGGATGTACGCCTTCGCGGTCTGGGACGGCCGGCACGACAAGCTCGTGATGATCCGCGACCGCATGGGCATCAAGCCCTTCTACTACTACCCGACCCCCGACGGCGTCCTCTTCGGCTCCGAACCCAAGGCGATCCTCGCCAACCCGCTGGCCCCGGCCCGGGTCCGCCTCGACGGACTGCGCGAGCTGTTCACCTTCGTCAAGACGCCCGGACACGCGATCTGGGACGGCATGCGCGAGGTGGAGCCCGGCACCGTCGTCACCGTCGAACGCTCCGGTCTGCGCCGCCGCGTCTACTGGCAGCTGGAGACCCGGCCGCACACCGACGACCGCGACACCTCCATCGCCACCGTTCGCTCGCTCCTCGAGGACATCGTGCGCCGCCAGCTCGTCGCCGACGTGCCGCGCTGCACCCTGCTCTCCGGCGGCCTCGACTCCTCCGCCATGACCGCGCTGGCCGCCCGGCAGCTCGGCGAGCACGGCGAGAAGGTCCGCAGCTTCGCCGTCGACTTCGTCGGCCAGACCGACCACTTCGTCGCCGACGAGCTGCGGGGCACCCCCGACACCCCCTTCGTGCACGACGTGGCCCGCGCCTCGGCCACCGACCACCAGGACATCGTCCTCGACGCGGACGCCCTGGCCGACCTCGACGTCCGCGCGAAGGTGATCAGGGCCCGCGACCTCCCCATGGGCTTCGGTGACATGGACGCCTCCCTGTACCTGCTCTTCCAGGCCATCCGCGAGCACTCCACGGTCGCGCTCTCCGGGGAGTCGGCGGACGAGGTCTTCGGCGGCTACCTGCAGTTCTTCGACGAGGAGGCCCGCAGCGCCGAGACCTTCCCCTGGCTCGTCCGGTTCGGCCGGGACTTCGGCGACGACGCCGACGTACTGCGCCCGGACCTCACCAAGGCGCTGGACCTGGAGTCGTACGTCGCCGACGGCTACCGCACGGCCGTCGCGGGCATCCGGCGGCTCGACGGCGAGAGCGACTTCGAGTACCGGATGCGGCGGATCTGCCACCTCCACCTGACTCGCTTCGTCCGCGTCCTCCTCGACCGCAAGGACCGCGCGAGCATGGCCGTCGGCCTGGAGGTGCGGGTGCCGTTCTGCGACCACCGGCTCGTCGAGTACGTCTACAACACGCCCTGGTCCCTGAAGTCCTTCGACGGACGCGAGAAGAGTCTGCTGCGGGAGGCGACCGCCGACCTGATCCCCAAGTCCGTGTACGACAGGGTCAAGAGCCCCTATCCGTCGACGCAGGATCCCAAGTACGCGATCGCCCTCCAGGAACATGCCAAGGACCTCCTGGCCCGGCCCGCGCACCCGGTCTTCGACCTCGTCGACCGGGAGCGGGTCCACCGGGCCGCCCACCGCGACAGCCCGCAGATCACGCAGGCCTCGCGGCGGGGCCTGGAGCGCACCCTGGACCTGGCGCTGTGGCTGGACATGTACGCCCCGGACGTGCTCCTTACCTGAGGGCCCGGTCGGCGGCCGCCCGCGAGGGCTTCCACCACGAGGTCACCGGCTCCCACACCAGGACGACGCGACCGACGCCCAGCTCACGCGCGGTGAACGTACGGCCGAAGCGCATGGGGTCTGCCGAGACGCTGATCGCCTCCACCCGGCGGGCCTCCGGGTCCGCCGGGTCGGCGATGGTCCGCAGGGCCGCGTACGCCGTCCGGCCCGCCTCGAGCAGGTACGGCCCGCTCCGCCCCGCGGGAACCGGCAGGGCGGCGCCGTCGAGGTCCCCGAAGACGACGGCCGGGATGCGCTCGATGGTGCACGCCCGGGTGGAGCGGTTGGTGACGTCCAGGTGCAACAGGGTGGGGTCGGCGGAGCGGTGGGCGTGGACGGCGACGGCCTTCTCGGCGCACTGGGCGGGCCGCGTGGCGGCGGAGCCGCTCTGCGGCGCGGCGAGGAGCAGTGTCACGGCGGCGGCCGGGAGGGCGAGAACGGGTCGGATGCGCATCGGTGGGTTCCCCCTGTTTCGGTCACGAGCGGTGTCATGAGGGTGTCACGAACGGTGAGGGACGCCTGCTCAGTGTGACGGCCGAGGTGTCCTTCGGGTGGTGTCCGACCCCTCAGGGGGCCGTCGCGTCCTCCGGGCCGCAGGAGCTGCCGTTGTCCGGCAGCGAGCCGTACAGCAGGAAGTCGTTGACCTTCTGGCGCACGCACTTGGAGGACGCGTACCCGGTGTGGCCCTCGCCCTTGTTGTCGAGCACGACGGCCGAGGAGCCGAGCCGCTCGGCGGTCTCCTCGGTCCAGCGGTACGGAGTCGCCGGGTCCCCGCGGGTGCCGACGAGGAGCATCTTCGGCGTGTGGACATCGCGTACCTTCTCGCGGATGTAGTCGCTGCCCTTGGGGCGGCCGTAGCACATCAGCAGCTGGTTGAGGCGGAGGGGGCCGAAGATCGGCGACGCCTCCTGGTAGGCGGCCCTCAGCTCGTCGATCTCCTTGGTGAGCTGCGCGGCGCTGGGCCGATCGGGGTCGTCCGCGCAGTTGATCGCCAGGAGTGCGGACTCGAGGTTGTCCGTGGGCACGTTCGCGGGGTCGACCAGCCCGCTGTACGTGGCGTGGGGCAGGGCGACGCCCCCGGCCGCCTGCATCAGTGGGCTCGGGTCGCCGTCCTGGACGAGTGAGGCGAGGGACCGCTCGAGCTGCGGCCACCCCTTGCGGTCGAAGAGTTCAAGACCCATGGTCGCCACCAGGTCCTGGCCGGAGAACTGCTGCCCGAAGCTCGTCGGCACCGGGTCCTTGTCCAGCGAGTCGACGAGCCGGGCGACCCTCTGCCGGGCATCGCGCGGATCCTGCCCGAACGGGCACGACGTGTCCTGGGTGCACCAGGTGAGGAAGTCCTCCAGGGCGGTCTGCTGCCCCTCGGCGCTCACCAGGCCCGACTCGGACAGCGGCTCGGTGAGCGTGTCCACGCCGTCGAGCACCATGCGGCCCGTCTTGTCGGGGAACTGGCTCGCGTACACCGCGCCCAGGCGTGTTCCGTACGAGAATCCCAGGTAGTTGAGCTTCTTGTCGCCGAGGGCCTGGCGCATCACGTCCAGGTCCCGGGAGGCGTTGACCGTGCCTATGTGGGCCAGTACCGGGCTGGAGTGCTTGGCGCACTCGTCGGCGTCCTTCCGCACCTGCCTGAGGAGTGCCTCGGGGCTGCTGTCGTGGGTGGTGGGGCCCGTCGCGCCTGAGGACTGGCCCATGCGGCCGCCGCAGCTGACGGGGGAGGACCGGCCGACACCGCGCGGGTCGAAGGTCACCACGTCGTAGCCGTTGGTGAGGGGCATGAAGTCCTTGCCGCCGACGGCGAGCTGCGGGACTCCCGGGACGCCGGGGCCGCCGAAGTTCAGCAGTACGGATCCCCTCGACGCGCCGGTGGCGCGATAGCGGGCCAGCGCGAGGTCGAGCGTCCCGGCCCCCGGGCGCGCGTAGTCCAGCGGAACGGTCACCTGCCCGCACTGCAGATCCGCGGGCATCTCGTCGCCCTTGCAGGTGCCCCACTTGATCTGCTGGTGGTAGAAGCGGGACAGGTCGGGGCCCTCGGCGGCCGTCGCCAGCCCCGAGGGCAGACCCGCCGCCAGCAGGGCCAGTGTCACGACGCGGGCTCCGGCGTACGCCCAGCGTTGATGCGCGGACAGCATGGATGCCTCCAGGGACGCCCGGCGTCGTACCGGGCGCCAGGGGATAGCTCCTCGCTCACGATAAGCGGGTGTCCGGGAGCGCGCCTCTGGGCGGGCGTTCGATAAACGTGACCCTCGATGGGGTGAAAGCGCGATCAGCCATAACGTCGGATGGTCCTCCCGCGTTTTACGCGGTGCGGGCGAGTGCCCGCGTCCATGTCTGGAAGGCAGGGAACCTATGAAACGGGTTACCCGAAATAGTTTGATCGCCGCGGCCGCCGCCTCGAGCGCGCTGGCCGTGACGATGCCGGCGCACGCCGACGCCTCGGCGGACGGCGGCACGGCGGCTTCGCCCGGGCTGATCTCCGGCAACACCCTCCAGCTCCCGGTGCACGTCCCCGCGAACGTGTGCGGGAACACCGTGAACGTGGTCGGGCTCCTGAACCCCGCCGCGGGCAACGGTTGCGCGAACGTGAGCGAGGGCGGGGGCCCCGGCGTCGGCGGGAGGAGCCACGGCAGGAGCGGCGAAGGCGCTGGTGGCGCGGCCCGCGGCGGGGCCGTCACACACGGCGGTGCTGTCGCGGTCGGGAGCGGAAAGGATTCTCCGGGCGTGCTCTCGGGCAACGTCCTGCAGCTCCCGTTGCACCTCCCGGTGAACGTCAGCGGCAACTCCGTGACTGTGGTCGGCCTCGGCAACGCGTCCGTGGGGAACACGTCCACGAACACCTCCGGCGACCACCCCCGGCCGGTGAGGACCACCCCGAGGCCGCACACGACGCCCAGGGCGCAGGTGCCGCAGTACCAGGCTCCGCCGCCCACGGCCTCCCTCGCCCACACGGGCGCCGACCAGACGATGCCGGCGGTCGCCGCGAGCGCCGCCCTGCTGCTGGGCGGGGCCGTGCTGTACCGCCGGTTCCGGCCCACGGGGGTCCGCTGACGCGCAAGGCCCCACCGGGCACACGGCCGGTGGGGCCCCGTTCGGGTGGCATGCGCGAGCGGTCCCCGGGCGGGGTCAGCGCATCTCGGGAAGGTCGTCGCGCAGGATGCTGTAGCGCACGCCGTCACGCCACCGGCCGTCCCGGAAGCCCACACTGCGCAGCACGCCCTCGCGGGTGAACCCGGTCTTCTCCAGGGCGCGTTGCTCGGCGATGTTCTCCGCCTCGGTGTCCGCCTCGATCCGCACCGCGGTCGTGTGCGCGAACAGGTAGCGGACCAGCTGCCGCTGGGCTTCCGTGCCCCAGCCCTTGCCGCGCGCCTCCGGCAGCAGGCCGATGCCGATGTTCCAGTAGTACGTGCTCGGGGTGGGCCGGATCTTCCGCCACCCGACGAAGCCCAGCCGCTCCTCGCCGCGCACGACCATCAGATGGCCCGCGTCGTCGCCGAGCATGCGGTCCTCCGCCCACTTGCGCCGCCAGCGGTCCGGGTCCCGCCAGCCGAACCACTGGAAGGGCGTGGCGGTCTCGGGTTCCGTCAGGAACCGCTCCATGACGGGCAGGTCGTCCTCGGCCACCGGGCGCAGGGTCACGTCATCGACACTCATGGACGGCAAGCCTATGAGTGACGGAGGCTGAAATCCCCGTGGAGATCGGGAAGGATGCTGCGGGCGCGGGCGACCGCCGCGCACCCCGCCGCAAGCGAATGGAGCGCACACATGACTTCTCCGGGTTTCGCGGATCTCGTCGTCGCCCGGGCCTCGCTCGACGACTGGTCGGTGATCAGCGGGTGGGCGGGGGACGAGGGATGGAATCCGGGGCTGTCCGACGCTCCGAGCTTCTTCGCCCAGGATCCCGAGGGTTTCTTCATGGGCAGGATCGACGGGCAGCCGGTCTCGGCGGTCTCGGTCGTGACGTACGATGCCGACTACGCCTTCCTGGGCTTCTATCTCGTACGACCGGATCTGCGCGGCCGCGGCCACGGCCTCGCCACCTGGAAGACGGCCCTCGCCCACGCCGGCGGCCGGACCGTCGGTCTGGACGGTGTGGTGGCGCAGCAGGACAACTACCGCAAGTCCGGCTTCGAACTCGCCCACCGCACCGTCCGGTTCATCGGAGCCGTGCCGGCGGAACAGACGCCACCGGGGGTGCGGTCCGCCGCAGCGGCCGACTTCGCGTCGATCGCGGCGTACGACAGTGCCTGCTGCCCGGCCGATCGCCCCCGCTTCCTCGAACGGTGGCTCACCGGTCCCGGCCACCGCACCTTCGTTCGCGTCGCCGACGGCCACCTCACCGGCTACGCGGTGATCCGGCCCGCCCTCGACCGCCCGCGCGTGGGCCCGCTGTTCGCCGACACCGCCGAGGATGCCCGCGCCCTCCTGCTGGCGCTGGCCGCCGACGCTCCCGGGGGTGAGGTCGCCATCGACATCCCCGAGTCGAACGCGCCGGGCGTCGCCCTCGCCGAGGAGTTCGGCCTCACCCCCTCCTTCGAGACCGCCCGGATGTACACCGGCCCGGTCAGGCCGTTCAGCGGCGAGCGCGTCTACGGGGTCACCACGCTCGAACTCGGCTAGGCCCTGTCCGGCGGATCAGGCGCCGGGCCCCGGTTCAGGCGGCGGAGCGTTCGTCGGGCAGGCGGCGGCGCAGGGCGGGCTGCTGGATGGCGGGCGGGTCGTAGGCCATGTCGAGCGTCCCGATGTCGGTGCCGGGCGGCACGATCGCGTCGATCCGGTCGAGGAGCTCGTCGGTCAGAGTGGTCTCCGCGCCCGCGAGGAGGTCGTCCAAGTGGGCCATCGTGCGCGGTCCGATGATCGCGGAGGTGACGCCCGGGTGGGCGATCGCGAACGCCATGGCCAGGTGCGTCAGCGGCATCCTCGCCTTCTCGGCCAGGGGGATGAGCTGTTCGACGATGTCGAGCCGGCGCTCGTCGCTGAGGTGCTTGAAGCCGAAGGCGGCACGGTGACTGTCGGCCTGGCGGTCCTTGCGGTAGCGGCCGGTCAGCAGGCCGCCCGCGAGCGGGCTGTAGACCAGGGCGCCCATGCCGTAGCGCTCGCAGACGGGCAGCACCTCGCGCTCGATTCCGCGGTTGAGGATCGAGTACGGCGGCTGCTCGCTGCGGAACCGCGTCAGACCCCGTCGCTCGGCGACCCACTGCGCCTCGACGAGGTCCGAGGCGGGGAAGGAGGAGGTGCCGATGGCCCGGACCTTGCCCGCGCGCACCAGGTCGGTGAGAGCCGAGAGGGTCTCCTCCACGTCGGTGTCCGGGGCGGGCCGGTGGATCTGGAACAGGTCGACGTGGTCGGTTCCGAGTCGGCGCAGCGAGTCCTCCAGCGCGCGGACCAGCCAGCGCCGCGAGTTGCCCCGCTGGTTGGGGTCGTCCCCCATGGGGAGGTGGGCCTTGGTGGCGAGTACGACGTCGTCACGGCGGCCCTTGAGGGCCTTGCCGACGATTTCCTCGGACTCGCCGCGTGAGTAGGCGTCGGCGGTGTCGACGAAGTTGATGCCCGCGTCCAGCGCCTTGTGGATGATCCGGACGGAGTCGTCGTGGTCGGGGTTGCCGATGGCGCCGAACATCATCGCGCCCAGACAGTACGGGCTGACCTTGATGCCGGTTCGGCCCAGTGTGCGGTACTTCATGGGTCTCCTTGCGCGTCGGCCATGGCCCGCCGCGGCGCGTTAGGCTGACAGAAACGGAACAGCGTTCAGCATGACGATACGGAACCATGTTCCGGTTAGCAAGGGGGAGCATCGTGACCGAGGAAACGACTCGGGAAGCCGATGCCGCCGCGGCGGAAGGGCAGCCCCATAAGCGGCTGCGCGCCGACGCGCAACGCAGCACCGACGCCCTGCTCACGGCGGCCGCGGAAGTCTTCGCCACTTCGGGAGTGGACGCACCCGTGCGGGAGATCACCGCCAAGGCGGGCGTGGGGGCCGGCACCCTCTACCGCCACTTCCCGCAACGCTCGGACCTCATCGCCGCGGTCTTCCGCCACGAAGTCGACGCCTGCGCCGACTCCGCACCCTCCCTGGCGGCGCGGTACGAACCGGCCGAAGCGCTCGCCAAGTGGCTCCAGCGCTTCGCGGGCTTCATCGCCACGAAACGCGGACTCAGTGCGGCCCTGCACTCGGGGGACCCGGCCTACGACACCCTGCCCTCCTACTTCCAGCAGCGCTTCATGCCCGTCCTCGGCGCGCTCCTCGACTCCGCGGCGAAGGCCGGCGAGATCCGCTCCGACGTCGATCCGGAAGACCTCCTGGTCGCCACGCGCAATCTGACCCTGCCCGCCCAGGAGGACGACAACGGCCACACCCCCCGCATGATCGCCCTGCTCGTCGACGGACTCCGCTACGGCGCCCCCGCCCGGGAATCCCGCTGAAAGGCAGGCGTCCGGACAGATCCTGGTGCCCCGCGGGCGGGGTGTCAGGCGGGGCGCCGCGCGGGAAACGGCCGCCGCCCCACCGCCACCACACCGACCGCGGCGGCGATCAGCGGGAGTGAGGTCCAGGGAAGCGCCGTGGCTCCCGCGCTCTCCAGGACAAGTCCTCCGGTGAGGGAACCGGCCGCGATACCGGCGTTGTAGACGGTGGTCTGCAGGGAGGTGGCCACGTCGGCGTGGGCGGGGCCGGAGGCGTCGACCAGCGCGGTCTGGATCAGCGTCGGCGCCCCGCCGAACGCGGCGCCCCACAGGGCGACCGAGACGAGGAGCACGAGGGGGTCGCGCGCGGACACGGCCAGCGCCGCCATCGCGCAGGCGATCAGGGCGAGGGCCGTCAGCAGCGTACGGCGCAGGTGCGCGTCCACGAGGGCTCCGACGATCCAGATCCCCGCGACCGTGGCCACCCCGAACACCAGCAGGACGAGACCGGTATGCCCGAACCCGGTGTGCTCGGTGAAGGGGGCGACGTACGTGTACATGACCTGGTGCCCCAGAAGCAGGAGCAGGGTCACGGAAAGGACGGTCACGATGCCGGGCAGCGAGGCCACCCGGCGCAGGGGTACCCGCCCGCCCGCCGGTTCGCCGGGCAGGCCCGGGACCCGCCACCGCACCCAGAGCACGAGCAGCGCGGCGAGTACGGACAGCACGCCGAAGGCCGCGCGCCAGCCGACGGCGTCCGCCAGCGCGGTGCCCGCGGGCACACCCAGCGACAGGGAGAGGGTGATGCCCCCGAGGACGATCGCGATGGCACTGCCGCGCCGCTCGGCAGGCACCATCCGGGCCGCGTAGCCGACGAGCATCGCCCACAGCGTGCCGCCCATGACCCCGGCCCCGAGCCGGGCCGCGAACGTGAGCGCGTACCAGGACGACAGCGCGGTGACCGCGTTGCAGAAGGCGAAACCCAGGAGGGTGCCGGTCAGTACCCGGCGGCGCGGCAGCCCGCGCAGCGCGGCCGTGAGGGGCACCGCGGCTAGGAAGGAGGCGAGCGCGTAACCGGTCACGAGGAAGCCGACACGCCCCTCGGACACCCCCAGGGCCGGAGCCATCCGCGGCAGCAGTCCGGCGGGCAGCAGTTCGGTCTGTACGGCGGTGAAGGCGGCCGTGGACAGAGCGAGCAGCCCCGAGAGCGGCAGCCCGGAGGCGGACGGAGCGGTGCCCTTGGAGGGCGGTGCGAGCGACATGCGACCATGCTGAAACCTTCACATCAGTGTGAAGGCAAGCACGTCTGCCCCGGAGAGCGGAGTCATGAGGATCGGTGAGCTGTCGCGCCGCACCGGCGTCCCCACCCGGATGCTGCGCTACTACGAGGAGCAGGGCCTGCTGCGCCCCGAGCGGGCCGCCAACGGCTATCGCTCGTACGGCGACGGGGCCGTCCCGTGCGTACGGCAGATCCGCGGACTGCTCGACTCCGGGCTCACCACCGAGATCATCCGTGGCATCCTGCCGTTCCTGTCCGACCCCGGCGAGATCCATCTCCACCCCGAGTGCCTGACCCAGGAGACCGCAGCGCTCCTGCGGGGCGAGATCGACCGCATCCAGAGCCGCATCGACTGTCTGGCCCGCAACCGGGACGCGCTGCGGGCCTACCTCGACACCGTCCGGCCGGGAACCCCGCGGCCTTGAGTCGGCCGGCTCGCGGCGGCCGTCAGTTGGCGAGCGCCCGGGCGCGCTGGGCCGCCTCGCTCACGGATCCGTGGTGCACCGGGCCGTGACCGGGCAGCAGGACGTCCGCCGAGAGTGCCTCGATGAGCTTCAGTGACGCGAGGGCGTTCGCGCGCTCGGCGTGGAACATGGCGGGCAGCAGCTGCGGTCCCTGTATCCGCGAGGTGGGGTGGCCGCTGACCAGGGCGTCGCCGGAGATCACGATGCCGGCGTCCGGCAGGTGGTAGACGCAGTGTCCGGCGGTGTGCCCGGGTGTGTGCACCGGCACCGGACCGCCGGGGAGGTCGAGCGCCCCCTGGCCGGGGAACGGCTCGGGCCGGGTCATCCGGACGTCCGCCTTGCCGCCGGACCGGATCGCGTGCACCGCCCAGGGCAGCACGCCGGGACGCCAGGCCTGGCGCATCACCTCGCCCACGCTCACCTGCTGGAGGAACTCGCGGCGCGCGTGCGGCACCTCCTCCTCGTGCAGATGGACCGGGACGCCGTAGGTGCTGCTCAGGTACTCGGCCGACCCGAGATGGTCGTTGTGCGCGTGGGTGATGAGTACGGCGCTGATGGCCTCGGGGGAGTGGCCGAGCGCGTCGAGGGAGGCGAGGACGTCCGGGCGGTCACCCGGATATCCGGTGTCGATCAGGGTGACGGCGTCCCCCTCGGTGAGGATCACCCAGTTGGTGTTGCTGCCGTGAACCAGATGGATTCCGGCCGCCACCTCGACGATTGCGTCCTCGCGCATGACCATCCCGATGCTTGAGATCTTTGCCGGCCGGGTCGGGCCGGATCGAAGCGAAGGTACCGCGTGCGGGTGGCGACGCGACGGGCGGCCTCCGGGGCGCGGACGCGTTCACCGACGGCGTGGCCGAACGTGAACGGGCTCTGTCGGCAAGGGACTTGACGCGCCCGCGGAATGGCGGCTCCCATATGGCGAGTCTCGTTGACTTTTGTTCGAGTCTGCGAACAAACCGCTCAAGGGAGAGCCGCATGTCCCCCCATTCGCACACCGCGCGCCTCAGAGGCCTCCTGAAGCGCGCAGCCGTCCATGGCGCCGTCCTGGGCCTGGCCGTCGCCGGACTGGCCGGAGTCGGACGCTCCGCCACTCCGCTCACCGCCGAGCCGACCGCCGTCAGCACCAACCAGATCGGGGTCGCCCCGGCCCCGATGGGCTGGGCGTCCTGGAACACCTTCGCCAGCGTCATCGACTACGACACCATCAAGGCCCAGGCCGACGCCCTCGTGTCGTCGGGCATGGCCGCCGCGGGCTACAAGTACGTCAACATCGACGAGGGCTGGTGGCTGGGCACCCGCGACAGCAACGGCAACATCACCGTCGACACCGCCAAGTGGCCGGGCGGGATGAAGGCCGTCGTCGACTACATCCACAGCAAGGGCCTCAAGGCCGGGATCTACACCGACGCGGGCAAGAACGGCTGCGGCTACTACTACCCGACCCCCTCGGGAACGCCCGCCGCACCCAACACCGGTATGGAGGGCCACAACCAGCAGGACCTGGAGACCTTCCAGAACTGGGGCTTCGACTTCCTGAAGATCGACTGGTGCGGCGGTGACGCCGAGGGCCTCGACCAGGAGACGACGTACAAGGCGATCCGCGACGCCAACACCGCCGCGACCGCGGTCACGGGCCGCTCACTGGTGCTGTCACTGTGCGAGTGGGGCACGGGCAACCCCTGGAACTGGGCCGCCGGCACGGGCGCGATGTGGCGCACCAGCACCGACATCGTCTACTACCCCGACAACCCGACGATGACCAGCATCCTGGCCAACTTCGACAAGTCGCTGCACCCCGCCGCCCAGCACACCGGCTACTACAACGACCCGGACATGATGACGGTCGGCATGAACGGCCTGAGCGCCGCCCAGAACCGCACCCACATGGGCCTGTGGGCGATCTCCGGCGCCCCCCTGCTCGCGGGCAACAACCTGGCCACCATGAGTGCGACGACCGCCTCGATCCTCACCAACTCCGAGGTCGTCGCGATCGACCAGGACCCGCGCGGCCTCCAGGGCGTCAAGGTCGCCGAGGACAGCACCGGCCTGCAGGTCTACAGCAAGATCCTCTCCGGCACCGGGAAGCGCGCGGTCCTGCTGCTGAACCGTACGTCCGCCGCGGCGAACATCACCGCCCGCTGGCAGGACATGGGTCTGACCACCGCCTCCGCCGCCGTACGCAACGTCTGGTCGGCGTCCAACGCCGGTTCGTTCGCAACGAGTTACACCACCAGCGTCCCCGCGGGCGAGGGTGTGCTGCTCACCGTCTCCGGCACCGAGGCGTCCGGGACGACGTACGAGGACACCACGTCCGCGACGACCCCGGCCTTCACCGGAGTCACGGCGTCCGCCGCGGGCACCGAGCTGATCGACATCACCTACGCCAACGGCGGTACCGCGGACCGCAAGGCGACGCTTCAGGTGGGCGGCCAGTACGCGCAGACGCTGGCCTTCCCGCCCACCGGCTCGGCCACCACCTATCGGACCGTCTCCGTCCTCGCGTCCCTGGCGAAGGGCTCCAACACGCTGACCTTCGGGGCCTTGGGCACCGCGCCCGACATCGACGCCGTGGCCGTG
Source organism: Streptomyces sp. NPDC111656 (assembly GCF_055656965.1). Lineage (NCBI taxonomy): Bacteria > Bacillati > Actinomycetota > Actinomycetes > Kitasatosporales > Streptomycetaceae > Streptomyces > Streptomyces sp. NPDC111656. The sequence goes on from NZ_JBVKCA010000001.1 coordinate 783,981, forward strand.
CGCGCCGTCCCGGGCACCAACGGGACCGCGGTGGTCGGCACCGGATCCGGACGGTGCCTGGACTTCTTCAAGAGCACGATCACCAACAACAGCCAGGCCGAACTGTGGGACTGCGGCGGTGGCCAGAACCAGACGTTCACCTCTACCTCGCGCGGTGAACTGGTGGTCTACGGCAACAAGTGCCTCGACGCCTACAACAGCGGTACCGCCAACGGCACCAAGGTCGTCCTGTGGGACTGCAACGGCGGCACCAATCAGAAGTGGACCTTCAACTCCAACGGAACCGTCACCAACAACGTCTCGGGCCTGTGCCTGGACGCGCTGGGCGCCGCGACGGCCAACGGAACCCTGATCGACCTCTGGTCGTGCAACGGCGGATCCAACCAGCAGTGGACCCGCAACTGAACCGCGCCTGACCAGGGACGAAACACCGGGGCGGGGTGGCCTGATCGACTCCGCCCCGGTGCGGAGCCGTTGCCCTATGCGCTCCGGGGTGCTGGAGTGACCCCATGGATCACGTTGCGGTACTGGCCCTGTTCGACCGGGACATGCGGGAGGGCGCGCGGCCCGACAGCCCGGGAGCCCGGGTCGAGCGCGTCGACAAGGTGGTGCGCCAGGTCGGCACCGAGCACGGCTGGAACGGGGTGATCTGGTCGGACCTGGACGAATCGATCGCCGATGTCGCGATCGCCGAGCAGATGCGCTACTTCGGCGAACTGGGCCGCGAGTTCGAGTGGAAGCTGTACGGGCACGACAAGCCCGAGGGCCTGGGGAAGCGGCTGCGCGCCGCCGGGTTCGTCGCCCAGCCCGAGGAGACCCTGATGATCGCCGAGTTGGGCGACCTCGCGCTCGACGCCCAGCCGCCCGAGGGCGTACGGCTGCTGCCCGTCACCGACCGCGCGGGCGTCGACCTCGTCGCGGACGTCCACGAACAGGCCTTCGGTACGGACAGCACCCGGATGCGCCACCAACTCCTCGCCCAGCTCACCGGCGACGAGGACAACGTCGTCGCGGTGGTGGCCCTCGCCGGTGACGTCCCGGTCAGCGCCGCCCGCATGGAGATGGTCCCCGGCACCCGCTTCGCCGGCCTCTGGGGCGGCGGCACCATCGACTCCTGGCGTCGCCGCGGCATCTACCGTGCGCTGGTCGCCCACCGCGCCCGCGTCGCCGCCGAGCGCGGCTACCGCTATGTCCAGGTCGACGCCACCAGCCAGAGCCGCCCGGTCCTCGCCCGCCTGGGCTTCGAACCCCTGACCACGACAACGCCGTACGTGTACGGGTGACACCGGACGCCGTCCGGGCAGGGACGGCGTCACGACCGCCGGTCGGCCCCGTCAGCGGCGCGCCTTCACCCGGTCGAGCGCCGCGACGCCCACCGCCGCGAGTCCGATCTGAATGACCCACTCGATCCAGTCGACGCCCTTCGTGTTCGCCACGCCGAACGCGGCGGCGATCCCCGAGCCGATGAACGCGGCCACGATGCCGACGAGGATCGTCCACAGGATGCCGATGCGCTGGCGTCCCGGGACCACGAGCCGGCCCAGTACGCCGATGATGATGCCGATGAGAATGGCACTGATGATGCCTGAGATCTCCATGTCCGCCCCTTTTTGCCTGGACCCCCGCAGTTAGGTGTGTTCCCCCTGCGGGCGAAGACAGTCCGTTCCGCTTTCCGGCCGTCCCGCGTCCGCTCCGACGGGCTCCTGTTCCTTCGCGTTCCTGCCATGTACCGTTCAAGAATCTGTCGCGCGGCAGACGGCCAACCACCGTTCTACGCGCGCAGACTTGGCGCCCGCACCGCCTCTCCCCACCCCTCATGGAGGTTTGCAGGATGCTCGGATTCAGAAGATCCCGCCACAGACTCACCACGGCCGCGGCCGTGTTCGGACTGCTCGTCGCGGGTGCGGCCGTCCAGGCGTCCGCGGCCGCTCCGGCCGCCGCCGCGACCCCGCACCGCATCCTGTTCGACAATGCCCACGCGGAGACGGCCGGCAACGCCGACTGGATCATCTCCACCAGTCAGCCCGACCCGCTGGGCCAGGACTCCTCGCCGTCGGCGGAGACCGACTGGACCGGCGCCCTCTCCTCCTGGGGTGTGGCCCTGCAGAAGACCGGCGACTTCAGCCTGAAGACGCTGCCTTCGGGTTCCAGCCTGGCCTACGGCGGTTCGACGGCCACCGATCTGTCGAACTTCGACACGCTGGTGCTGCCTGAGCCCAACACGCTCTTCACGACCGCGGAGAAGACCGCGATCATGACGTTCGTGAAGAACGGCGGCGGTCTGTTCATGGTCTCCGACCACACCGGTGCCGACCGCAACAGCGACGGTGAGGACGCGGTCGAGATCCTCAACGACCTGATGACCAACAACAGCGTCGACTCCACCGACCCGTTCGGTTTCTCCATCGACACGCTGAGCATCAGCTCCGACTACCCGAGCGCCATCAGCGACAGCAGCAACGCGGTCCTGCACGGCTCGTTCGGTACGGTCACCAAGAGCCTGATCGCCAGTGGCACGACGGCCACGCTCAAGCCCGCCGACAACTCGGCCGTCAAGGGCCTGCTCTACCGCACCGGATACTCCGGCAACACGGGAGCGTTCTTCGCCACCAGCACCTTCGGCAGTGGCCGAGTGGCGTTCTGGGGCGACAGCTCACCGATCGACGACGGCACCGGCCAGTCCGGCAACACCCTGTACGACGGCTGGAACGACACCGGCGCCACCAACGCCGCCCTCGCCCTGAACGCCACCGAGTGGCTCGCGGGCGGCAGCAGCAGCGGCGGTGGCGGTGGAGGGGGCGGCGGTACCTGCACGGCCGCCCAACTGCTCGCCAACCCCGGCTTCGAGTCGGGCAACACGTCCTGGACCGCGACCAGCGGTGTCATCACCAACAGCTCCAGCGAGGCCGCCCGTACGGGCTCCTACAAGGCCTGGCTGAACGGCTACGGCTCGGCCAACACGGACACGCTCTCCCAGTCGGTCACCATCCCGTCCGGCTGCGCGGCCACCCTGAACTTCTATCTCCACGTGGACACGGCCGAGACGACCACCAGCACGGCCTACGACACCCTCAAGGCCCAGGTGCTCAACAGCAGCGGCACGGTCCTGTCGACGCTCGCCACGTACTCGAACCTGAACGCCGCGTCGGGCTACACGCTGCGCAGTTTCGACCTGTCCAGCTACGCCGGGCAGACGGTCACCGTCAAGTTCACCGGCACCGAGGGCTCCACCCTGCAGACGTCGTTCGTCCTCGACGACACGGCGCTCAACGTGAGCTGAGCGCGAACAAGTGAGAGGGCGGGCCCAGGAGCGGGCCCGCCCTCTCGCGCACCGGAGTTCGGGGCGCCCGCCGTGTCAGGCGACGTGATGCGTCTTGACGCCGCCGGCCTCGAAGTCGTAGATGTACTGATTGATCCGCAGACCGTCCACCGCGCCGACCCACATGTGGTCGCGGCCCTTGCCCACGGCGGCGGAGTAGATGGTCGGCACCGGGCCGCCGTCGTTGAGCGAGGTCTTCAGCTGCGCGAGGGAGCAGTGGGCGACAGGGCCGTTGCAGGCGGTCTCGCCGCCCGTGAGGTACCAGTAGCCGGTCGTGGTGGCATCGATGTAGCCGCTCCAGCGGTTCGTCACCGGTGCCGCGTCCGGTACCCACACCAGCGCGGAGTAGTTGTCGCCGGGGTGCGCGCTCACGTTCGGATTGATCTCGAACCTGATGTTCGGCATGTTCTTCGTGCCGCCGTAGTTGATGTTCCCGCCGGTCTGGAAGACGTGGAACCCGACCTTGTTCAGGCTCAGCACCGGATCGCCGAGGAAGTCGACCTCGTTGCCGAAGTCCACCCTCTCGCTGGGATTGGTCAGTGAGGTGGACCTGTCCGCGACCTCGATCCCGAGGCTGCCCTTTCCGTAGGGCGGCCTGCCGGAGGAGTCCAGCACGCCGGCGGAGCCGTACGGGCCGTTCCTGAGAGCGGCGACGGGGGAGCCGATCGTGGTGCGGGTGATCACGCCCCAGTGCTCCGAGTGCACGCGGTTGCCATCAGCGAGAGCGGGCACCGATCCCGGGACGGTCGAGGTGAGGATCGCGGTCAGTGCGGTGACCGCAAGCGCCTTTCCCCGGCTCACGCCAAAACGAGCTTTCACGCTCACTCCTTGCAGGTAGTCGAAGGGTCCGACGTGCGCCGGTGTTCGGTCGGCGCGACGCCCGTCACGCTATTCGACTCTCCGTGATGGAAACCGCAGCGACATACCTCAGGCATATGACTATTCGGGTCATAAGGCATGAAACATGCGAGTCGCTGTCACTCTCCGTGTCGGGTGGATCGGGTGCCGGCCGCCGGGACGGTCGCCTCCGGTGTGTTCCATCCCGAGACCCGAACCCGGGGGGCCGAACCGTGCAGGTCGGCCGTCCGGTAGGTGGCGGTGAGCGTCGTGGACTCGCCGGGCCACAGGGTGACCTGGTTGTCGGACCACCGAACGGGCAGGACGGGCTTGCCGACGGCGTCCACGAGGTGCACGTCGGTCAGCAGAGACGGAGTCTTCCCGGTCCCGGTGTTCCGTACCGTGACGGTCGTCCTGGACGCGCCGTCCACGCCGACCGAGGTCGAGGCCGTCGCCGAGACCGGCACCCGTGCCATGGAGTTGAGCCCCTTGAGGTCCGCGTAGCTCGTCGTCGGCGTGTAGTACCAGTCGGTCTTGGCCCAGTCGAGGGTGTCGGACTTGGTGGACAGCCAGTAGACGTTGCGGCTGACCTCCTTGCCCTCGGCGTCGGTGAGGACGAGGCGCGCCAGGTAGGTCGTCGACAGGCCGGTCACGGAGGACGGCATGGTGAGGGGGGTACTGTGGGCGCCGTCCCCGTCCACGTCCACCCCGGTCGCCGTCCTGTCGTACTTCTGGGTGCCGTCGGTGTTGAAGAGCGTGACCCGGGCCGTGAGTCCGGACGTGGAGGCGTGCCGGTTGTTCACGACGACGACCGAGCGGGTGTCGTAGGAGTACTGGATGTGCAGCGGCTCGTTCGCCTTCTTGGCCCCGAAGTAGGCACCGCCCTGGTCGAGGTAACGGTCCATCAACTGCCAGTGCAGTGACGTCCATCCGCTGTTGAACATCCAGTAGACGACCCCGGTCGCGGGCTTGGCGGAGTCGGTGGCGTTGCGCCCGTACGCCTCGTACTGCGCGCGTACGTTCTCGTACTGGGCGAGCTGTGCCTTGCGTACGTAGTCGGTCAGGCCGCTCGGCGCTCCGTACCGTCCGGCGAGCGCGGCGTCGTACAGCTTGAGCGTGCCGAAGGTCGACGACGGTGAGCGGTGGTACTGCTTGGCGGTCGGGCTCTTCCACAGGGTGTCCAGCTCGGCGGGGGACATCATGCGGCGCAGGGTGTCGAGAGTGGGGATGTCGGGGCCCGCGCTGGTCTCGGAGTTGAAGCCGGTGGCGCCGCCCTCGCGCTTGGCATACCAGTAGTTCGGCGGGATCCAGTCGTAGGGGCCGGTCATCTTCATGCCCGAACTGCCGCTGATCGGCGAGGACTTGTCGGACGCGGCGGCGACCACGGGGTTCGGCCAGTCGGCGTCGGCCAACGCGTCGAGGTAGTTCTTCTCGATCGTCGCGTCCGGCGCGAAGTCGCTGCCGATGAGGAAGGAGATGACGCTCGGGTGGTCGCGCAGTCGGGCGGCCTCGGCGGCCATCGACGCCTTGGCGACGGGGTAGTCGGCCGCGGTCCACTTCTCCCCGGCCTCGCTGCCGTTGACGTTCCCCTCCCACTTGTCGCAGCATTCCCAGCCGGGCAGCGTGAGGATGCCGTACCGGTCGGCGAGGTCGAAGAACTCGTCCGGCTCGATGTGGCCTTCGAGGCGGATGGTGTTGAGGCCGAGGTCGAGCGCGTACTTCAGCCGGTCCTCGACATACGCCCGGTCCCAGCGCAGGAACTCGTCCGGGGACCAGCCGCCCCCCTTGATGAGCAGCCTGCGGCCGTTGACGCTGTACTGCCGGGCGCCGTCGGAGTTGAGGGGCGCCTTCACCTCGCGGATGCCGAAGTTCTCGTGCGCGGTGTCCGAGGCGGTGCCGCTGACGGAGGCCGTCAGGTCGAGGCCGTAGAGCGGCTGTCCGCCCATGCCCGCGGGCCACCACACCTTCGGCGCGCTCAGATGCAGGCCGGGGGTGTCGGTGGGGGAGAAGGTGACGGTCTTCGTCTCGTGCGCGGCGAGGGAAACGGTCTTGCTGAAGGAGGCGACCGGGCCGATGCTGCCCGACACCGTCGCCGTGACGGGAGCGCTCGTCTCGTTGCGGGCCTGTGCCTTGACCGTCAGGTCCGCGGAGGCGAGCGAGGGAACGGCGAGCTCGGTGACGACGTGCGCGTCGCGCAGTGCGACCGGACCGCCCCGGCGGACGAGAACATCACGCACGATGCCCATGTTCTGGTCGGGCGGAGGCTGGAGCCAGTCCAACCAGCCCATGGTCAGGTTCTTGGTGGGCACGTTGGGCCGGATGCGGAAGGCCACCGTGTTGGTGCCCGACCGCACCAGCGAGGTGATGTCGAGTTCGTGCCGTGTGTAGGCGCCCGCAACTTCCGCGGCGGTGGCGACCCGCTTGCCGTTGACGTAGACGTCGGCCGCCGAGATCACCCCGCTGAAGTCCAGGTAGCTGCGCTCGGTGGTGTCGGCGACCGTGAAGTCCGAGCGGTACCACCAGGGGACCTGGAAGTCGGCCTTCGGGATCTTCTGCTGGTTGGTCGAGTAGAACGGGTCGGCGTACTTGCCGTCCGCGAGCAGCGCCGCGAGGACGGTGGAGCGGGAGCCCGCCGAGTACCAGCCGCTCGCCGGATAGCCCGGGCTCGAGACGTCGGCCCCCGCGTCCGTGACCTTGGCCGTCGACTGGATCGCGTACCCGGACAGCGCGGTGGTGCTTCCCGCGGTGGCGGGCACCGGGGTGACCGGCACGCGTGCGGCCGCGTCGGGTCCGGCGCTCCGGGACCCGGCCCACGCGCTGGTCGGGAGGGTGCACAGGAGGCCCAGGGCGACGGCGGCCGTGGCGGAACGCCGTCTTGGGGCAGGATGATGGAACACGGTGGTCTCCTTGGGGGTGGGGAGCATCCGCGCTACGAGACTGCATGTCGGCACTGAGAGGCAGGAGCAAGGCAGGAGGAGGCGCGAGCCGGGCCTACAAGTTAGGAAACTTTACTAACTGGCCCACAAGCTAGGCGGCCGAGCAATCCGTGTCAATCACCGAAGGCGAGTGCCCCGCTCAGGACGCCGAGCGTCGCTCGAACACCACGTCCCGCGCGGTCCCCAGAGCCGTCGCCACCGCGCCCAGCAGAACCGCGTCCTCGCCCAGTCGACTCGGCACGATCTTCGGACGCAGGGGCGTGAGCGTACGCAGGGTCTCGCGCACGGGCCGCAGCAGCAGGTCGATGCTGTGGCCCACGCCGCCGCCGAGCACCACCAGATCGGGATCGAGCACCGCGGCGGCCGCGGCCACCGTGTAGGCGATCCGCTCACCCTCCAGCCGTACCGCCCGCACCGCGGCGGGGTCTCCTTCGCGCGCCGCGTCGAACACGGCCTTGGCCGTGAGCTGGCCGGTCATGCCGAACTGCCGCGCGGCCTCGACGACGGCCTCCCCCGACACCGCGTCCTCCAGCCTCTCCGGCTTCTGCAGCCCCGGCCACGGCAGGAACCCGATCTCCCCGGCCCCCCCGCGCGCCCCCGTGAACAGCCGCCCCTCGCTCACCACGCCCATGCCGAGACCGGTGCCGATCAGGATGTACGTGAACAGCCGGCTGCCCGCGCCGACGCCGTACGTGTACTCGCCGAGCGCCGCGAGGTTCGCGTCGTTGTGCACCTCCAGCGGGATGCCCAGCTCCTCGCGCATCCGGTCGAACAGGCCCGCGCGGCCCCACCCGGGCAGATGCATCGCGTACCGCACCCGGCGCCGTTCCTCGTCGTACACGCCCGGCGTGCCCACCACCGCGTGCGCCACCTCGTGTGCTCCCGCGCCGGAGTTGGCGACGACCTGACGGGCGGTGGAGACGACGAGGTCGGCCATGGCGCCCGAACTGCGCGCCCGATTGCGCACATCGGCGCGCGCGACCACGCCGCCGTCCAGATCGGCGACCGCCACCCGCAGCCAACTGCGCCCGATGTCGATGCCGAGGGCGTACCCGGCCGCGGGATCAGGGGCGTAGAGCACCGCCACCCGGCCGCGTTCGGGTGCGTGCGTGCCCGCCTCACGCACCAGTCCCGCCTCCTCGAGTGCCGCGAGCGCGCTGGAGACCGTCGGCTTGGACAGCCCCGTCTCCCGTGCGAGCTGAGCCCGCGAGGCGGCACCGCCCGTACGCAGCCGGTCGAGCAGCAGCCGCTCGTTGGTACTGCGCAGTCGCTGCCGGTTCCAGGGCTGTTCGGGCTGCGCTATGGCGTCGCTGGCGGGCATCGCACCATTCTCACGCATGCCTGACACCCTCTTGACGCATCTAGTAAGTCTCCTTAACTTTATCGCCCAGTCAGCCTCCCCGGGCCGGCCGAAAGGGAGCCCGCCTCCCCGCGTCCCGATATCAGGAGACCCCTATGTCCGGTAGCCCGCCACCCACCGGCGGTTTCGTCCGCCGCGTCGGCCTGTTCCAGGCCACCGCCATCAACATGAGCCAGATGTGCGGCATCGGCCCGTTCGTGACGATCCCGCTGATGGTCGCCGCGTTCGGCGGCCCGCAGGCGATCATCGGCTTCGTCGCGGGTGCGCTGCTGGCCCTCGCGGACGGCCTGATCTGGGCCGAACTGGGCGCCTCCATGCCCGGCTCCGGCGGCAGTTACGTGTATCTCCGCCAGGCCTTCCAGTACCGCACCGGACGCCTCATGCCGTTCCTGTTCGTCTGGACGGCCATGCTCTTCATCCCCCTGATCATGTCCACCGGCGTGGTCGGCTTCGTCCAGTACCTCGGCTACCTGGCCCCCGACATGGGCAAGACGACGGGCGACCTCATCGGCCTGGCCGTCGTCGCCCTCGTGGTGCTGCTCCTGTGGCGCGGAATCGAACACATCGCCCGCATCACGGCGGTCATGTGGGCGGTCATGATCACCTCGGTACTCCTGGTGATCACCGCCGCGGCCACGGACTTCAGCGCCCATCTGGCCTTCACCTACCCGGCGCACGCCTTCGAACTGACCAGCAGTCACTTCTGGATCGGCTTCGCCGCGGGCCTGACCATCGGCATCTACGACTATCTGGGCTACAACACCACCGCGTACATGGGCGCCGAGATCAAGGATCCGGGCCGCATCCTGCCCCGCTCCATCGTCTTCTCCATCCTCGGCATCATGGTGATCTACCTCCTCCTCCAGATCGGCACCCTCGGTGTCATCGACTGGCACCGCATGACCGATCCGACGGACATCGCCTCCACCTCCGTCGCCTCGGCCGTCCTCGAAGAGACCTGGGGCAAGGGAGCCGCCGACACGGTCACGGTCCTCATCCTCATCACCGCGTTCGCCTCGGTCTTCACCGGACTCCTCGGCGGCTCGCGCGTCCCCTACGACGCCGCCCGCGACCGCGTCTTCTTCCGCCCGTACGCCAAGCTGCACCCCAAGCACCGCTTCCCGATGCTGGGCCTGGCGACCATGGGCGTCATCACGGCGATCGGCTTCCTCATCGGCCGCCACACCGACCTGGCCACCCTGATCCAACTCCTCACCACCGTCATGGTGATCGTCCAGGCCCTGGCCCAGATCGTCGCCCTCTCGGTCCTGCGCAAGCGCCAGCCCACGCTCCAGCGCCCCTACAAGATGTGGCTCTACCCGATCCCCAGCCTCCTCGCCCTCGTCGGCTGGCTCACGATCTACGGCTACGCCGACAAGAACTCCCCGGGCCGCCACCCCATCGAATGGTCCCTGGCCTGGGTGGCCCTGGGCTGCGTCGCCTTCGTCGTCTGGGCGAACCTGGAAAAGGTGTGGCCCTTCGGCCCGAAGGAGATCAAGGAGGAGTACCTGACCACCTCGACCCCGGACCCGGAGCCCGCCGGTACGTAGGCGACCGACGACCCGCACCCGACGACGCACGGAAGGGGCTGTGACGGTACGTCGCAAGCCCGTCGCTCACGCTCGGATCTGGAAACGGCTCCCCACAGGGCAACGCCTGATCCGGCGGCGACGGGCTCGACGTACCGCCACGGCCCCGACCCACGCACCCGCGACCGGCGAAGGGATCAGCCGAGCCCCGCACAACGCAACGCCGCCCGGACCTCGTCCGCCGGATCCCCCCGGTGGTAGGGCCGCTCCGAAGGCTCGATGCCGTCCAGGAACTCCTGATACCGGACGGCGTACGTGAGATGGGCCAGCGGCTCGGCGAGATCGAGCGCCCGAGCCGGGTCACTGCCGGGCACCCGCGATTTCCAGGCCGCCACCCAGTCCCGGGCGGCCGCCGCACGACCCGACTCGGGAAGGAAGCCCTGGACGCGCAGACCGTCGAGCACGGGATTGCCCCAATGGGCATCGGCGAAGTCCATCACGACAGGCGCCCCGCCGTCGCTGCGCCAGTTCCCGGGGTGGAAGTCGCCGTGCACCAGCGTGTCGGGCAGCCCGCACTCCGACAGAAGCTCCCACCGCCCGGCCAACTCCCGCGCTCCCCGCACCTCCGGCTCGGTCAACTCCTCGGCGAGGGGCCCGTCGAGCAGATCACGAACCGCCACCTCGAGAACCGGCGCACGCCAGTCCCGCACCCCCGCCACGAAGCCGCCGCACCCACCCGAACCCCCGGAGGCGACCGCGGCCTGCGCGCCGACGAACCGCTCCACCGCCGCACCGACCGTCTCCGGCGCGGCCCCCCAGCAGTCCTCACCGGGAATGTGCTCCATCAGGACGCGCCGCTCACCCACGCCGAGGACCGGGGGAACGAGCCCCGGGTCGACCCCCGCGAACGCGGCGATGACGGCGGCCTCGTCCGCCGCGAAGTGCGGTGTCGCCTTGAGCCACACCGGACCGCGCGCGGTGGGCAGACGAAAGAGCCCGGCCAGATTCCAGGTACGCCGCTGCACGACCGGACCGCTCACCGGCCGCCCCGCCGAAGCCAGCTCCCCGGCCGCCCAGTCGAGCAGCTCGCGCAGCCCCTCCGCCCGGGCCCACGGCGACCTGAGCGCCTCGGCACCGTCCAACACCCCTGGTTCGACAAGTCGTTGATCCAGCAGACCGCTCGCCGGACGCTCCAACGCCTCGACGTGGTACGTCACATGGCCGTCCCGCCCGCGCGCACCCCCCTCCACGTCCAGCAGACGCAGTACCAGCACGGGCACCCCGAGCAGTTCCTCCAACCACCCGACGACCGGCCCCACTTCGGACCACCAGGGAACGTCCACGGCGAACGGCCCCGCGCTCCCGAGGAACTCGTCCGCCGAAGTCACCCACGCACTCACAGTTCTTGTCACCGCGCGAGTGTGAACGAACGCACGCGCTCCCGGCCAGCGATTATCGGCGGACTGGACGCGCGCATCGGAAGGCACGGGCATCGGATGACGCATCGGAAGACACGGGTACCGGACGACGCACGCATCGGAAGGGGAGCGGAGCCGATGCGGCGACTCCGCTCCCCTTCCCCCGGGTCCCCCAACCCGGTCCCCCCGCGGGCCCTGTGGCCTTCCGGGCCGGAGCGCCCCCCGCGCGCCCCGGACCGAAATCCTTCTGTCCGACCCGGGCCCGAGGGCCGGACAGCACATCGAACGAAACCCCCGGCGTCAGCCCTCGGCCTCGGTGTAGACGAAGGTCTCCAGCAGCCGGCGGTCCGCCGCCCGGTATCCCGGACACACCACGAAGGCGACGGGTCGCCCGGCCTCGCACGAGGGCCAGAGAGCGTGTTCCTCCGGATCCGCCGGGGCGCCGGGCTCCACCGCGAAGTCGAAGTGGCCGGCATGGCCACTGCCGGTCATGGCCCGGAACAGATGGGCTGCCTCCGTGCCGACCCGCTCCAACAGCCGCTGGTGGCGTGCGTCGAGCCCCACCACCCCGGAGTCGGTGGCGATGCGGGCCAGTTCGGCGAGGTCGGGCTCGCCGAGTCCACCGTGCTCGTCGGGGCCGAACAGCACCACACACAGCCGGCTGATCAACTGCGCCTGGCGCCGTACGACATCACGGGGCCGCTCCGCCGTCAGCCGCGGCTGGATCAGGTCGGGCATCCGCTGGGTGTACAACGCCCGCAACCGTTGGGCGAGTTCGTAGTGGACGAGAAAGTCCTCACGGGTGAGATCGTCCCGTTCCGCCACCTGGGTGACCCGCACCAGGTCCAGTACCTCGCTCTGCTCGTCGAGCACGCGGCGGGTGTCCGCGACGGCCGTCTCCAGCGTCCGGGCCCGTTCCTCCGCTCGTTCCTGACGCATCCTCAACTCGATCAGCCGGTCTCCCAGCGGGTCGAGCGCGGCGAGCGCGGCCCGCTGGTCGTCCGCGGCGGCCTCCAGCTTCCGGATCCGCGACTCCAGGGTGTCCAAGCCGTCCAGCCTGATGCTCACTTCCTGCGGCCGCTTGCCCTTGTCGCGGTTGAACAACACGTCTCCTCCTTCGGGGCGGTAGGCCATGGCTATACGCGGTCGAAGTCGACGGAGACCCGGCTGGTCTCTCCCGCGGCGGGGTCGAACACCTCGACCCGAAGCTCGGCGGCGCCGAAGTAGAACAGCAGCATGATCGGACGCTCCCGCAGCGGTCTGCCGACGGTGCCGGACAGGTCGACGGTCAGCCGGCCGATCTCCTCGGACCCGTCCTCGTCGACGTACCGGGGATCGGCCTTCACGGAGCGGTACAGGCGTACGTCGAGCTCGTCCTGGTCCTCGCGGACCGGCACGATCCGGAAGGGGTGGGCGTCGTTCACCCGCACGCTGTCCATGCGCCGGACCGCGACACCGAAGCGGCCGACACACAGGAGGTCGCCCTCGTCGTCGCGGTACATGCGCATCGCGGAGTCGACCCCCTCCTCGAACGGCTTGGCCGTCTCGAAGCCGTAGGTGTACTTGGCCTGCCGGGAGACGAACACGTCCGGCCGGTAGGCGAAGTGGACGGCGCCCTCCAGCACCGCGAGGGCCGGGTCCGGCGGGACGAGGATGCGGTGCCGCTCGCCGAAGCGGGCCCCCATCCGCTCGCGCAGCCACGGGGAGTGGGCGAATCCGCCGACCAGGACCAGGGTCTCCGGCTCCGCGCTCGCGCCGCTGGTCCGGCCGATGGTCGCGAGCTGCTCCGCGACCTTGTCCAGGATGCCGTCCACCCTCTCGTCGAGCAGCGCCTCCACTTCCTCGGGAGGCAGGACGATCTGCCGTGGCAGGCCGGCGGCGTCGTGTGTCAGCCGCGCCCGCACCTGCTCGTCCAGGAGGTCCCAGACGGTGACCGGAACCTCGATCCGCACCGGGTCCAGCACAGGGGCGACCGCATCCGCCTCCTGGTCCAGTTCCACCGTCGCCTTGGCCCGCTCCCACTGCCCGGACAGCTTGAGCAGCTCGCCGGGGTGGTCCCGTTCGATCCGCTTCAAGACCGCCGGACCGAAGCGGTCGCCGAGCGTCTTGTCGAGGAAGGCCTGGTTGACGTATTCCGAACCCAGCCACCCACCGGTGGCGAGGCCGATCTCGCGCAGCGCGATGGACGGACCGGCGTCGCCGTGCGACTCGTACGCCGTGATGTCGACCGTGCCGCCGCCGCAGTCGACCACCACGGACCGGAAGCCGTCGAGGTGCAGGGGCAGCGGGGCCCGCCGGTGCGGACCCGAGGCGGCGTCGGGCATCCGCAGATGGCAGTACAGGGCCGCCGCCTCCGGCTCGATGGCCAGCAGCAGCCGCTCCGGATCACCGGGGAACCCCGCGTCCACGGCCAGCCGCCGCAGCACCGCCTTGTCCTCGTCGTCCCAGATGGCGGGGACGGTGATGCACCAGCGGACCTCTCGTTCCGTGTACGTCATCCTCTTGATCTCCGCGGTCGCCAGTTCGCGGATCTCCTTGAGGTAGGCGGTGACCAGTTCCCGTATCAGACCGCGGTCGGAGCGGTCGACGAAGCCGCCCGTGATCGGCAGGTCCGCCATCGAACCGCCGCTCTTCAGCGCCGTCTTGAAGGCGTAGGCGTAACCGAGCCCTTCGGTCTCGCCCTTCGCCAGGGCCTCGACCCACCGAGCGCGCGCCTCGTGGCCCCAGGCGACCGTGTCCCCGTCGTCCGTCACCAGGATCGCGGTCAGGTTCTTCGGACTGTCCAGCTGCCGGCCGGGGAACCGGGTGAAGAACTGGACCCGCCTGGTCAGCGGATCGTCGTTGAGCGGCGTTCGCACCGTCCAGGCGAAGCCGGTGCCGTGCGTGCCGAAGTCGACGGCCGCCACCACCTTGGCTTCGTCCGATCCCATGACCAGTGCTCCTGTCCGCCGGTACTCGCACCCTTGCTCGCTGTAAGCTCGCTCACAGACAGAGTGGTGGGTTTCCGCGGCAACGTGGAGCGGTCGGTTGTTGCCAACGCTTTCTGGCAACACAGGTCGGGGAGCGGGCCGTTGGGAGGATGGCGATCGAAGAGAACGCGTTCGGCGCAGAGTTGCGCCGACGTCGGACGGAGGCCGGCAAGTCACTGGGCGAGCTGGCCGAAGAGGTGCACTGCAGCCGCAGCTTTCTGAGCAGGATCGAGACGGGCCAGCGACGTGTCACGCACGAGCTCGCGCAGCTGTGCGACGAACGGCTGGAGGCGAAGGGCGCGCTGCTCGCCCTCGTTCCCGATCCGTCCACCGAGCGGATCTCGAAGACGATCGGCCCGGGCCCGGGGGAGCGGGCGGCCAAACTGGTCAAGTCCGGGGCGGGAACGGGAGGTTCGTCCGCCGCCCGGCAACGGGACGAGTTCGACCGGCTGCTGCGGCGCGGTGACCTCAGCCACACCGCCGGGGACATGCGCGAGGCGGACCGGCTCTACCGTGCGGCGTACGCGAGCGCAGAGGGGGATCCCACGGCCCGGGCGGAGGCCGTCATCAGGATGGCCCGCCGCTGGTCGGACCCCGGGCAGGTCGACCACGAACTGCTCCAGCTGATCAGGGAGAGTCTCGCCGCGCTGGGCGACGACGGGAGCGTCGAGGCCGCCGGACTGCGCCTCAGACTCAACGCGCACCTGGCGAAGAAGCTGTCCATGGCGGTCAGCCAGGACACCGCCGCTGGCCAGGCGGGCCCGGAGCAAGGCGCACGGCTGGCGCGCAGCACGCTGCGCAGGCTGTCCGTGGACGGCAAGGACGACGAGGTGGCCTGCGAGGTGCTCACCGAATGCCGGTGGGGACTGTACGACTTCATGTCCACCGCCGAGTCCCTGACGCTCTCCGAACGCCTGCGGGACGCCGCGGCCCGGCACGGCTCGGCCTACTTCCGCGGCGAGGCGCTCATGGCCGTCGCCCTCGACCAGCTGCGGGCCGGCAAGGTGTACAGCGCGCTGGCCACGGCGAACCAGTACCGCAAGCACGCCGCGGACACGCGCGGCGTGCTGACGACCTGGCAGCAGCACACCCTGGACGCGCTGCTCGACCTGTGGCACGGCCGGTTCGACAAGGCCGCGGGCTGGATATTCGGCGACGCGCTGACGTTCGTCGAGCGATTACCCGCCGATCTGGCCGTCCCCGCCGACAACCTGCACCAGACCCGCCTCGGCCAGGCCTACTGGCTGCTGCGCGAACAGGGCCGGATGGCGGACCTGTTCGCCTCCGGTCTGGCCGACACCGTCGAACGGCACGGCTACTTCCCCGTCTGGCGGGCCGGGCTCGCGCTCGCGCTGTGCGAGACGGGTCAGTACGCCGAAGGGGCGGACCGGCTCGTCGGATTCGCCCACGACACCGCCGACTTCAGCCGGTTCCCGCCCTCCGGATGGGCGGTGCCCACGCTGGTGCTGCTCGCCGAGGTGAGCGCCGCGCTCGACGCCCGGGGCGGATTCGAGGCCGAACTGCGCCAGGTCCTGCCGGTACTGCGGGAGCGGCTCGCCGACCACGACGGCGAGCAGATCGCCCTCGCGGGCTGGCCCACCGTGCTGATCGGACCGACCGCCCGGGCCCGCGGCCTGCTGGCCCTGGCCGCCGGAGAGCCGGACACGGCCCTCGCCCACTTCCGCACCGCGACCGAACCGGTCCGCTCCTCCCAACCCCAGCTGGCCCGCCTCCGGCTGGCTCAGGCCCGCGCGCTGCGCAGGTCCGACCGCCCCGGCGCCGCCGCCCACGCCTCCGGACTGCTGCGGGAGGCGCTGCGCGTGGCCCGGACGTACGGCATGGCGGCCCTCGCGGCCGAGTGCGCGGCCCTGCTCGACTCCACGGCGGACGCCTAGAGCCTGTCCGGTGGGATCAGGCCGGAGGGAAGTCACGGTGTCTCATCGGCACAGGAGGCCGTGCCAAGCCCCGCGTCTGCGGCGTGATCCGCCGGACAGGGCCAGGCGCTCGGCCGACAAGAACGCCCGTGCCGCCGGGCCCCTTTCGCTTGGGGCCGGCGGCACGGGTGGTGTGGAGCGGACGGGCTACGGCTTGCGGGCCACCACCCCGTACATCGCGATGTCCTCGTCGCGGATGCCCGTCTCCGTGCCGTCCGGGTGCCACTTGTGGACCTGGACGACGCCGGGCTCGACGAGTTCGAGGCCCTCGAAGAACTCCTCGGCCTCCGCGTGGGTGCGCAGCCGCATGGGCATGTTGCGGGCCGCGTACTCACGGGCGACGCGGGCCACCTCGTCGGGAGCGAACTCGGCGGTGCCGATGGACATCGCCAGGTAGCTGCCCGAGGGAAGGGGCTCCAGGAGGCGCCGGACGATGCCGACCGCGTCGTCCTCGTCCAGAACGAAGTGGACGATCGCGATCACCGTGAGGGCGACCGGCTGGGTGAGGTCGAGGGTGTCGCGCAGTTCCGCCGCGCCCAGGATCGTCGCCGGGTCGAGCATGTCCGCCTCGACGTAAGCGGTCTTGCCCTCGGGGGTGCTCGACAGTAAACCCTGCGACAGGGTGAGGACGATGGGGTCGTTGTCCACGTAGACGACCCGGGAGTCGGGGGCCACCGTCTGGGCGATCTCATGGAGGTTGGGGGAGGTGGGGATGCCGGTGCCGATGTCGAGGAACTGGCGTATCCCCGCATCCTTGGCCAGATAGGCCACCGCGCGGTTCATCCAGTCGCGGTTGGCCTTCATGTGGATCGGCAGGGCGGGCCACTCCCGCGCCATCGCGTCGCCCGCCTCCTTGTCGGCGGGGTAGTAGTCCTTACCGCCCAGGATGTAGTCGTAGATGCGCGCGGAGTGTGCGCTCTCGGTGTCGATACGGTCGGCAGGCCATCCGTTGTCGGGCAACGCCGCCCCTCCCATCAAGTCGTCGGTACGCAGCTGGTGTTCGTGGGGGAATGAGAACTTCGTGGGGAAC
Source organism: Streptomyces sp. NPDC111656 (assembly GCF_055656965.1). Taxonomy (NCBI): domain Bacteria; kingdom Bacillati; phylum Actinomycetota; class Actinomycetes; order Kitasatosporales; family Streptomycetaceae; genus Streptomyces; species Streptomyces sp. NPDC111656. The sequence goes on from NZ_JBVKCA010000001.1 coordinate 801,313, forward strand.
GAGAACATCGTGGGGGAAAGAACAGGGCATAGGAATCAGACAAGGTTGTCAGAGGAGGAAGTCGGCCTCCCCCGCCTTGACGCCCGCAAGAAAGCTCGTCATTTCACGGGGCGTGAAAACCAGGGCGGGCCCTTCGGGATCGGTGGACTGACGCAGCGCGATCCGTCCGTCGCCCAGCTTCTTCGCCTCGACGCAGGCGCCACCCGCGTCGTCGCTCCACGGCTTGGACCAGCCCTGCGTGCCCAGGTCCCGGGACGGCATACCGTTGCGTATGTGGTGGTGCACTCATAGCTCCTTGCGAATCGCACCGAGAAGTTCCTCGGTCTTCCTGGCGGGCGCCGACTGTGCGCCCAGCCGGTCCAGGGCCTCGCGGTACACCACGACGTCGTCGTCCTTGTCGAGGTAGACGGCGCCCACCAGACCGCTCAGATAGACGATGTCCGGCAGCTCGGGTGCCCTGAACCGGAAGAGATGGAACGCGCCGGCCCGCATGGCCGGATGCGGGCCGTTTCTGAACGGCATGATCTGCAGGGTCACATGGGGGAGTGCGTTGACCGCGATCAAATGGTCGATCTGCGCGCGCATCACCTCGGGCCCGCCGACCGGCCACCGCAGCACGGTCTCGTCCATCACCACCCAGACGCGCGGCGGGGCGGGCCGGGACAGCAGCTCCTGACGACGCATGCGCAGCGCGACCCGGCGCTCGGTCGCCTCGGCCGAGGCGTGCGGATTGCCCGCGCCGAGCAGGGCGCGGGCGTACGCCTCCGTCTGCAGCAGCCCGTGCACGAACTCCGCCTCGTACGCGCGGATCTGGAGGGCCGCCTGCTCCAGGCTCAGATACGCCGCGAACCAGTCGGGCAGGACATCGCGGTACGTGTGCCACCAGCCGCGCTTGTTGGCTTCGCGGACCGACTTCAGGAAGGTGTCGATCTCCTGCTGGTCCGTCACGCCGTACGTCTGGAGGAGCTTCTCGGCGTCGGTGATCCGGAGCCGGGCCACCTTGGCGGCTTCCATCCGGCGGATGGTGGAGTGGCTGACGCCGATCGCCTCGCCCGCCTGCTCGAATGTCAGCCCGGCCTGGGTGCGCAGCTCCTCGAGCTGCTTGCCGAGAATCATCCGCAGGACGGAGGGGGCGCCGCCCCAGTCGGTCTCCGTGGACACGCCTTACCCCCTCACAGCGGGCTTCGAGGTCGCAGTCTGTCACGATCATCCGTCAACGGGGGAAGCATGCACCTGGCACATTGCAATTTTCAACTTGTCGGTTGCGAGGTGTTGTTGGCAGCTGCCACAGTGGTCCTATCGTCCCTGGCCCGGTGAAGGGAGTGGTTGTGCGGCCCAGTTGGGGGAGACGGGGCTGCAACGTGACGTCTTGCGCGGCGAGTTGTGTGCATCTCGCGGCAGTGCGAGGTCACGGGGGACGGCATTGGCACCGCTTGTGGTGCGAAGGCAGACGAAAGGCGAACGGCGATGACCCCGCCCTCCCTCCCCCAGCCTCTGGGCCTCTCGCCAGGGGACGAATATCCCCGTCGGGCAGGTGTGTTCGCCCTGCCCGCGGCCCCCGCCTCGGTGGGTATCGCCCGAAGAGACGTCCGTGAGTGGCTCACCGAGTGGGGCATCGACTCCGAGACCCGTGACAACGCTGTCCTGGTGACCTCCGAGCTCGTCACCAACGCGCTGACGCACACGGCGAGCGAGTGGATCGTGTGCAGAGTCCACATCGCCGAGGAGCGGCTCCACATCGAGGTCGAGGACCAGCACCGCGGCTGGAGCCTTCCGGCCCAGCGCCGGCCGGGGCACGACGACCAGGGTGGACGTGGGCTCCTGCTGGTCGGCGCCCTGAGCAGCGACTGGGGCGTCACAGACACCGCCGACGGCTCCGGACGCATCGTCTGGGCCGTACTGCCGTCGAAGGGAGGAGACACCGTGTCGACCGGCTCGCCGGCGACCGTGACCATGGCCCGGCCCATCCCCCACTCGGCCGAAGGATCCTTATCTGATGGAACGACAGCACATTCCTGACCTGCGCGATCACCAGCCCGCCGGACACCCGGGCGACCACCCTTCCGCCCTCGACGGCCGAGACCGTCTCCAGGCCCCCGACGGACGTGATCACACCGCCGTCGTCGAACCGCGCCCTTATCCCGCCGTCCTTGGCCTGCGCATGTACCTCCCCACCGCGCCGCCCCACGAGTCCCCGGCACGACTGGTGATACCCGCCGAGTTGTCCGCCGGTCTGGGGTACGACGCCGTGGGCACCTCCCCGGAGCACGGGGAGCGGATCATGGACTGTCTGCCCCGTGTCGGTTGTGTCTTCGCCGACGACGAGCGGTGGTGGTGGATCGTCCCCTCCGGCTCCCACATAGGCGTCACCTGGCCGCCTTCCACCAGTTACGCGGTGGGCGCCCGGCTGGCCGACCCGTCCTGGACACGGGCTCTGCTGCGCTCACGGTCCGCGCGCCCCCGTCTGATCCACCGGCCCGCGGGTGACTCGCCGTACACGCCGCCGATTCCGCTGTACTTCCTCACCTGCCGCCTCGCGGGCAGCACACCGAGCTGGTCGCTGGGCGCGGGTGTCTAGAGACCTGCGGCGGCTCTTCGGCCCGCCACCATGCAAACAATCGCCTGCGTGACTGTCCGTGGCTGGGTGACCGCCTCGATCGGGAGGCATGCGGGGTGGGCGTGAAGGAGGCCGGTCCGCGTGGGCGGGCCGGCCTGTGGGGTTGTTCGTTTCCTTTCGTGGTGCCTGGGCTCAGCTCGGGCATCGACTCGCTGGGCTGAGCCCGGGTATGGGCCTCCGGCGCTGTTCCCGGGCGTGTCCGTCGGGACCGCTCCGGAGGGTGTCCGTCGGGCCTACGCCCGAGGAGTGCTCCTCGTCGTCGTGACCGCGCACAGCGCCCCGAGCACCACGGCCAACGCGCCCATGATGATGCTGTTGATGACGACGCCGGTGTCCGGGCTGGTTCCGACCACCCACGGTGAGATGATCAACCACGCGCCCATCGCGCAGATGGCCCAGCTCAGGCCGTACATCCTTTCGGGGGCCCTGGTGAATCCGAGGGCCAGCAGGCCTATGGCGATGCCCATGATGAGGTTGTGCGTCGCCAGGGCGGGCTGGCTCGTCGTGTAGTGGAGTATCCACGGGGACACCGCGCAGTACAGACCGAGCAGGAACACCGGTCCGTCGACGAGCGCCACATCGCGGCCACCGAGCACGCGGTCATACCGCTCCCGCATTTCGGATGCATCGGGGTGGGTCGTGATGTCACTTCTGGGGTGCGAGACGTTGGCCATGAGTCGTCTCCTTCGTTCTGTGCAGGCCTGACCGCTTCTGGCGCGGTATGCGGTTGGCGCCGCTTGTTTTCATTGTGCTCTTATTTCTTCTTTATGTGTAGAGGTGGCTTTTGGCTCCGCCGGGGCGGGGTCCCTCCTCAGGGGGCGCCGAGGAGGCGGGTGACGGCGCGGCGGGCCCGTGTGGGTGCCTGTGGGTCGCCGTGGAGCTGGATGGACTGATTGGCCGCCAGGGCGACGCCGTTGAGTTCGAAGGCGAGCTGTTCCACATCGGTGCGCGGGGGCAGTTCGCGGGTCTCGACCGCCGTGTCCAACTCCGCGGCGACATACGCCGACCAGGAGGCGAGCGCGTCGAGCACCGCGTCGCGGACCGGACCGGGGCGGCCGTCGAACTCGCTCGCCACCGAGGTGAGGAAGCAGCCGCCGTGCCCCTCGCCCTCCGTCATGTAGTCGATCCACTCGTCGAAGGCGCGCGTCAGCCGCTCGGTGCCGGGCCTGGCGCCGACGGCGCGGGCCGGCACGCGGAGCCGGAACCTCTCGACGGCCGCGGCCAGAACGGCGAGTTGGAGCGCTTCCTTGCTGCCGAAGTGGCCGATCACTCCGGCCTTGCTCATCTCCAGGTCGGTCGCCAGGCGGCCGATGGTGAGGCCTTCGAGGCCCTCCGTGGAGGCCAGCGTCAGGGCGCTGTCGATGATCCGGCTCCGTGTGGCGGCGGTTTCGGCAACGGACTTGCGGGGGCTCATGCGGTCACTTTAACCTAACGACCGTTCGCGATTAGCTCACGATCGTTCGGTAGCTATGAACCCGTCGAAGGGACTCACGGTGAAGATCCATCACCTGAACTGCGGCTCCATGCGGACCATCGACACCGAGGAGGGGAGCCTTCCCGCGGTCTGCCACTGTCTTCTCGTGGAGACCGACCGGGACGGGCTCGTCCTCGTCGAGAGCGGCATCGGTACGCAGGACGTGGCGCGGCCCGAGGAGAGCCTCGGCACGGACTTCCTCGGCCGGGCCCAGCCCGTCCTCGACCTCGCGGAGACCGCGCTGCACCAGGTCACCGCGCTCGGCTTCCGCCCGGAGGACGTCCGGCACGTCGTCCTCAGCCACCTCGACCTCGATCATGCCGGGGGACTGCCCGACTTCCCCTGGGCCAAGGTCCATCTGAGCGAGGCCGAACACCGTGCGGCGATGGCGGCCCCCGGGGCTCACCCGGAGGACCGCGTCCGCTACCGCCCCGCCCAGTGGGCGCATCGGCCGCACTGGGTGACGTACGCGCAGCCGCACGGCGAGGCGTGGTTCGGATTCGACGCCGTGCGCCCGCTGGAGGGCGTGGACGCCGAGATCCTGCTGGTCCCGCTGGGCGGCCACACCCGCGGCCACAGTGCGATCGCCGTCGCCGACGGCGGTCGCCGGCTGCTGCACTGCGGGGACGCGTACTACTTCCACCACGAGATCGACCCCGACCACCCCCGGGGACACCCCGGCTTGGACGTCCTCCAGCAGATCACCGAGGTGGACCGGCCGCTGCGCCTCGGCAACCACGCCCGTCTGCGGGAACTGGTGCGGCTGCACGGCGACGAGGTGGAGATCTTCAGCGCGCACGACCCGTGGGAACTGGCGCGCTACGCGGGCGGGGCCGAAGGTCCGGGAACGACTCCGTCGTGATCGTGGTCCACCCCGACCAGGCCCTGCGGCTGTCGGTGGATCGGCTCCCGGTGGCGAATTCAGGCGTTCAAGTCGACGGCCTGCGCGCGCAGACAGCGGCGCAGTTGGTGCAGTCCGCGCCGGGAGTGGCTCTTGACGGTGCCCAGTGGCCAGCCCGTGCGCTGGGAGATCTGGGGCTGGGTCAGGTCCTCGTAGAACGCGAGGTGCAGCACCCGGCGCTGGGGTGCGGGAAGTCTGGCGAGCTCGCCCCGCAGGAGGACGCGGTCGAGGACGCTCTCGGGGCGGGTCTGGCTGTCGTCGACCAGGTCGAGGAGGGCTCCGGCGGCGGCGACCAGATCGGTACGGCGGGTCCGCGCGGAGAGAGCGTCGGCGATCTTGCGGCGGGTGATGCCGACGAGCCAGCCCACGAACGCGCCCCGCTCGGGGCGGTAACCCCGCCGGCCCTGCCAGGCGGCCAGGAACACCTGCTGGGTGACGTCCTCGGCCTCCCGGGTGTCGCCCAGCGAACGTCCCGCCAGTGTGTGCACCAGCGTTCCCCAGCGGTGGTAGGCGGCGGTCAGACACTCCTCGTCGCCGTCCACGAGGCCCTGGGCCAGATCCGTGTCGGAGAGCGCCTCCCACCGCCCGTCGACGCACTGCTCGGTGATGGAATCCACGGTCATGGCCACGGCTCCTCGGTTCGGGCGGGCTCCCGGTCACCGTGCGCTTCCCGCGACGCGCCCGGTGATCCCCATCGTGTGAACCGAGGCACATGACGGACAACTCGCATCGTTTGTGCGTCGTATAGTCGCCGCATGGGCGAGAACCGACCGGCACAGCGGCGGGAAGCGGCCGCGCGGCCCGTCGAAGCGGGCGTCACGACGGGGTCCCTGGCCCGCCGCCTCGGGGTGTCGCCCACGACCCTGCGTTCCTGGGACCGGAGATACGGAGTGGGGCCCGCGGTACGTTCCGACGGGCGGCACCGCCGCTGGACGCCGCAGGACGTGGCCATGCTCGAGGAGATGTGCCGGCTGACCTCGGCCGGGGTACCGCCCGCCGAGGCGGCCAGGACCGCCCAGGAGGGCGTCGGACGGAATCGGCCCGAACCGGAGCTGCCCGGGGGAGGCGACCGGCCCGGTGGGCCCCGTTCGCAGGCGGCCGGCGCACTGCCGCTCGGTGACGTCCGCCAGGAGTGCAGGGGTCTCGCGCGCGCCGCGGTCCGCCTCGACGCACCGACCGTGGGCGACCAGCTGGCCTCCCTCGTGGCGCGCTACGGCGTGGTCCCCGCCTGGGACGAGGTGATGGTGCCGACCCTGCACGCCGTCGGACGCAAGTGGGAGTCCTCCGGCGACCGTTACGTGGAGGTGGAACACCTGCTGTCCTGGCACATCTCACGTGCCCTGCACCGTGCCACCGAGCCGGTCGGGCCCGTGGGAACCCCGGCCGCCGCCGCGGGGCCGGTGGTGCTGGCGTGCGTCCCGGGCGAACAGCACAGCCTGGCGCTGGAGGCGCTGCACGCGGGGCTCGTCGAACTCGGCCTGCCGACCAGGATGTTCGGCGCGGCGGTTCCGACGGAGGCGCTGACCGCCGCCGTACGACGGCTGGGCCCGAAGGCCGTACTGCTCTGGGCCCAGACGCGTTCGACGGCCGACCTGCCGTTGGCCCGGCATGTCGCGGACACCCGGTGGGGAGTCACGGGGGCCCGCAGTCACCCGGCCGTGCTGCTCGGCGGGCCGGGCTGGGCGGGCCGCCCGGTGCGGGGGATGCTCCGCCCGCCCGGGCTTCGGGACGCCCTCGGGACCCTCTCGGCCCTGTACGACCCGCCCGTCCCGGTCACCCGGAGCTGATCGCCCGCGCGCCGTCGGGCCGGGCACGGCTCAGCCGACCGTCCCGGTGGGCGAGGGGGAGGCGTCGGCGGGCGGGGTGAGTACGACGGTCGGCTCACCCGGCGCGGGCGCGGGCGGCGTGAGATCGGAGGCGGGCAGCTTCGGCGGGGTGGTCTGCTGGAACAGCGTCTGGTCGAAGTTGACCAGCCCGGTCTTCTCCATCACCGTGATGTGGTCAAGCACCGTGACGTTGGCCTGGTCGGCCAGCTGGCGGACCAGCGAGTTCTTGGTGGTGGACCGGATCTTGGCCACGGTGTTGAAGATCGAACCGTGGGTCATCCGCAGGATGTTGGCGAAATCGGTGTCGAACTGCTTGCCGGTTTCTCCGCTCAGCGTCGACACGAAGCCCTGCTGCTGAGGAGACGGCTTGTTGGGGATGGTGATGCCGAGTGCGGCGGCGACCTTGCGGTCGGTCTCGTCCAGCGCGGCATGGCCCTTGACCAGGTGGTCACCGGCGGTCCTCACCGCCGGGGTGGTGCCCTTCTGCAGACCCAGCATCCCCACGGGGTACTCCCACAGCCCTGCCGCCCGCACCTTGACGACGAAGTCGCGGTCGGCCTCGGTCACCGGGCCCGTCGAGGTATTGGCGATGACGCGGCTCTGATCAGCGGCCGTGGTCTGCAGTCCGAGCATGCTGGGGTACGCGAGCGCGGCGAGAGTCATGACCAACGCACCGGCCACGAAGACGGTTCCTGCGGTTCGTGCAATGCGCATTGAGCCTCCTGGCGGGGCGGCGGCCCGGAGCGTGACGCTCCGGTGGGCCGCTCGGTGGATCCGGTGCGTGGATCCGGTACGGGTGTGTCGGACGTTGACCAGTACGGCTGCGCGGGCCGGAGAAATCTTTAGGGAAAGCAAAATGTGCCGGCGCCCGCGCGGTCGCGAACCGCTGAGCCACCCTCTCATCTGCCGCGATGCCGCTCTGCCGCTCATCCGCGATCCCGCTCAGCCACGATCCCGAGCGGCCCTGAACCGGGCCAGCCCCTCGGAGAGTTCGACGACGGGGTCCGGGTAGTCGTACGCGGCGCGCTCCAGGCCCTGGAGTTTCCAGGGTTCGTGCACCGCGCCGCCCGCGAGCCCCGCCAGCTCCGGCACCCAGCGCCGGACGTACTCCCCGTCCGGGTCGTACCGCTTGGCCTGCGTCACCGGATTGAGGACGCGGCCCGGCCGCGAGTCCGTGCCCGTTCCGGCCATCCACTGCCAGTTGAGCTGGTTGTTCGCGACATCGCCGTCCACCAGCAGGTCCAGGAAGTGCCGGGCCCCGATCCGCCAGTCCACGTACAGCGTCTTGGTGAGGAAGCTGGCGGCCAGCAGCCGTGCCCGGTTGTGCATCCAGCCCTCGTGGCACAGTTGGCGCATCGCCGCGTCGACGACCGGATAGCCGGTGCGTCCTTTCTTCCACGCCTTGATGTCGTCGTGCGCCGCTCTTTCCGAGCGCCAACGGTCGCGTTTGGTGCGGTAGTCGGCGACGGCCGCGTCCGGCCGCGCGGCGAGCACCTGGTGATGGAAGTCACGCCAGGCCAGTTGCCGTACGAACGCCTCGGCGCCCGGGCCGCCCGCCGCGCGCGCCCGGTGGACGAGTTCGACCGGGGAGAGGGTGCCGAAGTGCAGATGGGGGGAGAGCCGGGAGGTGGCGTCGCCCGACAGGTCGTCGTGGCCGTCCTCGTACGAGGCGATGTCCGCGCGCAGCCAGGCCATGAGCCGCTTCCTGCCTTCCGACTCGCCGCCGCGCGCCAGCCCTTCCGACAGTCCGGACAGGCCCGTGCGGGAGGGGATCGCCTCCGAGCCGACGCCGTCCGGCACCCGGATCGCCCGGGGCGCGGCGACCGGGTCCCGCAGAGGCTCCCGCGACCAGTGTCGGAAGTACGGTGTGAACACGGCGAAGTGGTCCGAGGTGGACGGAGTGACGGCGCCGGGCGCGAGCGCGGTGATCACGGTCTCGTGAACGTGCAGCCGGCATCCCTCGCCCTCCAGGGCCGCGCGCAGCCGCTCCTCGCGGCGGCGGGCGTAGCCACTGACCCCCGCCGCCATGTGCACCTCGTCGGCGTCCGCCTCGGCGACCACCTTGCACACCTGTGAGACGACATCGCCGGAGCGCACCACGAGGCGGCCGCCGCGCGCCCGCAGCCCGCCGTCCAGGTCCGCCAGACAGTCCGCGAGGAACGCCATCCGGTTGGGTGCCGTGAAGCCCGCTTCGGCGACGGCGTCGTCGCGTACGAACAGGGGCACGAGCGCGGCCGAGCCGTCCTGCGCCGCGCGCAGCGCTGGATGGTCGTGCAGGCGCAGATCTGAGGTGAACAGGACGACCGAGACGTTCATGGGGTGACTCCGAGACTGGGGAACGCGGTGTTGTGACAGGGCGGCGACGGGTGCGGTCATGATTGCTTCGGGCCCGCGGTCCCCGGCGGATGCGGGTATCGGCGAGTGGATGCGGAATCAGTGGGACGGCACGGCGGGCTGCGGTGCCCCGGCCGGTACGTCGGCCTCGGCCGCCGCCTTGGCGATGTTGCGGGCCATGCCGCCGAACACGACGGAGTGGAAGGGCGAGATGCTCCACCAGTAGGCGTGTCCCAGCAGGCCGTGCGGATGGAACAGGGCGCGTTGCCGGTAGCGGGACCCGCTCTCGGCGCCGGCCTCGGCGTACATCTCCAGCCAGGCGAGGCCCGGCAGTCGCATTTCCGCGCGCAGCCGCAGCAGCCGGCCCGGCTCGATCTCCTCGACGCGCCAGAAGTCGAGCGAGTCGCCCACGCGCAGCCGGGCGGCGTCGCGCCGTCCGCGCCGCAGTCCGACACCGCCCACCAGCCGGTCCAGCCGGCCGCGGAGCGCCCAGGCGGGCGGGAAGGAGTACCAGCCGTTCTCACCGCCGATGCCCTCGATCACCCGCCACAGCGCCCCGGGCGGCGCGTCCACGGACCGTTCGCGTTGATCGGTGTAGAGACTGCCGCCCGCCCAGTCGGGGTCGGTGGGGAGGGGATCACTGGGCGCGCCGGGCACGGAGGCCGACGACCACCGGGTGGTGACCTGGGCGTCCCGCACCCGTTGCAGGGCCAGCGACACCGCCTCGTCGAAGCCGAACGGGCGCCCCGGGGGATCGGGGACGTACCGGGTGATGTCGTGTTCGCGACAGACGACCTCGTGGCGCAGTGATTCCGTGAGCGGGCGCGCGATGGACGCGGGCACCGGGGTGACCAGGCCGACCCAGTGGCTGGAGAGCCCCGGGGTGAGCACCGGCACGGGCAGGATCAGCCTGCGCGGCAGCCCGGCGACGGCGGCGTACCGCTGCATCATCTCCAGATAGGTCAGGACCTCGGGACCGCCGATGTCGAAGGCGCGGTGGACCCCGGCGGGCATCCGCGCGCTGCCGACCAGGGTGCGCAGCACGTCCCGTACGCCGATCGGCTGGATCCGGGTGCGCACCCAGCGGGGCGTGACCATGACCGGGAGGCGTTCGGTGAGGTAGCGGAGCATCTCGAAGGAGGCCGAGCCGGAACCGATGATCACGGCCGCGCGCAGGACCGTGGTCGGCACGCCCGACTCCAGCAGGATGCGGCCGACCTCGGCGCGCGACCTGAGGTGCGGCGAGAGGCGTTCTTCGGGGACACCCTCCGGGGTCAGCCCGCCCAGGTAGACGATCCGGCTCACGCCGGCGGCGCGGGCCTGCTCGCCGAAGATCCGGGCGGCCTTCCGGTCGGTCTCCTCGAAGCCGTGGCCCGTGCCCAGGGCGTGCACCAGGTAGTACGCGACGTCGATGCCGCGCAACGCCTCGGCGACCGAGCCGGCGTCCGTGACGTCGCCGCGCACCACCTCCGCGTCGCCCGACCACGGGTAGTCGCGCAGCTTGGCGGGGGAGCGGGCGAGACACCGCACGCGGTGCCCCGCCGCCAGCAGCTCGGGGACCAGCCGGCCGCCGATGTAGCCGGTGGCACCGGTCACCAGACAGCGCGGGCCGGGGCGGGGATCGTCGTCGCTCATGGGTCCCTCCGTCGTTCACCGGGCCACCCGCTTCCCGTGTTCCCTCCCTCATCTCTTCCACGCGAACACGGCGGTCGGATGCGCCCCGGACCTGTCCGGCGGAGTCCCTACGGACATGTCCGGGGGAATCGCGGGCAAGCGGGAGAACACGAGCGTCCGAGGTCACAGCTGGAGGTGTCTGCCGTGAGGGGCACGAAGGTGTTGGAGCGGTTTCCCGCGGGAGGCCCGCGCGGATCCTGGACGGCGGAGGAGTACGCGGCCCGGCGCCGCACCGAGGGGCAGCCCGCGACGGTGGTGATGGACCTGAAGTCGGACGCCTTCCTCGTGGTGGTGCCGGCCGGCGACGAGGACTGAACGACCCCGGTCAGGGCCGATCCGACAGCCGGCCGCCGAGCTCCGCCGCCCTGCGCACGAACGCCTCGTGCAGGTCGTGGGCGGCACGCGGCACCGACTCCGCCCGGCGGCGGCGCAGCATCAGCAGGACGCGTGTCGTGTCGTCCGTGAGCGGCCGGTGGGTGATCGCGCCGCACCGCTCGAGGGGATCCCCGATCACACTGAAATCGGGCAGGACCGTCGCGCCCAGCCCCTCGGCGACCATGAGCTTGCCCATCTCCGCGCCGTCGGTCGTGTACGAGAGGGCCGGGCCGCGGCCCTCCAGGAGCCGGTGGAGATAGCGGTGCATGACGTACCCGGAGCGCATGGCGATCAGCGCCTCGCGTCCGTCCAGCAGGTCCGCCGCCGACACCGCGTCGAGTGCGGCGAGCGGACTGTCCGGGCGCAGGCACACCACCGGCCGGCCGCGCAGCAGTTCGGCGGTCTCGAAGTCGGCGGGCAGGTCGTCGCCTTCGAGATGGTTCACCAGGCCCAGGTCGAGACCGCCCTCCGCCAGGGCCCGGTGGATCTCCGTCTGCTGGGCGCCGACCACCTCGACCTGCGTCAGCGGATGCGCCGCGCGGAATTCCCGGACCGTCGGGATGAGCAGGGGCACCGTCGCCGCGTTCACCGTGCCGACGCGGACCATCCGGCTGATGCGGTGCTGCTCGCCGGCCGCGCCGCGCAGCCGGTCCACCGCGTCCAACACGTTGATGATGTGGGGCAGCAGCTCCCGCCCCTCGGCGCTCATCCGCGCGCCGGACCGCTTGCGCTCCAGCAGATCGACGCCGAGTTCGCGCTCCAGGTTCCGCACGGTCTCGCTCAACGCCGGCTGGGAGAGGTGGAGTTCCTCGGCGGCCCGGCGCAGTGAGCCGAGCCGGGTGACCGCCGCGATGTATTCCAGTTGCTCTGTCCGCACGCCAGCAGAATGCGGACCATTTCACGGCCCGTTCAAGGGTTTCCCTGTCACACGTTCGTGAAATTCGGTGGTCCGCGATACGAGACCGGTCGGGTTTTCCTTGACTGCCCTCGCGGCAGGCTGCCACGATCGACGGCATGATGATGCGACTGGACCTCACGCGGCGACGCCATGTCGACCTCGCGCGCGTCTCCAGCGCCTCCTGTTGCACCGCGGCCTGAGTCCCCGGATCCGCCGCACCCCATCGGCCTACCGCTGTCGTCGGACAGCCGTGTGCGGCGTTCTCACAGCACCGCCTGAATTCCGCGATCCCGCGCGCTGTCCTGAACGCGCCCCCGGAATTCGGCGTACCCGAAATCCGCAACAGGAGTTCCGCATGTCCGCAGCGCCCGTGAATCCCCTGAACCCCGTGAATCCCGTGAAATTCGCGTACTGGGTTCCCAACGTCAGCGGCGGCCTGGTCACCAGCAGGATCGAGCAGCGCACCGACTGGGGTTACGACTACAACCGCGAACTGGCCGTCCTCGCCGAGAACAACGGCTTCGACTACGCGCTCAGCCAGGTCCGCTACATGGCCGGCTACGGCGCCGAGTTCCAGCACGAGTCGACCAGCTTCAGCCTCGCGCTGCTGCTCGCCACCCAGCGCCTGAAGGTCATCGCCGCCGTCCACCCGGGCCTGTGGCACCCGGGCGTCCTCGCCAAACTCGGCGCCACCGCCGACCACTTGTCGAACGGCCGCTTCGCGGTGAACGTCGTCAGCGGCTGGTTCAAGGGCGAGTTCACCGCTCTGGGCGAACCCTGGCTCGAGCACGACGAGCGGTACCGCCGCTCCGAGGAGTTCATCCGCGCCCTGCGCCAGATCTGGACCGAGGACCACACCGAACTCGCCGGGGACTTCTACCGGTTGCGCGACTTCTCGCTCAAACCCAAGCCCCTCAACACCCCCGAACGCCCGCACCCGGAGATCTTCCAGGGCGGCAACTCCACCGCCGCCCGCGCCATGGCGGGCCGGGTCTCCGACTGGTACTTCTCCAACGGCAAGGACTTCGACGGGGTGGTCGAGCAGATCGCGGACGTCCGGAAGGCCGCGGCCGAAGTGGGGCGCGCGGCACCGAAGTTCGGTCTCAACGGCTTCCTCATCGCCCGTGACACCGAGGCCGAGGCCCGCGAGACCCTGCGCGAGATCGTCGCCCAGGCCGACCACGAGGCCGTCGAGGGCTTCGGCGCCGCCGTGAAGCAGGCCGGACAGTCCACCGCCGACGGCAAGGGCATGTGGCAGGACTCGAGCTTCGAGGACCTCGTCCAGTACAACGACGGCTTCCGTACGGGCCTGATCGGTACCCCCGAGCAGATCGCCGAACGGATCGTCGCCTACAAGCGGCTGGGCGTCGACCTCTTCCTCCTCGGCTTCCTCCACTACCACGAGGAGGTGGAGTACTTCGGCCGCCGGGTGCTGCCCCTGGTGCGCGAACTGGAAGCGCGACTGCCGGACACAGGGACCGGGGCCGAGACCGAGTCCGTCTCCGCGCACCCCTGAAGCCGTTCCCCACTCCGCTCCCGCTCCCGCCCCTGCTTCCGCTCCCGAAAGAGGACCCCATGGCCACCGTCCTGTCCGTCTCCGGCAGTCCGTCCGTCTCCTCCCGCACCGCGAAGCTCCTGCGCCATCTGGACACCCGGCTGGCCGCGCAGGGACACGAGGTGATCCCGCTCGACGTCCGCACGATCCCCGCCGAGGCCCTGCTCGGCGCCGACTTCAAGCACCCCGCCATCGTCGAGGCGACCGAACTCTTCGCCCGCGCCGACGGCGTGGTCATCGGCACCCCCGTCTACAAGGCCGCCTACTCCGGTGTCCTCAAGGCCCTTCTCGACCTGCTCCCGCAGTACGCCCTCACCGGGAAGACCGTGCTGCCGCTCGTCACCGGCGGCAGCACCGCGCATGTCCTCGCCCTCGACTACGCCCTGCGCCCGGTCCTCAACTCCATGGGTGCCGCGCACATCGTCCAGGGCTGGTTCACCCTCGACAAGGACATCATCACGGGCGAGGACGGTGGCATCACCGTCGCCCCGGCCACGGCCGAGGCCCTCACACAGGTGGTCGACCAGTTCTCGGCGGCCCTCGGCGGCGCGCCCCTGCTGGCCGCGGCGGGCTGAGGCGATGTCCGCCAAAGTGATCGCCGACGACGTCGAGGCCCTCGCCGTCGCCGCCGCGCTCGCCGAGGAGTTCCGCGCCGGTGCCTCGGCGCGGGACTTTGAACGGCGGCTCCCGCGCGAGGAGTTGGACCGCATCTCCGCCTCCGGGCTGCTCGCCGTCACCGTGCCCGCGGAGCACGGCGGGGCGGACGTACGGCAGGAAACCCTGACGGAGGTCTTCAGGCTGCTGGCCTCGGCCGACGCCAGCCTCGCCCAGATCCCGCAGAACCACTTCGTGTACGTGAACGTGCTGCGCCGCCAGGGCACCCCGGAGCAGCAGACGTTCTTCTTCGGCGAGGTCCTGGCCGGACGCCGCTTCGGCAACGCCCAGTCGGAGGCGGGCACCCGGCATGTCCAGGACATCCGCACCCGTCTCGGCCCCGGGCCTGGCGGCTCGTACGTCCTCACGGGCGTCAAGCACTACTCCACCGGCGCGCTCTTCGCCGACTGGATCCCCGTCCTCGCCCGAGCCGCCGACGACAACCTGCACGTCGCCTACGTCCCGCGCGGCGCCGACGGGGTCACGGTCGTCGACGACTGGGACGGCATGGGGCAGCGTACGACGGCCAGCGGCACCGTCCGCCTCGACGCCGTCCACGTGCCCGCCGACCGTGTCGTTCCCCACCACCTCACCTTCCAGGGACCCCAACTCCACGGTGCGGTGGCCCAGTTGCTGCATGCCGCCATCGACGCCGGGATCGCCGCGGGCGCGCTGGCCGAGGCCGCCGAGTTCGTCCGCACCAAGAGCCGACCCTGGTTCGAGAGCGGCTTCGACACGGCGGCCGAGGACCCCCTCCTCATCCAGCGGTTCGGTGAACTCGCCGTCCAGGTAAGGGCGTCCGAGGCGCTGCTCGGTGCCGCGGCCCGCACGGTGGACGCGGCCCACGACGAACCGACCAAGGACTCGGCGGCCGAGGCGTCCATCGCGGTGGCCGCCGCGAAGGTGCACACCTCCGCCACCGCCGTGGAGGTGGCGGGCGCCCTCTTCGAGCTGTGCGGCACCCGTTCCGCCCTCAACTCGCTCAATCTGCACCGGCATTGGCGCGACGCCCGCACCCACACCTTGCACGACCCGGCCCGCTGGAAGATCCAGCACATCGGCCGGTACGTGCTGGGAGGCACCAAGCCGCCCCGCCACGGCCTGCTGTGACCCCACTCGCTCATCGGCCCCCACGATCGGAGAACGCCCCCGTGTCCCTCACCTTCCACTGGTTCCTGCCCACCAACGGCGACAGCCGCCATGTCGTAGGCGGCGGCCACGGCACCCCCGCCACGGCCTTCGGCCGGAACCGGCCGCCGACGGTCGCCTATCTGAGCCAGATCGCCCGCGCCGCCGAGGACCTGGGCTTCGTCGGCGCGCTCACCCCCACCGGTGCCTGGTGCGAGGACGCCTGGCTGACCACCGCGATGGTCAGCCGGCACACCGAACGGCTGAAGTTCCTGGTCGCCTTCCGGCCCGGCTTCGTCTCCCCCACGCTCGCCGCGCAGATGGCGTCCACCTTCCAGCGGCAGACCGGCGGGCGGCTGCTCCTCAACGTGGTCACGGGCGGCGAGAGCCACGAACAGCGTGCCTACGGCGACTTCCTCGACAAGGACGCCCGCTACCGCCGTACCGGCGAATTCCTGCAGATCGTGCGGGACCTGTGGGAGGGCAAGACCGTCGACCTGTCCGGCGAACACCTCCAGGTCGAGGACGCCAGGCTGGCCCGGGTCCCCGACCCGGTGCCCGAGGTCTACTTCGGCGGCTCCTCGCCCATCGCCGGCGAGATCGCCGCCCGCCACGTCGACGTCTACCTCACCTGGGGCGAACCGCCCGCCCAGGTCGCCGAGAAGATCGCCTGGGTACGGGGGCTGGCGGCGAAGGAAGGGCGCACCGTCCGCTTCGGCATCCGGCTGCACGTCATCACACGCGACACCGCCGAACAGGCCTGGACCGAGGCCCACAAGCTCCTGGACGGCTTCGACCCGGACACCGTGAAGTCCGTCCAGGCCGGCCTGGCCCGCAGCGAGTCGGAGGGGCAGCGGCGCATGCTCGCCCTCCACGGCGGCAGCCGCGAGGACCTGGAGATCCACCCCAACCTGTGGGCCGGCATCGGCCTCGTCCGCGGCGGCGCGGGCACCGCCCTGGTCGGCAGCCACGACGAGGTCGCCGAGCGGATCAAGGAGTACCACGCCCTCGGCATCGACGAGTTCGTCCTCTCCGGCTATCCGCACCTGGAGGAGGCGTACTGGTTCGGCGAGGGCGTCCTGCCGCGTCTGGCCGCACAGGGCCTGTGGCAGCACCCGTTCGCGCCTACCACCGCCCCCGCCGCGCAGGTGCCCTTCACGAGCTGAGTGAGCCGGACGAACCGGGCGAGCCGAACGAACCGAGCGCACCGAGGTGGGCGGCGCGCACCTGGGCGGTCTGCCCCTGCACCAGCAGGAACATCCCCTCGCGTGCCAGCCGTTGCGCCGGGCTGCCCAGGTCCATCGCGCGCCCGCCACCGGCCACGACCGCCGCGGTCGTGGCCGCGCGCATGACGTCGTACGCCCGCGTCTTGACCGCCAGCCGCTCCGCGATCCGCTCGGTGGGCACCGGATGGTCGGCGAGTTCGTACGCCTGCCGTCTGACCTCGTCGAGGCGGGCGCGCAGCACCTGCCCGGTCTCCTTCGCCGCGGGATCGCCGTCCAGCAGGTCGAGCGCCGACGCGGTGATCCCGAAGACGGCCGGCGAGGCGTTGGTGTTCTTGGGGCGATCGGTGACCGCCCAGCTCTCGTACGGCGTGCGCAGGGCCACGGCGTCGTCCGGGAGCCACAGCCCGTCCAGTTCCAGGGACACCGTGCGCGAGGCGGTGAGCGCCGCCAGCCGCATCGGAGGCGAAGGCCGCAGTCCGGGCTGCTCGCGCGCCTCGGTGAACGCGAACAGGGCCTCGTCCGCGTCCGTCACCCCGGCGAGCAGCATCACGTCGTTCAGTCCCCAGCCCGTGTACCAGGGGACCGTCCCGTCGAAGCGCCAGCCGCCACGCTCACGGGTGACCCGAACGGGGACCCGCGGGTAGGCCCGCAGTTGTGCGTACGCGACCCCGGACAGCAGCTCCCCGCTCGCCAGCGGGCCCAACAACCTTTCCCGCGCCGCGAGTTCGCCCTTCGCCAGGGTCAGCACCGGAGTGTGGTGCTGGGTCTGCACGAACCAGGTCGAACAGCACGCCCCGGCCAGGATCTCGGCGGTCTCCCGGACCACCGCGGCGGGCGCGGCCGACCCGCCGTAGGCCACCGGCGCGCTCACCCCGAGCAGCCCCGACCGCTTGACCGCCTCGATGCTGCTCGCCGGCACGCCCTCCTGGTCCACGCGTTCCGCCCGTGGGGCCAGCACCTCGGCCGCCAGCCGTCCGGCCGCCGCGACGAGCGGATGCGGTGGGGTGGTCATCGAAAAAATCTCCCGCTGTCGTCGTGTCGTGTGTCGATCCGGCCGCCTCCCGTTCGTGTAGTCAGTGCAAGACCACCCGAGAACGAGCCGAGAACGACACGGCCGAGGAGCACACATGAAGTACTACCTGCTGAGCGTGATGCAGCCGCCCGGTGAGCCGCCCGCGCCCGAGATCCTGAAAGAGATCATGCACAATCTCGACGTCTTCCACGCGGAGCTGCGCGAGGCCGGTGCCTGGGTGTTCGCCGGGGGACTGCACGGACCGGAGACGGCCACCGTGGTGCGCGCCAAGGACGACGACGTGCTCGTCACCGACGGCCCGTACTCCGAGAGCAAGGAGTACCTGGGCGGGATCTGCCTGATCAAGGCACCCGACCTCGACGCGGCGCTCGCATGGGGCCGCAAGGCGACGCTGGCGACCACGCTCCCCATCGAGGTGCGGCCCTTCATGGGCGAAGCCGAGGACGGATGACTCCGAACGCCGACATCGAGGCCGTGTTCCGCGCCGAATACGGCCGCGCCGTCGCCGTCCTCGTCCGCTTCCTCGGTGACATCGACCTCGCCGAGGAAGCGGTCCAGGACGCCTTCACCACCGCCCTGCGGACGTGGCCGGAGTCGGGCATACCGCCCAGCCCGGCCGGGTGGATCATCACCACCGCACGCCACCGCGCCGTCGACCGGCTGCGCCGCGAGTCCACGCGCGAGGCCCGGCACGCCGAGGCCGAGCGGCTGTACGCCCGGGACGAACCGGCCGAGGAGGGCCCCGTGCGTGACGACCGGCTCCGCCTGATCTTCACCTGTTGCCACCCCGCGCTCGCCACCCAGGCCCAGGTCGCCCTCACCCTGCGCCTCCTCGGCGGTCTGACCACGCCGCAGATCGCCCGCGCCTTCCTCGTCCCCGAGCCGACCATGGCGCAGCGGATCGTCCGCGCCAAGGCCAAGATCCGCGACGCCCGCATCCCGTACCGCATCCCGCGTGACGCGGACCTCCCGGACCGTGTCAGGGGAGTGCTCGCGGTCGTCTACCTCATCTTCAACGAGGGCTACGGCGGCCGGGAGGATCTCTGCGCCGAAGCCGTCCGGCTCGGCCGACTCCTCGTCGAGCTGATGCCGGACGAGCCCGAGGCCCTCGGCCTGCTCGCGCTGATGCTCCTCATCGAGTCGCGTCGGCCCGCCCGCGCCACACCGGACGGCGACCTGATCCTCCTCTCCGACCAGGACCGCTCGCGGTGGGACAGCGATCTCATCACCGAGGGACAGACCCTCGTGCGCCGCTGTCTGCGCCGCAACCGGCCGGGCCCGTACCAGATCCAGGCCGCGATCAACGCCGTACACAGCGACGCCCCCACCGCGGCCGCCACGGACTGGGGCCAGATCCTCCAGCTCTACGACCAGCTGGCCGCGCTCGCCCCGAGCCCGGTGGTCGCCCTCAACCGGGCCGTCGCCGTGGCCGAGGTCGAGGGCCCGGAGCCGGCGCTCGCCCTCGTGGACGCGCTCGACCTGGACGGATATCACGCCTTCCACGCCGTACGGGCGGACCTGCTGCGCCGCCTCGGGCACCACACCGAGGCCGCAGGAGCGTACGAGGCGGCCATCGCGCTGACCGACAGCGCACCGGAGCGCGCCTACCTCGAACGGGCCCGCGCGGCACTCCCGCGGACCCCGCCCTCCGACCTCCTTCCGTGACGCCATGATCGCGGAACGTATTCTTCGTGTACCCGGAATTTATTTGGCCACATGAAAGGTTGGCGTTTACACCGAGCTCTACGGCTCAAGACGACCGCCCGTGGGCCGCCAGGTCCGCACCGATCAGCGAGGCACCGTGAACGACCGCACCCCCGAGCAGCCCGCCGACATCGTCGCCCGGCTGCGCGCCACCTTCCGCTCCGGCCGCACCAAGCCCCTCGCGTGGCGCACCACCCAGCTGCGCCGACTGCGCGAACTGCTCACCACGCACGGCGCCGAGCTCGCGGAGGCCCTCCACGCGGACCTCGGCAAGAGCTCCACCGAGGCCTTCCGCACCGAGATCGACTTCACCGTGCGCGAGATCGACCACACCCTCGAGCACCTCGACGAGTGGCTGCGCCCCGAGACCGCCCCGGTCCCCGCCCACCTCGGCGCCGACGCGAGTGCCTGGACGCGGTACGACCCGCTGGGCGTCGTGCTGGTCATCGCCCCCTGGAACTATCCGGTGCAGCTCCTGCTGACGCCGATGCTCGGCGCGCTGGCCGCGGGCAACGCGGTGGTCGTCAAGCCCAGCGAGCTCGCCCCCGCCACCTCGGCGGCCGTCGCGCGGCTGCTGCCGCGCTACCTCGACACGGACGCGGTCGCCGTCGTCGAGGGCGCGGTTCCGGAGACCACCGCGCTGCTGGCGGAGCGCTTCGACCACATCTTCTACACCGGCAACGGCGCGGTCGGCCGGATCGTGATGCGGGCCGCCGCCGAGCACCTCACCCCCGTCGCCCTCGAACTGGGCGGCAAGTCCCCGGCGTTCGTCGACCGAGACGCCGACCTGTCCGTCGTCGCCGACCGGCTCGCCCGCGGCAAGTTCCTCAACGCCGGGCAGACCTGCGTCGCACCGGACTACGTCCTCACCGACGCGGAGACCGCCCGCGCGCTGGAGCCCGAACTCGCCCGCGCCGTCGAGGCCCTCTTCGGCGCCGAACCGCGACAGTCGGGCGAGTACGGACGGATCGTCAACGAGCGGCACTTCGACCGGCTCAGCTCCCTGCTCGACTCCGGACGCACCGTCATCGGCGGCACCGGAGACCGGGCCATCAAGTACCTCGCGCCCACCGTCCTCGCCGACGTCGACCCCAAGTCCCCCGTGATGCAGGAGGAGATCTTCGGACCGATCCTGCCGATCGTCACGGTGGCGGGGCTGGACGAGGCCATCGACTTCATCAACGACCGCGACAAGCCCCTGGCGCTCTACGTCTTCACCGAGTCGGACACCACCCGGGAGCGGATCGCCGAGGAGACGTCCTCCGGAGGCCTCGGCCTCGGTCTGCCGCTCGCCCATCTGACCGTCTCCGACCTGCCGTTCGGCGGGGTCGGCGAGAGCGGCATGGGCCGCTACCACGGCCGCTACTCCATCGAGACGTTCAGCCACCACAAGGCGGTGCTGGAGAAGCCGCTGGGCTGAGTAGGCCCCGACCGTGCCCCGGCAGATCCTCGCCGATCTGCCGGGGCACCGTTGTGCGACCCTCTCTGCCAACGTTGTCAGATCTGACTGGTCTACACCCTTGACTGGTACAGACCAAAGCGGTTGAGTGTGGCTCCACACCCCCCACCACGGCCGCCCCCGACGCCGTGGCCGGCCTCGCCGGCACGTGCGCACAAGGCTCCGCTCCGCGCTGCCCTTGTCCGGGAGCGGCCGTGTCCCGCAAAGGAGTTGACCTGTGTCGAGGCGCCGCATCTCCGCAGTCCTGATCGCCCTCGCCCTCGCGTCCGCCACCCCGGTGCTGCTGCCGGCCGCCGGCGCCTCCGCCGCCTCCTGTTCGAGCTACCCGAGCTGGGTGGCCGGGAGGTCGTACGTCACCGGTGACGTCGTCCGCTACACCGACGGGAAGACCTACATCGCCGAGCACGACAACCCGGGCTACGACCCCACCATCAGCACCTGGTACTGGGACCCCTACGCCTGCGACGGAGGTACCACACCTCCCTCCGACGGCTTCGTGGTGAGCGAGGCGCAGTTCAACCAGATGTTCCCGAACCGGAGTTCCTTCTACACCTACAGCGGTCTGCGGGCGGCGATGAGCGCTTACCCGGCCTTCGCCAACACCGGCAGCGACACCGTGAAGAAGCAGGAGGCCGCGGCCTTCCTCGCCAACGTCAGCCACGAGACCGGCGGCCTGGTCTACGTGGTGGAGCAGAACACCGCCAACTACCCCCACTACTGCGACTGGAGCCAGCCCTACGGCTGCCCGGCCGGACAGTCGGCCTACTACGGCCGCGGCCCGATCCAGCTCAGCTGGAACTTCAACTACAAGGCCGCGGGCGACGCGCTCGGCATCGACCTCCTCAACAACCCCTACCTGGTGCAGAACGACGCCGCCGTGGCCTGGAAGACCGGCCTGTGGTACTGGAACACCCAGACGGGTCCCGGCAGCATGACGGGCCACAACGCCATGGTCAACGGCGCGGGATTCGGCCAGACCATCCGCAGCATCAACGGCTCCCTGGAATGCGACGGCAAGAACCCGGCACAGGTGCAGAGCAGGGTGGACGCCTACCAGCGGTTCGTGCAGATCCTCGGGACCTCGGCCGGCGGCAACCTCTACTGCTGATCGGCCGTCGACGGCAGCCGCCCGGGCCCGGGAAGGTATGCGAAACTGCCGCGATGACCTCGGAAACGATCACCGCGGCAGCCTCGGGCACCTGGACACTCGGCGATCTCCCCGTCCACCGCATCGGCTTCGGCGCGATGCGGCTGACGGGCAGCGCGGCCTTCCACCTCGGCACGGCGAGCGACCGCGACCGGTCGATCGCCGTGCTGCGCCGCGCGATCGAGCTGGGTGTCGACCACATCGACACCGCCGCGTTCTACTTCTCGTCGCTGCGCTCCGCGAACGAGCTGATCAACAGCGCGCTGGCGCCGTACGCGGACGACCTGGTCATCGCCACCAAGGTCGGGCCGTTCCGCGACTACTCGGGGGAGTGGGGCACCCCGGCCCGGCCGGACCAGCTCCGTGCCCATGTCGAGGAGAATCTGCGGCAGTTGGGCCGCGACCACCTCGACCTCGTGTACCTGCGGCGGATGGGGCAGGACTCGATCGCCGAGCACTTCGGCGCACTGTCCGAGCTGCGCGAGGCGGGGCTGATCCGGCACCTCGGCATGTCGAGCATCGGACTTCGGCACCTCGAGGAGGCGGGCGCCATCGCGCCGGTGGTGAGCGTGCAGAACCGGTACGGGCTCGACTCCCCGAACGCCGGGACCGACGAACTCCTGCGCAGGTGCGGGGAGCTGGGCATCGCGTTCGTGCCGTTCTTCGCGATCGCGGGCAAGGGCGGTGAGCAGGGCCCGAGGGGCAGCGACGGCGACGAGGAGGTGCTCGCCGTCGCGCGTGCGCACGGCGCCACGCCCGCGCAGGTACGCCTCGCGTGGACCCTGCGGCAGGGCCCGCACGTGCTCGCCATCCCCGGCACCGGCAGCCCGGACCATCTCGTCGAGAACGTCGCCGCGGGCGCGCTGCGGCTCACCGACGGCGAGATGGCCCGCCTCGGCGCACTCCATCGGCCGGGCGAGTGACCGATGGCCCCGTCACCGGGGGCGGTCCTTGCCGGGCCGCCCCCGGGTGACCTGCTCAGCCCAGTTGCTCGTGCAGGAAGGGCACCGTGCTCTCCCAGGCCCGCGCGGCCGACTCGGGGTCGTACGACTCCGGGCGGCCGTCATTGAAGAAGGCGTGGTTGGCAGGGTAGAGACGGAAGTCCGCGGCAATGCCGGCCTGCTGCTGGACCGCCTCCTTCAGCTGCTCCAGGTTCTCCTTCGGGATGCTCGTGTCGAGTTCGCCGTAGTGACCCAGGATCTGTGCCTTCAGGCGGGAGAAGTCGGGCAGCTCACCCTGGATCACGCCGTAGAACGGCACCGCCGCGCTGACCCGGGGGTCGGCCGCGGCCAGGTAGAGGACGAAGCCGCCGCCCATGCAGAAGCCGACCGCGCCCACCGTGTCCGAGGTGACCTCGGGCAGCCCGAGCAGGTGATCGACCGCACCGGAGAGCAGCTCGACGCCGCGTGACACCGGCAGCTCCTTCATCATCCGGAAGGCCTCACCGCTGTCATGGGCGACATTGCCGCCGTACAGGTCGGGCGCGAGGGCCACGAAGCCCTCCGCGGCCAGCCGGTCCGCCACCTGCGCGATGTGGTCGGTCAGACCCCACCACTCCTGGATGACGATCACCCCGGGTCCCTGCCCGGACGGCGGCAGCGCCAGATAGCCGTGGGCCGTGGTCCCGGCGCTGGGGAAGGTCACGTTCTGATGGGCGGGGGCTCCGGTCGGCTTCGGCAGCTCGGACATCGCACTCAACTCCTGTTTGGCAGCGCTGGGCAGGAGCCGGCGGGGCCGGCCCCGAGTTGATCTCCACGATGTCATGCGCGGGCGCCCGGCCTTCCCCCGGCCCGCACGACGCGCCCAGCGGCCACCTTCCGCAGCAGGTCCTGCGTCGGCGCCGGCAGCAGGACGTGCGGCCGGTCGGGCGGGTGGTCACGGAGCCGAGCGAGGGGGGACTTCGCGGTGCGGGTGGGAGTCGTCCGGGCGCTCTTCCGTCGTCGTGGGACCAGGGCGGGTACGGAGCGCCGATATGGCGGAGAACGTGTGCGGGGCGATGCGGGTGAGGGCGTAGACGCTGAGGCTCAGCCAGCACAGGGCGAACAGCCAGCCGCCGAGCACGTCGGAGAACCAGTGGACGCCCAGGTAGACCCTGGTGAGTCCGACCAGGACGGCCCAGCATGCGAGGAGCGCCGCGAGGCCTCGTCCGCCGCGCGGCGCCCGCGCGAGCACCGCGAGGAGGAGCAGTCCGCCGCTGATGGCGGACGTGGTGGTGTGGCCCGAGGGGAAGGACCAGCCGGAGGCTTGCGTGGCCCACTCCACCGTCGCGGGGCGGGGGCGGGCGACCAGGGACATCACGCCGTACCGAACGGCCTGGGCGGCGGCGAGACAGCCGGCGCAGCCGAGGGCGAAGAGGATCCGCTGTCGTGCGGTGCGACCGAGGACGACACCCGCCAGCGCGACCAGCAGGTACGGCACGACGCCCGTGCCCGTGTAGGTCAGCCCGCGGGCCACGGCCAGCGCCACGGGCGGGCGGTGATCCGCGGACCAGGCGTTCAGGTCCTGGTCGCCGGAGAGCGGGGCGCCGTCCTGGCCGGTCACGACCAGCGTCAGCAGCACGAAGGCGACCAGGCTGCCGACCGCGGTCGATCCCGCGAGGTCCGACGCGTCCGCACGCCTCATGAGGGGGCCCGGGGGACGTCGACCGCGCACGGCGGCGCGGTGTGCAGGGCTGCGGACATCGACGGAGGCCCCTTCCATGATGGGCGTGCGGGCGCGTCGGAAGACCACGTCCGCGGTGACTACAATCCTGTAGACGGTCTACATAACTGTAGACGATCGGCGGGCCGAGATCGTTCCCGCGGCGGCCGTGAAAGATGCACGCCGTGCGTGGGGGGGGGGCCTTGTCGGACGCAGGCGGGCGACGGGGGCCGGGGGTGTGCCCAGCGTCCCGCACCCCGTCGCCCCGTGCGACTCGGCGTGGGCAGGGTGGGGGGGGCATGCGGTGGGATGCCGTACCCTAGCGTGTTACGTATAACTACCTAAGGGGTCCCGATGCGACGCATCGCGCTGGTCACCCTCGTCGTCGACGACTACGACGAGGCGATCCGCTTCTACACCGAAGCCCTCGGGTTCCGGCTCGTCGAGGACCAGCCGCGGCCCGACGGCTCCCGCTGGGTCGTCGTCGAGCCGGGCACGGAGGGCGGCGGCAGCGGACTGCTGCTGGCCCGGGCCAAGGACGAGGCACAGCGCGGCCGGGTCGGCGACCAGACCGGCGGGCGCGTGGGCTTCTTCCTGCACACCGACGACTTCGCCCGCGACCACGCCCGCATGCGCGAGGCGGGCGTCACCTTCCTGGAAGAGCCGCGCCACGAACCGTACGGCTCGGTCGTCGTCTTCCAGGACCTGTACGGAAACCGCTGGGACCTGCTCCAGCCCGCCACCGCCTGACATCCACCCATCTGTTCAGAACCTGCCGAGGAACGACACGCATGACCGCGCCCCGCATCGACATCGACACCATCCGCCGCCTCCCCAAGGCCGTGCTGCACGACCACCTCGACGGCGGGCTGCGCCCCGCCACGCTGGTGGAGCTCGCCGAGACGGTCGGCCACACGCTGCCCACCACCGACCCGGACGCGCTGGCCGCCTGGTACTACGAGGCCGCCAACTCCGGTGACCTGGTGCGCTACATAGCCACCTTCGAGCACACCCTCGCCGTGATGCAGACCCGCGAGGGCCTGCTGCGCACGGCCGAGGAGTACGTGCTCGACCTGGCCGAGGACGGCGTCGTCTACGGCGAGGTCCGGTACGCGCCCGAGCTGATGGTGAACGGCGGGCTGACGCTGCCCGAGGTCGTCGAGACCGTGCAGGAAGGTCTGGCGGCCGGTATGGCCAAGGCGGCGGCCGCGGGCACCCCGGTCCGGGTCGGCACCCTGCTGTGCGGGATGCGCATGTTCGACCGCACCCGGGAGATCGCCGACCTCGCGGTGGCGTTCCGGGACGCCGGGGTCGTCGGCTTCGACATCGCGGGTGCCGAGGACGGCTTCCCGCCCGCCGACCACCTCGCCGCCTTCGAGCACCTGCGCGGCGAGAGCGTCCCGTTCACCATCCACGCCGGTGAGGCCCACGGCCTGCCCAGCATCCACCAGGCCCTCCAGGTCTGCGGTGCCCAGCGCGTCGGCCATGGCGTCCGCATCACCGAGGACATCGTCGACGGCAAGCTCGGCCGCCTCGCGGGCTGGGTGCGCGACCGCCGTATCGCCCTGGAGATGTGCCCGACCTCCAACCTCCAGACGGGTGCCGCGACCTCCATCGCCGAGCACCCCATCACGGCCCTGCGCGACCTCGGCTTCCGGGTCACCCTCAACACCGACAACCGTCTGGTGTCGGGTACGACGATGACGCGCGAGATGGCGCTGCTGGTGGAGGAGGCGGGCTGGACGGTGGAGGACCTGCGCACGGTCACGGTGAACGCCGTGAAGAGCGCGTTCATCCCGTTCGACGAGCGCAAGGCCCTCATCGAGGACGTCGTGCTGCCCGGCTACGCCCTCTGAACCAGCCCCCGTACATAGGCGGCCTGTCCGACGTGCTGCAGATCGTCGGACAGGACGCTGACCAGCCGGACGCCCAGCGTGACCGCGGGATCCCAGCGCTCGTCCACGATCCGCTCGAAGTCCTTGGCGGTCAGCCCGCGCAGGAACTCCAGCGTCTGTTCGTGCACGGCGTCGTAGTACCCGGTCAGCAGGTCACCGGAGTCGACCCGTACCTTGGCCACCTTCTCGGAGCTGTGCCCGTACCCCGTGTCCCGGCGCGGCAGATCGAGCCCGAAGCGCTTCTCCCAGTCCTGCGCGAGCCAGACCTGCTCGAGCCCGGCGGCGTCCGCGACATGGTCGTCCTGGACGCGGGTGAGGTGCCAGACCAGCCATGAGACGGAGTTGGCGTCGTCCGAGGGGCGGGCGTTGAGAACGTCCGGTGGCAGGCCCCCGACGGCGGCATGGACCTCTTCCTGGATGCGGCTGTACGCGTCGATGAGGATGTCCTTTGCGTGCATGCGTCCACCATCGCCCATCGAGGTCCCTCACGCGTCCGGAATCCAACTCCCGTGGAAGCCGAGCGGCACCCGCCCCGGGAGATGGATCCGGGCGACCGGCTCGCCCGTGAAGTCCTGGGCCGCCAGGATCACCAGGTCGGCGGCCCCGCGATCGGGATTGTGCACGTAGGCGATCGCGTAGCCGTCGTCCTCGGCCCGCGCGCCCTCGGAGGGGACGAAGACGGCTTCCCCTGCGGCGGCGTCCCGCGGCAGCCGGTGGACCTGCGTGGTCCCGCGCAGCAGGTCGTGCTTGATCAGCGCGTTGGCGAAGGCCCGGTCGGGCGGGTTCCCGTCGAGCGTCAGATACGCCAGGGTCATGTCCGCGGCGGCGGCCGTGTAGGCGTAACGGTGCCGCCTGGACACCAACGCCTCGTGGACGCGCGGAAACTCCTGCGGGCGGTCGTCGAGCGTCCTGGTGCGTACCCGGCCGTGCGCCACGTCAATCGTCCAGCGTTCGAGCGAGGCGGTGCCGGCGCCGTACGGTCCGTCGCAGCCGCGGCCCGCGACGTAGAAGGGCGCCGGGTAGGTCGTCATGTCGACGACCACGGACGAGCCCTCGTCGTACGCGTTCAGGGTGTGCGAGTAGAAGACCGGATCCACCTCGAACCAGCGGACCTCGCCCCCCGCGCGTGGCAGCAGACCGACCCGTGTCGGGTGCTTCTCGTTCCAGACGTACGGCACGGGGTCGCCCCGCTCGGCTCCCGCGGGGTCGAAGGTGATGGGCAGATCGAAGATCACGACGTACTTCTCGGTGAGCGCGAAGTCGTGCATCATCGGTGCGTCCGCCACCGGGATCCGCGTGGTCCTCGCGACCCGGCCCGTGTGGTCGATCACCTGGTGCCGGACGTGGTCCCAGGTGGGGTAGTAGGCGATCGCGTGCAGTTCTCCGGCTGCCGCGTCGAACTTGGTGTGGGCGGTGAAGGCCCCTTCGAGGGTGCCGCGGAAGTCGTACGTGCCCACCGTGTCGAGCTCGTGGTCGAGTTCGTACGGCAGCGGCCCGCTCTCCTGGAGGGCCAGGATCCGTCCCCTGTACCCGATCACATGGGTGTTGCACGGGAAGTCGTCCGGCGGGACGGGCCCGGGGTACGGCTCGCCGAGCTTCTTCGCCACGGAGGCCGAGCGGACCCAGCGGTTGCGGTACCACTCCGCGCGACCGTCCCGCAGCCGCACGCCGTGCACCATGCCCTCACCGAGCATCCAGTGGTGGGCGCGCGGGTCCTCCAGGCCCAGGACGTTGGGGCCGTTGCGCAGGAAGCGGCCGTTCAGCTCGCGCGGGACGCGTCCGGTGACCGGGAGGTCGAACGCCGTCAGCTCCTCGGTGACGGGCTTGAACGCCCCCTCCAGGAAAGGGAACCGGTGCCCGCCCTGTGCCGCCGTGCCCGGCATCGGTGCCGCCGCCGCTGCCGCCCGGCCCCCCATCGCGCCGACGAGGCCGCCCGCCGCCGCGACCGCCGTCCCGCGCAGGACCGTCCGTCGTGTGTGATCCGCCATCTCCGCACTCCAGCCTCGCAGTCGCCTTCGTGGACGTCCATGAGTCTGCGGCCAGGCAGCGGGCTCGGTCAGGAGTGCTGGAGCCCCTCCTGGGGTGGTGTCAGGCCCCCTCTTGCGGGGTGTCGAGAAGCACCATCAGCGCCCGCGCCGCCGGACTGGTGGCGTCCGGCGGCGGCAGCATGGCGACCGTCTCGTACGAGGCTTCACAGGCGCCCTTGAAAGGGAGGGCGGTGAGATCGCCGGCCTCGCGCTTGTGGCCGAAGTGGCGGGGCACGACGGCGATGCCGAGGCCCTCGTGGACCAGCTCCAGCAGGCTGTGCACGTCGCTGACCTCCAGCGCCACCGTCCGCCGTACGTCCGCCGCCGCGAAGGCCGCGTCCGTGGTGCGGCGCGGCCCCCAGTCGGGGTGGAAGTCGACGAAGGCCTCGCCGCCCAGCTCCTGGGGCGTGACCACGGCGGCGGTCGCGAGATGGTGCGTGGGATGGCAGAGCATGGTCATCGGCTCGCTGGTCAGCGGCACCGACCGCAGCTGGTCGCCGTCCGCCCGCGTCCTGACGGCGAAGGCCAGGTCGAGACGGCCTGCGGCGACCTCCTCGGCCAGCGCCTCGGAGCCCGCCTGACGCAGTCGGATCTCGACGTCGGGATGGCGCCGCCGGAACGCCGCGAGAAGCTTGGCCACGTCCACGCCAGCGATGCACTGCTCGGTGCCCAGGGAGAGCGTGCCGCGCAGCACGCCCTGCACGGCGGCCACGGCGTCCTGCGCCGAGCGCACCTGGGCGAGGATCCGCTCCGCCTCGCCGAGCAGGGCGCGACCGGCCTCCGTGAGCGTGACCCGACGGGTGGTGCGCACGAACAGCGGGGCCTGAAGCTCCCGCTCCAGGGCGCGGATGGAGGACGACAGTCCCGACTGCGACACCATGAGCCGTTCCGCCGCCCGGGTGAAGTGCTGGTCCTCGGCGACCGCGACGAAGTGCTGAAGGTGGCGCAGTTCCATGGGGCACCACAGTAGTCGCCGATTGAGAAGCGCCGTCGCTCAGTCCCATCCGATTCTCCCGTTGGACCTCTGCACGTGCCCGCGCGAGAGTGGAGACCTGTTTTCCCGGCCTTTCAGGAGCAAGCGTTGTACACCGCACACCCCGACCGTTACGCGGACATGCCCTACCGGCGCACCGGACGCAGCGGACTGCAGTTGCCCGCGCTGTCGCTCGGCCTGTGGCACAACTTCGGCCCCGACCGGCCGGTGGAGACCCAGCGCGCGATCCTGCGCCGCGCCTTCGACCTCGGTGTCACCCACTTCGACCTGGCCAACAACTACGGTCCGCCGCCCGGCGCCGCCGAGTCGGCCCTCGGCGACGCCCTGAAGGCGGACTTCGCGCACCACCGCGACGAGCTGGTCATCTCCACCAAGGCGGGATACCTGATGTGGCCGGGCCCCTACGGTGAATGGGGCTCCCGCAAGTACCTGCTGTCCTCGCTCGACCAGAGCCTGGCCCGGATGGGCCTGGACTACGTCGACATCTTCTACTCGCACCGCCCCGACCCGGAGACTCCCCTGGAGGAGACGATGGGCGCCCTGCACTCGGCGGTCCAGCAGGGCAAGGCGCTCTACGTCGGCATCTCCAACTACTCCGCGGAGCAGACCCGGGAAGCCGCCCGCATCCTCGCCGAGCTCGGCACCCCGCTGCTGATCCACCAGCCGCGCTACTCGATGCTCGACCGCCGCCCCGAGGACGAGGGGCTCCTGGACACGCTGGACGAGCTGCGGGTCGGCTCCATCGCCTACTCCCCGCTGGAGCAGGGACTGCTCACCAGCCGCTACCTCGACGGCATCCCGGAGGGCTCGCGCGCCGCGAGCGACAGCCCCTTCCTGAGCGCCGACACGGTCACCGAGGACCTGGTACGGCAGCTGCGCGCCCTCGACGAGATCGCCAAGTCCCGCGGCCAGTCCCTGGCGCAGCTGGCGCTCGCCTGGGTGCTGCGCGGCGGCCGGGTGACCTCCGCGCTCATCGGCGCGAGCAGCCCCCAGCAGCTGGAGGACAGCGTCGCGGCCACCCGCGCCCTGGACTTCACCGCGGAGGAGCTGGCACGGATCGACGCGATCACCAAGGCCTGAGCCTCGCCGATCAGGCCGTAGGAGCAGCCGACCGGGCAGGAGGGCCCGGTCGTCAGGCGGTGAGCCGCTCGCTGAGCTCCCAGAGGCGGTCGACCGCCGTCGGGTCCACGGCGTAGGGCACCACGCCGGCCTTCGCCGACCTGTTCCCGAGGGACCACTCACGGCCCTCCTCCGCGGACATCGGAGGGGCGATGTCACTGTTCTCGCAGTAGACGCCGCCCCTGCCCTCGAGCAGGGGGCTGGTCGCGCACCACACGCTGGTGGCCGCCCCCTGCTCGACGGTCTTCAGCTGGCGCTCCGGGTCGAGGATCGGCCGGCCGTCCGCGTCGAGGACGCCGACGGCCCTGAGGTCCTCCTCGGCCAGGTACTTCTTCAGACCGGTGTCGACGATGCTTCCCGGGTGCAGGGCGAAGGCCCGGACCCCGTCCGCCCTGCCCCGCTCGTCGACACCGAGCGCGAAGAGGATGTTCGCCGTCTTCGACTGCCCGTAGGCGACCCAGCGGTCGTACGCGTGGTGCTCGAAGTGCGGGTCGTCGAACAGAACGGGCGAGAACCGGTGGCCCCACGAGGACACCGAGACGACCCGGGCCCCGTGCGCCCGGCGCAGCGCCGGCCACAGACGGGCGACCAGCTGGAAGTGGCCGAGGTGGTTCGTGGCGAACTGCACTTCGTACCCCCGGGCGTCGCGCGTCAGCGGCGTCGCCATGACGCCCGCGCTGTTCACGAGGATGTGCAGCGGCCGGCCGGAGTCGAGGAAACGCTCGGCGAACGCGTCGATCGAGGACGGATCCAGCAGATCCATGCTCGCGGTCTCGACGCCGTCGATCCCCTTGAGCGCGGCCCGCGCCCTTTCGGTGTCCCGCGCCGGTACGACGACCTCGGCGCCCGCGGCCCGCAGGACGCGCACGGTCTCCAGGCCGATGCCGGAGTAGCCGCCGGTGACGACGGCGACCTTGCCGGTCAGGTCGATGCCCTTGATGACGTCCTCGGCGCTGGACGCGGCGTCGAATCCGGAGTGGAGGGGCTGCTGCTGTTGCTCAGTGGTCATGTTTCCGCTCTCCTCGTGTGTGCCTTCCCGACCACCGTAGAACCGGGCATCCGTACGATGAATGCTTGATAGTCCGCATTACTTGCGCGATAGTACGGATATGTCTGCGGATCCTCTCTCCGACACCCTCGCCCTCATGGACGCCCGGTGCGTCATCTCCGGCGGCTTCGCGGCCGGTGGTGACTGGGCGCTGCGCTTCCCGCCGCCCGGGATGCTCAAGATCACCGCGGTGGTGCAGGGCGGCATGTCGGTGTCCCTGGAGGGACTGCCTGAGTTCGCCCGGCTGGGGCCGGGCGATGTGGCCGTGTTCGACGGCAGCCGGGCGTTCGTGGTCGCGAGCGATCCGTCCGTGCAGCCGGCGGACGCCGCGACACTCTTCGCGGACACCTCCGGGTCCATGATTCGTTACGGCGGCGGAGAGGACGCCGTCTTCGTCGGCGGGCACATCGAACTGGGCCGGGCGGGCGAGGAGTTGCTCCTGCACGCCCTGCCGCCGCTGTTGTGCGTCCGGTCCGGGGCCGAGGAGGCGCCGGTCATGCGCTGGCTGCTCGACCAGCTGCTGCGCGAACTGACCGCCGAGCGGGCCGGGGCCGACTTCGCGGCCGACCAGCTCGCCCAGCTCATGTTCGTCCAGGTCCTGCGCGCCTATCTCGCGGACACCGACGCCCTCCCGGCCGGACGTCTGCGCGCCCTCGCCGACGAGCGCATCGCCCCGGCGCTGCGGCTCATGCACGCCGACCCGGGCCGCCCCTGGCAGCTGGAGGAGCTCGCCAGGGCGGCGGCCATGTCCCGGACCACCTTCGCCGAGCGCTTCCGGGCCGTGGCCGGGGTGCCGCCCCTGACGTATCTGCTGGACTGGCGGATGAGTCTGGCCCGCCGGGCCCTGCGGGACGGCGAGACGTCGGTGTCGGCCCTGGCCCAGCGGGTCGGCTACACGTCCGAGAGCGCGTTCAGCAACGCCTTCAAGCGGACCACGGGTGTCGCGCCGCGGCGCTACCGTGACGTCGCACGGGCGGCCCTCACGGGCTGAGGCGCTCCTCCAAAGGAGGCCGTCAGTCGAACTCCGCGCTGACGGACTGGAGGCTCCGGAGCGTCACTGGGTCGGCACGCGGTCCAGGAATCCGTGCACGCTGCGGATCCGGTCCTCGCCGTCCAGGGTGATCACGTCGAATCCCGCGACGGGCGCCGTGCCGTCGGCCTCGTTGACCAGTTCCCAGTCGAAGCGGGCGATGTCGTGGTGCCCGTCGACCGGGCCGGCGGGCCGGAAGGAGAACCCCGGGAACTGCTCGTGAGCCGCCGCGATCACCGCCGCGATCCCGTCGTGCCCGCGGACCTCGGCCAGCGGGTCGGTGTAGCTACCGTCCGTGCTCCAGGCGGCGGCGACCGCCTTGGCGAGCGCATCCCGGTCAGTGGCGTTCCAGGCCTCGAAGTAGCGGGCGACGGCGTTCTCGTAACGGTTGTCGGCTGCGGACATGGTGGATCAACCTCCGTGGAAAGCAGGGTAGTTGCTGGTCAGTGAGTGGATTCCGGGCGGTGGTTCCCCGCCGGGATCCGACACCGCAACCATGCCCGCCGCCGCCCGAGGGCGTCGATTACCTCCCGGGTAAGGACAGCGAGTCGCATTTCGGCCAAACCCGGCGGTGAATATGCCAGGAGACTGGCTGGAATGGCATGGTGACAGAGCGTCAGGAGTGGCGATACTCGAGTGACAGGGCGATTCAGCCACGCCCGCGCGCTGCACGACCATGCACGACGCGCGCAGCACCACCGTGCACCACGAACGAGCCGCAGGGGAAGCGAGGCCGGGCCGGCGGAGAGCGTTGCAATGGGGGAGCGATCGTGCACGACGAATTCCTGTGCCATGTGACCGCATACGGAATATGCGGAGGTAGACGCATCGGCGTCCCGTTGGGGACCTATCGCGCACCTACTCTGGCGCTGGCCCTGTGGTGGATGCGGGACCGTGCCTCCTGGATGGCGTCGCGGCTCGACCCGCAACCCGACGATCCGACCTTCCCGCCGAACTCGATCGCGCCGGTGGCGGACACCGTCCCGGACGTGCCGAGCGTCCTGCGCGCCTGGTGCGGTGACACCCTCCAGCAGGAGCTGGTCGCCGAGGAGCTGGCCGCGGGAAAGCTCGTCCGCATCGCCACCAGCGACGACACCACCGAGTACGAACTGCTCGCCGAATCCGTCGACGCGCTGCGCATGCAGCGGACCGCCGCCGCCCTCGGCAGCTCCGCGGCCTGACCGCCGCCGGGCGGTTCCCGGAGGGTCCCGCCGACCAGCAGCGCCAGGTCGGAGACGTCGGAGACGATCGTGTGCGACGACCACCTTCTGCGCGCCCTGACCCGCCTCGATGGGCGCGCACAGCACCGGCCATGAGCCGCCGATCAGGCGCGTATATGAACGAATAGCTAGAATTCTGGGCATGGGAGAGCGGTCGGTCGCGCCGACGGCGCCCGAACTCGTCCTCGAAACCGAGACGGGCTCCACGGTGCTGAGTCCGAGCCGCGACTATCACGTCGGGCGTGACCCGTCGAGCGAGATCGTCATCGACGACGTCCGGGTCTCGTGGCACCACGCGGTCCTGCGGCCCGAGGCGGACCACTGGACGATCCAGGACGAGAACAGCACGAACGGCACGTACGCCGACGGCAGGCGGGTCCGCGAATGGGGTGTCGGACCCGGCAGCGTCATCCACTTCGGCAGCCCCTCCGACGGCCCCCGGGCGGTCTTCGCCGGCAAGCCCCCGCAGCGGCCGTCGGGCGAATTCCGGCCCTCGGCCAGCGGCACCTTCCCACGGCCCACCACCGTACGACCGCTGCCCACCCGCACCGTCCGCATCGGCCGCGGCACCGACAACGACCTGGTCATCGACGACCTGGTCGTCTCCCGGCGGCACGCCGAACTGCTGGCCCACCCGGACAGGACGTACGAGATCCTCGACCTCGGCAGCCACAACGGCACGTTCCTCAACGGGCAGCCCATCACCCGCGCCTCGGTCACCCCCGGTGACATCGTCGGCATCGGCCACTCCGCGTTCCGCCTCGTCGGAGACGAGTTGCAGGAGTACGTCGACACCGGCGAGATCTCCCTCGATGTCCAGGAACTGACCGTCGCCGTCGACCGTGGCCGCAAGATCCTCCTCGACCAGGTGTCCTTTCCCGTCGGCGAGAAGTGCCTGCTGGCCGTCGTGGGCCCCAGCGGCGCCGGGAAATCCACGCTCCTCAACGCCCTCACCGGGCAGCGCCCCGCCGACCGCGGAGCGGTCCTGTACGACGGCCGCGACCTCTACCGCGACTACGCCGAGCTGCGCCAGCGCATCGGCCTCGTGCCGCAGGACGACATCCTGCACGCCCAGTTGACGGTGCGGCGCGCCCTCGCGTACGCCGCCGAGCTGCGCTTCCCGCAGGACACCGCGAAGGCGGAGCGCCAGGCGAGGGTAGACGAGGTCATCCAGGAACTGGGCCTGGAGCAGCGCTCCGGCCTGCCCATCCACAGCCTGTCCGGCGGTCAGCGCAAGCGGGTCAGTGTGGCCCTGGAGTTGCTGACCAAGCCGTCGCTGCTGTTCCTGGACGAACCCACCTCCGGTCTCGACCCCGGCATGGACCGCTCGGTGATGCACATGCTGCGCGGCCTCGCGGACGACGGCCGTACGATCATCGTGGTCACCCACAGCGTGCTCAGCCTCGACGTCTGCGACCGGCTCCTGGTGCTCGCCCCCGGCGGCAAGGTCGCCTACTTCGGACCGCCCGAAGACGCGCTCGCCTACTTCGGCTACGAGCAGTGGCCCGAGGCCTTCGAGGCCTTCGAGCGGGACCAGGACCGGGACTGGGCGGGGCAGTACCGGAGCTCGCCGCTCCACGGCCGGTACATCGACAGCTCCAGCCCACAGCCTCATCTGCTCCGGGCCGGCCCGGCCGCCCCCGTCGGACCGCCGCCCAAGGCCCAGAGCTGGGGCGCGCAACTCGGCACCCTGGTGCGCCGGTACGCGGCCGTGCTCAGCGCCGACCGGACCTTCCTCGCCGTCATGATCGCGCTGCCGTGCGTCATGGGCGTGATGACCCGAGCCGTCGCGGGCAGCAAACTGACGCTGGAGACGTCGACGAACGCGCTGCTCACCCTGTGCATAGGCGGAGTCCTGGCGGGTGCGGCCAACGCCGTACGCGAAATGGTGAAGGAACGGGGCATCTACCAGCGGGAGCGCGCGGTCGGCTTGTCCCGGTCGGCGTACCTGATGTCGAAGGTCGTGGTCCTCGGCACCATCACCGTTCTCCAGGCCGTCGTCCTGACCCTCGTCGCGCTGTTCGGCGTCGACCTCGACGCGCCCCGCGGCGAAGGTGTCCTCATGCCGCCGCTTCTCGAGATCACGCTGGCCGTGGCCCTGCTGGCCTTCAGCGCGATGATGCTCGGCCTCCTGGTCTCCGCCGTGGTGACCAAGGAGGAGGTCACCATGCCCCTGCTGGTGCTGATCGCCGTCGTCCAGGTGGTTTTCAGCGGCGCGCTGCTCAAGCTGCACGGGGTGCCCGGCGTGGAACAACTGGCCTGGCTCGTCCCCGCCCGCTGGGCCCTGGGCGCGATGTCGGGGACCATCGACCTGGGCCGGATCGTGCCGGGGGCGCTCACCTCCGACCCGCTGTTCCGGCACGAGCCCAGCGTGTGGCTGGTCAACATGAGCATGCTGGTCGTGCTGTCGATCGTGTTCGGGTGCCTGGTGGCCCGACTGCTGCGGCGGCACGAACCCGAGGTCATGCGGAAGTAGGTGCGATGACGACCCCCGACCCGGCCACGACCGACGACTTCCGCCCGACGCACGTCGTTCCGCCGGACGGCCTGCCCGCCTGGGAGGCGCCGGACCCCTCCCGGCCCACCGTGCCGCTCGACGCGCTGCTCCCGGTGCAGCTCGTCGAGCGACTCGGTGACTGGGGCCGGGTCGTCTGCGCCAACGGCTGGTCGGCCTGGGTCGACGGCCGCCTGCTGGTCGCCGTACCGCAGCCGCCGCCCGCGGAGGGCGACCCCCTCACCCGAACGGCCGACCCGCGCCCGCTCCTCGCCCGCGTCGAGCAGGCCCTCACCCTTTATCGGAGCGCGGCGGAGGACCTCGCGGCCGGGCGGCTGGACGGGGCGTCCTTCCGCGGCATCACGCGCGGGCAGCGGATCGGGGTGGTCGTCGACGGCGAGTCCCTCTGGCTGTACGACGCCGAGCTGGAGCGCTGGGTGTACACCGACGGGACGCGGCTGAGCACGTACGCGGTCGCGGACGAACCGGCGACGACCGGGGAGCGGAACGGGAGTGTTCCGGGCCGGGCGCGCACGGGTGTCGTACGGGCGCCCGACGACCATGAACCGACCCGTCTGGTCCCGGGGGTGACGGACGAGCCGGGTGAACGCTGACGGCGCGAGAGGCAACCGCCCTGGCCGCCAGTGTCCCTGCTAGCCGACCGTGTCCTGCGCGACCTCGCCCTTTCGGTGGACGCCCCTCGCCAGCAGGGCGCCGAGGAACCCGGTCACCAGGCCCCACACGACGGCGAGGCCGAGCGCGCTCCAGAGTTTCGGCTTGAGGAAGAGCTCGCCCGCGAGGCCGCCGGCGGCGTCACCGATGCCGATGAGCGACAGGCCGTAGTGCGCCGAGATCCTGCCGACCAGACAGATCATGAGCACCGTGAGCGCCAGCGCGAGGGCCGTGCGGACGGCGTGCTGCCAGGCCCGCATCCGGGCCGGTGAGCGGGCGGCCATCAGGAACGCGGCGCCCAGGAGCAGCAGCGCGTCGACGACCGGCAGCCACCACACCCTGCCGTCGTAGTGACCCAGGGTGCGCAGGTTGACCGTGGAGACGTCCGGGGTGCGCAGCACCTGGTCGAGGACGTGCGGCACGGGCAGTCCGAACGGCCCGTCCACCCGCCCCGTCCAGGTGGCGCCCAGCCCGATCGTGAAGGCGAGCCAGGCGAGGTTGGGCAGCCCGAGGAAGATCACCGCGAAGGTCTCGGGGACGTGTCCGCGTGTCGCGGCCGCCACCAGCGCGACGACCGCTCCCGCCGCGACGCAGGCGAGGAGCAGTACGACCATGGCGTACGCGGCCGGGCGCACCGACTCCTGGAAGCGCAGCAGCCGGGCCGGGAGCGGAGCTCCGCGCGACACCAGCAGGGCGAGGACGAGGACACCCGCGAGCCACAGCACCCCGTAGAGCAGCGTCACCGGCACGGCTGTCTTGAAGCCCACCTCGGGCGAGACCCCGATGAGGTCGCCGATGTCGCTGATCGTTCCGGTACCGAGGGAGATCTTGAAGTTCTGGCGGGAGTAGAGCGCGAGTCCGAGGAGGGCCGGCAGCCACAGGACCGCGATCCTGGCGGCCCAGCCGGCCAACTCGGCGGTACCCGCGACGGCCCGGTGCCGCAGTGGCCGCAGGAACCCGGCGGCGATCATCAGGGCCCCCGCGAGCGTGACCGACAGAGGGATCACCGTCAGTCCCGCCCGGGTGTCGGCGATCACGCCCGCGTCACCCGCGAGCTCGATGGTGCCGCCGACCGCGGTCACGACGGAGGCCGCGACGACCCGTGGGTAGGCGTGCTCGGGCAGGCTCGTCGCACCGGCCCCCCACAGCCCGAGGGCCGCGACCGCGAGCATGACGATCACCCCGGCCGCCACCGCCAGCAGGGCCTGAACCCAGCCGTGACGGGCGGCCGTCCGCTCGCCTGGAGTGGCGATGACCTGGTCGGACGGTGTCTGCGGGCGCACGCTGCCACGCTAAGCAGCACCAGGGTCCACCGCCCGTCGGGAGGGCCGACCGCGTCAGCTTGCGGGGGACACCCGACCGGAGCTCACAATGGGCTCGCTGCGGAATGAAACGGCATACAAGGCGAGAAATGCCGCGAGATCCCTACGTGCGGAAGAAGAGCCAGTGAGCGTCGACCCGCCGTCCTCCGACCGGCCCACCGGACCTCCTTCGGGACCGCTGTCGGGCTCCCCACGGCCGGGTGCCTCCGACCACGCTCCGACCCAAGGGATCGCCCGCCCGCTCGCGGCACCGCCGACCGGTCCGCCGAGTGGTCCGCTGGGTGGTCCGCCGACCGGTCCGCCGAGTGGTCCGCTGGGTGGTCCGCCGACCGGTCCGCCGAGTGGTCCGCTGGGCGGCGGCCCGGTCCAGCCCTGGTGGAAGTCGGCGCCGCGGATGGCGCTGATCACCGGGGTCGTCGTGGCCGGGGTGGTGCTCGGTGTCGTCCTCTCCCGCTCGGGCGGCACGTCCCGCACGGCGTCGGGGAGTGAGTTGTTCCTGCAGGCCGCGAACAAACCGGGTCCCGACCCGTTCACGGAGTCGACGGCGAAGGACAGCTCCACGACACCGGTGACACCGGCGGCGAACGCACCTGAGTCCCCCAACGTGACGCGCGGTGTGTCGGGTTCCGCGCCCGGGCTCTACGGCGGCACCCGCAACACCGCGAGTTGCGATGTGGAGAAGCAGGCCAAGGCACTCCAGGCGGAGCCCGCGAAGAACAAGGCGTTCGCCTCCGTGGAGGGCGTCCAGCCCCCCGCGGTCCCCGCCTACCTGCGCTCGCTCACCCCCGTACAGCTGCGGATGGACACCCGCGTCACCAATCACGGCTACCGGGGCGGCGCGGCCACCAGCTACCAGGCGGTGCTCCAGACGGGCACGGCGGTCCTCGTCGACGACCGCGGGGTGCCGCGCGTGCGCTGTGCCTGCGGGAACCCGCTGACACCGGCGGTCGCGCAGCAGACCGTGCCCAGGCGGACAGGTGACACCTGGCCCTCGTACCGGTCGCAGAACGTGGTGGTCGTCGTGCCCGCCACGACCACCATCGACGTCTTCGTCATCTACGACTCCCACCGCGACGCATGGGTCACCCGTCACCGGGGCGACTCCGACGGCCGCCGGGACGAGGAGACGCACCCTCCGGCGAAGCCGTCCCCCGCGGCGAGCGTGTCGTCGGCGTCACCGAAGTCTCCGGCATCGAAGTCTCCGGCGTCGAAGTCTCTGGCATCGAAGTCTCCGGCGTCGAAGTCTCTGGCATCGAAGTCTCCCTCCCCTCCCTCTCCGTCGTCGTCCTCTGCCTCCCCTTCCTCCCCTTCCTCCCCCTCCTCTTCTTCCTCCTCATCCTCCTCGTCGTCCCCGTCGTCGTCCGAGGTGTCGTCTCCGCCCACCTCCTCGTCATCGGATCCGGAGTACCCCTCCTCCGACCCAGCCACGACGGCATCGGAGTCGGCCCCGACGCCTCCGGGGTACTGAGGCGACCTCAGCCGGTCCGTACGACCAGGGCGTAGTCCCCGAGCCCGACCAGTCGGTCGCCCGGGATGTCACCCAGCGCCGTGCACATCTTCGCGACGCGGCCGGTGACCGGGTCGAAGGCGATGTCCCGCACGGTGCCGCGCGCGTCCCCGTCCTCGGTCAGGACCCGGACGCCCAGGATTTCCACGGGGGCCGGGGGAGGGGCGGTGTCCAGGGCGGTGCCCGACCGGACGAGGACGGCGTCCGGGCCGATCAC
Source organism: Streptomyces sp. NPDC111656 (assembly GCF_055656965.1). Classification (NCBI taxonomy): domain Bacteria; kingdom Bacillati; phylum Actinomycetota; class Actinomycetes; order Kitasatosporales; family Streptomycetaceae; genus Streptomyces; species Streptomyces sp. NPDC111656. The sequence goes on from NZ_JBVKCA010000001.1 coordinate 841,503, forward strand.
GTGCAAGGCGCTCCAGTCGATCGCGATCTCCTTGCGACCCCGGGCCGGCGACAGCCGGACCTGGCCGACCAGCCCCGAAACGACATCGATCGTGAGTGACCTGACGACGCCGAGCTCGTTCGCCTCGCCGAGCGTGACGACCGGCAGGCCGCGGATCTCGGAGAACAGCGTCACGGTGTGGGTTCCGTCCGGTCGGCGGTGTCCCGGAGCCGGAACGCCTCGACCTGGGCGGCGAAACCGGTCAGGTCGTCCGCCACGAAGCGGGTCGCGTCCGCGGGGATGACAAGAGCCTGCCCCGACACGGCTAGCGTCTCGCCCCGGGGGACGTACACCTTGCGGCGGCGGCGCTTCGAACCGGACTCCAGGGACTGACGGGCGGCGATCCGGAACCCCACCACGCGGCCGCTGATACCGGCCTCGACGACGAGGTCAAGCACGGTCCCCACCTCCGTGCCACCGTCCGTGAGTACCTTGGCGCCCAGCACCCGGCCGTGCGCCGCCTCGTCCCGGGCGATCACCGCGGCCGGTTCGGCGAGGACCCCCCGGCCGAGGATCATGACGGCGTCGCGGCCCAGCGAATGGACCGCGCTCCACGGCAGGCTCTGCTTCAGCGGGCCCGCGAGCAGCCCCCGGCCGTTGAGCGTGAAGCCGGTGACACGTCCCGCGGGCCCGTCGAAGACGGTGTCCTTGACCCGCGCCACCGCCTCACCGCCGAGCGTGACCACCGGTCGTCCACCGAGGTCGCGCGCGGACATCAACTCGCTCATCACACCTCCCGCTTCCCGAACCGGGGCCCGCGCCGCACGGCGATGACGGTCCCCGACCGTCTGCTCGTCTGCACCCAGACCGCCGCCGCGCTCAGCAGCACCAGGGCCGCGACCACGACGACCAGCCACATCCACCAGTCCACCGTCCACCTCCGGGCCTTCGGGCCCCGGCCGCCGTCGACCGGATTCCGCCCGGTCCGGGTGCCCCGAGCGGACGGGGGAATGCGCGGTGGCCGTCGCCATTTCGGCGGCCGAACCCGGGCACGACGTCAGCCGGACGGCGTGCCGACCGGTCTGCCGGACCAGTCGAGACACACGATCAGCGCGTCGTCGAGCGGCTCGGTGACGCGGTAGCGGGCCAACTCGTCGAGGACGGCGCGCGGTACGTCGGCCGCGGGCAGCAGGGCGGTGGCCGACACGGCACGGGCCAGCGCCCGCTCCCCGAAGACCTCGCCCAGCGGGGACAGGGCGTCGTACACCCCGTCGCTCACCACCAGGAGCCGGTCACCGGGCAGGACGCCGAACTCCTGCGCCACGTAGTCGGACTCCTCGAACATGCCGAGCGGCAGCTGCGCCTCCAGCTCGATCCGCTCCACGGCCGTGCCCCGGCGGCGCCACATCCGGGGCGAGCCCGCGTCCACCGCGAGCGCGCTGCCGGTGGCGAGGTCGAAGGAGAGCAGCAGCGCCGACACGTGCTGGTCGCCGTGATGCTGGGCGTAGAGGGCCTGGTCGGCGAGTCTGGCCTGGTCGGCGACCGGGAGCCCGGCGCGGCGGGCGTTGCGCAGGGCGCCGACGGCCAGGTGGGTCAGCAAGGACGCGTGGATGCCGTCCCCCATCCCGTTGATGATCGACAGGGTGAGCCGGTGCGCGTCCGAGGACCAGTCGAAGTTGTCCCCGCGCACCGCGTACGCGGGCTCCAGCTGGGCGCCGACGGCGAACTCCTCGCGGGCACAGGCCCGGCCCGGGAGTAGCTCCCACTGCATTTCGGCGGCCAGCGTCAGCCGGCCGACCCGCCGGGCCTGACGGTAGACGTCCGTGTCCCGTTCGGCCACGACGATCGCGTGACCCAGCAGATCGGCGACCTGCACCAGTTCGTCGGTCACCGCGGGGTCCACGGGCCCCGGGGGCAGCAGGACGGTGAGGATGCCCAGGCGCTCGCCCCGGGCGGTGACCGGCAGATGCAGACGCGTCCGTTCGGTGTTGCGGGGGTGTTCCTCGTGCGGCTCCTGACTGCCGAAGGCCCGGCTCTCCGGAGTGTTGTGCAGGGACACGGCACGCGCGGGGTCGCCGGGCTCCTCGACCGACTGGAGCACGGTCATCCCGTAGTCCGCCAGCAGCAGGTCGGCGTCGATCGCCCCCCAGACATCCGTCAGGAGGGGACGCAGGGTGTCGAGCAGCGCGTGCGGCGGGGCCGCGCGCAGGGCTCTGTCGACGTCGTTCACAGAGGTCACGGTCGTGATGACTTTCTCGTGCGGTTGTCGTGCGAGTGGGTCTGCGTGGTCGCAGGGGTCGGTTTCGAGGGCTCCGGTGGACCGGCGCGGCTGGTAATGGCCCTGAGTTGATGACAAGGTGGCTCGGTGCCTCGCTCGATCCGTCCACCCGTCTCCCGAGACGAAGCCGCGCACACGCTCGACGCCGTCTCGGAGCTCCTCGAACTCCTCTGGGGGCGAGGGCAGGAGTCCGCGCCGTCCGGACCGGTGCCGCCCTCTCAGCTACGGGCCCTGATCGTGATCGAGCAGGGCGGGTCCATGAATCTTCGCTCGCTCGGTGACGCCCTGGCCTCGCGTCCCTCCTCGGTCAGCCGTCTGTGTGACCGGATGGAGGCAGTCGGCCTGATCCGCAGAGTGCCGAGCTCGACGAGCCGACGCGAGGTCGAGGTCGGCCTCAGCCCGCTCGGCGAGCAGGTACTGAGCGAACTGCGGGAGCACCGTGCGCGCGAGGTGCGGGCCGTCCTGGAGCAGATGTCCTCGGCGGACGTCGCCCGGCTCACCGAAGGCCTCGAAGCGTTCCGGGCGACCGCGCTGGACCAGCTCGAAGAGCGCTCCGGCGGGTCCGCCCGGGCGCCCGGGCATGCGACCGGTACCGGTTAGCTCCATCTGTGTCCCTTCGCTGCGACCCATCACTGCGACCCATCACTGCGACAACCGGCCCACGGGTCGCCGGACTTGGGATCGCAGGGGCACCAGATTGTTGCCTGACGGCAATTGTTGTCAAATGACAACGATCGGCTACGGTAGGGCCTGACACCGCTCCATCGCGGCGTTGTGGCCCACCGTCCCCATGCGGTTACCCCACTCTCCGCGGATTCGACAACCTTTCGAGGGATCGCTGTGCATTCAGGTCGGAGTCCAGGTCAGGCGGCCATGTCGCTGTCGACGCGCGAGGTCGGTCGGTCGACCGTGATCGCGGTCCGCGGCGAGGTGGATCTCGACAACGCGGGCGAGCTCGACGAGGCCCTCGCGGCGGCGGGGCGCGCCTGTCCGGGCGCGGTGGTCCTCGACCTGTCCGGGGTGACCTTCCTGGACTCGACCACGATCAACGTCGTCCTGCGGGCCCACGGGGTGCTCGGCCCACGGCTCCGGCTGGCCGCCCTCTCCCCGTTCGTGGAGCGGGTGCTGGGCATCACCGGCGTCTCGGACGTGCTGCCCGTCTTCCGTGGTGTGGAGGAGGCGCTGGAGGCGGATGCGGTCTGAGAGCGCGTCAGTCGGACCGGCCGGGCGGCCCGGGTATCTCCGGGGCGTACTCCGGATGCCCGTGGGCCAGCGATGGGCCGAGCGACCGCAGCGCGGCCAGCAGTCCGCTCAGATCGGACTCCGGCATCCGCAGCAGCGCGTCCTTGATCCAGGCGGTGCGTCGATCCCGCACCCGGTCGAGGGCCTCGCGGCCGCGGCCGGTCAGACTCAGGCCGACGCCCCTGCGGTCCTCGGTGCGCGGCGAACGGGCCAGCAGTCCGGCCTCTTCGAGCGTGTCGCACACCCGGCTCGCCCGGGAGCGGCTGATCTGCGCCCGCTCGGCGAGTGCCGCGAGCGTCAGACCCGGATCCGTGCCCACCAGGGTCAGGGCGCGCAGCAGCGGCGGCGACAGTCTGCTGTCGACCGCGACCGCCGTACGGGCCGACACGGAGACCAGGATCTCCGCCGCGGCCGCGAGCCGGTCGGCGGCCTGGAGCAGGGCGTTGTCCCGTTCCCGGGGCGGTATGTCGTCCCGTACTTCGGGGTCCTGTCCGTCCATCCGTCCTCGCCCCTTGCTCGCACCGAGAACTCGGTGACCGGTCATGCCTCGCCTGGACGCCCTGCCCTGCCGCGTCGGGATGACACCGTTCCCTTGTGGGAATCGTGTGCGGAAGCCACCGGGACGAGGGAACATCGGGGTGACTGTGGAGGATTTCACGGGGTACGAGTCCCTGTGCAGCAGCGTCCGGACGCGCAATGTCCCGACGTACCGGCATCCGAGAGAGAACCACATGATCGAGCGCTTGGACGGAGCGGTGATACCGACTGGCTTCGACGTGCCCGTGGAACCGCTTCGGCGGGCGGCGCACTACACCGGCGAGCCGGGGTGCATCGCAGAAGCGCGCCACTTCGCCGAGCTGTTCGTCGAACAGCTCCGATCGGAGTGGTGTGCCGAGATCGGCGCACAGGCCACCGGCGACCTCCTGCTGGTCGTCAGCGAGCTGGTCACCAACGCGGACCGGCACAGCCACGGGCCGTACATCCTGGAACTGGAGGGCACCGACACCTCCGTGACCGTCATCGTGTACGACAGCAGCGCCGCCCTGCCCCGGCGCTATCCACGGGATCCCGAACGCGTGGGGCGGCACGGCCTGGAGATCGTGCACGCGCTCGCGACGGAGGTGACCGTCGGGCACGTACCGGTCGGAAAGTGCGTCAAGGCCCGGCTCGCCCTTCGCCGTTGACCCGGAGGGACGTACCAGTAGGCTCACAGCGGACCATGGTCGGCGTGGGTCATCCAAGGGGGGCGAGCGTGGCGGATCGCCTGCCGCGGACAGGTGAACGAGGCGCGGTGCCCCGGCAGGGGAGTGCGGATCCACGCTGGGGCCTGGACGCCGCCGCGGTACTGCTGCTGGTCGAGGACGACGCCGGAGACGCGCTGCTGGTGCGGGAGGTGCTGGCCGACAGCGGACTGCCGATGGAGGTCACCTGGTGCAAGTCCCTCGCCGAGGCACGCGTGTTCCTCGACGTCACGTCGTACTCCGTGTGCGTCCTGCTGGACCTGCATCTGCCCGACACCCACGGGCTCAGCGCGGTCCGGATGGTGCGTGACGCCGCGCCCGACGCGGCCGTCGTGGTGCTCACCGGCGTCGCCGAGAACGAGGCCGGGCTCGCCGCGGTGGCCGAAGGAGCGCAGGACTTCCTCGCCAAGGACGGCCTGGACGCCGAGGCGCTCAGCCGCGCGGTCCGCTACGCCCTGCAACGCAAGCAGGTGGAGCGTTCGGGCGCCGAACTCCAGGCGAGCCGGCTGCTGGCCCGGGAGAACGCGCGCCTGGAGCGTGGACTGCTGCCCACGCCCCTGCTGCGGGGCGCCGGTTGCCAAGTGGCTTCCCGCTACAGCCCGGGACGGGATCACGCCCTGCTCGGCGGCGACTTCTTCGATGTCGTCGAGAGCGAGGACGGCACCGTGCACGCGGTGATCGGGGACGTCTCCGGCCACGGCGCGGCGGAGGCCGCCCTCGGCGTCTGTCTGCGGGTGGCCTGGCGGGCCGCCGTGCTCTCCGGATGCGTGGGGACGCGCCAACTCGAGCTCCTGGAGGAGATCATCGGCGCCGAGCGCGCCGCGGACTACATCTTCGCGACCCTCACCGTCCTGCGGATCGCCAAGGACCGCAGCCGCATGAGTGTGATCCGCGCCGGACACCCGGGACTGCTCGTGAGTACATCGCGTGGCATCGAGCTGTTCGAGCCGACCCCGGGCCCCGCGCTCGGACTGCTTCCGGGCCGGGCCCACTGGCCGGAGACCGAGCTGCCCGCGCACGACATCAGCGCCGTGACGCTGTTCACCGACGGTCTCTTCGAGGGCGTCGTGGCCCCGGACCGGCGGCTGGGAGAGGAAGGACTGCTCGCGGTGGCGAGGACGCACCAGAGCCTGCGCGGGCGCCCGTTCGTCGACGCGGTGGTCGAGGACGTCGCCGCGCTGACCGCCTCCCACGGCGGACTCGCCGACGACGTGGCCGTCCTGCACCTGGCGACGGACGGAATGTCATGACCCGTACGCCGAACGCCCCGGGACCGGACCACGCCACGGCGGGCACCCCCGAGGACGGAAAGCCCACACGCGTCGCCCGGCTGACCGTGCAGGGCTGGATCCATGTGGTGCTGGCCGCCAACGTGCTGCTGGTGATCGTCTTCGCCGTGTCCGGCGGAGTCCTCCAGGCCCGCGCCGACGACCGCACCGATCTGCTCACCGACCGCATCCAGCCGGCCCGCGCCACCGCCTACCAGCTGGAGACCTCGCTGGTGGACCAGGAGACGGGCGTACGAGGCTACGTACTGAGCAGGGACGCCGGTTTCCTCGATCCGTACGCGTCGGGAGCACGGGACGAGAAGACCTTCGAGTCCCGCCTGGCGACGCAACTCGCCGACCACTCCAGGATCGCCGCGGACCTGAAGGCGGCCGGACGCCTCAGCGACGCCTGGCGCCGCGACTACGCCGAGCCGCTGATCGAGGCGGCCCGCACGTCCGGCGGCGCCAAAGCCCCCTCCCTGGAGGCGAGCAAGGCCAGGTTCGACGAGGTCCGGGGTCAACTCGCCACCCTGGAGAAGGACATCGAGCAGCTGCGCGACCGGACCCGCGCCTCGGCCGACGACAGCCGTCGGTCCCGCAACCTCCTCTTCCTCGGCATGCTCGCCGCCTTCCTGGCGAGCGGCCTCGCGCTGACCCTGCTGCTGCACCGGATCGTGGGCCGCCCCCTGCGGGGCCTGGAAGCGGCCTCGGTGGACGTCAGCGGCGGCGCGTTCGAGCGCAGGATCCGGCTCGACGGGCCACGCGACCTGGAGAGCGTCGCCCAGGCCGTCGAGGAGATGCGCCGCCGCATCGTCGAGGAACTCTCCGCCTCCAGGGCCCGTGAAGTACTTCTGCAGCGGCAGGCCGAGGAACTGGACGCGCAGACCCTGGAACTGAAGCGCTCGAACGCGGAGCTTGAGCAGTTCGCCTACGTCGCCTCGCACGATCTGCAGGAACCCCTGCGCAAGATCGCCTCCTTCTGCCAGCTCCTGGAGAAACGGTACGGCGACCAACTGGACGACCGAGCCAAGCAGTACATCGACTTCGCCGTCGACGGCGCCAAACGCATGCAGATCCTCATCAACGACCTGCTGACCTTCTCCCGCGTCGGTCGGGTCGGCGAGGAGCCGGCCCCCGTCGCCCTCGACGACGTACTGGACCGGGCCCTCGGCAACCTCAGCGTGGTGCTGGAGGAGACGGGAGCGCGTGTCGTACGGGAGGGGCCGCTGCCCACCGTGACGGGCGACGTCACCACCCTGACCATGCTCTGGCAGAACCTGATCGGCAACGCCGTGAAGTTCCGCCACCCCGACCGGCCACCCGAGATCACCGTCCGCTGCGAGGCGGAGCCCAAGGACGGACAGTGGTGGCTGGTCGTACAGGACAACGGCATAGGCATCGACCCCGAGTTCAGGGAGAAGGTCTTCGTCATCTTCCAGCGGCTGCACGGCCGCGACGAGTACGAGGGCACGGGGATCGGCCTTGCCGTGTGCCGCAAGATCGTCGAGCATCACGGCGGTGCCATCACCCTGGACGGCACCGCCGGTACGGGCACGCGCGTGTCCTTCACCCTGCCCATGGCGCGACCGGAACCCGACCTCGGGGCCGAGGAAGCAGCGCGCCCACCCGAAGGAGCACACACGTGAGCACCTCCGTCGTACCCATCCAGGTCCTGCTCGTCGAGGACGACCCCGGCGACGAGCTGATGACCCGCGAGGCGTTCGAGGACAACAAGATCCGCAACACCCTGCACGTGGTACGGGACGGCGAGGAGGCCCTCGACTTCCTCTACCGCACCAACCAGCACACCGAGGCACCGCGCCCCGACCTGATCCTGCTCGACCTCAACCTGCCCAAGTACGACGGGCGCCAGGTCCTGGAGCGGATCAAGTCCGACGAAGACCTGGCCCACATCCCCGTCGTCGTCCTCACCACCTCCTCCGCCGAGGAGGACATCCTGCGCAGCTACAAACTGCACGCGAACGCCTACGTGACCAAGCCGGTCGACCTCCACCAGTTCATCGCCGCGGTCCGCCAGATCGACGACTTCTTCGTGACCGTGGTGAAGCTGCCCAAGACCACCTGATCCCCGCCCCGGCCGGGGTCCATGAATGCGCGAAGTCGGGGAACAGGGACAACGGCGGCACAACCTTGCCGACCAGGAGATCTGTTGTCGAGACGCGAGGGTGGGCCTCAGATGAGAAGGCGCGGGACGGGGCGACGAACAGGCGGTGGTACGCCGTGGTGGCCGGGCGGGGCGGCCACGGGACCGGCCGGACCCTCCGGATGGCGGCGGACCGTGGCCGGTGGCCTCGCGTGGGGCGCCGCCGCCGCGGCCCTCGGCGCGTCGGGGAACCGGACCGCGCGCCGGGCCGCGCTGCGCGGCATCGGCACCGTGGCCATCGCCTCGGCCGTGACCCGCGTGCTGGCGCGCCCGGCGGCCCGCAAGGCGCAGCCGCTCGAGGCGGCCGGCCGGGTCGCGTCGGCCGCCGCGTTCGCCGTCGGCGTCCTGCTCGAAGCGCCCCGGTACGGCCTGTTCGCGGTGCCCGGCGCCGCGGCACTGACCATGGCCCGCACGCGCTCGGGGGACCGGCGTCCGGGCGACGTGGCCGTGGGCGTCGCGATCGGTGTCGGCGCCGCCGCGCTGACCGCCCGCTGGTGGCCGGTCAAACCGGAGGCGGCGGCCGCGGCGGCCCGCCCGCGGCGGCCCGCTCCCGCGCTGCCCGGGGGCGCCGGACTGCACGTCGTGGTCAACCCGTCCTCCGGGCTCTCCTGGAGCGCCGACACCCCCGACGCGAGCGCGTATCTGCGCGCCGCGCTGCCCAAGGCCGAGATCACGGTGCCGCGGGAGGACCAGGACCTGGTGGACCTCCTGGAACAGGCCGCCCGGCGGGCCAAGGACGAGGGCGGCGCCCTCGGCGCCTGCGGCGGCGACGGCACGATCAACGCCGCGACGGAGATCGCCGCCCGGCTCGGCCTGCCGCTCGCGGTGTTCCCCGGCGGCACCTTCAACCACTTCGCCGTCGACCTCGGCAACCAGACCCTGGAGGACGTCGTACGAGCCGTGCAGGCGGGCGACGCGGTCGTCGCGGACCTCGGGCGGGCCCGCGCCCCCGGCGGACCGGAGCAGGTGTTCCTCAACACCTTCAGCCTCGGCGTCTACTCGGATCTGGTCGGTGCCCGGGAGAAGCTGGAGCAGCGGATCGGGAAGTGGCCCGCGCTGGTGGTCGGACTGGCCAGGGTCCTCGCCAAGGGCAGCCCCGTGAACGTCTCGGTCAACGGCCGCCCCAAGCGACTGTGGCTCCTCTTCGCGGGCAACGGCATCTATCACCCCGCCGGGTTCGCCCCCACCTACCGCACCCAACTCGACGACGGACTGCTCGACGTCCGTGCCGTCGACGCCGGCACCCCCTTGGCCAGGACCCGGCTGCTGCTCGCCGTCCTGACCGGCACCCTGCACAACAGCCGGGTCCTCACCACCGCGCAGGTGCGCGGCCTGCGGCTCGAAGTGCTGCACGGCGACCCGCGGTTCTCGTACGACGGCGAAGTGACCCGGGTCGCGGCGCCGAGGCTGGTGCTCGACAAGGTGACACGGGCCGTGACGCTGTACCGGCCCGCGGAGAAGGACCAGTGGCTGCGCTGAAGGGGCTGAAGGGTCGGGTGGGCTCGCTCGCGGGCCCACCCGACCCGGTTCAGATCACTCACTGAGCTCGGACCCCAGGACTTCTTGGGCATCAGGTCCGCGCCTCGGGTCAGGTGGCGAGGACGGAGTCGTCCGTCGTGCGGGCTCCGGGCAGCCGGTGGCGGGCCGCGACGAGCGCCGCGTCCACGTCCCTCGTACCGGTCGAGACGCACAGCGTGTAGGCCACGTCGTCCATGCGCCGCCGGACTTCCCTGCCGCCGTCCTCGGCGTGCAGCGTGCGCAGGGTGACGTACTGCTCGACGAGGTTGCGCAGTACCGCGGGCTGGGCCATCAGCACGGGAGTCCTCCGGATGGGTGGGCCGACCGGTCGGTCGAGACCGGTGATCGTTCCTGACCCCGGCTACCCGGTCCCTCCCGATCTACGCGGCCGGGCCTCGCCCCGACTCCCGGACACGGCGGGCGACTTGACACCGTTTCGGGGCGGCGGAAAACCGGTGGCGGATCGCGGTCGGGGCGCCGATGCTCGTAGGCATGGCCGACACCACACTTCCCCAGCCTCCCCAGTCCGGGAACACCCCGTCCGAGCGGAGCTTCGGGTGGTGGGACATGTTCGTGCACCCGGACGACGATCCGCGCTCCGACGGGGGGTTCGTGGGGGAGCGGGACACGCTCGTCGGGTATCTGCGCGACCAGCGGCTGACGTTGGAGATGAAGTGCGCGGGTCTGGACGCCGAGGCGATGGCCCGGCGTTCCGTCGAGCCCTCGAACATGTCGCTGCTCGGGCTGGTGCGTCATCTGGCGGGGGTCGAACAGGCCTGGTTCCGCGGGGTGCTGGCCGGCCAGGACGCGCCGCGGCACTACCGCTCGGACGGCGACCCGGACGGCGACTTCAACGGCGCGGTGCCCGACCCCGAGATGGTGGCGGATGCCTGGGACACCTGGCGCTCCGAGGTGGCCTTCGCCGAGCGGTTCGTGGACGAGGCCCGCGACCTCGACATCACCGGCACCCACGACGACGAGCCGATCGCGCTGCGAGAGGTGCTGGTGCACCTGATCGAGGAGTACGCCCGGCACAACGGCCACGCGGACTTCCTGCGCGAGCGGATCGACGGGCGGGTCGGGCAGTGACGGGCGCGTCGGGCGATGAGGGGCGCGTCGGGCGGTGACGGGCGCGTGACGTGGCTCGATTCCCCCCAGAGCGGAATGCCGAGCCGATCCCTTCCCTCGCGGCTCGGCACTTCTAGGCTGAAGGGGTGAGCAACCAAGCGCCGAACGAAGCCCGCGTCATTCCCCTCCGCCCGGCGACCGCACCGGCTCCGGTCACCGGCCCGGCGGCCCGTCCCACCGGCCCCGTGGCCGACGCGCCCCAGCGGCCCCGCCCGGCCCTCGCGCCCCGGCAGACGCCACCGGCTCCCAGGAGCAGGGAGCCGCTGTGGCGCGACCTGGTGGGTGACGTCCTGCGGCGCGAGCGGCTCGCGCAGGAGCGGACGCTCAAGGACGTGGCCGACGCGGCCCGGATCTCGATGCCGTACCTCTCGGAGCTGGAGCGCGGACGGAAGGAGGCCTCGTCCGAAGTCCTCGCGGCCGCCGCGCGCGCCCTGGGCCTCGGGCTCACCGATCTGCTCTCGCTGGCCCAGGGCGAACTCACTCGTCTCGCCCAGGTGCGGCCCGCCCGCCACCGCACCCCCTCGGCCTCGCGCCACGACGGCATGTGCCTCGCCGCCTGACCGGGCCGACCGGGCCAGGGCCGCCCGGCGGACGATGCCGCGGACGTGGGCCCTGGCGGTGGTCCGGTCTCAGACCGTCGCGAGCCGTCGGCTCAGGACCTCGTCCGCGAGTCCGTACGCCACGGCCTCCTGTGCGGTGAACACCTTGTCGCGGTCCATGTCCGCGCGCAGGGTCGGCACGTCGTGGTGCGTGTGCCGGGAGAGGACCTCCTCGACCTGGGCCCGGATACGCAGCATCTCCTTGGCCTGGAGGGCGAGGTCGGACACCGTCCCCTGCCGGCCGCCGCTCGCGGGCTGGCCTAGCAGCACACGCGCGTGCTCCAGCACGAACCGCCGCCCGGGATCGCCACCGGCCAGCAGCACCGCCGCCGTGGAGGCCGCCTGACCGACGCAGAACGTCGAGATCGGCGCCTGTACGAACGTCATCGTGTCGTAGATCGCCATGAGCGAAGTGAACGACCCACCGGGCGAGTTGATGTAGATCGCGATCTCGCTCTCCGGGTTCGACGACTCCAGATGGAGGAGTTGCGCGATGACGACGTTGGCGACCCCGTCGTCGATCTCGGTGCCGAGAAAGATGATCCGCTCGGACAGCAGCCGGCTGAAGACGTCGTAGGACCGCTCGCCCTGCGGGGTCCGCTCGACGACGTTCGGAATCGTGTACGTACCCATGTCAGAGCCCCATCCGTCGCCGTGACGCGGCCGGGCGGACGTCGTCGAGCGACTCCACGACCCGGTCCACCATGCCGTACTCCTTGGCCTGTTCGGCCGTGAACCAGCGGTCGCGGTCGCCGTCCCGGGAGATGGTCTCCTCGCTCTGGCCGGTGTGCTCCGCGGTGATCCGCTCGATGGCCTGCTTCGTGAACTCCAGGTTCTGCGCCTGGATCTCGATGTCGGCGGTGGTGCCGCCGATGCCCGCCGACGGCTGGTGCATCATGATCCGCGCGTTGGGCAGCGCGTAACGCTTGCCGTGGGTGCCGACGCTGAGCAGGAACTGTCCCATGCTCGCGGCGAATCCCATGGCGAGGGTCGAGACGTCGTTGGGGATCAGCCGCATGGTGTCGTAGATCGCGAGCCCCGCGGTCACCGATCCGCCCGGGCTGTTGATGTACAGGCTGATGTCGGTGCGCGGGTCCTCCGCCGACAGCACGAGCAGCTGGGAGCAGACCCGGTTCGCGGACACCTCGTCGACCTGGGTGCCGAGAAGGACGATCCGCTGCGCGAGCAGCTGCGCGGCCAGATGGTCGTCGAAGCGGGTCGCGGGGGTGTCGCCGTCCTCGGCGCGCGGTGCGTGGGCCGGGTACCGGCCGGTGATGAGTGGAGTCATCGGTCCTCCTCGTGGTGGCGCGGCTGTCGTCGCCGCGATCCTCACTCTCGGACCGAAGGCCCCTGCGGATCAGCTTTCTCGGCCCGCAGCAGATTCGCCACGGGCAGAGGGGATACGGGGTTGTCGTCACCGGTGCCACCGACGCCACCGACGTCATCGACGGCCCCGGCGTCACGGACGGCTCCGGCGGGGGACCGGGGCCCAGACGTCCGACCCGTGCTCAGGCGTCGGTGCGCAGGTCCCGGAAGAAGGACCGCACATCCTCGACCAGCAGCTCGGGCTCCTCCGCCGCGGCGAAGTGTCCGCCCCGGTCGAATTCCGTCCACCGCACGATGTTGTTCGTACGCTCCGCGATATGCCGCAGCGGTACGAAGGGCTCGTGCGGGAAGACGGCCAGCGCGGTCGGCGCCGTCGACGGCTCGGGCGGTGTGCCCCAGTAGTCCGCGTGCGCCCGCTCGTAGTAGATGCGGGCCGAGGACCCCGCCGTGGCCGTCAGCCAGTACAGCATCACGTTGGTCAGCATCAGGTCCCGGTCGACGGCTTCCTCGGGGCGGTCCTTCGCATCCGTCCACGCCCTGAACTTCTCGACGATCCAGGCGAGTTGACCGACGGGGGAGTCCGTCAGCGCGTAGGCCAGGGTCTGCGGCCGGGTGCCCTGGAGCTCGGCGTACCCGGCCTCCTCGCGGCGCCATTCCAGACCCCGCCGCCACGACAGCAGCGCGCGCTCGCGCTCCTCGGGGCTCAGCGCGGCCAGTTCCTCGGGAGTCGGCTCGGTGGCCGCGGACGATCCGGGCAGCAGGTTCAGGTGGACACCGACGAGCCGCTCGGGGAACGCCCGGCCCAGCTCCCGGGAGATGGCCCCGCCCCAGTCGCCGCCCTGGGCGCCGAACCGCTCGTAGCCGAGCCGTGTCATGAGCTCGGCGAAGGCGGCGGCCACCCGTTGGAACTCCCAGCCGGTGTCCCGGGTGGGCCCGGACAGTCCGAACCCGGGAATGCTCGGTACGACGAGATGGAACGCGTCGGCCGGATCGCCGCCGTGTGCGCGCGGATCGGTCAACGGGCCGACGACGTCGGTGAATTCGACGATCGAGCCGGGCCAGCCGTGCGTGATGACCAGCGGGGTCGCGTCCGGCTCCGGGGAACGGACGTGCGCGAAGTGGATCCGCGCGCCGTCGATCTCCGTCGTGAACTGCGGCCATGCGTTCAACCGCGCCTGCGCCGCCTGCCAGTCGTAGTCGTGCCGCCAGTACCGTACGAGTTCGCGCAGGTACTCCCGCGGGACGCCGTAGGCCCAGCCGACCCCCGGCAGTTCGTCGGGCCAGCGGGTGCGATCGAGTCGTTGGTGCAGGTCGTCGAGGTCGCTCTGCGGGAAGTCGATACGGAACGGCTCGATCCGCGCGCTGTCCGCGGCGGAGGAATCGGCGGAGGGATCAGCGGAGGAATCAGCGGAGGAGGTCATGTCCGCGCATGCTATAGCGCCCCTTGAGGGGGCTCGAGGAACGACGCGATCGGCCGCCACCGTCCCCCGGCGAAAGGATCCCGCGCGACGCCGATGAGTTTTGGGACGACGATCGGTCGACAGAGGTGACGAAACTTTTCCCGCCGCAGGAGGTACGTATGTCCGCCGACGGATTCACCACGTGTCTGTGGTTCGACGGTCAGGCCGAGGAGGCCGCGCACTACTATGTCTCGATCTTCAAGAACTCCCGGCTCGGCAGGATCGCCCGCTTCTCCGAGTCCGAGCACGGCACCGCCGGTTCCGTGATGGCCGTCGACTTCGTGGCCAACGGACAGAAGTTCGTCGCGCTGAACGGCGGCCCGCAGTTCACGTTCGACGAGGCCATCTCGTTCCAGATCCACTGCGACGACCAGGAGGAGGTGGACCACTACTGGAACAAGTTCGTCGAGGACGGCGGCGAGGCGGGCCCCTGCGGTTGGGTCAAGGACAAGTACGGCCTGTCCTGGCAGGTCGTCCCGAGCAGGCTCATCGACCTGATCAGCGACCCGGACACCGAGAAGGCGGCCCGGACGGCCCAGGCGATGTACAAGATGTCCAAGCTGGACATCGCGGCCCTGGAGAAGGCGTACGCGGGCGAGTAGCGGACCCACCGCACGACGCGGCCGGCCCGCTGCTCCTCGCGCCGGGGCGAGGAGCAGCGGGCCGGCCGCTGTGCGCTGCCGAGGCGGCCTCGTCCACCGCCCCCGAACGGCCCGAGTCTGCGGGTTCGACATCCTCACCCACCCCGTAGTGAGTGGGTCGTCGAGGTCAATTTCCGGGTTCCAAGGGTTGGCGCGGAACCATCTCCTCACTATCGTTCACGCACTTCACTCGATCGTTCCGCTGAACGAACAGCGGGACGGTCGGTCCGTGTCCGACATCCACCACCCGGGACGGCGATCGCTCCTCGCCGCGGGGGCCGCGAGCGCCGCGGCACTCGGTGCGTCCTGGCTGCTCACCGGCTGTACGGGTGCCGCCGCCGCACCCGTGCTGCCCGCGGCGGCGAAGAAGGGCGTTCCCGACCGCGGCGGCACCCTCCGTATCGCCCGGCCGCCCGCCGCCTAGGCCGAGACGCTGGATCCGGCCGGCGCGCTGTCCGCGTACGAGTACCTCGGCGCCCTCTACAACCGCCTCGTCCGCGTCGACGCGAACGGCGACCTCGCCCCGACCTCGCCGAGTCGTGGGAGCCCGACGCCCGGGCCCGCACCTGGACCTTCCGCATCCGCGAGGGCGTCACCTTCCACGACGGCCGAAGGCTCACCGCCGCGGACGCCGGGTACACCCTGCGCCACATCTTCGACAAGTCGACCGCCTCGCCTCAGGCCGCCGTCCTCGCCCCGCTGACCGACCCCAAGACGTTGCGCACTCCCGACGAGCACACCCTCGTCGTACCGCTGAAGACCCCCAACGCGGAGTTCCCGAGCCTGCTCACGCACTACAACTGCTGGGTTGTAGAGACCGTCCAGGGTCGCCCAGCTGATTCAGGACAGGGTGCGACGATGCGGGCAACCGTGATCGCCGAGCGGATCGGCTGGGAGCGCGCGATGACCGTCCGTCCTCACAGAAGGCGTACGCGAGCTGCGGCCGGCCTGTCTGCCCGTCGATCCGGTCTCGCGCACGACGTATCAGCCCGGCGAGCTGGTCCAGTGCGATCGGTGGTCTCCCCACCATGAGAGGCGATCTCTCAACAGCCGGTCCACCCGGTGTCCTTGATGCATCTCCCCGAACTGCGGGGTGCGACCTGTCGGAGGGCCTTGCGCCCCACGGGGCGACGCACGGGCGCCCCGCCGACGGGCCGGCTCCAGCGGAGGCCCAGGCCCACACTGCTCGTCCGCGCGCTGGTTCTCTCCACGCGGACCGTGCACAACTGCTCTGCGCCATCAGGTAATTGACGTGGCGGTCGGGGGGCTGCTTCACTGGAGCAGTGGCTGAGCCACTAGACCAAGAAGTCGCTGAACCAGTGGGCCACTAGACCAGTGAGCCGCTGAACCATTGACCGAAGCCTGGGAGATCCTCCGTGGCCGTCGAAAGCATTCTGCGCCGAACCGTGGTCGACCTGCTTGAAGCGCGGCTGCGTGACGACATTCTGAGCGGCACGCACGAACCCGGATCGCTGCTGCCCCCTGAGAGGGAGCTGGCCGCCGGGTACGGGGTCACCCGTACGACCTTGAAGCACGCGCTGACCCGGTTGGAGCAGGCGGGACTGCTGAGCACCCGGCACGGCATCGGCACGCGCATCCTGGATTACCTGCGGGTCGGCGGCGCCGACCTGCTTCCGATGCTGGCCGCACAGGACCCCATGTGGCTGCGGGAGGTCTTCGAGGTACGGCGGCAGATCGGCACCCTGATCGCCGGCCGCGCGGCCGACCGCCGCACGGAACGACAGGCCCGGCGGCTGGAACACCTGCTGCGTCAGGTCGCGGACGGCCCGGACGCCGACGCCGTCCAGCTCGCCGACGTGGAAGTGCATCGCGAACTGGCGCGGGCCACGGGGAACCGGGTCTATCTGCTCCTCACGAACACGCTGTTCAACGCCTACCTTCCGGTACGGGCCTCGCTGCGGGCGCCGTTCGAGGACGCGGCGCGGGCGACGGACCGGCTCGCGCCGGTGGTACGGGCCGTGGTCGACCGGGACGGCGAGGAGGCGCGGCGCGCGGCGGAGAGGTATCTGGCCGGCACCGAGAAGATCATGCTCGGTTCGCTGAGCGGTTCTCGCGGGCGGCCGACCGCCGACGGTCCCCGGTAGCCGCGCTTCCGGGCGGCGACTCCGGGCTCGCCGGCTCCCGTCGAGGCGAGGTGTGTGCGGCGAAGCGGCCCGGCCTCGGAGTGGCCCCGATCATGCACGGATGCCCGTTCATCCCACGTTTCCTTCATTGTCATGCATAGGTCAACGCTGACGCCCTGGTGAACGCCCGGAGGGGTGGGACCAGGTGCGCGGCTGCGACCCCTCAGGTGCCCGAGGCAATCCGGGCCCATCACCCCCAGGACGGCCGCCCGTTCACCGTGGGCGCGGCGGCGACCAACAACACAAGGAGCATGGTGAGCAGATCAAGCAAGAGACGCGGCGTCCTCATCGGCGTGATGCTGTCCGCGGTCATCGGCGGCACCGTCCAGCCGGCGATCGCCGCGCCGGTGCGGGACACCGAGGACCAGGCCACGCCGTTCCGGCAGTCTCCGGTGCGGTCGACCGAGCAGGAGATCGCGCGGGCGCTGTCCGCCTCGCTGCGCGACCCGCAGTGGCGCGAGCAGGTCCGTGCGGCCGCGCTCGGCACCGAGGACGTGGACCTCCAGGCGCTGGCGGGCAGGACTGCCGCTCCGGAGGGCAGCAACCTGTTCGCTTCCGTCTCTGCCGCAGACCGTCGCATCGCGGGCCTGAAGGGCCTGCCCGCGTCGACCGGATCGCTGCTGCGCGTTCGGCTGGGCGCGCCGTCCATGCGGTCGCACCTGAACGCCGAAGTCACTCCCTGGATCGCCGTCGCCGCGGCCGCCGACGACGCCAAGACCATCACGGCGTACGACAGTCAGGGCCACGCCCACGCCGTCGACACCGCGCGCGTCCCCGACCGCCCGCTGTACGTTCTGGACATCGACGTCACCAAGGCTCACCGGGCCGGCCTGAAGGTGCTGCAGAAGGCCTTCGCCGACAAGGGGCTGACCTCCCTGCCGTCGAAGGCGGCGAACAGCGCCGACGCCGCGAGCGCGGCGGGCTGGTGGGCGACCAAGGTCACGGCCGTCGAGGTGAACGACGACCAGGAACCCTGGTTCAAGGGATCCGCTGAGATGTTCTCGCTGGTGACCGGCTTCGGCCAGGACGGCACGGCGCGCGTCGACTCGGTGGACATGCCCTACCTGGACTACGACGGCACCGTCTACTACCCGAACCAGATCCTGGTCAACTGGTCGAACTACAAGTACAACTTGGCCGACGTCGTCATGATGGAGGACGACGACGGCACCAACTACCGTGCGCTGGCGCAGGCGATCACCACGGCGCTGCTCACCGTGACGGACCAGGGCACCTACATCCCGTTGGTGAACGCGGTCCTGAGCGCGATCCCCGACAGCTGGTTCACCGACGACCCCGACTACGTGGAGTCCTGGTACACCCTCGCCCGGAACTCCTCGGGCCGGCTGAACGGCGCCTCGGGCAACGGCTGGATGACCGTCGAGCCCTACTTCGTCGAGGAGTTCTAGACCTCGTACGCCAGCGCGGACCGGCCGCCGCACGTCGGTGAACGCGCCGGTCCGCGCCGAGGACACGGCTGTCGTGCCGGAGGCCGCATGCCTCCGACACCACGGCGCAGCCGTGCCCGGCCCCGGCCAAGAGGGGCGCCTGCCGGACATCTGACCTGGTCAGGCGCCCCTTTTCTGCGACTGGAAGAAGCCCGGCCGCTGCGTCGAGTAGGAGGCCGTGGAGCGAGAACCGCAGAGTGTTGAGCGAGGTCGGTTCCCCCCGCGCCGGCGGGAAAACCGTGGACGGCAGTTGCGGGGAGAGGTTCCGGGAGCCGGGGAGGCCGAGCTCGGCTAGATGTTCCTTCCGGAGGCGTGGGAGCGCGGGTACGCCGCCGAGGCGTGCACAGCTGCACTGCACTGGTTCGCCGCGCCTCCCGACGAGCCGGTGGTGCTGTGAACGCGGCGGGCGGGGCGTAGGGCGACGTCACGGGGTATCGACTTCACGGCCGGTGTTCTGGTCGTGGGCCAGGGCGTGGGTGACCGCGGTGGTGCTCTCGTACAGGACCCGGTACTGGGTGAACCGGCGGTCGTAGACAGCCGCGGTGGCGGGATCGGGCCGGACCACCGATTCCGCCGGATTCCAGGCCGCGATGTCCGGTCGGCCGATCAGCCCGGCGGCGAGGAAGGCGGCACCGTAGCTGGCACCGATGGTCGTGCGGGCGACGATCTGTTCGAGACCGGTGACATCGCTGACGATCTGAGGCCACAGTCCGCCCCGGGTGCCGCCGCCGACCGCCACGATCCGCCGGATGTCGGCGCCGGCCGTGAGCATCGTCTCGACGTTGTGCCGGACACCGTAGGCGGTGGCCTCCAGCGCCGCCCGCATCAGGTCGGCCCGGGTGTGACCCAGCGTCAGGCCCGCGATCACGCCCCGGGCGTCGGGGTCCATGACGGGTGTCCGTTCCCCGGCGAAGTACGGCAGCATCACCAGGCCGTTCGCACCCGGGGGCGAGGCGGCCGCCTCGTCGAACAGCACGCCGAGGTCGACATCGCCGAAGAGGTGCCCGAGCCAGTCGGTGACCGCTCCCGAGGTGGCCATACCGCCGGCCAGGCAACGGGTGCCGGGCAGGGCGCCGACCGTGGACCACATCGACGGGCTGGTCACGAGCCGGTCGACGGTGTTCACCAGGAACATCGTGGTGCCGTACATCAGCATCAGGTCGCCGACGCCGTGGCCGCCGACGCTGATGGCCTCGCTCCAGGCGTCGATCGTCCCCACGATCACCGGCGTCCCGGCCGGGATACCCGCGACGGGCGTGTTCACCCGGCCGGCCTCCTCACCCGGCCAGCGCAGCGGGGGGAGTTCAATGCCGGGTGCGATGTGCTCGGCCCACTCGGGGATCCAGCGCTGCTCGTGGATGTCGAACAGCGGGGTGCACTGGCTGGCGGAATGCAGGTCCAGCACGTAGGCGCCGGTCAGCCGGTGGGCGAGCCACGAGGCGGGCATGAAGAGGCGGCGGGCGCGTGCCCACACCCCGGGCTCCCGCTCGCGGATCCAGGCGAGTTTCGGCCCGACGGCCTGGGACGACAGCGCCGAACCGCACCTGCGGAAGACGGTGTCCGACCCCAACTCCCGGTTCAGCCGGGCGATCTGTTCCTCGGCGCGGGTGTCCACCCCGTACAGCACCGCCGGACGCACCGGCTCTCCCGCGTCATCGACCAGAAGGGTGCACGGGCCCATGCCGCTGACTCCGACGGCGCGGACGGTGACGTCGTCGCGATCGAGCAACTCGCCCGCGAGTGAGACGAATTCGTCCCACCACACATGTGCGTCCATCTCGACGTGCCCCGGCCGGGGACGGTCGACCACGTGACTGCGTACGGCCTCACCCAGGATGCGGCCGGCCGTGTCGACCACCACGCCCTTGGTGCTGGAGGTGCCAACGTCAACTCCGAAGACGACGTCGATCATGAACTGCCTCCCTTGGCGCCGGTGCGCCGCCGTAGGTTGTCGCTCGGTCCGGCGGGCGGCCGTGGTTCAGCCGGTCAACTGCCGGAGATGTCGTCACATCTGTACCTCGGACGACCAGCGCACAAAGCGCCCGTCGAGACTTCGGCAGGATCGCTGGCCCGGAAATGGTCCGGATCTTGACCGATGCGGTCCCCCTGACTGGGTAACCGCCCGCGGCGCCACGCACCGGTCGGAGCCGGAAAGAAGTGGGGGGCGCCACCTACTGCATCCGCTCGCGCTCTGGTGTGACATGGCCATCGGTCGATACCGCCCTGTACGCCGAAATCCGCACGCTGCTGGCGTAGAGCGATAATCCGCTCGCCGTGGCCGCGTGCGGTGGTAGCCATCCGTCGTGAGCTATGACGGTCCCACATGGCACATGCCGTAGTAACCGTCCACGGGCGTCCAGTTGATCCAGGGTGAGCGCGTAAGTCCAGGTCAGAGCCCTGTGACGTGAGTGCGTCCGCGGGGTTGGTGACCCGCCTGTGATCGTTCGTGACACGTGAGGACCCCCGTCGCCCTGCTCCGGCGGGGCTTCTGCGAGCGGTGGGCTACGACGGAGCGCAGCGTCCGGCGCGGGCACCGTTGCACTCTGGCTCTCCGCTTTCGAGCACGCGGAGCAGAGACGCAGTGACGCACGAGTCCCACTGCGGATGCATAGCACGCGGCACGTGAACTCCCCGCGATGAATCAGGTTGCAGCCCTTCGCCCGTGAGAATCCCAACGCCTTGGATACGTCCTCCACGCTCCCCGTTCCATACCGGGTAGCGCGGATGCGTGTGGGGCTGTCTCAGGCGCCCGGCAGCTCGTTGGTCTGTCTGTGTATTCGGATTTTCCAGTCCATTTCAAGGTGGCGTTGCTTGCTGCAGCCGGGAAACGTGTGGCTCTACGCACCGCAGGACGCACCGAAAACTGCCCGATCGGCGTCTTCGCCGCCTACGCCACCACCCGCGGCCGGGCCCTGGTCGACCGCAAAATCTATCTCCCCAAGTCCTGGACGGACGACCGCGGGCGCTGCCGCGCCGCGAAGATCCCCGACGAGCGGACTTT
The DNA here is from genome assembly GCF_055656965.1 of Streptomyces sp. NPDC111656. Taxonomy (NCBI): domain Bacteria; kingdom Bacillati; phylum Actinomycetota; class Actinomycetes; order Kitasatosporales; family Streptomycetaceae; genus Streptomyces; species Streptomyces sp. NPDC111656. The sequence continues at coordinate 862,940 of NZ_JBVKCA010000001.1, forward strand.
CGCCACCAAGGGAGAGCTGGCCAAGACCATCGTGCTGCGCGCGCGCCTCGCCGCTGCCGATCGCCTGGGTGACCGCGGATGCGGCCTACGGCCAGGAGTGGCGCTTCCGCCGCCTGCTGGAAGAGACCGCTATCGGCTACGTCCTGGCCGTCCCGAAGTCCCAGCAGGTGCTGCGCTTCCGCCGCATCGACCACCTGTTCACGCAGGCGCCCGACGGGGCGTGGGAGAAACGCTCGTGCGGCGACGGCGCCAAGGGCCCGCGCGTCTACCACTGCGCGGCCGTCCAACTCGCCGCGATCGAGGACTTCGGCAGCGACAAACCCACACATCAACGCTGGGCACTGGCCCGACGCAGCATTAGCAGACCCGACGAGATCGCCTACTACCTCGCCTATGGGCCGGTGGGCACCGGCGTCGACCGGCTCGTACAGATCGCCGGGAGCCGGTGGGCCATCGAAGAATGCTTTCAGGCCGCGAAGAACGAATGCGGCCTGGACCAGTACGATGTCCGCCGCTACGTCGGCTGGATGCGGCACGCCACCCTGGCCATGCTCGCCCACGCCTTTCTCGCAGCCACGGCGGCCCAGGCCGCCGCAAAGGGGGATGCAGAAACGGTTCCGGCCCCCTGGCCCCGCTCACCGTGGCGGAAGTCCGCCGGCTCCTGGAAGCTCACCCCAGCCCCCAGCCCCCAGCCCCGCCCACCGCTTCGCATCCACACAATGAGCTGGTTGCAATGGCGGCGCAGGCGCCGAGCCGTCGCCCGCCACTGCCACTACCGACCACGAGTTCACTCCTTGGAGGGGCGGTCCGGCAAGACCGCCCCTGACGCACCGTCAGCCCACTACGCTCCGGACGATTCCTCTGACCAGGCCAGATAGCGAAACGCTGCTGGAGTATTAGCGCGCCCTCTTCGCCGGATTCTACGAGTCTGCGGACGTCCAAACAGCGAGCTCGCCGCCTGGCATACACACAATCCGCTCACTTGGGGAAGTGTAAGTCCACGCCTCGAAGTCCGAGTTTGGGGAGACCGAGATCCGCACCCCTTGGGCGAAGAGGAGCGTGCACGTTCCGTCGGTTGAAACGCTAGCCTCGGCTACTTCCTGACGCATCAACTGAACTAGATCAGCGGCCCTCTTTCCGGGCGCTTCCGGTTCAAACTCGAAGGAAGTTGCGCCTTCCCCCTCGATGTGGGCAGTTGTTTCAATCCTCAGCTCCGCTCCGTCGCTGGTGAGGATGGTGAGTGCCTCATCGAAACATACCCGCGTGACTGACTGCCCTTCGAGCTTCATCATGCTCACCATCCTACAGGCACGCCGTATTTACCGTTCGAGTCGATGGGGAAATGGGTATCTGCATTAGGTCCCGGCTTCCCATCCAGCTTAAGCGGTTGCCCCTGACCGTTGTAAAAGCGCACGTATCCATTCGGGTACCTGGGTGTTGGATTCATGATCCTGATGCTGTTCGCATTACCTGTTGCACCCGCCTCTTGGAAAATTATTCCGTTCCCTTTGTCGCTGGTCCTTGCCTTCCATTCCCCCTTGATTCCGGGTGCGCGACCGGGGGGAAGTTCAGGCCCTTCGGCGCCGGTCCCGCCCTTGCCCAGCAGGGGTCCCGGAACTATGGGAACCATGTTCTTCTTCTCGTGCGAGCAAAGGTCACCAGGCGGACACGGCGGACCATCGATGATCGTCCCGAGAGCGTCTTTCCAATGCCCTCTCTTGATGTCCCCGATAATTCCTTCATGCCTTCTGCGCCGGAGTTCCGCAATGCGCCTAGCCTCGGCCTTGGCCCTCGCTTGGGCCTCGGCCCTGGCCTTGCGCTGCGCCGCAACCCTTGCGTTGTAGTGGTAGACCTTGTAGGTACTGGGGTTGGCACGATAGTCGGCGTATTTCTTCCGGGATGCTTTGTCCTTGAGCGGGGTCTGCTTCCAGACCCATTTGCCGTTCTTCTTGGTGTAGCCGCCCGTCATGCCGCGGTCGGCGGCCCATCGGTCGTCGTTGTACGAGGCTCCGCCGGCGGGGCCGTCGGGCCTGAGGCCGTCGGGGTCAGACTTGGTGACCGGGCTGTTGTGCGCGTAGGAATAGGCATTCATCTGCGCCGGTTCATCGACGTCGATGACGGGGTCCACGGAGAGGAAACGGCCGAGTGCCGGGTCGTATTCGCGGGCGCCTAGGTGGACGAGGCCGGTGGGGTCAGTGGTGCCGCCGACGTAGCCCCGGGTACCGGGGACGATTTCGGCTTGTTGGGATCGCGTCTCGCCGAAGGGGAGTTGCTTTCGGCGGGTGATGGCGAGCGTGGTCATGACGACGGCCGCCATTGAGGTGCCCTGCTGGTCAGGGAGGATGAAGGAGAATCCGCTGCCGGTGCGGACTGCGACGGTCTGGCCTTCGTGTGTGTAGTAGCGGATGCCTTCCTTGGACCCGTCCGGCTTGATCTTGAGTTCGTTGTCGCCTGGCAGGGTGAGGGTCTTGGTTCCGTCGGCGTCCTTGGTGATGAGACGGTCGCCGTCCGCGTCGTACTGGTAGCTGGCGGTCTTGCCGTTCTCGGTGAGGGTGGCGAGGTGTCCTTCGTCGTCCCAGGTGAGGTCCTGGGTGGTGGCGCCGATGCTGCGCTTGGTGGTGTTGCCAGCGGCGTCGTATTCGAAGGCGCTCTTGCGGCCGTCGTTGGCGCCCCCCTTGACGGTGGCGGCCTGCGCGGCATGGGGCAGCCGCGCTTTCGGGTCGTTGTGGGCGTAGGCGGTGGTGGCGTCCGAGCCCGCCATGGCGCCGGTGCCGTGATCGGTCTGCTCGATGCGGTTGCCGACAACGTCGTACTTGAACGACTGCCAGTAGGCGTCCGGCCCGCCCACCGTGCTGGCTGAGGGCTGCGTGGTGCAGTCGGTCTTGGCAGTCCAAGCCTCGGCTAGCCGGCCCAGGGCATCGTTGGTGAAGCACTGGGTGTCGACCGTCTGGCCGGCGTCCTGCCCGCTAGCCGTGGTGATGCCGGTGACGTTGCCCGCGTCGTCGTAGGCATAGGTAACGTCGTCGATGCGTTGGGGGGCGAGATCGCGGTCGGTGGTCTGCTGGTTCAGACGGCCGGTGAATTCGTCGTACACCTGGGTTTTGTATACCCTTTTGCCCAGTGTGCCGTATTCGGTGCGCACGGGGCGTGAGAAGACGTCGTGGCTGGTGGCGTTGACGAGGGTGACGGCGCCAGCGGTGGCCTTCTGGGGGAGGTTGCCCGGCCCGTAGACGGTGGTCTGGCGTTCAGTGGGCAGGTTGCCGACCGCCGGGTGCTTAATCCATTCCTGCTGGCCGGTGTAGGTGTTGTAGCCGTAGGTCCAGGTATAGGTGCCGGCCCCGGCACCTGCTTCGGCGGGGATGGTGACCGTGCTGGACGTGGGCTGGTAGGCATCGTTGTAGGAGTCGACGGCTGAGATGTACTGCTTGCCGTCGATGTAGCGGATGCTGCTGGACAGCTGGCCCTTGGCGACGGTGTCGTAAGTCCACTCGGCCAGAAGGGAGCTGCCCTTCTTCAGTTTGGCCTTGCGTCCGAGTTCGTCGTAGTCGGTGATCAAGGTGGTGCCGCGGGCGTCCGTGGCCGTGACCGGGTTACCGACCTTGTCGTAAGTGGTATGGCTCATAGCCTTGTTGTCGGGGTCATCGACGTCGGTCTGCTGACCGCGTGCGTCGAAGATGTACGACCAGACATTGCCCGCCGGGTCGGTGACGGACAGCGGCTCGTCCCACTTGCCGTAGGTGTAATGGGTCTTCAGCGAGGACGTACGGGCCGCGTCGGTGTACTCGAGGCGATCGGTGGTGCGACCGCGGGCGTCGGTGATCACCGTGGTGGAGGTGCCGCCCTTGGGCGGGATCACCGTGGTGCGGTCACCGTCGTAGATTGTCTTGGCGCGGTACTTCTCGTCGCCGTGGGACAGGGCAATGGCATCGGTGACGCGGCCCAGGCCGTCGTACACGTTCTGCGTCATCGCGGGAACCGCGGTGTCGGCCGCTTTCCACAGGCTCGCGGACGGCGCTCCGTCGGTGTAGTAGGCGGCGTACGACTTCCAGGCGTTGCCGAGGGTGTCGTACAGCGTCTCGGTCACGATCCGGTTGCTCGTGCCGATCGCCGGGGCCTGGGTCTCACGCGGGCGCAGCAGGCCGTCGTAGAGCTGGTAACTGGTGGCGTACGAGCCGTCGTACTGCAGCGACTTGGTCGCCACGGCGTTAGCGGTGGTGCTGGAGAAGATGGTGTAGCCGTACTCGGTCGAGGGCTGGGTTGGGTGGTCGATCTTGGCCCAGCCGGGCTTCCACACCTGTACGGTGCGGCCGAGTCCGTCGTAGGTGGCGTCAGTGCGCTTGCCGTTGGTGTCGGTCACGGCCGTGACCACTGCGCGGGCCGGGTCGTACTGGGTCGTGGTGGTGTGACCCAGTGCGTTGGTTTCCGTCTCCGCGGTGGGCGCCTCGATCGTGGTCGGCGTGTACCGGGTGGTGGTGGTGTTGTCCTTCGCGTCGGTCTCGGACAGCTCCCGGCCGTGCTGGTCGTAGGTGTGGCGGGCGGTGGTCAGATAGCCAGTGCCCTTGTCGTCCTGCTCCTCCAGGCGCGTCACGTCGCCCTTGGTCGGTGTGGTGTCCAGGCTGGTGGCGTCGTCGTAGTAGTGCCGTTCGACGGAGATCAGGTCCGCAGGCAGCAGCGGCGACTTGTCGCAGGCGACAGCGACTGTCCGTTCTTCTTTGATCAGCGTGAGGACGTTCGCCGTCGCGTTGCGGGCGTAGCGGGTGGTGGTGCACTCCTCATCGCCCGAGGTGGCGACATCGCCGAGGTCGGACTCGGTCAGGACCAGGCCGTAGTCGTCGAAGGAACGCACGGTCCCAGTGGTACGCCAGGAGTCGCCGACGGCCGTCCGGGTCTTCTCCTCCTGGCCGCCGGTGGCGTAGGCGTTCAGGGCCGACAAGCCACTGCGGGCCTGGGTGGCGGTGGCTTTGCTGTGCCAGGGGGTGTAGCTGGTGGTGGTCTCCAGTTTGCCGCCGTCGCCGTTGAAGGTGGCCTCTTCCCGGGTCATTCCCGCGTAGGCGGGGTGGTCTGCGACCGCCGTGCCTTCGTGGTCCTTGACGTCGGTGCCGTCGATGCCGCGGAAGTAGCGATACTCCTTCAGCGTCTGCTTGGTCGAGGCGGGACTGCCGGTGCGGACCTGGACGCGGCCGTATCCCTTGCGGTCACCGTAGGTGAGGTACTTGGTCTTGGTGAACTCGTCCTCGTCCTTGCCCCAGGCCATACCGTCCAGATAGCTGTAGTCGGTCTCCTTCACCGGCGCGCCGCCGGTGTTGTCCGACTCCAGGACCTGCGTGACGACGTAGGTATGGAACCAGTCCAGGTACGGCTCGTAGTTCGCGGCCGGGGCGTCCGGCGGGGACCAGATCACCGGGTAGCAGCGGCGGGTGTCGGACGAGGGGGCGGGTACGTCGCCGGCCTTGCAGTCGGGCTGGGAGTACGTGACGCCGATGGTGCCGCCGGTTTCGGTGTTGACGCCGTAGACGCGGTAACGGGTCAGTGGAGGTACCGGGTCGGGTTTGCCGCCGGTGGTGGCACCCTCGACTCGGTTGGCCAGCTGCTGTCCCTTGAAGGTGACTGCGGGCAGGCTGACATCGCCGGTGCCGGTGTGCCCGGTGCGGGTGATCGACGCCAGCCACAGCGCGGGCGCGGAGCCGTCACCGGTGGCGGGGAACTGCTGTGTCAGGGCCCAGCTATCGACCGGGTTGTAGGCGCCGCCGGTTAGGATCGAGGTGTCGATCTTCGTCAGGCGCTTGCGGTTCCAGAAGGACGGCGAGTAGCGGCTCTTGCACTCGTCATCCTTCTTGCAGTCTTGGTCGAAGGGCACGTCGGGCCAGTTTTTGGCGTGGCTAGCATCGAAGGTTCCGCAGTCGCTCAGGCACCGTTCGGAGACGGTGAAGTCGACACGGCCGGCCGCCTTGCTGCTGTAGACGCTGTTGGAACGCAGGCCGTAGTCGATGTGGTCCAGGTAGCCGCCCCGGTCGTAGGCGGTGGCGGTGGAAGCCCCAGTGCCGGCGTTGACGTTGAGGCCGTAGTAGTTGGTCTCCTTGGGGGCCCAGTAGTAGGCCATCGCGTCGGAATGGGGGTCGACGACGTAGTCGAGGTTCCACCGCCACGCTTGCTGGCACCAGGAGTCCTTGAACGCCGTCGCGTGGCACGGTTCATCGGCGTGGTTGCCGAAAACGGGGACCGTCCAGGTTGAGTTGGTTTCCGTCTTGCCGCTGGTCCAGCCGGGCAGGCGGTTGTAGCCGAAGTAGTACTGCGTGCCGTCCGGTGTGGTGATTTTCCAGTACTCGCCGTTGTCGTCACCGTTGCCGAGTGCTTTGTCGGCGAGCTTCTCCACCTTGGTGCCGTCGTCGCTCTGCAGGTGCCACTCGCCCTTGGTGTCGTCGTGGACGAGCACGTTGGACTGTCCGCCGAGGTTGAGTACGGCGTTGTCCTTCTTCCAGCACAGGTCACCGCTCTTGTCGGTGCCGTTGCCGTCCTTGGCATCGTCCGAGCAGGACACGTAGCGGCGCTCAATGTAGCCGGGTTCCAACGACCAGCCGTCGCCCACCCAGTTGGCCTGGTTGTTCGTTGCGGCGGTGCGTCCGTCGACCGCCTGTGAGGAGTAGGACAGACTCAGGTCCGGTTCGACTCCGCCGGGCACCTCAGGGGCGTCAAGGCCGTACGACCAGGTGAAGGCACCGTTGGAGCCGCCCGCCGACCAGGACGCGGACGCTGCCAGCGGGGTGGCCGAGAAGCTGCCCGAGGCCCCCGAAGCAGAGGCTGTCGCAGCGAGGAGCACTGTGCTGCTGCCGGCGATGGTCTTGGTGGCGCTTGATGCGGACGTGCCAGATGCATGTGTTGAAGGGCGCGACGACGTTTCGGGCTGTGCGTCTTGTCCCTCGGCGGCCGGTAGCGCGACCGTTGCCGAAAGAGTCTTGGCCTTGGTGTTGTTGTCGGTAGTGAGATCCTGGCCCGTACGGCAGCGCTTCTCGCCGGGGCTGGTCAGCGCACACTCTGGAAGCTGACGCAACGTCAGTCGGGAGGCCCAGTCGCCGCCGAACATGTACTGGAACGCCGAGTAGTCGACATCGATGTCGACGTTGCCCCTCGTTCCTTCTGTGGGGCGAAGGGCCAGGACGACCCCGTCGATGCCCAGCTTCCGGGAAGCCTGCTGGTCGAGTACTTCCACCTGCGCCCTGTCCGGGCCGGCCGTCGGTCTCGCAGCCTTTGAGTCAGCCCTGCCGATTCGCAGCGGCAGGCTGCCCGCGGCGACCGTGCCACCTCGGCCGAGCTGCACAGTGGCCTTGCCCGGCCGCGGCCAAGCGGCCTTCGGCGCAACCGTCCAGGCGTGCCGGCCTGCCTCGTCCGGTTTGCGCAGCTCCCTGGCCTTCACCGGGGACGTTGGCACAGGATCTGGCTTCTTCAGCTTGGCCAGTGAAAGCTCTGCCGCCGCGGCCACCGGTCCGCCCAGCAAACTGGCCACGAGGTAGGCCACCAGCGAGGCAGCGATCCACTTCACGGCCCGCGCTCGCCTACTGACCGCCCTGCCTGAACGCACGGATCTTATCCGCAAACCGGACACTTTCCCCCCACAGGAAGTTCACAAGTATGTAGATCATCTGGAACTTAACACCGAATTCCAGGAACACCAAGGGGTCATGAGTGGAATGCAGTCAGTTCCGGGCAGTGGCCGAAATTCCACCCTCGTGCAAAAAACTGGAATACCAGCGGACTGATCGGCGGAACTTGCATTCGGCATGAAACGGTCGACATGACGCAGCTCGTACACCATGGGCCTACTACTCCAGCCGTAGATCGTGATCTTGCTAGTAGGGACCCGTGCGGGCATGGGTGCGGCCACCGTTGATCATCGTGAGTTGTGTGGACTGACGAGGAGACGGTGGCTGCAGGTCACAGCATTGAACCCGCTCGTTGGCGGGACGCGTTCGAGGGCTTGATGGGCCGGGTCGCGGGGCGCTTCGCTCGGGTCGAACCCCGGCGCAGGGCGGCGCGGTTGGTGCTTGGTCTATTGGCGACCTGCCGCGCAAGACCGGCTGGACCATAGCCGAGCGAGTCGGCGAGACCGCCCCGGACAGCGTGCAGCACCTGCTGGGCAAGGCCAAGTGGGATGCCGATCAGGTCCACGACGACGTGCGCGGCTACGTGGTGAGCACCTGCATGACGACCAGGCGGTGCTGGTCATCGATGAGACCGGTGACGTGAAGAAGGGCACCGGCACGGTCGGCGTCCAACGCCAACATACCGGCACCGCCGGCCGGATCGAAAACGCGCAAGTCGCCGTCTACCTGGTCTACGCAGGTCAGCGCGGCCACGCCGCAGCGGACCGGGAACTCTACGTGCCGCGCTCCTGGACCTCCGACCCCGCGCGCTGCTGCCCCGCGGGCCTTGCCGAGGACACCGCCTTCGCCACCAAGCCGGAACTGGCCACCCCCATGATCACCCGATACCCGGTTCCTGGACGCCGGCCACCACGCGGCGTGAGTCACGGGCGACGAGGTGTACGGCGGCAACCCGAAACTGCGTGCCGCGCTGGAGGAGCGCGGCACAGGCTACGTGCTCGCCGTCGCCTGCTCCCACGAAGTCACCACCCAGGCCGCCAAGTTCCGCACGGACATCCTGGCCAGGTAACTGCCCAAGCAGGCATGGCAGAAGCTGTCCGCCGGAGCCGGAGCCAAGGGGCACCGCTTCTACGACCGGGCCGCCATAGACCTGCCCGACCCCGCCCTCCGGCAGCCGCCAACTGCTGATCCGCCGCAACCGCACCATCGGCGAACTCGCCTACTACCGCTGCTCCTTACCCCGTCCCGTACCCCTGACCAACCTGGTGCGGGTGGCTGGATCAAGATGGCGAGTGGAAGAGACGTTCCAGGCCGGAAAGGGCCTGGCCGGACTGGATGAGCACCAGGTCCGCCGCTACACGTCCTGGTCTCGCTGGGGCACCCTGGCCCTGCTTGCGTACGCCTTCCTCGCCGTCGTACGCGCAGACGAGCCACCCGCCCTGCATCCGATGCCCTCATTCCGCTCGCCTGCAACGAGATCCAGTGCCTGTTTATCACTCTCGTCGTCCGACCCGTCCACGACACAGCCCACCGGCTCGGTTGGTCGAACTGGCGGCGCCGCCACCAGGCCCGATCCCAGGCCAGCCACTACCGGCAACAAGCCACTCGGGCATGAAGATCACGATCTACGGCTGGAGTACTACCTGCCGCGAGCACCGCACGAGCCCAGAGGGGGAAGTCCTGCACCCGAAGTTCATCTGCACACCGCGAGACGTTCGGCATCTTGAGCGGGTTGCGTGGCGCACTTGAGTCTGTGAAGATCCTGTAGGGGGTGTAATGGAATTCAGGATTGGGAAAAACGGAATTCGGCAGTGCAGACGCACTGCGCCAGCTGCGGGCTTTTCTCGTGGTGCGGCCAGCGCATCGCCTGTGCTCGCCTCTTCAGGTGTCAGGACTCTGCCACCCGGTATGGGCCCTCTGCCAGGAGAAAGGGGCCCGTGCCGGGCTCTGAGGTGGACCATGGAATGCGGTCAGAGAGCTGAAGTATTCTTCGGTTGCCGCGCTCAGGGCCCGCAGGTGCACGCTACTTCTCGATCCCATGCAGCGCGCACCACTGCTCCTTTGTCCAGTGGCGCCCGCGGGAGCAGCCGCCTGGCCGACACTGGTACCAATCGGCACCAGGCCGACGGCAGTAGCCCGCTGGGCCCCAGCGCTTGGGCCGAACATCTCCGGCGGAGGTGACCGAACGTCGCCCGCCCACGCAAGTGATGGCCAGAAGATCTCCCCAGCTGGGCCCATTCATCCGTAATGCAGGCACCGTCAGCTTTGCCGGACCTCACCCCTGCCAGGGCGGACGAGAGCGACAGAGCGATCAGGCCAACTCGCCCCAATCCAAAGAGTATCCGCGGGCTCTCCGGTAGTCGCCGGCCTCGCCCGCCATGGAAGCGAAGAACCACTCCACTGCCGGCTGCGCCTTGAGTTGGTGGCTGCGAGCCCGTACCAAGTACTCAAAGAAGGATCCGTTATGAGGACATCCAGACGATGGCCGTGGAACAGCCGTCACCGTCGCAGAACGCTGACAGGGGCCGCCGCCTTGGCCATCGGTTCCCTGATATTGCCGGTAGCCGTCTCGGCGACCGCTGTAGCGACAACCGCGGCGGAGGCGCCTGCTGATCCGAAGCAAGACCCGATGGCTGCGGCCGTGCAAGAGGCGACGAAGACTGGCCAGCCCGTCGAGGTGAAAGCCAAGCGCACCGAAAACACCGAGGTCTACGCCAATCCCGACGGAACCTTCACCGAAGACCAGCACGCATTGCCTTTGAGGGTCCGCAAAGGGCACAAACTGGCGCCCATCGACGCCACTCTGCAGCTCAACCCAGACGGAAGCCTTTCAACCAAGGCGACAGCCGTAGATGTGACCTTCTCCGGAGGCGGCACCGGACCCATGGCCACCGTCACACGCGACGGGCGCAGGATCTCCTTGTTCTGGCCGGCTACGTTGCCGAAACCTGTCGTAGCCGCGGACAGCGTGACATACCCCGATGTGCTTTCGGACGTCGACCTGAAGCTTCAGGCTGGAGCCAGCGGTTTTGCCCAGCTCCTGGTAGTGAAGACCCCGGAGGCGGCAGCGAATCCAGAGTTGGCAAACCTCCAGTACGGCATGTCGACCGACGGCGTCGAAGTGAACGCCGACAGCAACGGCAACCTCACTGCCGTGAACCCGGCAGGGCAGGACGTCTTCACCAGCCCCACGCCCCGCATGTGGGACAGCACCACAGCAGCCGCCCCTCAGGGATTGTCCCGCAAGGCCGTGCAGGGCGCCGGAGACAACGGTGAAGAGGCCGACGTGCCAACCGGCGAGTTCGAGCCGGGTTACGGTGCCAAGCAAGCCGCAATGGACGTGAAGGTGACCAACACGCATCTGTCGATCACTCCGGACCAGGATCTACTGAAAGGGCCCGACACCCACTACCCGGTGTACATCGACCCGTACGTCTCGGGCGCCCGCGAGGCGTGGACAATCGCCTACAAGAAGTACCCCAACTCCTCCTTCTACAACGGAGTTGGATGGGGCGGTTCCGGCTCTTCCACGACTACCGCCCGTGTGGGCTACGAGAACGAGACGAACGGCCTGGCCGAGTCCTTCTTCCGCATGGACTCCAACAACCTGTGGAACACCAACAAGCAGGTCCTCAAATCCACCTTCCGGATCAAAAACACGTGGTCGTGGTCCTGCACGGATCGCCCCGTGGAGGCCGGTCTCACCGGATCCATCAGCTCCTCCACCACGTGGAACAACCGGCCCAGCTGGGCCCGCACGCTGTCGTCCGTCAACCAGTCGCTGGGCTGGGGCAGCGCCTGCCCAGCCGGAAACCTCGCCTTCGACGTGACCTCGGCCGCCAAGGACGCGGTTGCAAAGAAGTGGAACAACATCACCCTTGGCATGCGCGCTGCCAATGAGAGCGATGTCTACGCGTGGAAGAAGTTCGACGCCCACAGCGCGGTGCTCTCCACGGAATACAACACCGTGCCCAACGTCCCCACCGGCCTTTACACGTCGCCTGACAGTGGCACGAACTGCGGAACCACCACCCCGTACACCGTGATCGGCAACACCGACATCACTCTGGGCGGCAAGTTCACCGACTCCGACGGCGGAACAATCAAGGCCCACTTCATCCTGTGGCCCACCGGCCACGGCGGAGCAAGTAACGAGGTCAACAGCACCGTCTCCGCCACCTCCGGAACCATCAGCAAACTCGTAGTCCCCAAGACGAAACTGGCCACGCTTCTCAAGGACGCCGGCGTCACCGGAACAGCCACCTTCACCTGGTACGCCCGCGCCGAGGACGGCACCACCAGCAGCGCCTTCAGTACCCAGTGCCACTTCCAGTTCGACGGCACCCGCCCGAGTAACCCACCGACCGTCACATCGGCCCAGTTCCCCGACGGCACCGACGGCTGGCCAGAGAACACCAGCCCCGTCCGGACCGAAGGCACCTTCACCATCGCCAACGGCGGTGTCATCGACGTCGCCAAGTACGAGTACTGGACGGACTGGGATCCCACCGTCCGCGCCGCCACACCCGCTGCCCTCGGCGGATCCAAGGACGTGAAACTGACGCCCGTATCGGCCGGAGCCCACTTCCTCTACGCCCGCAGCATCGACCGGGGCGGGAACACCTCCGACCGCGTGGGATTCCTCTTCTACGTCAAGAGCCCCAACATCAAGGACGAACCGGGCGACCTCAACGGTGACGGCAACAGCGACCTGTACGGAGTGCGCACCGATGGCGGCCTCTGGCAGTACTCCGGCACCGGCAACGGATCTCTCAGCACCTACTCCGTAGCCAGCTCCACCAACTTCAACGGCGCCTCCATCACACACCGCGGCGACTGGACCGACGACGGCTACGAGGACCTCATCGCCACCAACGGCACAGCCGGCAGCGAAACGCTCCAGCTCTACCCCAACAACGGCTACGGCTACGCCTGCACCACCCCCGGGGAACAGGCTGACAGCGGCGCCTGCACCACAGGCCGCCAGGAACTCACCGTCTACGACCCAGCCAACAACCACTGGCAGAACGCCGACCAAATCATCGCCATCGGCGACGTCGACGGCCCTCTGGACGTCGATGACGACGGCACCATCGACGTACCCGGCTTCCCCGACCTCCTGGTCAAAGAAGGCGGCCTGTTGTGGCTCTACTACGGCGCGAGCAGCTACCACCTCGACGAAACCCAAGACCCTGTCCTCGTGGGCAACGGTGGATGGTCCGGCTTCGATATCGTCGCCCCGGGAGATGTCGACAACAACGGACACGTCGACATCCTGGCCCGCAACAAGGATGCCGGTGCCCTGTACTTCTACCCGGGGACTGGCCCCGCCGGCGAGGGCCTGGGTGAGGCCACAACCCGCGTCCAGATCGGCTCCGGCTGGACTCCAACCAACCGGCCACTGATCACATCGGACGGTGACGCCGACAACGACGGCAAGCCCGACCTGTGGGCCACCAGCCCCGATACCGGCAAGGGCCTGTACTTCTACCGGTCAGTAACCAGCATGAGCCACGGCACACCCGCCGCAGTAGGCACCACCGGCTGGCTCAACTTCCAGTCACTGACCTGACGGGCGCTCTCCACAGCTCCGGATCCGTGCACGCCGGCTACCCATGGATCCGGAGCAAGCCCGGCAACCGATGTTCCGAACCGGAGATTCGTCGAATGGCAGGCGGCGAAGTCGCCAGAGTGAGGTTCCCCGCCGCCGTATACCCTGACTGAACCGCTGCGGGATCGGTGGAGGCTCTATGCGTTAGCTCCAGCCGCCGGTTGGGGCTGGTGTTGAGCGTAGTAGTTGGTTTCATGCTCGTGGGGCGGGACGTGTCCGATCGCTGTGTGGAGGCGCTGGGCGTTGAACCAGTCGACCCATTCCGCGGTGGCGAGTTCGATGTCGGCGAGGCCGCGCCGGGGCTTTCGGGGCCTGATCAACTCCGTTTTGTGGAGGCCGATCTGGGATTCCATGAGCACGTTGTCCAGGGCGTCGCCGATGGTGCCGATCGAGGCGTCGATGCTGGCATCGATCAGGTGTGCGGTGAACACGAACATCTACTATCGGCCCGGGAAACCGGTGTTGCGACGACCGGTTGAGTGCGGGCTGATTGCCCGCATCCGAAGGCTGAACCAGCCCCGGTCCAGCGGGAGTTCCGGCGCGGTCGCGGCGCCACAGTGCGATGTCGAGGGCGTCGAGGACGAGCTTGGCCCGCTTGCTGGGGGCGGCGGACCAGCGGCGAGGCCGAGGAGTTCGGCCTGGGGCGACGTGTGTCGCTTCCGTTGTCTGCGGCCTGAAGACCGGTGCGGAGCTTCCGCTGCAGGCGCCCTCAGTCAACTCGACTGGATGCGGGCGTGTGAGGAAGACTGGGTACGTCAGGCGAGCGTTGGCGGGCGGAGAGGTTTTCCGAGCCGGTCCGCTGTGGGCGAAGTTCACCCGGCGTCCCGAACTCGCTGAGATCCTCATCTCCACCGGGGATGCTGTCATCCGGTACACCGGCCCTTCGGACTCGCCGTCTCGGGAGGATGTATCCGGCAATCATGGACAGAACTGGATGGGTCGACAGGTGGAATTGACCGGACTCGATGCGATCCGTTCGGACCTGCCCAGGTCGGGGTCCTGGCAGGGTGTCGCATGACACACTCGGACCGGGTCGCCACAGGAGGCGGCAGCGGGAGGTAGCACCTTGCTGACATTGGACTTGCACCCGATCTTCCGGAACAACCGAGACATCGAACTCTCGCTGCGGCAGCTCGTCTTCCAGGCGAAACGCACGGGGGAGCCCGTAGTGCAGATCATTCATGGAAAGGGCACTGGGCAGCTCCAGGGGCGCGTCCTCGCGTTCCTCGGCCAGAAGCACATCAGGAAGTTGTACGACCGCGTGGAGATCGACACGGCGAACACGGGCCGGATCCTGGTCCACTTCGCGCCACGCCCCTGAGTCCTCTCCCGCCTCGGTTCGGGGCACCGAGGCGCCCGTTCCGGGGCCGTCCATCCGGCGCCCCGGTTCGCACGCCATCTCATCTCAGGATGGAACGGACGCCGTCACCAGGTGACAGGCAAGTCGTATAGGCCGTAGGCGAGTTTGTCGTGCCAGAACGGGACGTCAGTCACCGGGACGGTCAGCCGTCCTCGCCGATGACCTGGGGCATCAGCGGGTGAACAACAACGACAACGAGACTGTGGCCCGCGCGGCCTACCTCCAGCAGGCCGTTGACGCCGGCAAGGTCACGGTCATCACCCGGGCCATCGGCATGCGTGGCCGCGTCCGGACATGGAAGCTGAGGGCCGAGCCGCTCCCACCGAAGTACCTCATCTCTTCCGACGCGCTCTCGGTCGCCGACCTGGACGCGACGAAGCGGAGCCAGATCATGTTCATGGATCGCGACGACATCCTGAACCAGTTCGTTGCGAGCAGTCTGCCGCTTCCTGCAGGCGCTCCGCCGTTGGGCGCAAGACCGCCTGGGCTTTCCGGGAACGGCACCGTTCTGAATGCGGCGTCATGGCGGGCGTCCGCGTGAACTGAGTCGTGATGCGTCGGCAGTAGCTGGCGAGGCTGTGGGCGGAAACCGAACGCCCGACCGGTGCCAGCGTTCCAGCCCGGGAAATCTGATCGTTCCCCGCTCGGCCGACGGCCGCTCCTCGGTGCGAACCGGACAGCCGGTGTGGCGCGCCGCTCGGCTGTCCGTCAATGCCGGTCACGGGTGGACGAGGAGTCAACTCATCGTTATCCCGTCCAGGGCAGGTTCAGTGCCGGTTCGGACAAGGTCTCCCGGGAGCGGTCGGGTCATGCGGTTGTGCCGGGGGCAGTGGGACGGTTGCGTAGTACCGTTCCGGGCGAGGGTCTGACTCATGACACCTTTGACCGAAGTGTCTTGTCGCGGACATGTCGACTGCCGTTGCGGGCGGTGCCTGCTGTCACCGAGCCACAGGGCGTGTCCCAATAGGGGCCTTGCCGACGATCAGGCGCCATCACGGTTCAGACCGCCCGGACCGGGCCGGTGCCAGCCACCCAGCACATCACCACGCGGGAGGCAGACCACCATGACGACCAGACAACGCAGCACCTCTTCCACCAGCACAGGCCCGCCCGCTTGGGGCGAGGTTGTCTTGGGCGTGGACACGCACGGCGAGGTTCATGTTGCCGCAGTGGTCTGCTCACTGGGCCAGATCCTGGGCACCAAGTCCTTTCCGGCCACGGCGGCCGGCTACCGTCGGCTGCTCGCCTGGGCCCGCAAGTTAGGCATGGTGCGGCGGGCCGGGGTGGAGGGCACCGGTACCTTCGGAGCGGGTCTGTCGCGGTACCTGCTGGCGCAGCATGTCGTGGTGTTCGAGGTGAACCGGCCCGACCGGTCGGCCCGTCGTCTGCTCGGGAAGTCGGACCCGCTCGATGCGCAGGCTGCTGCGAGGGCTGTGCTGAGTGGTCGCGCCCGGGCGCGGGCCAAAGCCGGCGACGGTCCGGTGCAGAGTGCCCGGATGTTCAAAATCGCCAAAGACTCCGCGGTCAAGGCCCGTACCCAGGCGATCAACCAGCTCAAGGCCGTCCTGGTCATAGCCGACCCGGCTCTGCGTGAGCGGCTGTCCGACCTGGGCAACCGCGAGCTGTTCCGCACCTGCGCGTGCCTCAGCCCGCGCGGCGGCGAAGACGGCGGGGGCGACGAGGATGCCGTGGCCCAGGCCACTCGCATCACCCTGCGGCTGCTGGCCGAGCGCATCGAGCAGCTCACGGGTCAGATCGATGAGCTGAATCAGCGCCTGACCTGGCTCGTCGAACGCCATGCCCCGCAGCTGCTCGCGCCGGTGGGTATCGGCCCGGACTCAGCTGTCACGCTCCTGATCACCATGGGCGACAATCCCGAGCGGCTGAGCACCGAGGCGTCCTTCGCCGCCTTGTGCGGGGTCAGTCCCATCGAGTACTCCTCGGGCCGGCAGAGCTCGCGCCGGCTCAACCATGGCGGCGACCGGCAGGCGAATACCGCTCTGCACCGCATCGTGTTCACCCGGCTGCGCCACGACCCGCGTACCCAGGCGTACTACGAACGCCGCACTCAGGAGGGAAAGACCCGGCGTGAGATCATCCGATGCCTCAAGCGATATGCCGCCCGCGAGGTCTTCAACCTGGCCCGGACGGTCACTACCGACCCCCCGTTATAGGGGCGTCCGTGACAGGTGTGACCGATGTGGACCCCCGTCGGCTTGATCCGGCGGGGGTCTCCGCGTGCAGGGACGGGCCCGGTTGAGCGGTGGTCGACGGGTTTTGCTCTGCTCCGATTAGCTGTCCTGGGCTGCGAACAAGTGCGGCTGTCGAGAACCATGAGCGCGTGCCATCGAAGTTGAGCGGCATGCGGGTCAGCGCCTCCGCATCAGGAGGCAGTGTCACCACGGCGACACCGACGACGAGGGCGGTGCCGAACGACGGGTGTTCGAAGGCGACATACACAGTGCCGCAACCAACGAGCATGAGCAGCACCATCCGTTGATCGATCTGCCCGTTCATCCGCGAGTCCCTCCCTGCATTTGCGCCGTCATGGCTGTCACAGGGAAACAACGACTGGAATTTCGACAGAAAACCCAACCGGCCACGACCCAGCTCTCACTGGACGGGATCAAGATGCGATGGCACGGCCTCGCGTCCGCCCGGATGGGGCAGGGTCGGCGGACCGGTAGGCGAGCCAAAATCCCCGGCCGGGACTCGGAAATGTGTTCGGGAAGGGTCGCAAGGGTGAGAACGGGAACGACCCAGAATCCGGATGTATCCGGCCTCTTGCCTGCCGTTTTCCCGCCCCGAGGCAGCCTGGCCTATCCCGTCATCGGCTCGGGCCTAGTCCCGTTGTCAGTGGTGACCTCTACGGTTCCTTGTGGCGGCGCGGAATGCCCATGCACGGCTGTGCGGGCATGAGTGCCGACCGAGTGGGGCGTGCATTCTCGTTGTTGGCGGGAAATGCGGTCGTACTTGCCGGGGTAGTGAGAGGGCAGGATGTATGGAGTTGGACTACGACCGTCTGGTCGCCCTGCGGAAGCAGAGCGCTGCTTGGCGGCTGCTGAAGGCCGACAACGCGGCACTGATGTTGAGCTTCTTCAACAAGGTGTTCGTCGAGCAGGGAGCGCGCTCGATTGCCGGTGCGGAGCTTGTCGAACGTCTGGACGACGAGTTGTTCGCCCTCAATGACCGGCTCGGGCAGGGCACGTTTCCCAAGTCCGCGAAGGCGTATCTGGATGTCTGGTCGGCACCGGGGAACGGCTGGCTGCGCAAGTATTACCCGGCGGATTCCGACGAGCCGCACTACGACGCCACGGCCGCGGTCGAGAAGGCGATCGCGTGGGTCCGGTCGCTGGAAGAGCGTTCGTTCGTCGGTACGGAGTCGCGCCTGAATACGATCTTCGAGCTGCTGCGGCAGATGACGTTCGGCACCGAAACCGACCCCGAGGCGCGACTGGCCGAGCTCTCCCGGCGACGGCATGAAATCGACCAGGAAATCGAGCGTGTTGAGGCCGGCGAGGTAGACGTCCTGGACAGCGCGGCGCTGCGGGACCGCTACCAGCAGGTGACGACGACGGCGCATGGGCTGCTGGCCGACTTCCGCGAGGTTGAGGCGAACTTCCGGGACTTGGACCGGGACCTGCGGAGCAAGATCGCCGCGTGGGACGGGGCCAAGGGCGAACTTCTGGATGAGGTGCTGGGCAGCCGCGAGAGTATCGCTGAGTCGGACCAGGGACGGACCTTCCAGGCGTTCTACGACTTCCTGCTCGCCCCGAGCCGTCAGGACGAACTCAAGACGCTGCTGGCCGAGGTTGAGGCCATGGAAGCAATCGACGAGCCTGACCCGCGCATGCGTCGTATGCCCCGGGACTGGCTGGAGGCCGCCGAACGCACCCAGGCCACGGTGCGGCAGCTGTCGGATCAGCTCCGCCGATTCCTGGACGACCAGGTGCGCTTGGAAGACCGCCGTGTCCTGGAACTGGTGCGCGCGATCGAGACGCAGGCCCTGGCCCTGCGCGACGTGCCGGGCGTGAATCTGGTCGCCGAGATCGATGCGGCAGCCCCGGCCATCACCCTGCCGATGGAGCGGCCCTTGTATACGCCGGTGGTTAAGGCGCCGATCGACAGCACCGGCATCGAGGCGGGGGACGAGGAGTTCACCGCCGACGCCTTGTTCGAGGCGGTGTATGTGGATCCCGCCCGGCTCACGGCCGCGGTGCACCACGCCCTGGGCTTGCGCACGCAGGTGTCCTTGGCCGAGACGCTGCGCGAGCATCCCCTGGAGCAGGGGCTTGCCGAACTGGTCGCCTACTTCGCGCTACCGGACGACGGGTTCACCACCGTGTTCGACGACGACCGCCAAGAAGAGATCACGTGGATCGGCGAGGACGACGTCCAGCAGGTCGCCACTGTGCCCGTGGTCACCTTTGCTCGCACCAGCCCCGGCATCGCCTGGGTATCCAGCCCGAAGGAGGGGCGATGACCACACCTGCCAACCTCACCCCGCAGCAGCCGTACGCCCTCTCGCTGCCAGTCAACCAGCTACTCAAGGGCCCGGTCTTCCGCGACCAGCACGAGCGGGCCTGGGACGCGCTGCTGCACCACAGTGCCGGCGTGAAGGACTACGTCGACGTCATGGGGCTGCGCGTGGTGATCGACGAGATGGAGGGCTACGCCTTCCTCCAGTCGAAACCTGATGACGAGGACGATGACCGCGATCCCCGCATGGCGCCGCCGCGGCTGATGCCCCGCCGCTCGCTGTCCTACCCCGTCAGTCTGCTGGTCGTGCTGCTGCGCAAGAGGCTTGCCGAGTTCGACGCGGGCGCCGACGGCACCCGCCTGATGATCACCCGGGACGAGATCGTCGAGATGATCCGCATGTTCCTCCCGGCCGGCAGCAACGAGGCACGCCTGGTCGACCAGATCGACGGCCACATCAACAAGGTGGTGGACCTGCAGTTCCTGCGCCGCGCTCGCGGGCAGGAACAGCTGTTCGAGGTGCAGCGGATCATCAAAGCCTTCGTCGACGGGCAGTGGCTCGCCGACTTCGACACGAACCTGGCCCAGTACGCCGCCACCCACACCCCCCAGGAGAAGCAGCAGTGATCCCCGCCCAGCCCGGCCCCGCCGACACGGGTGCCTCCACCGACCCGGCTGCGGCAGGCTTCCGACTGGAGCGTCTGGAGGTCTACAACTGGGGCACGTTCGACAAGCACGTGTGGTCGTTCGGCCTCGGCGGCGCCAACGCCCTGCTGACCGGTGACATCGGTTCCGGCAAGTCCACCCTGGTGGATGCGATCACCACGCTGTTCATGCCCGCCCGCAAGATCGCCTACAACAAGGCAGCCGGTGCGGAGAGCGGCGAGCGCAGCCTGCGCTCCTATGTGCTGGGCCACTACAAGTCCGAACGCAACGAGACCACCGGGACGACCAAGCCGGTGGCGCTGCGCAAGCCGGGCAGCTACTCCGTCATCTTGGGCGTGTTCACGAACCCGGCGCTGGCGGCGACCGTCACCCTGGGGCAGGTGTTCTGGCTGGCCGACGGGAACGCCACCAGCCCCGAGCGGCTGTTCCTCGTCGCCGACCGGACGCTGTCCGTCGCCGGAGACTTCGCCGACTTCGGCACCGAGGTGCGGGCGCTGAAGAAGCGTCTCGAAGCGGGCGATGTCCGCGTCCACAAGACGTTCCCGCCATACAGCAAGGATTTCCGGCGCCGGATGGGCATCGAGTCTGAACAGGCGCTGGAGCTCTTCCATCAGACGGTGTCGATGAAGTCCGTGGGCAGCCTGGACGAGTTCGTGCGCAGTCACATGCTCGAACCGTTCGATGCGGCGGCGATGACGGACAACATCGTGAGCCACTTCGACGCTCTGACTACCACCTACAACTCCGTTCAGCGGGCCCATGCCCAGATCGAGGCCCTCACCCCGCTGCTTGAGGACTGCGACGCCTATGAGGGCCTGGCCGCACGCATCGAGGAGGCCGACGGCCAGCAGGCCGCCCTGCGGTACTTCATCGCCCAGCGCACGTCGGCGCTGCACGAAGCCCAGCGCGCCGAGGTGGAGCGGATGCTCGCCCGCCTGGAGGTCGAGAAGAAGACCGCGAAGGACGAGCTGGAGCGGCTGCGGGACCAGGAACGCCGGTGGGAACTGCAGCGTGAGGGCCTGGGCGGCGG
Organism: Streptomyces sp. NPDC111656; assembly: GCF_055656965.1. NCBI lineage: Bacteria > Bacillati > Actinomycetota > Actinomycetes > Kitasatosporales > Streptomycetaceae > Streptomyces > Streptomyces sp. NPDC111656. The sequence continues at coordinate 883,684 of NZ_JBVKCA010000001.1, forward strand.
GCGCCTGGGCGAACTGGAGCGCCAGATCGAGGAGACGGAGCAGCAGCGCGCCGCTCAGGAGAAGCGCTCCCGCCAGCACGCAACCCTGCTGGAGCAGGCAGAGCTTGCCCCGGTCACCGATCAGGCGCAGTTCACCGACCGCATTGAGGAGATCGCCCGGGCCCAGCACGACGTCGCCGCGACGACACAGGAGACACGCACGGCCCTGGAGACGCTCGCAGTCGAGGCCGCACAGCTGAAGCAGCGGGCCGAGGACCTCAACGCAGACCTGATCAGTCTGCGCTCGCGCCGCAGCAACATCCCCCGCAAGCAGCTGGAGGTACGCGCCCGCCTGAGCCGCGAACTCGGCATCGAGGACAGTGCCCTGCCCTTCGCCGGCGAACTCATTCAGGTCCGAGACGAGGAACAGGCGTGGGCCGGAGCCGCCGAGCGGCTGCTGCGCGGCTTCGCCGTGTCCCTCCTGGTCCCCGGCGATCAGTACGCTCGCGTCTCCGACTGGATCAACGACCACCACCTGGGGACGAAGCTGGTCTACTTCCGCGTCCCGGACAAGCTCCCGCCGCGGCGCCTGCCCACCGGTGCGTCCACGGCGCTGTTCACCAAGCTCGAAGTGCGCGAGGACTCGCCGTTCGCCCCGTGGCTGGCCGACGAGCTCGAACGCCGTGCCTCCCACGCCTGCGTGCCGACGATGGAGGACTTCCGGCACGCCGAACTAGCCATCACCGCACAGGGGTTGATCAAGGGGACGCGGGGCCGCCACGAGAAGAACGACACCACCCGCATCGACGACCGCAGCACGTATGTGCTCGGCTGGACGAACCAAGCGAAGATCGATGCCCTCCTGGATCAGGCGGGACGAGTCCATGGCGCCCAGCGCGAGATGGAGAAGAAAAAACGCGAGCTGGGAGCCGCCTACGAGGACGCCATCAGCCGTGACAAGGTCCTCGACCGGCTGACGGCGATGGTGGACTACAGCGAGATCGACTGGCCGTCCGCGGTACGGCGCATCACCGAACTGACCGCGGAGAAGCAGCGCCTGCAAGCCGCCTCCAACGACCTGGACGAACTCACCCGCCGCCTCACCGAGATCGCCGACGAAATCACCGAACAGGAAGCCGCCTACGAGAAGGCCAGCCAGAGCTGGGGACGGGTCGACGGCGAGCGCGACGCAGCTGAACGCGCCCGCGACGAGGCCCGCGCGGTACTCGACGAACCAGCCGCCCGCTCTGCACAGGCGCACTTTCCGGCCCTCGAACAGCGCTTGACCACCGCCCGCCTGGCGTGCCGGACCGCGCAGGAGTGCGCGCAGACCGAAACCCGGCTGCGCGAGGAGATGACGGCGCACCAGCACCGCTGGGCCAAGGAGCAGACCCGCCTCGCCCAGACGATCGCCGCCCAGATGAGCTCCTTCCGCACCACCTATCAGGTCGAGACCAGCGAACTCGACGCCTCCCTTGCCTCCTCCCCTGGCTACCGTGCCCTGCACCAGCAGCTCGTCGCCGACGACCTGCCGCGCTTCCAGGACCAGTTCCGCACCTACTTGAAGACCAACGTGATCCGCGAAATCGCCGGATTCCACGCCCAGTTGAACATCTGGGCCGACGAGATCGGCGACCGCATCAACACCATCAACGAGTCGCTGGCCGGCATTGACTACAACCCGGGCCGCTACATCATGCTCAAGCCCGAGCAGACGCCCAACACCGAGATCCGCGAGTTCACCGCGGAACTGCGCGCCTGTACCGACGACGTCCTATCCGGCGACGACTCCGACCTGTACTCCGAGGAGAAGTTCCACCAGGTCCAGCACCTAATCGAACGCTTCAAGGGCCGCGAAGGCCACGCGGACAGCGACCGCGGCTGGACCAAGCGCGTCACCGACGTGCGGTACTGGTTCGTCTTCAGCGCCAGCGAACGACGCCGCGAGGACGACTCCGAGTACGAGGTGTACTCCGACTCCGGCGGCAAGTCCGGCGGACAGAAGGAGAAGCTCGCGTACACCATCCTGGCCGCCTCTCTCGCCTACCAGTTCAAGCTCGACACCACCCCCAGCAGAAGCCGTACCTTCCGCTTCGTGGTCATCGACGAAGCCTTCGGACGCGGCTCGGAGGAATCCGCCCGCTTCGCCCTGGACCTCTTCAAACGCCTGGGCCTGCAACTCCTCATCGTCACCCCACTGCAGAAGATCCACGTCATCGAGCCCTACGTGTCCGCCGTCGGCTTCGTCGACAACCCCAGCGGACACCACTCCCGCCTACGAACCCTGACCATCACCCAGTACCGCCAAGAACGCCTCGCCCACACCCTGGCCGGCCTGCAGCCCGCCGCCGGACAGGGAGACTGAGATGACGACGCATCAAAGCTCCAACTGGACCACGCCGCAGGCCGTCCTCGAACGCCTCCACAAACGCTGGAACACGGGTACCTACCTCACCCAACTCGCCGACGGGGCGCCCTGGGACCCCGTCGAGATTCCCCTGCGCGGCCCCAGAGCCGGCGACATCACCCGCCACTACGACGACGTCCTCGCCTGGACCGAATCGTGGGCGCCCATCGCACACCGGCACCTGCGCATCGAATACCGCCGACTCGGCGGACGCCTGGCCGGCGTGAACAACATCCCCGACCGCGTCTGGATCGACGACCGCGACGACCTCTGGCGCCTACTCGGCGTCACCCCCACGGTCGCCCGCTACCAAGCCCTGCTGGCCTCCACCCAGGAAAGGCTGCCCGCTCTCATCGACTGGATGGTCGCCCACCCCATGCAGGTCCTCCAACGGGAGGCCGACTGGCCCCGCCTGGCGGACACGATCCGCTGGATCACCGACTACCGTGGACCAGCCGTCTACCTGCGCCAGCTCGACGTACCTGGGGTGGACACCAAGTTCATCGAACGCCACCGCGCCATCCTGACCACCCTGCTCGAACAGTGCCTTCCCGACGACCGCATCGACGCCGAGGCCGCGCGCACTGACTTCGCCGCCCGCTTCCGTTTCCTACGCAAGCCCGTCTACCTGCGATTCCGGCTGCTCGGCGGCGAGTCGCTGGGGGGCTTCAGCGAACTCACGGTCCGCGCGGATGAGTTCACCGCACCGCCGCCCGGCATCACGACCGTGTACGTCATCGAGAACGAAACCACCTACCTCGCCTTCCCCGACCAGCCCCACAGCATCGTGATCCACGGCGGCGGCTACGCCGTCACCCAACTATCAGCCCTGACCTGGCTGCACGATGTACGCCTCGTGTACTGGGGCGACTTGGACACTCACGGGTTCACCATCCTCGACCGGCTGCATCGGGCCTTCCCGCACACGCAGTCCATCCTGATGGACCGGAGCACTCTGCTGGAGCACCGCGGCCAATGGGTGAAGGAGGACGCCCCTACCCACCAGCCTCTCGGCGCCATCACCCCGGACGAGGCCGACGTCTACGCCTGCCTCGTGGACGGCGAGTTCGGCCCCAATGTGCGACTCGAACAAGAACGCGTGCGCTACCACCTGCTCGAAGACGCCCTCAACGACCTACGCCAAGGGCCGCGGTGACCGCCCCTCGTGCCTGGCTAGCCGCCGGAGACCGGGAACTGCGGCGTCGCTGCCGTTCTGCCGTACCCGGGGTGCAGGGCGCGGCGTCGGCGCCGAACGGTTCGGTCTGCAGACCATACTCAGAGCGGCAGGGGCCCCACGTCCGATGGGCTGACGGCAATCGTCGTTAGGGCTACATGCGTTGAGGCACACCCCCTTTTCGGAACGAACGTTCGAAAGGAATGATGGGTTGGTCGCGTGCCAGTTCGGTACGCGGCTCGTTAGGCAGCGCACCAGAAGCGCCCTGGCACGCAAGGCGCTTCGAGGCTCACGGCAGGAGAGGCAGCGATGAGCGATCGAAGCGCGATCGAGTGGACTGAAGCCACCTGGAACCCCACGACAGGCTGCGATCGAGTCACGCCAGGGTGCGACAACTGCTATGCCTTAGTCCTGGCTAGGCGCCTCAAGGCCATGGGGACAGCCAAGTATCAGAACGACGGTGACCCTCGAACCTCCGGTCCTGGCTTCGGACTCACCCTGCACCCAGGAGCACTCGGGGTTCCCTTCCGCTGGAAGGCGCCCCGCATGGTCTTCGTGAACTCGATGAGTGACCTCTTACACGCAAAGGTTCCTGTGGCCTTTGTGGAACAGGTATTTCAGGTCATCGCGGAGACACCGCAGCACACGTACCAGCTGCTGACCAAGCGTGCCAGGCGCCTGCGTCGTCTTGCGGATCGTCTCGACTGGCCCCCCAACCTTTGGATGGGTGTATCCGTGGAGTCGCAAGACCAGCTCGACCGCATCGACGACCTCCGCCAAGTCCCTGCCGCCGTACGTTTCCTCTCCTGCGAGCCGCTCCTGGGCCCGCTCGCTGACCTCGACCTTCAGGGCATCGGCTGGGTGATTGCCGGCGGCGAATCCGGCCTGAACCATCGCCCACTGAAGGAGGAATGGGTCACCGGGATCCGTGATACCTGCCGCGAGGCCGACGTACCGTTCTTCTTCAAGCAATGGGGTGGCCGCACCCCGAAAGCCGGCGGACGAGAGCTCGCCGGCGAAACCTGGTCGCAGACGCCCGCTCGGCTGCAGCCCTCGGTCGGCTGAGCGAAGAGACCAAGCCAATGGCTGTATGCGCCCTGGCGTCGGCTGAAAACGCTGTGTGATCCTCAGCCCTGGGGCAGTTTCCGCAACGGGGAGGGAACATGGCTGTACCGAGAGCTGTCGTCTGGCCAAGAGACCCGCATACGGCAGCCAAGCACGACCTCCTCAAGAAGTACCTGCAGCCGTGGACACGCATTCTGCTGACGCACCAGGACAGCGTCACCTACGCGGAGGGCTTTGCCGGCCCCGGGGTCTACGAAGGGGGCGAACCTGGGTCACCCATTGTCGCCTACCGGGTCTTCGCGGAGGCCCTGCAACAACGCCCCAAGAGGGTCCGCATGGTCCTCGTGGAAGAGGATGCCCGTCGAGTGGAGAAGCTGCAGCGTCAGTTGGCACTCGCGCGCGAGCAGACACCAGCTGAGATCAGCGCCAGCATGCAGGGCGAGCTGCACACAGGAACCTGCCACCCCACTCTCCTCGACAGACTTCGCGCAGGCGGGCATCTCGATAAGCCACTCTTCGTGCTGCTGGACAGCTACGGCGGCCCGGACATTCCGTTCGCTCTGTTGCAGCAGCTGGCCCAGTTCAAGCGAACCGAGGTGATGCTGACCTTCGTCCCTAACTTCCTCACTCGCTTCGCTGAGAAGAACGACGGCCATCGGGCCGCAGGCGACGCCGCGTTCGGTGACACCGAATGGCATGGCGTGTTCACTCAACCCGCAGGCCGCAAGTTCGCATACCTGCGCGATCGATATCGAGAGTCGATCAAACGCGCCGGATTCACCTACACCCTCTACTTCGAGATGGTGGATGAAGGCGGACACCCGCTCTACCTTCTCTACGGCACCCGTCACGAGTTGGGCGTAGAGAAGATGAAGGACGCCATGTGGAGCGTCGATCCCGCATACGGTATCCAGTACCGGGATCCGAAGGACGTGCAACAACAGGCCCTGGACCTGGAGTTTGAGCCCAACACGGATCCACTGCGCCGAATGCTCTTGGAGTTCATCGCCGGCAGGCCCGGTGGGCGGATAGTCGAGGACCTCCAGCAGTACACGCTGCTCGAGACGGTCTACCGTCCCGCCCAGGTCATCTCGCTCATAGAGAAGATGCGGGACGACAAGGTCGTCGCCACAGAGCCACGCCGTGTCACCAAGAAGACCCGGGTGTTCCTCTACGCCGAGAAGCCTGGACAAGGCGAGCTGTTTTAGGGCTGATAGGTCGCGTTGGCGGGTTCCACGGCTTGAGCCTTGCGAGCGGCGGCGAAGACAGCTCTGCGGGCACTGAACGGGTCGTGGGTGGCGGGCACCCACGGGTGGGTCGCCAGTGCGGCGGCCAATCGCCTGCACTCTTCCTGGGCTGCGAGCCACCGTTCTCGTTCTGCGTTCGTGATGTCGATTCGCCCCGCCGCGATGTCCGCTCCCGCCGGGAGGGTGTCGGCGAGTGCCTTCAGGTGCTGAAGGGCGGAGTCCAGCGTCAGCCTCGCCCCCACTACATCGCCGGGAATCTCCCAGCCATCCACGTTCCACGTGGACCTGTACTCCGGCGGCGGTCCCTTCGACAGCCAGTCGGAGGCATCGATGGGGTCGCCACTGTCACGGGGCTGCGCGAGTTCCGCGCGGATCCCGGTGTCCTCGCCATAGTGGCATTGCGGGTCGGGCGGGAGCGGCTCCGCGCGGAGGAATGCGGCGGTCGAGTCGGCAGCGGACGCCGGCAGATAGGGATCCGGTTCCGGACGGCCCTGGAGGAATTCCGCCTTGTCCGACGGTTTCACCCACATGTGCCAGCCGCGCCGCCGCCCTGTGCGCGCTCGCATGAACAGCGTCACGAGCTCGCCCGTGGTCGTCATGCGCACCATGTCGTCGTAGTGCGCCTGCGTCGATTCCCACGCGGCGTGCCAACCGCCACAGCGCGTACCAGTCCTGGGGCATTCGCGCTGAGTGCTCCAGTCACAGCGGACCATGCGCAACGCCTTCACACCTCCTCGTACGCGCAAGGCGTCCCGACTACCCACGTCCTGCCATCGCTGGATGTTCAGCCTGGCCCAAGGCGCCCGATCGATGGCGAGCGAGTTCTCGTTCGTCACGAGCCACAGTGGTGTCAGGCCGTCGTTCACCGCGGTGCGCGTCCTGCTGTCCACAGAACCACTCGCAATCGGCGAGATCTGAATCTCGTAGCCGATCTTCCTTCCGCTGGCCCCGGCGACCGTTACATCCGTACGACGGCGACCATGTACCGCTCGGTCTTCGACGGAGACGCTGAAGCCCTCTCGACTGGCTGTTTCGGCAGTGTGGTTCTTGAGCGCCTTGTGCAGCTCGCTCTCGCCCGCTGTCTCGGACACCTCGCCCCTGGTCACGTGCCGGGCGTGGTAGCGGCCGTTCTTCTCGACGATGGTCATGAATCCGGGGCAGACGGTCCCGTATTCGTGGGCTCCGAGGCAGTAGAGAAGGTCGGGTTTGTAGTTGCGGTGGATTTCCTGCAGGAGGCCCGGGCGGTCGGGGTTACCCAGGTCTGATGCACTCAAGTCGATAGTGATCCCGTAACCGCGATGCAGCACGTTGTGGGTCATGTTTTGAGAGTAAGTCCTGCCACTGACAACGGAGTTCGTTGCCGTCGTGGTGCTGGTCGGAGGCGGCGCCTCGGCCGACGAGCGACCCCGCCCCGTGAACGCGCCGCTTGTCTCCGTGTGCTGTTGTGATCGACCAGGATCAATTTTTGGGTTGGGGCCGGAGCCCATGCCGAGTACGTGGCCGCCCCGGCCCTGGGTGCCGACCGTCGACCTCGATGGCCTCGGGTGCGATCGTGCGGGCATCTGGTTCGGCGGGTGTACCCAGCAGGGGTGTTCAACTGGCGTATATACGAGGGCTATCGGCCGTCCAATCGTGGAGCTGGGCCCATTGTCAGCGGCTGAATGCATGATGGCCGCATGACGACGAAGCCGCAGCACGATCCCCCCGAGCCGATTCCCGCAGCCGCCTCGGGGGGAGAGGACCTGGAACAACTCTGGGAAGAGATCGATGCTGGTCACAGGCTCGTGGCTCCACCTCCAGATCTTCCTCCGCCGCTCACGGTGACAGCCCCGCTGCACCTTCAGGTAGAGCAGTTGTCCTGGGAGAGCCTCGAGCATCTGGTTGTGGCGTTGGCTCGTGAGGTTGAGGGTGCAGTCCGGTCCAGGTTGTACGGCAGGAACGGGCAGAAGCAGCACGGCATCGATGTCGTGGGGTACTTCGACGATGGCAGCCTGACCGTCTATCAGGCTAAGCGCCGGCAGAGTTTCACCGCCGATGCCCTCTCGGATGCGGTTCGGATGTATGTCGAAGGAACCCGCCCCTTCGACGCCACGCGCTTCGTGCTGGTCACCACTGCCTATACCGGTGACACTGCGGTGGAGGATCGGCTCCATCAACTGCGTAAGGACTATCACCCCCTCGACATTGAACTCTGGGGCCGGCAGCAGCTCTCGGACCTGCTCTTCCCACAACGTGCCTTGGTTGACCGCTTCTTCGGGCGGGCGACGGCAGACGGGTTCTGCGCAGACGGTCCGGATCCCGCCAGGCTGCCCCATACCGTGGTGGGCTCGCCGATCCGGGACTTCACCGATCCGTTCGCTCTGGAGGTGCACCGTGTCATCGAGGCCGAAGAGAGGGATCCCGGTGACCGGCTGCCCCCGCTGCCGGCCTACATTAGCCGGGAACACGACATGCGGGTGGGCCAGCTCGTCACACGGGCAACCGCCGAACAGAGCGCTCTGGCCGTACTTGTTGGCGACTCTTCCACCGGCAAGACACGAGCATGCTGGGAGGCTATCCAGGCGCTACCGGGCGACTGGCGACTCTGGTATCCGATTGCTCCAAGCCCAGCAGAGGCACTCCTCAATGGCATGCCGTCCGTCGGGCCGCGGACGGTGGTCTGGCTCGACGAAATCGAGCCCTACCTGGCGTCGCCTCAGCTGGGCGAGCAGGCGGCCGCGGCGCTGCGGGAGCTACTCAAAGATCCCACCCGGGGCCCGGTCGTGGTCTTGGGAACAGCCTGGCCGGAGCACTGGGAACGGCTAACCCTGCCCCCCGCTTCAGGAGCACCGGATCGGCACCGAGAGGCCCGCCTGCTGCTTGCCGGCCACAGTATCCTCGTCCCCCGTTCGTTCGATGAGCCAGCTCTGTTGGAAGCACGCAGAGCAGCACACGGGGACCGGCGGTTGGCAGAGGCACTTCACCAAGCCAGCGACGGACGGATTGTCCAGTACCTCTCTGCCGCTTTCGCTCTCATGGAGCGCTATACCACTGCCCCGGCCCGCGTGCAGGCCGTGATCCATGCAGCAATGGATGCCCGCCGGATCGGATGCAGTGGAGCACTCTCTCGTACGCTGTTGGAACTGGCTGCCGTCGGCTATCTCACCGATGACGAATGGTCTGCCCTGAGTGAGGGTGATCGCGGCGTGCCGGGCGATGATTTCAGAATACTGTGCATGGGATAGTAAGCGAGTTAGCGGCGAAACAGCTTCGTCCATGTATGGCGATATGTTTGAGTTCGTCAACCTGCGCATAGAGACGGCCGAAAGTTGCCTCCTTCTCATTGAGCCTTTTCCAACCTGACTGCGGCGGTGAGGTGTTGGAGGTTGCCAGCTGTACGGAACGACGAAGCTCCTGGTAAACCGGTTCTCGACCAAGATCACCCGTGTTCGCCAGGAGCTCCGCGTGCTTGTCTATCCCTCGTCGATCGATCTGTCCAGCGGCACCCTGCGTTACCTGACCACGCGGCTCCGTGTTCGGCAGCGAGAGATCGGGACCCGGTGGCGACGGCTGCCTGTCGGCCGTCAGGCCCTGCTCGTCCTCGCTCACCTGCGGTGCGGGGACACCTACGCGCGGCTCGCCGCCGGGTTCGGCATCGGCGTCGCGACCGTGTACCGATACATACGTGAGGTGATCGACGTCCTGGCCGCCGCCGCGCCGACCCTGCCCGAGGCGATGAAGACCGTACGGGCGAAAGTCTTCGTGATCCTGGACGGTACCCTGCTGCCGATCGACCGGATTGCCGCCGACACCCCGTACTACTCCGGAAAACACAAGCGTCACGGCATGAACGTCCAGGTCCTCACCGACCCGTTCGGCCGACTGCTGTGGGCCTCGCCGGCATTGCCCGGATCGACCCATGACCTGACCGCCGCGCGGCGCCACGGCATCATCGACGCACTCGCCGAGGCCGACGTGAAGTGCTGGGCGGACAAGGCTTACCAGGGCGCCGGGCGCCCCGTCCGGGTGCCGTTCAGGGGCCGTCGGCTCATACCCTGGAAGCGGCGGCACAACAGCACCCACGCCAAGATCCGCTGTCTCGGCGAGCAGGCCATGGCCACCCTGAAGGGCTGGCGCCTTCTGCGGAAGCTCCGCTGCAGCACCAACCGGATCACCGACATTGTGAAGGCCGTCGTCGTCCTTCACCACGCCTCAACCTGAGGTTAGAAAAGACTCCATGAGTTTTGACATCTTCGTGTGCCGGTTCAAGAACGGTGAGCCGGCACCGCTGGACATGAGTGCCGCGCACGGGGTCCTCGACCCCTATGCGGTGGCGCGGGACCCCGAGACGGACTTCCTGCTGGTGAGTACGGCGGAGGGGGAGGAGGCGGGCGTGTACTTCAACAGCCCGACCGGTATCACCTTCAACCGCTTCAGAGGGGACGGGGTCATAGACCTCCTCGCCGTCCTGCTGCGCCGACTGGATGCCGTGCTCGTCGTCCCGGGCGGGCCGATCATGATTCAGCGGGACGAGGACCGCGAGCTTCTGCCCGCCTCCCTCAGGGACGAATGGCCCGTCGTCGTGGCCCGTACCGGCGCGGAGATCGACCAGGCGATCCGGGCTTCCTGAACGAACGGGCAAGGGGTCCCCGGTGCGTGTCACCGGGAACGGCTCTGTCGTCTCCGCGCGGGCGCGGGCGCGCGGCATGTACGCCTCCGCACAGCAGTCACGCCAAGATCCGATGCATCGGCGAGCAGGCCATGGCCACCTTCAAAAAAGCTGGCGCCTCCCGCGAAAGCTCCGCTACAGCACCAACTGGATCACCGACATCGTGACGACCGTTTTCGTCCTTCACCACCCTCAACCTGAGGTTGGAAAAGGCTCACGAACCCTCGCTGCTCGTCGGGGAGATGGTCCAGCACGGTTCGGTGCGGACCGCGGCGAGGTGGTCTGCGCTCCCCGGAATGCTGGAAGACGGAGCGCAGGTTGACCGCGAAAGAGCTGACGAACATCCCCGCGTGTCGGCCTGTCGCAGTGAGCGGCGTATTTGCAGGACCTCGCGGGTGCTGGAGAGTCGATGGCCGGGTCGGTGCGTGAGTGGTGAGGCGGGGCGTTGTCAACACAGCCTGACATAGAGGGAGTTGGCGCCCAATCGGGTGCGCTGCGGGCCATTCGTCCCACGGGGGTCCCGTGGTCTGGACGGGCTGTGCCATGTCCCTGGTGGTTGTGAAGGCAGGCACTACGGGGGTGGCTCCATTGGGCCCCGGGCCCTGAAGTCCTCGACTGTATCCGGGAAGCCGTGTGATTTCGCGGGACTAGACTCGTCGAGACGATGTATCAGGATCTTCTGTGCGGGATCCAGTGAGGCGTGGGCACGGAGCTCCGAGGGATGTGGGGGAGGCCCGGCACGTTGGGTAAGCGGTGGGGCCGTCCACGGCGACAGCAGTCGCTGCCCCTGGAGGGCATGCCTATGGCGACCGGTGCCCGATCTGTGGTGGCGGCGGGGGACATCGGTCTGGTCGTCACGGGCGACGGCAATCAGTTCCAGTTCGTCGCCTCCCCACAGCGAGTCGCGACGTCCAACTACCGCTACCAAGTGGAGTCCCTGGCCGCCGCCGAGTTTCGCGGACGGTCTCAAGAACTGGCACTGATGGCGGAGTTCTGCACCACGCGGGAAGATGCCGATAGCGCCGAGGGTGCGTACTGGAGGTGGCTCGCCCCCGCATGGGCCGGAAAGACGGCTCTCATGGCCCAGTTCGTAATGGAGCCTCCTACCGGGGTCGACGTCGTGTCCTTCTTCATCACATCGCGCTTGAACCGGCAAAACGACCGTGACGCCTACTGCGAGGTGGTCCACCGGCAGTTCTACGCACTGCTGGGTGAGGAGGAACCAGCGGTCACCGAGCACACGCGCGAGGAGAGCCTGCTCTCCGCGATGGACCGGGCGGCAGCCCTGTGTGAGAGCCGCGGCCGACGACTGGTGCTAATCGTCGACGGTCTGGACGAGGACTGCGGGGTGCTCGCGGGCCCCGGAAGCCACAGCGTCGCCGCGCTACTCCCGCGCTCGCCCAGGCACGGAATGCGGGTGATGGTAGCCGGGCGGCCGCATCCTCCCATCCCGGACGATGTGTACCCCGCGCACCCGCTGAGAAGTGCTGCCATCGACCGATGGCTGGGACCGTCGCCGTACGCGGAAGTCGTGCGACGGGAGGCGGAGGACAGTCTCATGCGGATGCTGCAGGCCGGCGGTCTCGCACGGCAACTGCTGGGGCTGGTGACGGCGGCCGGTGGCGGCCTGACGGCGGCGAACCTCGCCCGCCTGGCAGACACTCGTCCCCGGTTGGTTGAAAAGGAATTGAGCACCGTTACCGGGCGGGCCTTCCGCGTCCGCACGCCGCACTGGTCCTCCCAGGACGCCGGTGCGTCCGCTTCCGGTGTCTACGTACTGGCCCATGAGGAGATCCGGCGCAGCGCGGTCGAACTGCTCACCGAAGAGGAGCTGGCGGCGAACCGCGAGCGTCTGCATGAGTGGGCGGACAACTTCCAAGCGCGGCGCTGGCCGCCCCACACACCGGAGTATCTACTCCGCGGCTACGGCCAACTGCTGCGCGCACAGGGCGATACGCGACGTCTTGTTCGACTGGCCGGTGACGCTCACCGTCACACGCGGCTGTGGCAGCGGTCCGGTTCCGATCTGGATGGGCTGGCCGAGCTGTCCGCGGCGTTCGAGGGCCTTGTGGCCGGGGGCGGCGGGGATCCTGCCGATGTTGCTGATGCATTCGTGCTCGCCGTGCGGCGCGACGCCCTGCTTTCGCGCAGCGAGAGTCTCCCGGACGCCTTGATCGCGGTGTGGGCGGGCCTGGGGCGGGTCCGGCGCGCTGTCAGCCTGGCTCGAGCCCGGCAGAGTGAAGTGGCCTGTCTGAGAGCCCTCGTGGAAGTAGTCCGGGTGCTGGTCGCGAACGGTGAGCTGCAGCGTGCGACGGAAGTGGCCGACGAGGCAGCCCAACTGGCCGATGCTGTAGTCGGACAGGGGCGTACGGAGGCCGCGACGTATGCGGTGGTCATGCTGGCCGTAGTCGGTTCCACGAACCGGGCGTACAACATGGCGTGTGCGCAGGTGCCCCAGCAAGGGCAGAACGAGGTGCTGGCGTCAGGGGCCACAGCCGCCCTGTACGCGGGGCAGCGCGGTACGGCGGAGATACTCGCTCGTTCGGCCGCCGCCTCGCTCCCCGACACAGTGCCGGTCATAGCGGCGCAGGCCATGATCCTGGACAGCGACTGCCCACAGGCTGTGGCGGTCATCCGGACGGTACGTAACCGCGGCCTGCGGGCTGAGTTGCTGGCAAACGCCGCCTCGGCGATGGTCGAGGACGGGCATACCGATGCGCTCGTCGTGGCCGAGGAAGCCCTCGCCGAAGCCCTCGCCGAGGGAGGAGAGCGTGCCCTGGTCCCAGCTGCTCTCGCCCTCGCTTATGCCGGTGAACCGAGTCGGGCAGGCGAGATCTGCCGATCGCTCTCCGACCCGTACAAGCGAATGACATCCCTGGCTCGCGTCGCAGCGTTGCTGGTCACCTCCGGCGAGGTCGGCGAAGCAGCGGACCTGGCCCACGAGGCCGCAGCCCTCGCGGATGAGGTGACCGCGGACAACCAGCGCGCCGACGGTCTCACGATGGCCGCACTCGCTCTGGCTCTGGCCCAACAGTACAAGTCGGCTGTCGAATTGCTGGCTCCCCTTACGGCGACAGCGGCACGGGAAGAGGCTGCGGCGGACATGGTGAGGGGACTGGCAGAGATGTCGGACGATCTCGAGTGGGCCACTGAACTGGCCCACAGCTTGAGCTCTCCCCGCAGCCGGAGCCGGGCGTTGGCGTACCTGGCGGCCGCCCACCTCGCGGCCGGAGACCGTGCGCGGGCACAGGTCCTGGCGCAGGAAGCCTCGGACGCGACCCGGAGGAACACCGGATGGGGCGACGTCCATCACGTCGCCGAACTGGCCGTGGTCCTTGCCCGGGCGGGCGCTCCGGGCCTTGCCGTTGAGGCCGCCCGGAAGATTGACGAGCCGGACGGGCAGGCCATGGCTCTCAGGAAAGCGGCCGTCGGCGCGGCAGTTTCCGACAAGCCTGACCAGGGCGCGGACATCGCCCGCGAGATCGAGGATCCCTGGCGCCGGACACAAGCGCTCGGCTGGGTGGCAGCGGCGGCGGCCCGGGGTGGTTCCATGGGCGTGGCGGCCAGCCTGATCCAGGAGATGCGAGAGATCGAGAGCGGTCTACCGCCAGGGAGCCTCGTGTCAAGCGATCACCGCGTAGCGGCCCTTGCCGCACTTGCCAAGGCTTTCACCAAGGACGGGCAGGACGACGCGGCGGACGCCGTAGCCGACACCGTTGAGCAGAACTGGACCCGGGCGGAGGTCCTCGCGGCCATCGCGGGAGGTCTCGCCGAGCGTGGGGAGGATGACAAAGCACTCTCTCTTGTGGGCCACTTGGCGACGTTTCCACGTGCTGCGCGCCTTGCCGCGCCGATCGCCACCGTATGGGCGAAAGCCGGATCAACTTCCCGCGCACTGGCTGCCCTTGATCTCCTGCCACGGGCGGCTGACCAGGCGGAGGCACTGGCGTTGACCGCGAAGTCCCTGGCCAGGGCGGACGGCATCGTACGGAACTCGGTCCTGGCCCGTCATGCCCACGCCTTGGCCGACGTTCTGATCAGCCCGGATTGGACCGACCACGCGCTGTTGGAACAGGTGGGACTGCTGCTCCGCCATGGCCACACCGGTCTCGCCGCTGCCCTTAGCCAGCACATCGCAGACCCTGGGCGACATTCGGAGCGTGGCGCTTTGTGTGGCAGTGCCGCTGGATTGACGGCGGATTCCGGCAACACCCCGGACGACGAGGACATGACCGCTGAGGCGGCTTTCCTTGCAGAACAGAGCACGAATGTGCAAGATCACTGGCAGGACCTCGCCTCCGTCGTGGCTGCTCTGGCCTGGACTGACCAGCGCGACCGGGCCTGGTCTCTGCTCAGCGCACTGCCGGATGACAGTCCCAGCAAGGATGAGGCCGCTGCCGCGTTGGCCGAGGCTCTTGCGGCTTTTGGGCATTACGCGGTAGGTCGCGAACTGGCATGGAGCCTGCCGCAAGGGCTCCAGCGAGAGCGGGTGCTTGATGAAGTCGCCTGCTGGGCCGCTCGGCGCGGAGACTTCCTCATGGCCATCGACCTGTGCGCCGCGGAACACCCCGTTGAGCAGCGCAAGTTCCCTCTGCTCAACGTCGTGGACCTCGCGGCGGCGAAGCGACAGTACGCTGAAGCCGCTGTTGCCGCCCGCGCCCTCTGGGACCCCGCGGACCAGGTGCGCGCACTGTGCGCCATCGGGGCGACCGCCCGTCGACACGGCGCCCAACACCGCGCCGACGAGTTCACCAACGAGGCTGGTGCCTTGCTGACAGCCACCTTGGAGTTGACGGAAGACTGGACGGAACGCCAGCGAGGCCGACTTCGGGCCGCCGCGGCCGAAGGATGGGGGGACTGCCCCGCAGGCCGTGAAGCCGCAGTCGAAGCACTGAGTCTTGCCCCGTGGAGCACCTGTTTGGAGGGGGTCCGCCGGACAGCGTCCCAGGCTCTGCCAGCCGTACTGGGGCCGCTGCTACAAGAGAGGGAGCACCCAGCATCGCAGAGCGGGCCACACCGAGCGCTCGACGCTTCAATGACCAACCCACACCGATGAGATGGACCGGCTGAGACCGCACCACGATGGCAGGTGTGACCTGCTGGCCTTCGACCACGCACATGAGTTGATCGAGACACGAAGCCGCTCACGGCGCAGGCCCTACGCTGGCCGAGCGTACGCACAGTCCGCCTTTTGCTGCCATCGTACGGGGGCCGTATAACAGGTAGGGAGAGATGTGGTCGTGTCGGAGTCGAACTCTGTCCCGGCGGTACCCCCTTCGGTTGGGGCGTCGGGCGAGCGGGCAATCGCAGTCGGCGGCGACGTAGAGATTGCCGTGACTGGCGATAACAACATCATCCATCACTATCTGATTTTCGGTGGTGGAGGCGGCCCGGCGGGTTCGATGCCTACGGACGAGGAGACCCGGGGCGTTCCCGCCGCCAAGGTGAAGGTCGTCGTTCCCTGTGCTGATCGGCCTGGTCAACTGGGTTGGGCAGGCTGTCTCGGTGCATCCCGGTCGGCGTCTTGTGCAGTCCTACGTGGAACAGGCACTGCACCAGGTTGGTGCTCAGGGGCTGGTGGCCTATGGAGAGGAACAGGACAGCGGCGAGAACCTGCTTCTGTTCACCGGGGCAGCGGACATGCGCACGGTGGGAGCCTTCCTGCTGTCCGAACTGGATCGCATAATGGCTGCGGACTGGGCCAATGCCACGCGCAAGGATGGCTATCTCCTGCCGCAGTTGCGCCTTGTCCTGCACGCGGGATTCGGTGAATACGACGGTTCCCGCATCTCCAGCCCGTCCTTCGTGAAAACCATCCGGGCTCATGCCGAGACAACAGCTCTCCACGATGCGTATGCGGGAGACGCGGTCGGTGTGGTGGCTCTGGTGACGAACGAGGCCTATGACGCCGGGATCTACGAAGACCACTGCGGGAGTGGCCAGCGCTGGATTCCGTTCTCCCAGTCCGTAGCCGGTGCGAGCCCGCTGGGCTTCTGGGCACGTGGTGCACTGGGCGACGCGGCATCCGCAGCAGACTGAAAACGCACGCGCCCCGTACTTCACCGTCCTTCGGTTAGGGTGCCGCAAGACAAGGACGAGCAGGAGGCGTTGTCGTGATGACCGGCTGGCGCAGGGGCGTGGTGTGGGCAGTGGCAGCAGCAGCCGGCCTCACTTGTGCAGGAGTGACGCTGTTGCTGTGGTTGAAGGATCTCAGTACGGCGGGCATCGTGGCGGGCCTGGCCGCCGATACCGTCACGCTTGTCATGACGGTGTTCGCCGTGCGCGCTCTGGTGCTCCAATCCGCCCAGACCACCAGCCAGGTCACCGCGTCGGGAGCGGGGTCCGTCGCCGCCGGCGGCAGTATCGGCAGGGCCGTGACGGGCAGCAACAATCAGCGCACCGGGGGTATCCCAACTCCTGCGCCAGGATCGCCAGCACCGGGTGGCCGGGCGGAAGCATCCGGTACCAAGTCGGTGGCCGCGGGCGGCTCCATTGGAGAGGCGGTCACGGGCGACGGCAACAGCACATGACCGTCACCTGGTGGCAGCGCCTCAGCATCGGGCGGCACAACAAATCGACTCACCGTGCAGAGGATGAGCCTATTGTGCCCGGCACGGTGTCGGCTCCGGGTGACGGAGCGATTGCCATCGGTGGCTCCGCCGAAACCGTCGTAGGTGGCCAAGGCAACACCGTTGTTGTGCTCCAGGCCGGGACCGGTGAACGAGTCGTGGGCGCGGCCTCCTTGGACGACCTTGACGCCAGTTGCAGGATCCGCATGGTGGAACGCTGGCACGCGGCTGGTGTATCGGCCACGGTCGCGGCCGAACTCGCCGACACTCCTCAGGTGGGAGCCTTGCCGGATGCGGTGACTGCATTGCCGGAACACGGAGTGGTGGTCCTGGAGGGCGTGTTCGGGGCGGGCAAGTCGCTCGCCGCTGAACGCCAGCACCAGCGTGACATCGCTGCCGCACGTGCTGACGCGCAAGCCCCCATTCCTGTCCGTCTTGCCGCGCAAGACGTCCAGGGCAGCCTGATCGACGCGGCCACCCGCGCCGCAGGCGTCCTCGGGGATCCCGCCGTGCGTGGGGTACGGCTGATCGTGGACGGGCTGGAAGAGCCCGGGCCGATCCGCGGCAAGGAACTGCTGGACCAGGCATGCAGTTGGACGCTTTCCCCGGCAGGTGCGCGGTGGCGCATCCTGGCTACGGCCCGTCCCGGTCTGGAGGTGGACGAGAAGCTGCGCAGGCCGATGCCGGAGTTGTCGGCAGACGAAGCGGCCGCGATGATGGACCGGCTCGGCGGTAACGGCACTGCGGTGCACAGCCAATCCGGCATGGTGCGCAGCGTGCTGCGCCAGCCGCTGTTCGTCATCATCGCAGCCCAGATCCAGCGTGATCATGAGCGTCTGCCGAACAGTCCGGTGGCCTTCCTGGACGCGTTGGTCACCCGGGCTCTGCGCGATGTCGAAAGCGTCAAGGAAGAACGCGCCGAGCGGCTGTTGCGGCGACTCGCCGCGGTGTGTGTCAGCGCTGGAGGAGTGGGGGCGACCGCGGATGTGGGCAGCCCCGGCGAAGTACAAGTGCTGCTGGACACCCGGCTGGTGGTGCGCCGCGGAGACCGGCATCTGGCCTTCGCTCTGCCCGTGCTCGAACAGTACTTCGCCGGTCAGGCATTGCTGGCCAACGGAGTGCTGGCGGAGGTGGTGCAGAGCGTGGAGCTGCTGGACCGCTGGCGCTACGGGCTGGCGATGGCAATCGCCTCCTCTGGCTGGGAGCCAGCCCGTACAGTGCTGGATCCGCTGCTGCGTGCCCATCCCGGCGTCGTCGCCTGGGCCGTCCACGAGGCCATCCCGCAGGCTGAGTTCGAGGAGGTGGGTCCTTGGCCGGATCTGCCGGCGGACGTGGTAAGCCAGCGCCTACAAGAGACCCTCGATGCCTGGCAGGCAGCGCTCAGCCCAGCAGGAGACCGCATCTTTTTCTCCATGGGGAGGAACGGCCCGGTCACCGTCGATGCGTTCCTTGAGGGAAATAGGCTGGGACTGCACATCCTGCGACGCGACGGTGACCACACCCCAGGGCTCGCAATCCCCGCTGCGCACCGGTGGACAGAACCGCGGGGTGTGCGCCCTGTGACGGCGCTATTCGGATCCGCCGCCGTGGAGTATGCCGCCTGGCCCTGGCAGAAGACGCTGAAGCTGGTTGCCTCACGCCTGCACACCATGTGTGCCCGCAAGGACTTCGACCTGGCCGACTGCGACGCCTACACCAAGGAGCGCCTGTGGCTGGCGGCCGCGGATCTCATGAGACTACCCTCTCGTCGTTTCACCCCGCTGCGCGCCGAAGACGTACACCAGCTACTGCACCATCACCTCTACGGCGAGCCGGGGAGTCTGCCGGTGAGGAGCGGCTTCGGCACACGGTTCACCGGTTATCAGGCGGAGCTGCTGCGCCTCGAGGAGGAACTGGCCCGGGGCCGCTGGGCTGACGCCGACGGCCTGCTGCACTCCCCGTATGCCGTTCCCGACCAAGAACTCATCCGCCCAAGGTACTGGGTCTGGGACGCTTACAGCCCAGAGCAGCTCAGGCTGCGCACCGAGCAAGTCCTCACCGCCGCAGTAGAGATCTACACTGCACTCGTCGACACGTGGTTCCCTCACCTCAAGCCCGTCCTCGGCTTGGCCAGCGCCCTCCCCACCGCACTGACCGGCGAGCTGTACACGGCTCCGCCCGGCGGCAAAGACGCGTACGAGCCGCCCGGCTTGAGGCTTTCCCTCTACCCCTCACCCAGCAGCTCGGTCACCGTCCGGCTCGTCCCGGCAAAGGACGCCCTGTACGAACCCGTGCGTGCAACCGCACGCGGATCCCGTCCGACGAGGTCCCCCTGGGCGCGCCCGAGTACGCCGGTCCTGAGCGAACCGGAGATCTTCGGCGACGCCCCCGCGACCGACTACGCCTACGCCTGGCTCCACGAAGACCTCCACCGCCTCCACCTCACCGAGCGTGGGCCGCGAACCATACGCACGGGTCTCCCATAGAGCACTGTGCATCGTGAAGTTGCTGGTCACGGGTCCTGTGAGCGCGGGCTTCGTGTTGTCCGTGCTGGTCGTGGGTGGATGACTTCGGTGAAGATCGTCGGTCACCGGGACACTTCGCGGTTGGTGAGGGGGAACAAGGCCCTGACCAGGGCGGTCGCCAAGGTCGCGTCGGTGCGGACTTTGCCGAGCACGCGCCAGTTTTTGAGGTGGGCGAAGCCAACCGGTGTCCGCCCCACGGCCAGTGCGGTGTTCGACAGCTTCTGTCCTCGTGTCAGGGGCCGGTTGCGGGCGGCCTTGTAACCGGTGATCACTCCGGGGCCGGTGTCGGGGCCGCTGCCGTCGAGCCCGACGAAGCCCAGGTTGGCGATCGCCCCGAGACTGGCCGCCCACAGCTTGACGGTGAGCTGGTCGTGTCGACAGGCGATGATCTCCGAGGTCTGTTCGGGCCGGGCCGCCGAGCCCCAGAGCAGTCGGCCGCGATCGTCGGTGAGCGCGATCAAGAGCGGGCCATGGCATTTGCTCTTGCCGAAGTAGTTCTTCCGGTTCTCTTTGCCGGAGCGCCGACGGTCCGGATCAGCGTGCCGCCCAGCAGCACCACCCCGCCCCCCTTGCGGGCGATCTTCCTTTCCTCGTCGATGACTTCCTGCAGGCCGGGGGGATCTCGGCGGTGATGCCCTCGGCGTGCAGGGCATGGGTGGCCTTCTGGGCCAGTGCGGCTCCTCGCGGTCGATCCGGGCCGGGACCATGGTGCGCTCGTCGGGGGAGTCGAAGCCGTGCGCGGTCAGGAGGGCCTGGGCGGTGCGGTACTGACTGCCGGTCAGGCGTGCGGGCGGTTGGGTGGGCGGGAGGGGCGTCGAGGAAGACCCGGGCGTCGAGGCGGACGGGGGCGTCGGGAGGAATACCGGGCATAAAAGGCGGGCTTGTTTCTGGTCCGGGCCCGGCCGAGGGGCGGCCGGGCCCGACGGCGGAGGGTCATCGGTGGGCGCGCGGGCTGGGGCGGTGGCCCGGTCGCGCGGGGCGGTTGCCCGCGGAGTGCCGGCATGCTTCCCGCGGGAGCGGGCGGGGTCGCGGTGGCGCACATCCAGCGGGTGCGCAGGGCGTTGAGGTCGGCCAGGGCGCGGCGGCTGCCGGTGATGAGCTGATGGGGGGTGTTGGCGGGGTCGTCGGTGTAGGCGGTGATCCGTGCCGCGACTGTCTGGGCGCGGGCGAGGAGGGCCCGTTTGACGATCTTCTCGCCCCAGTACTCGGGGGAGCCGGCGGGTGTGGAGACCAGCGCCATCACGTCCTTGGGGGCGAGGGAGCCGGTGAGGAGACCGCGGTGCTGGGCCTCACCGAGGACGGTGACCGGGTCGACCATGTCGCCGCGGTGGACCAGCGCCGTGATGGACTGCCAGAGCGCGGCGTGTAGTGGCAGAAGGAAGTCCGCCTCGGTCAGCCACCGCATCTGGCGGACCTCCGCCGGATAGGCGGTGGCGGTCGCCAACAGCAGGCGCTCTTCGTCGAGGTCCTCCTCGCCGGTCTGCTGCGGGACATCCGCCGGGAGTGCTGTGCGGGGGAAGGAGCCGGGGTGCGGGGCGAACTGTTCGGCAAGGGCGTCCAGGACGCGGCCGATGTCATCAGCCAGGCCGAGCGTCGAGGCGGCCGGGTTGGGCAGGCCGGAGTCGGTCGCGGTGGACGCGAGGCGCTCGGCGTGCCCGCGCAGGACCCGGCGGGCGTTGTCGGCGCGGATCATCCTGGCGTACGCCGCAGCGTGCTTGGGCTGCGGGCAGAACTGGATCAGGCTGTGAATGTAGGAGGCGCTCAGGCCGGGAGCGTGCGGACGCGCGTGCTCCAGCACGGCGTTGAGCCAGGCAGTGTCCTTTGCGTGGTCGGCGGGGTCGGGCGGTGGGAGGGTGCGGATCGCGGTGAACAGCGCGGCATGGGTGTGGCTGTCGAAGTGGTGGGCGATCAGCGGCTCGGTGTCGGCCAGACGGGCAGGTTCGAGGAGAAGGGCGCCGAGCAGGGCCTGCTCGGCATAGTGGACCGGCCTCGGCACCGGCGCGAGGTCGAGGTCGTTGTCCTTGTCGGGTTCGGGGGTGTGGGTCATCAGGCGGCGAGGGTGAAGTCGTCGGGGTTGAAGGGCTTGTTGAGGTTCGGGGCGAGCAGGTGTGCTGCCAAGCGCGGGGGGACAGCGTTGCCGATCTGCGAGAACGTTTGGCCTTTGTTGCCCTGCCAGGGATAGTCGGCGGGGAAGCTCTGGAGCACGCCCGCTTCCTGTGCGGTGATCTTGATCGGGGCTGGCACCGGTCGGTGCTCGCTGTCCGGCACGCCGGTGGCGGTGTCGGCGACCCAGGTGCACTCGTTGGCCCGGTGGCCGAAGAACAGCGTGCCCGCGGGCTCGTCGGCGCGGCGCACGGTCGCGTTGGACTGGTTGTTGCTGCGCAGTGACCATGACCAGCGGTGTGCCTCGGCGGTGAAGGTGGGGGCCGGAGCATCTGCGGGGCGGTTCTCGCGGGTACCGTGCCCGGCGGCCCAGCCGGAGCCCTCCCGGCGGGAGGCCAGGACGATCTCGGAGTCGGGATGTGGTGTCCAGGCGCCGCGGGCGCGGGCGTCGGTCAGGGTCTTACGTGAGCCGGAGGGGAAGGGTTCGGGGCCGCCTCCCGGTCCGCCGCCGGCGCACACGGTGGGCACGGGCCGGTCAGTGGCGCCCCAGCCCAGGGCTTCGGCCATGGAGACCCACCGGTGACGGCCGGGTCCGAACAGCGACTCAGGCTCGGCGGCCGTCGCGTGGGTGGGCGGCGGGGGCTGGGCGGTGCGTACGCGGGAGGCGAGCAAGATCGCTCGCTTCCGGGTTTGCGGGACGCCGTAGTCGGCGGCATTGAGGATGCCAGCCCAGACGGAGAATCCCCAGGTCCGCAGGATGGCCGCGTACTGCCGCCACAGCGGCAGGACGTCGGGGACTTCCTCCATGACCACCCACTCGGGCTCGCCCGCGCTGTTGAGGGCGTGCAGATAGCGCATGGGTTCGGCCGCGAGGAGAGACCGTTCGTCCGCGCACGCGCCGAGCAGCTGCTCACGGGTGTCACGGCCGGTGGCGAGGTCGGCGACGGCCTGGTGGACGAGCGGCTGGTCGACAAGACCGAGGCGCTTGCCCGCCATGCTCCATGCCTGACAGGGAGGGGAGGCGATCAGCCCGAGGATCCGGCCGGAGAAGATCCACGCCGGATAGCGGGCGACATCGGTCCGGATCGTCAACTGCCCGGCCTGGGCACGGGTTTTGCAGGCCCGCTCGTCCCATTCCAGGCCGATGTCCCGCGCGCCGAGGACGGTGAGCGCGTGGCTCCAGCCGCCGGGGCCGGCGAACAGGTCGAGGATGATCCGCATCAAGAAGCCATCCCGAAGTTGTTCTGCACCGGCTGGACTTCACCCCGGCAGGTCCAGGGAGAACAGCTGTCGACCGCGCCGTACTCCATCTCCTCGACCGCGACGGCACGGTTGCCGCTGTGCAGCCGGCCGGAGAGTGCGTCGTGGTGGCGGGTGTATGCGGTGCCGAGGGTCAGCAGGCGTTCAGGGGCGTCGTAAGACGTCACCGGCGTGCTCCCTGCGCCACGGCGGCCTTGGGCGCAGTGGCCGCTGCGGTCGTCAGCGGGGCCCGGTGACGCGGCTGCGTCAGGGCCCGGTGCCCGTCCTCGGTGACGGTGATCTTCTGGCCGTGGTACAGCGAGGTGCTGGTGTCGGTGGTGACGAGTCCGCGTTTGGCCAGAGCCCGGTAGGTGGCGATGGAGACGCGGGTGCCGTCGTCGGTGGCGACGCGGGTGACGCCCAGCCCACGTTGTGAACTCTCATACAGCCGTCCGCCTCCCAGGAGGGACTTGAGGGCGTCGTACTGGGCGGCGGTGAGTGCAAGGCCGGTCGTCTGCTGTGCGGATGCTGCCGTGTGATCCTGCATGGATGCCAGGGCTTCGGTGATGCCGTGGGCGAGGTAGTGGCACCCAGTCGCGCCCAGGTCGAGCTGGTGGGCGGCATCGTCGAGGTGCCCGGTCATACGCGGAATGGCCTCGGCGTGCCGTGCGGTGCGCACCGCCTCGTCGTCGGCCACGTAGCCAGAGAAGTGCGCGCCCTCGTACGGGTTGGCGAACAGTGCGTTGGCGATGTCGTTGCCGGCGAGCGAAGAAGCGGACACGACCGAGGCCAGCAGCTCCAGCCCGGCGCGGCTGCTGGCGATGTTGGTGTATGTGCTGTTGTCGAAGGCGGTCAGGCGCAGTAGGGCGCTGGCCGTGAGGTTCTGTGCCTTGAGCAGGAGAGGGCTGATTCGGCGCAGCGCGTCCGTGCCGGGGGCGTAGGAGACGTCGCGTAGGCGTGCGCGGAGGGCTTCGAAGTCTCGGGCTAGTTGACGGAGTTGGCGGACTTGTTCATTCAGGTCGAGCGGGGGCGTGGAGATGGGATGGCTCCTGGGGACGGCGATTCAGCGGCTTCGGGTGGTTGCCTGCGTGGCGGTGGGGATCGGACGGGGCGTCGTGCTGGGGGCGGTGCCTGGCCCTGCCGGGGGTAGTCCGATGACGGAGGCGAGGGCCGTGATGCCTGCTGGTGTGAGGTGCACGCGGTCCTGTGGCGGGCCGCCGATGTAGGCACCGAGAGCCGAGTTCGGGGTCCGTTCGGCAAGGCCCTTCGACTCCAGGGCCCGCAGCATGCTCATCAGGACCTTGGGCTCCCGGGAGCGCGTGAACTCCCGACCCAGGGAGCTGCTGGCCACGACATGCCCGCAGGCGATCTCCGCGAGGGCAGTGCGCTGGGTGGCTGTGAGCCGTTCATCCGGTGCGATGGCGGTCGACCAGTGACGTCGACGTGTCTCTGCGGCGAGAGCTGCGGCGCAGCCGACCGCGGCTTCGGGAGCCAGGGCGGTCAGCTCACGAGCCGCCTGGACGCCCAAGTCGGCTGACGCGGTGCTGAGAAAGGCGAGCTGTTTCAGCCGCGCCACGGTCTCTGTCAACTCCGTGCTCGCGTAGATCCGTTCATCGTGGATGGCTTTGACGGCGATGCGGGTGTCGGACGCTAGGCGCTGCGCGGAAGCGACCTGGGCCTGCGGCTCGGGCTCGGTCGCAGCGCGAAGGAGGAGGTCGAGCGCGTCGTTGTGCCGGGTGTATTGATCGGCGAGGCTGAGCAGCCGCTCGACGGGCGTCAGCGGTGGCGGCACGTCGAACAGCAGGAATTCGGTGGGCGGCGTGGTCATGCGCGGCGCCGTACGGCCGGAACCGGCACGGGGACGCCGGCGCTCGTGCTCGGTGTCGCGGGACGGCGGGGCACACCAAGGCAGGCGCGGGCCGCTGCCAGGTCCTGACCGGCGTCGTCGAGGTGGACGCGCAGGTGGCTGTGCTGGTCGATCGCGTCGAGCTGTTTGTGGAGCGTTGTCTGTCCGCCGGGTTGGGCGAGGGTGACGAGTGGGGCGAGGGCCTGGGTGTAGTGGGCGATGGCCCGTCCCAGGTGCCCGGTCGTCTGTCCTAGGGCCTCGGCCGGAGGGATGCTGGCGATGTTCGGAGCGAGCTGGTACTCGGCGTCGGCGGCCATGCGGGCGGCCAGATGGCAGAGCAGGCCGATGTGCCGGGTGGCGGTGAACAGGCCGCTTCCGTCACCGGTGATGCGGTGGTCGCGCATGTCGGCGATGACGGCATCCACGGCTTCGTGCGGCTCCATGTCGTCCAGGTCGGCGGGCTCGTAGGTGTGAATGGGCGCCTCCGTGAGCGAGTTGAGTGGGGAGAAGGGGCGCGCGGACTAGGCGGCGGTGCCGAAGTCGGTCTGCTTCGGGGCGGCCTTGGCGACGGCGCGATCGGTGATGCCCTTGGACGCGCGGGCGGAGGCGGCGGAGAGTTCGCCGGCGCCGGGCTCGAGATACCAGGGGCGCAGGTCGAGCATGGCCGCGCGCATGCCGGTGGCGAACGCGAGCGCGGTGCCCTTGGGCAGGGCGCGGATGGCGTCGGCGGCCAGGATGCGTTCCTGTCGCATGCTGACGGACGTGGACTTGCCGGACTCGGAGGTCGAGGTGGAGGTGGTCTCGACGTCGTGATCGCCGATCAGACGGCTGAGCTTGTCGGCGAAGTCAGGGTCGTCGATTCCGGACCCGATGACCTTGATCGTGGAGGCGCTCCACATGGCGTCCATGCCGGCGTCGCCCCAGACTTTCTGGCCTTGGCGGTAGCTCTGCAGGTGACAGATGAGAGGCTCAGAAGGGTGAGCGAGACACCACCGAACACCCTGCAATACCGCTTTGACGGGCCAGAAGACGCCCCTGTCCTGATCTTGGGCCCCTCCCTGGGTACCACATGGCACATGTCGTAGAAGCCGTCTCCGGGCGTCCAACTGCTCCAGGGCGAGTACGTAGGTCCAGGTCAGAGCCCTGTGAGGTGAGGGTGTCCGTGGGCTCGTGATAGGGACGTGACAGGAATGGCGCTGCAGAACCCCCGCTGGCTCGCCTCCCTCTGGCGGGGCTCCGTGATGTGAGAGGGCATGGTCCGTTAGCTGGCTGGAAGGAAACGGCTGACCCAGGGCGCTCGCCCCGGGCTCACGGGCCGGCGTGGCCGCAGTAGCCATGATCTCCTGCTCGCGGCAGGACTTGCTTCGACCGGCGGGAACTGCATCAGCGGCTCGTGTCGGCGTCGCCGTCGTCATTGGAAGAATGCGGCTGTTTCCTGCCGCCTGGAGCGGAGTCGTCTCCTTGCTCTTCCAACAGCTCAAGGAGTGCGGCATCCGCCCTTTTCCGATCTTCCTTTGTCAGCTCGATCGGCGCGTTGTTGTAGACGGTGTAGCGATCCGGATCGGTGATGTTGGCGGCCCGCAGGGTGAACGTCAGCAGGCGGCGCCACCCCTTGCGGTGGCCGACCCTCGCTTGCAGCTGGACCTTGAAGTCACGGGCTTCCGGCATGAACCCGGAAAACGGTGCCTCGAACTCGATGAAGAGTTGTTGCGCTTCTCTGCCGGGCACGACGAAACCGGCTGGCAGCTTTGGATCCTCATCCGGTCCGGGCTGGAGGCGAGACGGTGAGGACACCCACAGCAGTGACAGGTGGGAAGCCGGCTCGTCAGGGAAGGTCAGGATGAGGTCCTGCACGACTATCGGCTTGGGACCGGTGTTGTGAAGGACGAGCGGGAGCCGCAGGCGGGCGGTGGATGAGTGGACGATCGCTGCGAAGGAATGAGGCTCCCACGTCCTCAGGCGCCCCTGTCTGGCGTTGAGCCACCAGAACGACGCCACGGTGAAGAGCAACGCGCAGACCGACACCACACCAGCGCCTGTGAGCGATGAGGACGCGGCCTGATCGGTCGCGGTCATCAGCGGAACCACAGATTCAGTCTGCCAGCCCCGGCGCGGGCTCGCTAACGGGACTCAGGGGCCTCCGCCGCCGGCGCCCATGACAGGTGGCCGCTACAGCCCGCGGCCGGCGTCACGAGCCCACATCGGCAAGGAGCACGAGATACCAGGCGACCAGTGCGGCGCACACCATCGCGGGGACGAGTTTGGGCAGTCGGTCTCCCTTGCGCGCGTGTGTGGTCACAGCACCGGCGAGCAACATCAGCAGGCCGAGGCCGGCCAGCCCTCCGGAGACAGGTAGGACCGGGCCGAGGGCCACGCCGATGGCGCCCGCCAGCTCCAGCGCACCGATCACCCGGTAGGAGGCGGTGGTGAAGCCGGCATGGGCGGCCAACTCGGGCATCGGGCCGAGCGCCATGATCTTGGCCACCCCCAGCACGGCGAAGATCAGCACGATCAGACAGGCCAGGGCGGAGGAGAGGCTCATGAAGCGTCCTTGACGGTGTGCGGCTGACGGGCCTGACGGCGTTCGGTTCCCAGGTCGGCGAAGTAGGCGACGAGGTCCGGGTTGTCGACCGCCGAGGGATTGAGGACCTGCTCGGCGAGGGCGCCCTGGAGGAGGCGCTTGACCGGGACCTCGAGTTTCTTGCCTGTCCTTGTGTGCGGGATGGCCGGAACGGCGAGGATCTCGTCGGGGACGTGGCGGGGCGACGCCCCGGTGCGGATGGCGTCGCGGATCCTCTCGCGCAGCGCGTCGTCCAGCGTGACACCGGGAGCGGGAACGACGAACAGAGGCATCCAGTAGCCGCCGTCGGGTTCCTCCGCACCGATGACGAGGGCCTCGGTGATCTCGGGGAGGCGTTCGACGATGTCGTGGATGTCGGCACTGCCCAGGCGCACGCCGTTGCGGTTGAGAGTGGCATCGGAACGGCCGTGGACGATCACCGAGCCGTGGGAGGTGAGGGTGATCCAGTCACCGTGCCGCCACACGCCCGGGTAGGCGGTGAAGTAGGCGTCGCGGTAGCGGCTGCCGTCCGGGTCGTTCCAGAAGTACAGCGGCATGGACGGCATCGGGCGGGTGACGACCAGTTCGCCGACCTGGTCGACGACCGGCCGTCCCGCGCCGTCGTACGCGGCCAGCGCCACACCGAGGTTGGGGGCGGAAACCTCGCCCGCCCAGACGGGGGTCGTGGGGGCGCTGCCGGCGAAGGCGGAGACGACGTCGGTGCCGCCGCTGGTGGAGGCCAGCTGGATGCCTGCGCCCACATGGTCGCGGACCCAGGGGTAGGCGGAGGCGGGCAGGGCGGAGCCGGTGCTGCCGATGGCGCGGACGCCCGACAGGTCGTGCGCGGAGGGTTCGAGGCCCAGCTTGGCCATGGCCAGCAGGTACTGGGGGCTGGTGCCGAAGACGGTGACCTTGTGGCGGGCCGCCAGCTCCCAGAGGATGTCCGGGCGCGCCACCGGCGCGGGGCTGCCGTCGTAGGTGCAGGTGGTGGCGCCGGTCAGCAGGGTGGAGACGACCAGGTTCCACATCATCCAGTGGGTGGTGGTGTACCACAGCAGGCGGTCCCCGACGCCCAGGTCGCAGTGCAGGGCGAGGATTTTGAGGTGTTCGAGCAGGACGCCGCCGTGTCCGTGGACGATGCCCTTGGGCAGTCCGGTGGTGCCGGAGGAGAAGACGATCCACAGGGGGTGGTCGAACGGCACCGGGGTGAGGGTGAGGTGTTCGGTGCGGGTGGCGGCGGCGTCCCAGGGCACTGGCAGGTGGGTGTGCTGGGTCTCGGGCCAGGTGAGGCCCAGGTGATCCACGAGCACCGTGGCCTTCAGGGTGGGAAGGGCGTCGGCCAGTTCGAGGGAGGCGGTGCGGCGGTCGTGGCGGGTGTCATTGAAGTGGTAGCCGTCAGCGGTGATGAGGACCGTGGGTTCGAGCTGGGCGAAGCGGTCGGCGGCGGCCTTGGGTGCGTAGTCCTGGCCGCACACCGACCACACCGCGCCGAGGCTGGCTGTGGCGAGGAAGGCGATGACGGCGTGGGGGGTGTTGGGCAGGTAGCCGACCACCCGGTCGCCCTGTCCGACGCCCAGGTCGCGCAGGGTGGCGGCGACGGAGGCGACCTGGGCGCGGAGCTGTCGGCCCGTGATCTCGTAGGCGGCTCCGGTCTCGTCCAGTGCGGTGATCGCGGGGGCGTCCGGGTGCAGGTTGCGCAGTGCATGGTGGGCGTAGTTGAGGGTGGCGCCGGGGAACCAACGGGCGCCGGGCATGGTCTCCTCGGCCAGCACCCGCTCGTACGGAGTGGCAGCGTCGATGTCGAAGTACTCCCACACTGCCGCCCAGAACCCCTGCAGGTCGGAGACGGACCAGTGATACAGGGCCTGGTAGTCGGTAGAGTCCTGGATCCCTTCGGCGCCCTGGTGCCGGGCGGCCCACCGGGCGAAGTCCGCGACGCGGCTGCCGGCCGCCGTCTCCGGGTCGGGCGGCAGGAACGGCTGCGGATGCGGCGTGGGGTGCTGGGTTGTCATGGTGCGGTGCTCCTCGGCGGGGGAACGGACCGGGAATCGGCGGTACGACGGGCCGGGTGGAGCAGGGAGGCCCAGGCGGTGGGGTCCGGGAAGTGGCCGGTGCCGGCGGGGACGGTGTCCATCACGACGCGGTCGGGGCGTAGCAGGGCGGCGTCGGCCCGGCCGCGTGCCAGCCAGGCGACCAGCGTTCCGTCGTCCTCCAGGTCGTCGAGGCGGATCGTGGTTGCGTGAAGTGCCGTGGCCACGGCCGTCATGTGCGGGGTGGGCGGCACAGCGGTCAGGACGGCGAAGGAGTCTCCGAGGACGTCGTCCAGGCGCATTCGCCTGCCCTCGACGATCACCCAGGGCTGTGGGCAGAAGGTGCCGGTCAGCCGACGGCCGATGAGGCCGGGGCGGCGCCGTACGAGCGGGCCGGCGGTCAGCGCGGGGCTGAGGTCGCGGCTCACCGCCGCGGTCACGCCTGGGACGCGGGATGCAGCACCGACGACGGCTCGGCGGAGTGCCGCGCCGCGGTCCTGTCCACCGGTCATGGCCCAGCCCATGGCCACCGCGAGCCGGATCACGTAGCGGGCGTGCGGTTTGCGCTCGCGCTCGTAGGTGTCCAACAGCCTTTCGTCTGCGCCCTGTTGTAGAACGCGGGCGAGCTTCCAGGTGAGGTTGCGGGCGTCGCGCAGGCCCGCGCACAGACCCTGCCCGATGAAGGGCGGCGTGAGGTGGGCCGCGTCACCCAGCAGGAACACGCGTCCCTGGCGCCACCGGTCGGCCAGGCGGGCCCGGAAGGTGTACTGCGCCTGCCGGATCACCGCGAAGTCACCCCACGAGGCGTCGGACGGCAGGTCCACCCAGGGGGCGACCAGCTCGCGCAGGCGCTTCAGCCCTCCCGGTCCGTCCAGGACCTCGTCGTCGGCCAGGCGGAACTCCCAGCGGTAGCGGTCCTCGCTGAGGCGCATAAAGGTGGCGGGCTGGGTGGGGCAGCAGATCTGGTCGACGCCTTCCCAGGTCCGCACTGGCCGGCTGGTGCGTACGTCGATCACCCGCCAGCTCTCTTCGAAGTGCAGGTCCTCCCATACGGCGCCGATGGCGTCGCGGGTGAGGCTGCCGGCGCCGTCGCAGCCGAGGACTCCATCGGCCCAGACATGCTCGTCCTCGTCGCTGCCGTCGCGGCGGAAGGTGATCCGGACCGGAGCCGTCCCGTCGGTGCCCTGCGTGACGGACACGACCTCGACCCCGCCCCACAGCTCGCACTCCGGGCGGCGCGCCAGAGCGTCGCGCAGCAGACGCTCAAGGTCCGGCTGGTCGAACATGCTGGTTTGAGGGAAGCCATGCTGCCCGTGCCGGGATCGTGTGAATTCGGCGATCACGCGGTGCCGGGCGTCCAACAGCCGCAGCCCGCGCGCCGGCCGGGCGAGGGCGGCGAACTCCTCGTGAATGCCGACACTCTGCAGGATCCGGCGCACCTCGTCGTCCACGACGACGGCACGTGGCAGGGGGTAGACGTCCTGGTGGCGTTCCAGGACGAGGCTGCGCACGCCGTACCGGGCCAGCAGGAGCGCAGCCGTGACTCCCACGGGTCCCGCGCCGATGATGACCACGGGTCTCCGGGATGCGGCGCTCACGTGGCGTCCGCGACAGCGGTCT
The DNA here is from genome assembly GCF_055656965.1 of Streptomyces sp. NPDC111656. Taxonomy (NCBI): domain Bacteria; kingdom Bacillati; phylum Actinomycetota; class Actinomycetes; order Kitasatosporales; family Streptomycetaceae; genus Streptomyces; species Streptomyces sp. NPDC111656. Next base: position 914,675 of record NZ_JBVKCA010000001.1, read on the forward strand.
GCTGCTCGCCCAGGTCGATGTGCCCGTCGGGGGTGGCGATGGTGGCGGTGACGAGGTCTCCATTACGCAGGTATCGGGGGTTCTTGGCCTGGCCGTTGAAGAACGCCTTCCATTTCAGGGCGGGGGGCAGCAGGGCTGCGATCCTCTCGACCGGCTTGGGCGGGGCCTTCAGGGCGGTACCGCCGGGTGTGCCGGTGAGCAGCAGGTCGCCCGGGTCGAGGGTCTGGAAGCGGGCGAGCAGGGTGAGCGCCTGTGCCGGCCGTACGATCATGTCGGCGAGGGTGCGGTCCTGGCGCGGCACGCCGTTGACGTTCAGACGCAGCCGCAGGTCGATCAGGCGGGCGAAGTCCTCGGGCTCCAGCAGGGCCAGGTACGGCCCGGTGGGCGTGAAGGTCGGGTAGGACTTGCTCTCGTAGAACTGGGTCTTGGTCAGCTGGACGTCACGGGCGCTGACGTCGTTGGTGAGGACGAGTCCGGCGACATACGAGGGCAGGTCCCGCTCCTCCACGACGGTGCCCACCGGCAGGGGTGCGCCCATGACGAGGCCGAGTTCCACCTCGTAGTCGAGAAACCGCACATGCGCCGGGCGGACGATCGTCTCGTGCGGGCCGCTGACCGAGCCGGACGCCTTACGGAAGAAGGTGGGCGGGATGTCGCCGGTGAACCCCGAATCCTTGGCGTGACTCCGGTAGTTGACCATCTGGGCGACCACCCGGCACGGAGTGGTGACCGGGGACAGTGTCACCAGGCCGGCGACGGGCGTGCCGCTCTCGCCGGAGGCGGCGGCCTCCCGCACGGCGGCCCGGTCGGCGAGCAATTCGGCGGTGGTGACCGCCTTGGTCTCGATGCGGACGGCGTGCTCGTCCCGGACGGCCCACCAGCCGTCGGGGGTGCGCAGAACGTTGGTGCTCATGAGCTCATCGCTTTCATCAGGCCCAGCAGGCGTGCGGGGTCGAGTTCGTTGTCGCCGCGCAGGGCCGTCATGACCTCGCGAAGCTTGGCGGGAGAGGGGTTGGTGCCCAGGAAGTCGCGGGTGACGGGCGGACCCCACTGGGCCAGGCCGCTCGCCGACATCGGCGCCCATCCGGGTTCGAGGTCGCGGGAGAACAGGTCGCCGTCGGCGAAGTGCTCCAGCATGAAGCGGTCGGGGTCGCGCCAGTAGTCGAAGAGCTGGCTGCCCTGGATGTGCCGACCGATCCCCCAGCTGCGCCGGTAGCCGCGCTCGGCCAGGTACTCCCCGCCGGCGGCGATCGCGTCGAGGTCGGTGACCTGGTAGGCGGAGTGGACGTACCCGTTGCCGGGCCCCAGGTGCAGGGCGAGGGTGTGATGGTCCACGGGCAGGCTGCCCTGGTCGCAGCGGATGAACGCCATCGTCGGCCCGCGCTCGCGCTGCCCGTCCAGGAACAGGAAGTCGGACACGATCAGTCCGAGGGTGTCCAGGTACCAGTCCAGGGTGCGGGTGAACGTCCGTGTCTCCAGCACCACATGGCCGAGGCGCTGGATGCGGGACGGCTCCCGGGGCGGACGCTGGGTGGTGTTCGTACGTCGGGGTTCGGTGCCGGTGTTGAGGGTCAGCGGCGGCTGCTCGGGCAGCGCGGGCAACGGCTCGGCGCAGTGCACCACCCGGACCGGGAGGCCCGAGGGATCGAACAAGGCGACCGACCGACCGCCGCCGGGGACGTCGATGTCCCGGACGGTGTGTCCGACGGCGGCGGCCAGCCGGTCCACGTCCGCCCGCTCGGCCGCACGGAACGCCGGCCCGAGGAAGCGGGAGGCGTGCCCACGCCGGATGACCATGCAGGGAGAGCCTGCGTACGTGCCGCGAAGCCACAGTTCGTGCGGGGTGCGGGCGGCGATCGCGAAGCCGAAGTCGCGGGCGAACACCTCGGCCCGGTCCAGGTCGGGCTTCTCGAACTCGAGCCAGGCCAGGTCCGCCACCTTGATCACCGGATTTCGGGATCGTGCGGGGTGCTCGCCGCGCAGGGCGCCCTGCTCACTGTGAAGGTCTTGGTGGGGCGTCAGAGGACCGCCCTTGTTAACGGGGATGTGAGACATGGTGTCCTCCAAGCAACACTGCCGTAATGAGGAAATCATCAACTCTGCCGTTTCCCTGCGTCAATGGGTGCGGCCCAAATAATTGAGGATCTCATCAGTAATGGCAGTGCCATCGTGGCGGCGGTTACACTGGGTCGTATGTCGACGTCAGCCCCGCCCAAGAACCGCTTCGAGCGGCGCCGCGCCGAGACCCGTCAGGCGCTCGTCCGTGCGGCCCGTCAGATCCTCGCGGAGACCGGGGACACCAGCGTCAGCATCCAGGCCATCGCCGAGCGCGCCGATGTCGGTTTCGGATCCTTCTACAACCACTTCGAGTCGAAGACGGAGCTGTTCGACGCCGCGGTGTCGGACGCCTTGGAGGAGTTCGGGCAGGTCATCGACGCGCGTGTGGAAGGCATCGACGACCCGGCCGAGCTGGTCGCGGCCGGTTTCCGGCTCACCGCCCGGATGGCGGACTCCCACCCGGAACTGATGCGGATCCTGCGTGACCGCGGCCTGTTCCACATCCACTCCGACAGCGGCCTATCCCCGAGGGCCCTGCGCGATCTGGAGATCGGCATCGCGTCGGGCCGTTTTACCTGCGGCAACGCGACCACCGCCCTGTCCGCACTGGGCGGCACCCTGCTGTCCCTCGTGGCTCTCAGGCTGGACCGCCCGGACCTGGACGGCGATGAGGCCGCCTCCGACCTCGCCGAGATGGTCCTGCGCATGCTCGGCCTCGCTGCGGACGACGCCCATGAGGTCACCCGGCGCCCGCTGCCCGAATCCGCCTGACAACGTCCTGCACCTGAAGCGCAGCCGCCTGTGCGCTACGCCGGCGGCGACGAGGAACGCGGTGGCCGCGGCCTCACCTGTGAGGTCGTCCCACGTGCACGCGGCGTTCTCCTCGGCGAGTGCCGGCATCAGTGCCTCCAGCGCTTGGGCGAGGAGGGGTGCTGGAAGGTGGTCCGCGAAGACGCCTTCGCACTGACCACGTCGTAGGGTGGCGACGGCTTCTGCGCGGGCCGGTGCCAGGGTGGCGCGGATCGCATTTCCTCCCAGATGCCGTCGCGCCAAGGCGATGAGCATGCGGTATTGGTCGCCCACCGCCCATGCCGCCAACACCATCCGCGTCATCGCCTCGATCGGGTCAGCATCAGGGGTACGGGCTGCGGCGAACGCCTGCCGGAGTTCATGGCCTGCGTCCTGTGTCAGCTCGGCGACCAGCGCATCCCGGCTCGGGAAGTGTCCGTAGAGGGTACGCCGGGCGACACCGGCTGCCTGAGCGATGCTGTCGAGACTCGCGTCGGGGTCCTGCCGCAGTTTCTGCCGGGCGGCCGCGAGGACGCGTCTGCGGTTGGAGTGAGCATCCTTGCGCTGCGGAGCGCGGCCCGGGGCGGTGGTCGTCTGCATGGTTCTGCCTCTCCACGGTTGCCGGAAAGCCGTGGGCGCCGGTGCTCCCTCACGCACCGGCGCCCACTCACCCCTGCCCAGGGTGGCTTGATGTCCTGCTGACAGGCGTCAGGGGACGAGGATGAGGCGGATCGGGTCGCCGATCTTGTTCTCCAGACGGCTGACCGCGTCGGGCGCGTCCACCAGCGAAATGTGGTCCGTGATGGAGGGGGCCAGGTCGAGGCGGCCTGCCGCGGTCAGCCGCACCAGCTCGGAAACCGACTCGGGACTACCGCCGTAGTGACCGCGGACCTGCTTGCACAGGTAGTTGAAGGTCAGGCCCTCGGTGATGGTGAGCGGCCTGGGGGTGATGCCCACCAGGATGAGGGAGCCGCCCAGGCCGAGCACGGAGGCGGCCTGCTCGCGGACGGCGGGGACGCCGGCGCAGTCGAAGGCGAAGTCCAGGCCCCGTCCCTCGGTGGCTGCGCGGACCTGGTCAGCGAAGTCGGGGGCGGCCGGGTCCAGGGCGTAGTCCGCACCGAAGTCCAGGGCACGCTCACGGGCGGTGGGCAGCGGGTCGACGGCGATGATCGGCGCGGCGCCGACCAGGCGGGCGAGACGTACGTTGTGGGCGCCGACGCCGCCCACACCCCAGACGCCGACGGACTGGGCGGGACGGACGCCCGCGGTGGTGACGACGGCGGCGTAGGGGGTGGAGACCGCGTCGGGGATGATCGCTGCCTGGTCGAAGGGGAGGCTGTCGGGGATGGGGATGAGGGTGTCCTCGCGGGCGATCACGTACTCGGCCCAGCCGCCGTCGTAGTCGATGCCTGCGGTGAGCATCTGGGTGCAGGGGCGGCGGCGCACGCATCCGGCGCACGTACCGCAGGTCTTGCCGGCCTCCAGGGTGACGCGGGTGCCGACGGGCAGGCCGCGCTTGAGGTCGGGGCCGAGGGTGTGGACCACACCTGCGACCTCGTGGCCGACGGTGACCGTGTCGGAGGTGGCGAACAGCGGGACGAGGGAGCCGTCGATCAGGTGGACGTCCGAAAGGCAGACGCCTGCGGCCTTCACCTTGATGAGGACCTCGCCAGGGCCCGGTACGGGGATGGGGACCTCCTCCACGGCGAACTTCTTGCTGTCCAGGTGGAAGCGTCCGGCGAGCATGGTGTCCATGACGATCTGCTTTCTGTGAGCGGCACCGCCCGGTGGTTCGGGGACATGGGTGCCGTGTGGCGTCTGAATGGCTTGTGGTGGCCGGGAGGCGTACGGCAGGCAGCGGGGGTGCCGCACGCCTCCCGGCGGCTGGGGGTCGCACGCCGTGACGGCGTGCGACGGTCAGGCGAAGACGTCCTGCTGGTAGCGCTCGTCGGCCTCGAGCTGGGCGAGCCACTGCTGGGCGGTCTCGTCGTCGCAGCCGGTCTGCCGGCGGTAGATGGCGGCGAGGGCCTCGCGGACGGCGGGTGCCATACGGCGGCCGTCACCGCAGACGTAGATGTACGCGCCGTCCTCGATGGCCTGCCACACCATGTCGGCGGCATGGGCGATGGCGTTCTGAACGAACCGGGCAGGGTGGCCGGTCACCGCGGAGAAGGCGGTGTGGACCTGGGCGATCCCGGCCTGCTCCCAGTCCTGCATCTCCTGGCGGTAGAAGTAGTCGTGCTCCGGGTGGCGGCAGCCGACGAAGACCTGTGACAGGCCCACCTTTGTGCCGTTGGCGTGCTGCCAGGCCCGCTCCTCCAGGAAGCCGCGCAGCGGCGCGATGCCGGTGCCGGGACCGATCAGGATCAGCGGCGTGGCGGGGTCGGCGGGCGGGGCGAACGTCGGGGAGGGGACGCGGACGTAGCCGTACACGACGTCCCCAGGCTCGAGGCCGGCGACGTAGGAGGAGCAGGTGCCGCGGTACTGGCCGTCGCCGGACAGGGCCGGGCCCTCCAGCAGGCCGACGGTCAGGCGCACGTGGCGCGGGTTGGCCGACGGGGCGGAGGAGATGGAGTAGAAGCGGGGACGGATCGGCCCCGTCATCTCCAGGAGGACCGCCAGCGGCAGCTCGACCGCGGGGAAGCGCTCCAGCAGGCCCAGCACCGAGACCCGCTTGCCAAGGATTTCCTGCTGGTAGCGCTCCTCGGCCTCCTGCGTGTCGGCGGTGTACGCCTGGAGCTGCGGCCGGGTCCACGGGCAGTCGGTGTACTCGGCCAGGGTCTGGATCTGGGAGCGGGTGGCCACGTCCTGCAGCTCCAGGAACTCGGTGAGCAGGATGCCGGCGGTGACCGGAGTGCCTACCGGCAGGTGCGTGCGGCCACCGGCCGGCTGGTCGAGCCGGAGCACCTGGTCGTAGTCGACACCGAGCCGCCTCAGTGCGCGCTCCACCAGGGCGAGTTCGTTCTTGGCGAAGACGGCCAGGTGGTTGCCGGTGTCATAGGTGACACCGTCGGGCAGCTCGAAGGTGAGGGACTTCGCTGACGGGCGCGGCGGCTCGATGCTGAAGTCCCACAGGCCGGTCGCGTCGGCCACGAGCTCCCCGTTGGCCACGACAGTGAGCGGGTACGCCTGCTCGGAGACGATGGCCGGGCGTACGTCGGACTCGGTGAGCAGCTGGACCTGGTAGCGCGGGCCGCTCGCCTCGGAGGTGTCGGCGGCGTACTCCTCGGCCAGGGTGGCCCACAGAGTGTCCATCCACCGAGTGGCCATGCCGTCGAAGTCACCGGCGGCGTCCGCGATGCCGCGCTCGACGACCGGGGTGGCGCCGGCGGCCAGCAGACCTTCCTCGATCCGCTTGGGGAATGCCTGGTAGGTGGCCACCCACTGGGTGTTGCCCGCGCCCAGCAGCGCGAACCGCACATTGGACAGCGCGCCCTCCGGCAGTCCGGCGGCGAGCAGGTCGTCGAAGCGCTGGGCGTTGTCGGGTGCCTTGCCGTTGTAGCTGGCGGCGACGACGGTGAGCAGGCCCTCGGTGGGCAGGTTGTCGCCCAGCTCGTCCAGGCTCACCAGGGTGGTGCCGAAGCCGGAGCGCTCGCTGCGGTCGGCGATGGTGCGCGCAAGGTCCTCACACGAGCCGAGACTGGATCCGTAGGCGACAGTGAGGTTGACGCCGACGCCGCTGACCGCTGCCTGCGCCTGCGTGTCGCCGGTCTGCAGGTCCGCGGCGCCGAAGACGGTCCGCTCGTGTTCCTGCCGGCGACGGACGATCAGCTCGAAATTGCCGGGCTTGCGCGTCAGCGCCTCCCGCACGTCCATCTTGTAGTCGCTGGTGTCGGAGAGTTTGAACTTTTGCAGCACCAGCGCCAGGGCCAGGCGGGCCTCGGTGAGCGCGAACTGGCGGCCGATGCAGGCACGTACGCCGTTACCGAACGGCTTGTAGGCGTGCGGGTGCTGCTGAGCCCGCTCTTCCGGCAGCCACCGGTCGATGTCGAACTCGTCCGGACGCTCCCACGCGTTGGGGTGGGTGTGCAGGGGGCCCTCGAGGATGTTGACCCGGGTGCCCTTCTTCAGCAGGTAGCGGCCGCCGATGACGGTGTCCTCCAGCGGGGCCTTGCCGAACGCCGGGATCGGAGCCCACAGGCGCAGGGTCTCGTCCAGGATCCGCGGGATGACGTCCAGCTGCATGATCGTGTCGTAGTCCGGCACGGTGTCGCCGGGCATCAGGCGGTCCACCTCGGCATACGCCTGCGACAGGACATGCGGATTGCGCATCAGTGAGTACGTGGCGAACGACAGCAGACCACTGGTGGTCTCGTGACCGGCGATCAGGAACGTCAGCACCTGGTCGCGGACGTTGTCGTCGGCCAGCAGCTTGCCGGTGTCCGGGTCGGTGGCCTCCAGCATCAGGCCGAGCAGGTCCTCCTCGCTGGTGCCCCTCCCCTCGCGGCGCTCCTTGATCACGCTCTCGACCAGGTCCTGCATCAGGCGGATGTTCTGGCGGTACTTCCGGTCGTCCGCCTTACGGAGCTTGGTCATCATCGGCAGCTCCTGCGAGCGCCTCAGCGACTCCACCAGCGCGCCCAGCAGCGCGTTGAGGAAGGGATGCAGCTCCTCCTTGTCGAAGGACTTGAACCGGTAGCCGAACCCCGACAGAGCGATCGTGTCCAGCGTAAGGCGGGTGTAGTCGTCGGTGATGTTGACCGACTGCCCCTCCCTGCGCTCCCACTTGCCCGCCAGGTCCTGGGCGATCTCCAGCATCTGCCCGAAGTACGCCTTCATGGCCCGCTGGCTGAACGCCGGCAATAGGACACGGTGTGCCATGCCCCATTCCTCTTCGTGCTGGTGAGCGGTGAACAGGCCCGCGCCCGCGAAGTCCCGGACGTGGTGCAGCGGCGTCTTGTCGATCTGCTTGAAGAACCGCGTCTCGTCGCAGACCTCGGCCACCAGGTCCGGGTCGTAGACGAAGACCTGCTCGATGCCGGCGATGTCCATGCCGTAGATGCCCTCGGGGAACTGCTTGGACAGCTCACCGAAGTACTCCACCGGATTGGTGTCGGGGATCTGCGGCGTGTTGCCGAGGAGGGGGATCCCGCGCGGGGACCGGATGGGGCGAAGGTCGTTCGCGGAGTGCGTGGTCATGGCTTGCTCCTCTGCGTGGAGGGGATGGGCGAGGGCGCGCTGCGCAGGTCGATGGCGTGGCGCCGTACGAAAACATACGCCGTATGGAATTAGTACCGTACGGCGTATGGAAATGTGAAGCAATCCCGGCCACGTCTGTGGCCGCTGTGATTCAGGTCATTTCCATACGGCGTACGGAACTGATACCGTACGGGGTATGGAACAGAAGGTGAGGCGTCCCCCGCGAGGAACGAGAAAGAGAGACGTGCCTCTGACCGAGGCAGGGATCTATGCCGCCGCCCTGCGGCTCATCGACGAGGACGGGGTCGAGGCGCTCACCATGCGCAAACTCGCCACCGTGCTCGATGCGAACCCGATGTCGCTGTACCACCACGTGCCGAACAAGGAAGCCGTGCTGCGCGGCGTGGCGAGAATGGTCGGAGCCCAGTTCCGCACCGTGACGCTTCAGGATGCTCCCTGGCAGGAGCGCATCCGCCTGCTCGCCATGGACTTCCGGACCCTGGCGCACCGTCACCCGGAGCTGATGGCCTACTCGTTCAGTCACCAGCCGGACTTCATTCAGCCCGACGACCCGTTCTGGACCGCGCTCACCGCGATCGTGGCCGCTGCCGGGGTGTCGCAGTCGGATGTCCCGGAGACCGCCGCTCTCATGGTCGCCGTCGTCGTCGGTGTCCTCGGCGCCGAACTCAACGGCTCGCTCCAGCAGTGGGCGAGCCTCAAGCCCCCCGGTGCCGCTGCCGGCGCGGACGAGGTCACGGACGCAGACCAGACAGGCCCTGATCAGGACCACATGTTCCGGCTGGTGATCGACACACTCATCACGGGCCTGGAGGGCCGGCTCGCCGCCGGTCGTAACGGCCAGGGTGCCGGCCGCTGAGTTGGTGGTTCCAAGGCGTTTGCGGCCTGGGGCGCCCGTGATCCGGCGAGTTCAGCCTGCGACGTACTTGGAGTCACCCGTCATGTCCGGGAAGACCGTCCCAGGGCAGCCGCTGCCTGTGCACGGTGTGTTGTTGACCCGGCTGCGCGGTGGCGAGCGGCGGGGAAGGACTTACAGGCCGGCACCGCCACGGACAGGTCCGCGGTCCGGAGCGCTCCGGGCGGCCCTCGTCACGACTGCCCCGAGCTTGTGTGCGCGCCCCCGGATCTGCCCTCCCGGCAACTACACCCTCATTCGTCGCCGCGGGCCGCGCCTTTCTCCCCCTCGGCGCTGCGCCGGACCCCGGGCCCCTGGGCGCCGTGCGCTCACCTGGACGGTGCGCGCGCAGGGGCGCTGGACGTAGCTGCGCGGCTCGCTCGCACTTCGGACAACGAGCCTGACCACGCCTTGGCAGCCGAGCTGTCTGCGCGGCGCCGGTCGAAGCACGCGGGCATGGTGTAGCTGGTACACCTGCATTCTCCGGAGCAGCGGCGGACCACGCCCAGGCGACCAACTGCTGCTCCTCGGCGCACGAGTGGCGTCCGACCCGGTCACCCGACGGTGCACGCTGGCGCGGGCCGGGCATCCGCCGCCCCTGATCGTCGACGCGCAGGGCAGGGTCACCATCCCCGACCTGCCCGCCGGGGCCCCTTTGGGTCTGGGTCTCGGCCTGGTGCCTTTCGAGTCCGTGGAACTGGAACTGCCCGAAGGAAGTGTCCTCGCCTTCTACTCCGACGGCCTGATCGAGTCCCGCGACGAGGACATCGACGTCGGCCTGCAGCGCCTGGGCGCCGCCCTGGCACAGCCCGGTGCCTCCCTGGAGGACCTGTGCTCGCGGGCGATGAAGACCTTGCCGGCTCGGGCATCAGCCGACGACGTCACCTTGCTCCTCGCGCGGACCCGCGCACTGAAACCCGCCCAAGTCGCCTCCTGGGACCTGCCGAACGAACTCGTCACCGTCCCGACAGCCCGGCACCTGGCCGCCCGCCAGCTCAGGCAATGGGGTCTGGAACCGCTGGTGACGCCCGTGGAGTCGATCGTCGGTGAACTGGTCACCAACGCGATCCGCCACGGTGGCGGCCCGAGCCGCCTGTGCCTCATCCAGCACCGGGTGCTGACGTGTGAGGTCTCCGACACCAATACCGGCCAACCGCGCCCCCGTCATCCCCGCACTCTCGACGAGCACGGCCGCGGCCTGTACCTGGTCGCGCGACTGTCGCGCAGGTGGGGTTCCCGCTCCGCAGCAGACGGCAAGGTCGTCTGGGCCGAACAAGACCTGCCGTCCACAGTCGGCGCCCTCTGAGCGACGACAGCCGTCACAGGACCCCCTTCTCCCGTAATGAAAGCCAGAGACATGGACGCATCGGATGTTGAAAACGCCGACCCGGCAGGCGCCTCCCAAGGAGCGACGAGCGTCTCCGGCACCGTCGAAGGCGGCAAGCCACCCGCCTTCGACGGTCTGGCCGCAGCCGTGCTCGACGAGCGAGGAGCGGTGGTGGGGTGGACCGGCACAGCACAGGAACTGACCGGGTTCTGCGCCGATGAGGTCCACGGACGCCCCGTGCAGGAACTGGTGGCCGACCTCCCGCACGACCCGCGCAGGGTCACGCAATGGCCGGCGACCGGCCGGGTACGACTGCGACACCAGTGCGGCAACACGATCGACGTCACATTCCGGACCACACGGGTGAAGGGCTCGGCGGACTTCCTCGTGCTCGCGGCCCTCACCCCTCACGTCACCGACCGCCAGCACGGCGCAGCGCTCCTGCGCGCACTGTCCGCACAGAACCGGATCACGATCGCCCTGCACGACACGGATCTCACCACCGTGCAGACGAACGCCATGCCGGACACTCCCGACGGCCGTCCCATACAGCCCGGCGCCCGGCTGGGCGACGTGCTGTGTGCCGAGGACGCCGAGAGCATCGAGGCGGTGCTGCGGCAGGTGCTCGAGACGGGTGTCCCGGTGATCCACCGGAACCAGCGAGTGAGCTGGCGGCACCATCCGGCGCGCCGGCACGCGCTGTCGCTGACCGCCTTCCGACTGGAGGATGCGCGAGGACGCCCCGCCGGGGTCGCAGCCCTGTACGTAGACAACACCGACCAACTGCGTGCCCGCCGACAGCTGGATCTTGCCCATGAGGTTGCCGAGCGCGTGGGAGGCTCCCTGGATGCCGTGCGGACCGCGCAGAATCTCGCGGACGTCCTTGTACCCACCTTCGGTGATCTCGCCGCGGTTGACCTTGCGCACGCCGTCTTCGACGGTGACGAACCCGCGCGGCTCGGCGGAGGAGATCTGCATCTGCGCATCGCGGCCCTGGCGCCGACCACCGCGGCTTGGCCGCCCGGCATTCAGCGCGGCAACCTCGTCCCACCCCTGTCCGACCACGCCCGCCTGCTCCGCTTCCAGCACGGCGAGACGGTCGTCTACGGCCGGGACGACTACATCGCCCTGATCGGCGGCCCACAGTTGCTCGAGCAGTACCTCCCGCAGGACACCCACGCGGTGATGGTGGCACCGCTGCACGCCCACGGCCTCACCCTCGGCGCGATCGTGGTCTGGCGCACCGGCCCATCCGATCCGTTCACCGAGGACGAGGTGGATCTCATGAGGCAGATCGCCTCACGGGGAGCACTCGCCATCGACAACGCGCGCCGCTACACGCGCGAGCACAGAGCGGCCATGGCCCTGCAGCAAAGACTCCTCCCCCCGGCCACGACCGACACTCCGGCAGCCGAGACCGCCGGCGTCTACCTGCCCACAGGCCGTGGGGCGGGCACCAGCGGCGACTGGTACGACGCCATCCCCCTGCCCTCTCTCCGGCTGGCCCTCGTCGCCGGAGACGTGATCGGCCACGGCATACCCGCAAGCGCCACCATGGGCCGTCTGCGCGCCGCCATCCAGACTCTCGCCGACCTCGAACTGGAGCCGGACGAGTTGCTCACCCGGATCGCCGACCTGGTCCAGCGCCTCGCGGCGGAAGCACCACCTGGCGACCACGACGTCATGGGCGCCACCTGCCTGTACGCGGTCTACGACCCGGTCACCCGACGCTGCGCCATGGCCAGCGCCGGGCACCCGCCGCCCGTGCTCGTACGGCCCGACGGAACCGCCGAAGCCGTCGACGTCTCCCCAGGGCCGCCCCTCGCCGTCTGCGGCATGCCGTACGAGACCACGATGATCGACCTGGAGCCGGGTAGCGTCCTCGCGCTCTACACCGACGGCCTGGTCCACCGCGGCGCGCTCGACAGCGACGACGGGCTCCGGCGGCTGACCGATGCCCTCGCCACTTCCTGCCGCCCGGACCGCGCCTTGGACGAGACCGCCAGGGCCCTCCTCACCGATCTGGTGGACGATGCACCGCGTGACGACGCGACCCTGCTGCTGGCACGCACTCGCGCCGTACCGGCCGAGGACACCGCGCACTGGCAGATACCGGCCGATCCGGCTGCTGTCTCGGATGCTCGGGCATGGGCGACCAGCCAACTCACCGCATGGGGGTTGGGCGACCTCCTCTTCACCACCGAACTCATCGTCAGTGAACTGGTTACCAACGCGATCCGCTACGGTCGTCAGCCGGCGGATCTGCGACTGATCCGCCACAATGCTCTGGTCTGTGAGGTCACCGACTCCAACACCGCCCAACCCCGTCTGCGCCGCGCTCGCACCACCGACGAGGGCGGACGCGGCCTGTTCCTCGTTGCCCAACTCGCCGAGCGCTGGGGCTGCCGCCATGGCCAGAACCGCAAGACCATCTGGTCCGAGCAGCCGATCGCGTGCCCCCGCTGATCACGGCCCGAAAGCTCTGCGCCTACAGGGGGGTCCCACAGCGCGAAGCCGGCAGGCTCCTTCTCGCTCAACTCGGCCCAGACCGTCTTGCTCGGGTCCATCAGGAATGAGGGTCTGTCCCGCAGTTGGTGGTGACGCTGGGTGCCGGTCAAGGGAGCAGGATGAGGTGGACTCCGGCACGTCCGTGCATCTGTCTCAGAGGGCCGCCGTCTTCGCCGACCGCATGGACGCCTACGTCACCGCCGTAAACGAAGCTCTCGGCGCGCCCGATCCGTGGGCGGGTTTCACCGGGTTCATCGAGGCCATCTGTGCCATGCAGGCCGCCGACCGGGGCTTCGCCGACGTGCTGACCACGACGTTCCCGGCCGCCGAGAGCCTGGAGGAGCGGCGCGTGGCGGGGTATCAGGGGTTCCTGGAGCTGGTGGCCCGCGCCAAGGGCAATGGGCAGCTACGGGAGGACTTCGCTACCCAGGATCTCGTCCGCCTGCTCGTCGCCAACGCCGGTGTCGTCACCTTCGCCGGCGACACTGTCCCGGACGCCTGGCGCCGCCTGGTCGCGCTGCTGATCCAGTCGTTCCAGGCCCCTGCGCGGGGCCCGCTGCCTGCCGCACCCGCGGATGACGTCCTGTATGAGGCCATGCTCCGTGCCGGGGCGGCGAGTATCGCCTCCCGCGAGCGCAGTAGCGCCACCTGATCGCGCCGGTCCTCTTGGATGGCCCGGTCGGTGGGCCCGGTGCGTCTTGGGTCGTTACCTGCTGAATTTCGCGGCGAGCGGTGCTGACCAGGACCTGCTCCGCTGCGTGATCCGGATGCGGCTGCCCCCGACGACGTGAACGCCGAAGGGTGAACGGGCAGGCCGGACGGTGATTGCACGGCCCCTGTTCCATCGCCGAGAGCTCCGGGCTTTCGTGTGCTCGCTGTTCAGCGCTGCGGGGGTAAGGGGCAGCGGTTTTCGCTGATGTGGTCGGCGCTGGGTCGGGTGAGGCGGACCATGGCGCGGTACAGCGCGCCGGGTGTGGGGGTTTCGGGCTTCGGGGGCAGGGCGCTCCGGGGGTGGCGTAGGAGCGTCGCCTGTGGGCGACGAGGCGTTGCCAGGCGTCGGGAGCGGCGTCGCCGGCTGCGCTGACGACGCCGGCGTTGGCCATGAGCAGGATCGGCATGTCGCGGTCGGTGAAGTCCTCGCAAAGGTGGCCGGTGTCCTTGGCGCGGACGATGAGGTCGAGGAAGCCGTGGTACGCCTCGGCGCGGCGTTCTTCGAGGGCCTTGGCGGATGCGGGTCCTCCACCATCACCTTCCCGTTGTTCGACCACGACGAGCACGACTACGACATGCTCTACGCCTCCAAGCTCGGACTGCTGATGGCGGTCAACGGCGGTGAGAACGTCTCCTTCAACGGCCCCCACCGCAAGCGCCCCCTACAGGGCGCGACCGTGTTCCCGCGCCCCGAAGAGCCGCTGAAGATCTGGCTGGGCACCGGCGGCAGCCCCGACTCCGTCTACGGCGCGGTCGAGCTCGGCCTGCCCATGTGTCCGTGCACGGAGCGATACGCCGAAGACGGCGCCTTCGGCGTATCGCTCCGTGCACGGATGCGGTTGTAGCGGGATGTCAGTGGTGGGCGGAGCGGTTCATCTCGACGATCTCGTCCAGCGAGGGCGTCGACGTGAACGCGGCGAAGCGCTCCATCAGCTGGTCACGCGTGCCCGGAGCCTTGTCCCGGTCGGCCGCGGCCAGCGCCACCTGAAGCTCCTTGAGGTCCAGCTCGGTGCAGTACGCGGGTGTGCCCGGCTGCTGGCGCCAGGAGTCGGCCAGCACCCCGGAGTCGAACGGGTCGAAGCCGGTGTCGTCCACCAGACGCATGGCCACCTGCCGGGCCTCGCCGGAGTCCGCGGCGACCGGGATGGCGATACGGCCCGGCGTCCCGGCCGCAGCGCCCCGAGTGTGCTGGGTGCCGGCCAGCGCGGCGTTCCACGCCTTGACCAGCGGGCGCCCCAACTGCTCGGCGTTGTAGAGGATTTCCACCTGGCCGTTGTCCACGGCATCGATGTTCCCGCTCAGTTGGGGGTAGTAGTTGGAGGTGTCGATGACCACCGTCTCGTCGGGCACGGTGGCGAACAGATCGGCCAGCTCCCCGGCCCGCCCGAAGGGGATGGACAGGATGATCACGTCCCGGCCCTCGACCGCGTCGGCGACGGCTGTCGCACGGGCGCCGGACTCCAGCACCTCGGCCGGTACCGCCTCAGGTCCCCGGGCATCCGCGACCTGTACATCGTGACCGGCCGCGGCGAGCTTGCGGGCGAGGTTCCCGCCGATCGCACCAGTGCCTATAACGGTAATCTTCATGATTTGTCCTCTCTAAGGGTGTGCAGCCCTGAGGGCAGCACGGTGTATTGAGGGTGTAGTGAGCCGCGGAACGGCCCGGTCAGTAACGGACGTCCCGGCGCTCGGTCTGGAAAGGGTGTGAGTGGACTACGCCCGGTTGTCCTGCTCGCGGTAGCCGCTCTCGATGAGCGCGCGCAGGCGGTCCAGCGACTCCTCGTCGGTGGCGCCGGTGCCCTTGATCCAGGCGACGGAGACTGCCCCGAGGAACAGGTCGTACCCCTTCACCGATGCACGTACGTGCCCCGCGCGCTGCGCGGCCTGTACGTAGGCGTCGGTCGCCGAGATGAGGGTGTCGCAGGGGAGGGTGAGCGGATTGTCCGGCTCGTGCTCCCTGGCCGCGGCCAGGAGCGGCTCCGGCAGCCCGCTGAAGGCGCTGAAGTACTCTTCCATCGCTCGCAGCCACTGGCCCAACGCCTCTGAGGAGTCGCCGAGTTGCTCGATGTCCGCCTGGCGGGCCACCAGTTCCTCGGAACGCGTCTGCAGCACGGCCGCGAGCAGTGCCTCCCGGGTCGGGAAGTGCCGGTACAGCGTGCCGGGTCCGACGCCCGCCTCCTTGGCCACCGCCTCCAGAGACGTACCGACCCCGTATGTCAGGAAGTGACGCTGCGCTGCTTCCAGGAGGGCCGTGCGGTTGCGCTGAACGTCGGCACGGGGCTTGCGTCCCTGCCGTTCATTGACGCTCATGCGCACTCCCACCTCACACGATCCTGCGGATATTAAAACGGAGGATGCCTCCGTACTCATTCGAGAGTAAAACGGAGGCAGTGTCCGGTCAAGTCGGGAGCCCACTCCGCCACAATCCTGGACGTCCTTGTTCTGTTGCTCAAGATCCGGCTGTGGCGGTGCGGTCGCGGTTGGCGCGGATCTCGTCGTGGTGGTCGGCGGCCCAGCCGACCAGCGACGTGAGTGATGGGCATGCCCAGCAACACCGACCCGACCTACGGCAAGGAGGCCAAGGTCAGCCTCATGGTCACGGCCATCCGAAAGTTCCAGTCGACGGCATACGACGCCATCGTGACCATCGGTCAGATCGTGCGCGAGTCCGGGTTGAAGTGGACCATCGTCCGCTTTCCCCTGCTCTCCGACGGCCCGAAGACCGCGTCCCTCAACGTCCGCAACGTCGGCGACAAGGGCGGCATCCGCCTCTCCCGGGCCAACGCCGCCGCCTACTACCTCCAGCAGCTCACCGACTCCTCCCAGATCGGGCGCGCGCCCTTCATCACCGACAAGCAGCCGATCGAGTGCAGGGCGAGATCTTTGGCGCTGTACACATCGTCGGTGAGTTCCTCTGCCTGCGCCTCGCGCGCGGCGGCGAACACGGCCCTGCGGGCACCGAACGGGCCGTGGGCCGAGTGCAGCAGCCTCTGGCGACGGAGTTGGTCGCATCGTCAAGCAGACCCGTCGCAACATGTGTAGCCACTGTGCTTGTTCGCGCACGCGCTGTCAGTGCTGGGCGTCGGCTGTCGAATGATCTCGATTGGCGATCGGGTTTGAGCACAGGGGCTGATGTGCTGTGTGGGTCGGGTGGATGGGTGGGTGGGTGCTGTCCCGGGTCTGGGGCTCGACGAGGGGGATCGGTCCGGACACGGCCGTCACGTTGCTGATCACGGTGGGGGACAACCCTGAACGGCTGGACAGCGAGGCGTCGTTCGCCGCGCTGTGCGGTGTCAGCCCTGTCGAGCGCTTCTCGGGACGCCGGCAGTTCCGTCGCCTCAACCGCGGCGGCGACCGGCAGGCCACTGCGGCGCTCCACCGCATCATGTTCACTCGCCTGCGGGTCGACCCGCGCACTCAGGACTACTACGAGCGCCGGGTCAAGGAGAGAAAGACCCGGCGCGAAATCGTCCGTTGTCTCAAGCGCTATGCGGCCCGGGAGGTCTTCCACCTGGTCAAACAGCTACGGTCAGCACCCCGCTCATAGGGGCTGTGTGATAGCGGGTGATACGGCGGAGCCCCGTGGGGAACCATCCCGACGGGCGTTTTGCGGAGTTCGTCGTGGCCGCCGGTGCCCTGTCGGCCTGCGCCGACGCCGGTCACCTGGCCTCCGCGGCCGGGAGCGCATCTGCTCGACGTCGGTCGGGCGCGGCAGCCCGCGGCGAGCAGCAGCCGTTCCTCCTGGGCGGCCTCTTCGTCGCCGTGCAGGGGCTTGTGCGGGGACGCGGGCAGGGTTCCGGAGTGGGTCGGGAAGGATGCGGCGATGGTGTCCACGACGGAGGCGGGGGCGTTGGCCTCGGCCTGGGCCAGTGTGGTAGGCACGGAGTGCTGGAGCGAGGCTTCCCGTGCCGTGTGCATCAGGTGCGCGGCGGCCTCGCGCAGGCGGCGTCGGGCGCGTTCGGCCAAGATGATCCGCGCGTACGTGGGCGTGTGCCGGCGGGCGGGGCATGCGCTGATGAGTGCGTGAAGGTGGGCAGCGGTCAGTCTCCGTGCGCCTGCTCACGGGCGGCGGTGAGCACCTTGCCGAGCCAGGCGATGTGTTCGGTGAGCTCGGCCGGGCCAGGGGCGGACCGGGCACGCAGTGCGAACACGGCGCCGTGATCGGCTGCTCGACGTCGCTGGGCGGCTGGCCCAACCGTCCGCCGCCCACTCCGCGCCGAGCCCGCCACTGGCGCCCCGGGAACTCGACGTCCTGGCGCAGGTGGCGCCGGGCTGCAGCAACGCCGAAGCCGGTCGCAGGCTGTCGCTGCTGCCCGAAACGGTCAAGTCATCTGCGCAGCGCGATGCGCAAGCTGGGAGCGAGCACCCGCTTCGAGGCGGTGGTCGCCGCACGTCGACAGGGTCTGCTTCCCTGGTTTCCGTTCAGGTCGGGCGTCCTTTGAGGATCCTGACGGCCCTTGCCGATGTGGATCCCAACGCGATCAGACCGCTGGACGCCACGAGCCCGCAGGACCCTCCGCGCTGCTCCTCAGTGAAGATCCGGATGCCTGCGCGCTTGCCGCCTGGAAACCGATCGGTGTACCGTGTGAGAAACCGATCGGTTTCCGCTTTGGAGTCGAGAACATGACTACTCATGCCACCTCCACCATCTTCGTCATCGGCGGCACAGGGGCTCAAGGGATGCCCGTTGTCCGCGCTCTTGTTGCCGACAAGAAGTACTCCGTCAAGGTCCTCACCCGGGACGCCACCTCCCCCCGAGCTCAGGCGCTCGTCGCGCTCGGCAACGTCTCCATCCTCGAAGGGACGTTCGCCGATGAGGACGTACTGCGCGAAGGATTTCGCGGCTGCGACGGGGCGTTCATCAACATCGACGGCTTCAACACCGGAGAGAAAACGGAGACCTACTGGGCCATCCGCACTTATGAGATAGCGATCGAAGAAGGAATCAAGTTCTTCGTCTACGGAAACCTCGACTACGCCCTCAAGAAATCAGGATACGACTC
Organism: Streptomyces sp. NPDC111656; assembly: GCF_055656965.1. Taxonomy (NCBI): domain Bacteria; kingdom Bacillati; phylum Actinomycetota; class Actinomycetes; order Kitasatosporales; family Streptomycetaceae; genus Streptomyces; species Streptomyces sp. NPDC111656. The sequence goes on from NZ_JBVKCA010000001.1 coordinate 933,123, forward strand.
CAGGTTCCGCACCGGCCACTATGACGGAAAAGGCCGCATGGCCGAATGGGTACTGTTCCAGAACGAAAAGAACAGGGACCGGATGGGAGCGGCGGTCTTCACCTCGGGTCCCTACATCGAGATGGTGATCTCACCGCTCACGCCCATGACGCCCACCATCGAGGACGGTGTCGTCACGTGGCGAGTCCCACTCGGTGAGGGTGCCGTCCCGCACGTGGCTCTCGAAGATTGTGGATTCTATGTTCGCTGGCTCTTCGACCACCCGGAACGGGCTAATGGTATGGACCTCGAAGTCGCCATCGAGCACATGACCTATACCGACATGGCCGCAGCGTTCGAGAAGATCACCGGGCACCCGGCGCAGTACATCGACACCGATCTGGACGCATATTGGAGCAGTCCTGACCTGACAGGGATTGCCGATCACCCTGCCGGATACAACGCCGACCCCAACGACAAAAGCACCATGAGCTTCCGTGACAATTTCACCGGCTTCTGGAATGTGTGGAAGCACGGAATCATCACCAGGGACTACGCTCTGCTCGACGAAATTCACCCCAACAGGATCAGAAGTGCTGAGGAGTGGTTCCGTCGAGAGGACGAGTTGGGTAGGGAACTCGGCAAGGGAAGTCTCTGGGAGAGGGTCCAGCCGGAGAGCTGGAGAATGGACTCCGCGATCCTCAAGAGCAGCGCGGACTTCAGGACGGGCAAGTTGTAACCGGACCCGTCTTGTTCGGCCTCGCCCAGAGTTCGTCCCGCACGGTCAGGAACTGGGCGACCGGCCATTCCGGCAGAGGGTGCTCTGTATCACTAACGCGCCCCCATTAGTGCATTTGCAGTAACTGGTTCCGTTGGGGAACCGTAGGTGGCTCAGCCCGCACCACACACCATGGAGGACCCCGTGACCGCGGTCGGTACGGCCAACACCGCAAGCGAGATGGTGCGCTCGGCCACGAGCACCGCCTGCGGGTCGCCGCGCGCGAGTTGGAGCTCTACGACACCGGTAACGGCGACGGGGCGGACGGGGTGTTCGCCCCGGATCTGATCGATCACAACCCCGCTGTCGACGCCGTTTCGGGCATCGACGGCATGCGAGCGTCGATCGCCGCGGTCCGCGACGGCTTCACCGGCACACAGCACCGGATTCTTTTCCAGCAGGAGCTTCCCGGCGGCTGGGTGGTGCTCCACTGGCGGATGACAGGGATCCACACCGGAGACGCCTTCGGGTTCGCCGCCAGCGGCAACCCGGTCGATATCAACGGCCAGGACATCATGCGCATTGCCGAAGGCAAGATCGCCGAGATCTACCACGTCGAGGAACTGCTCAAGCTCACCCAGCAGATCAGCAGCGGCGCGCAGTCGGCGTGAACACCGAGAACTTCTCGGAGAACGCTCGCCCCTGACTCCTGATCAGCAGGCGCCGCCTCGATGCGGCGCCTGCCGACTTCGGGCACCGCGACCGGATAACCGCTCGGCACACCGGGCTCGTAAAGACCGCCGCACCGTCACCGCAGTCAGCGCCGCTTTTCCGAACGGTGCGCGACACGCTCGCGGATGTTCTCCTCAGGACGGCCCGCTGTATCTCACGACAAGGCCGTCAACCAGGCGGCTACGTCGTCTCGCGCTGAATGAGGGCAAGGATGTCGCCCGCGCCAGGTCGGCTCGGCGCTGCAGGGGCCGTGGCGCCGACCGTCGAGAGGATGCCGGCGGTGAGATTGCCGGCCGCCGCGGTGAGGTCCATCCCGATGGTGGTCAGGGCCGGTACAGCGAGCGAGCTCACGGGGAGGTCGTCGACGCCGATGAGCGCCAGGTCGTCCGGGACTTCGATGTGCTGCGTGCGGTAGCTCGCCAGGACGGCGAGAGCGATCAGATCGTTGAACGCGGCGACTGCTGTGACCGGGGTGGCGCCCTGCGTCCACTCCATGACGGCGGCCCGGGCGCTGGCCCGCGAGTAGCACATGCTGACCACCTGCGGCGCCGGCAGGCCCCAGATCGCGGCAGGCCCGGGTGGCTCCCTCCAGGCGCGGCAGACATAAGGGGCGCTCTCGGGGGTCGTCCAGCGCGGATTAGCCGATGTGCCGGTGCCCGCCTGCCACGAGGTGCTCGATCTGCAGCCGTCCGATGTCTTCCTGGCTCAGCCCGGTCAGGCCGGTGCCGTCCGGTGTGAACACGCCGTCGAGCAGAGGGATTTCCGCCCGATGCAGTGAGTGCGCCTCGGCGGGCGGCAGGCTGCCGAACGCGACGGCCACCGCCGGCTGGACGTGGTGCCACAGCTCGGCCAGCGGCGTGGCCGTCCCGGCGTGGTGCAGGTACACGCAGGTGCAACCGGCCTCGCCCAGCGACCGGCCGAGAGCCAGTTTGAACTGCCCCATAGCCTCCGCGACGGGGAAGTCCGGAACCACGCAGAGCACGACGTTGCTACGACCCTTGCGCAGCGCACGGCCGGCCCCCGACGGTACGTAGCCGAGACGCTCGCCGTCTCCAGAGCAGGAGTTCGGAGAGGTGAGAGCCGGCACAGCTCACGCCGATCAAGTCGAGTGCGGCGGCCGACACACTCGCTGCGTAGGCGATGGCTAAGCCCGGACGCCTTCCCAGTGCCGTGTCAGTGCGGCGGCGACTTCCCGCGGCTGCTGGAGCTGCGGCCAGTGACCGCTGTCCAGCAGGACGACGTTCGTGGCCCTGACGTTCTTTGCGAGACTGTCGGCGTACTCCACCGGCTGATACTGGTCGTCTCTGCACCAGAACACGAGGGAAGGGCTGGTGATGTCCGCCAGACCGGGCTCCCACTCCGCCCCCGTATGGACTCCCGAACGGACAAGGCGAAGGATGCTGTCCTTCATCGTGGCGTCCAGCCGACTCACGCTTTCGTCGGCGCGATGGGCGGGCATGCCGTCGCCCTTCAGTTGCTCGCTGAACTCCGACAGGTCGAATTCGGCCATCCACTGCTCTCCGACCCCGGGTGTCTGCCAGATCCTCGAGAGGGGACTCCACTCGAGCGCAGCGCTCACCGCTATGTCTCCGCCGGCCCAGGTCCTCAACAGATCGGGACGCAGCGAGGCGATGCGCACGGTGAAGGTGAAGGCGCTGCCCCAGTCATGGCCCACGAGGTCGACCGGGCTGCCGATTTCCTCCAGCCGGGCGGTGATCCAGTCGACGTACTCCTCCTTGGTGGCGGTGAAGCCCTCCGGCACGGGGCTTCCGAAGCCGGGCAGCGCGAGTGCGAGGACATCGGTCCTGGTCAGGTGGTCAAAGACGTCGTCCCAGACGTGGTAGGTGTCCGGAATACCATGAACGAATACGGCAGGGCACAGGATCTCTCCAGTCGACTGATGGTTTCCATGGGTTGCTGTGGTTCGGGCTTGGCGCCGAGGCAACCCAGGGCGGGGGTCCACTGACGGGCGGGGCCGTCTGTGGGCTGACCTGCGACGCCAGGGGGCGCTGGTGACTCCACGGCCGGTGATGCGCGTGGATGCAGACGTCGCCAGGGGCGTCCGTCAAGTCTGAGTGACGGACAGCGGTAGCGAGGCGGTGTTCTCCCCGGAGGTTTTCAACGACCGTCTCATGTTGAGTAGTTGATCGCTTAGCGGTACAGCACCACAGGAGTACCGGTGTCGGCCATGACGTTCGCTGCGAAGGGACGAGTTGTCCACACGTTCGGCCGCGTGCTCTCGGATGATCGGCGCGTTGCTCGGCGAGCCCGGAAAGGACGCAGGCAAATGCTTGCCCGAGTGGTTTCGAGCCGACGCGTGGTGCTGATCACCGAGAGCCGGCCAGGGCCGGACTGCGGCATCCATGGTGACCGTCCTTCTGGCGCCTGCTGGAGCGAACTGCTCGGCGATGGCGGGTTGTTCACTCCGGTCGAGCCACAACCGATCACTCCGGAGGCTCGGCGTGATCGTTGGGCGGTGTTGGTGGACGGCTTGGCTGCTTGCTGAAGGGCTTGTGGCACACCTCAGTCCCACCCCACCGGCCGCCGCCAAGGCGGGGGCAGTTACACGCTTGCCGTACGGCAGCCGGCTCAGCAGGACCGGCCACGGTCCGCTGCCGCCGGGCCGGTAGACGTCCGCGCGCAGCACCGTGCCGTCACGCATCTGCGACGGAACGCCGAACTCGATCTGGATCTCCGGCACGTACCGCTGCTCAGGTGTGGCCACAGTGGTCTCGGGGCGGTCACCCCACCGCGTTCAACAGGTCGGCCAGTACGTCGGGCCGTTCCAGGGCGATGAAGTGGCCGGACTTCGGCACCTGCGTGAAGTCGGCGGCGGGCAGCAGCTGCTTGTTGGCCTCCCGGTCCGAGGGCCGGGACCAGTCCTTCTCCCCGTAGACGAGGTGGACGGGGGCCTTGACCTCGGGGTAGCGCGAGCGGGCCGCGATCAGGCTGGGCAGGTTCCGGTACACGCCCCGGGCGACGGTCGGGTAGCCGGGGCGGCCGCCCACCTGGAGGAGTTCCTCCAGGTAGTCGGCCCGCAGCGCGCTCTTGTCGCCGAGGCCGCCCTGAAGGATCTTGCGTAGGGCGGCCTTGGGCTCCACCCCGGCGATCACCGGGCCCACTCCCGGAGTGAGGACACCGCTGACCACCACACGGGCGAGAAGACTGGACCGGGCGATTCCGCCGCGGAAGTCGTAGGTGTTCACCGCGACGACGCGTCGTACCCGCTCCGGCAGATCGGCCGCGGTGGTCAGGGCGAGCACCGCCCCCATGGACTCCCCGACCAACGTCACGTCATGCAGGTCGAGTTCGGTGAGGAGCCGCTTGACGCCCGCGCGCATCGCCGGCTCGTCGTACGACGCTCCGGGCACGATCTGGGAGTAGCCCATCCCCGGCAGATCGAGGGCGTACACGGTGTACTGGTCCGCGATCAACGGGATGAGGAGACGGAAGTGCTCGGCCTGGGTGCGCACGGTGTGCAACAGGACCAGCGGGGCGCCGCTGCCTGCCTTGAGGTAGCGCAGCGTTCCCTCGCGGCTGTGTCGTCCTGCGCGCGGGGCGATGGTGTGGCTGGTGGTCCCCGGGATGTGAATCGTGGGACGTGACTCCTGGCTGGGCATCTCGCCGTCTCCCTGTCCTACTTGGCCAGCTGGGCGTACAGCCCGGCCAGGTCGCCGGCCAGGCCCGCCTTGACCTGACGTGTGATGTCGTCGGCGAGCACCTCGTACGCGCCCGTCTCGATGCCGTCGAGGGCGAGTGCGGCGACGTCACGAGGGTCGGACTTGGGTGCGTCGACGTCCGCCGCCAGGTCCGTGTCGACGTATCCGACGTGCAGTCCGGTGACAGCGATGCCGCGGGGCTGAAGCTCCAGGCGCAGGGAGTTGGTCTGCGACCACAGGGCGGCCTTGGAGGCGCTGTAGGAGCCGCCCAGGGCCAGCCACGAGAGTACGGAGTGGACGTTGAGGATGTGGCCGCCGCCGTTGCGCTCGATGACCGGTACGAAGGCCCGGGCGAGAAGCAGCGGGCCGTAGAAGTTGGTCTCGAACTCCCGGCGTACGTCGTCGACCGGGGAGTCGAGGAAGGAGGCGCCGACCGCGGCACCGGCGTTGTTGATCAGCACGGTGACGTCCTGCGCCTGTGCGGCGGCTGCTGCCACGGAGGCAGGGTCGGTGACCTCCAGTGCCACCGGGACCGCGTCGGGGTGCGTCACGCTGCGCGGGTCGCGGGCCGTGGCGTAGACCTTGCCGGCGCCACGCACGTACAGCTCTTCCACCAGCGCCTTGCCGATGCCCCTGCTGCCGCCGGTGACGAAGACGTTTGCGCCCTTCAATGCGGTCATGACTACCTCCACAAGAATCGGAAACCGTTCGGTTTTCATCACGGTAAACCGATCGGTTTCCGGACGCAAGCTCATCGAAGGGACCAGTCGCGTGGGGCCGGCTTCAGGGTGTCGTTCCGTATCCGTGAATCCCCGGGATGGTGAGCTCTCCGCCTGTCTGTCCGGCCTGGTCGATGTCGGCGTCGTTCAGGCCGAGTCGGAGCTTGAGGCCGAGCTTCCCGACCGTGTCGTAGAGCCACTGCGGGACGGTGTCGGGGGTGAGGTGGAGGCGGAGAGCGGGGGGTAGGGGAATGCCCTCGACGCCGGAGAGGGTGCCCGTCAGGCTCTCGACGTACATGGTGATGCGGTCGCCTCGCAGCGTGGACGTCGAGCCGGGCGCTCCGTCGATGTGCTGGATCTGCGGGCCGACGGGTACGGCCATCTTCAGGTCGCGGATCGTGACACCCGCCGCGGAGAACTTGAGTACCCGCTTCGGTCCGGCGGCCGTGTCCACGGTCACCACACCGCCGAAGACGAGGTCGCGCAGTTCGAGGCGGCTCCCCTTCATGTTCCATGACTCGGCGGCGAATCGGCCGACGCTCTTGTCCTCGGGGGCCGCGAGATCGCTGATGTCGCAGGTGCGGTCGGTTTCTCGGGGTGACTCCGTGGACTGCGGTTGGGGCGATGGCCCGGTGGCCCGGTGGCGGGGGGTCGGTGATGCGTGGGGCGTGGCCGGTGGCGGGTCGGAAGGTTCCGTGCCCGTTGGCGTCGGAGCGGCCGAGCTGGGCGAGGGGCTCGCGTCGGGTGCCGGAGTCTGCTGCTCGGTGCCGCCGCGGAAGAGGGGGTCGAGGATGCCCGCAAGGCCGGTGGAGGCAGAGGTCGCGCTCGGTGAAGGGGTCGGAGCCGGGGCGAGGCCCGTTTCCTCGTCAGCCATGTGCTCCGACGGTTTGACGGACTCGTCGCTCGTGGAGGCACTGGGCGTGCTGGGAGCAACGGACGGAGTCGGCGCCGCGGCAGGGGTCGATGGGTCGTCCGAACGGGCGCAGTCGGCACCGCCGCCGGCCCCTTTCTCGGGAACGGAATGAGCCGCGGTGGCACTCGTGTCGACGGTGGTCAGACGCTGACTTCCCAGTACGAGAGCGGTCGGCAGCGCGGTCAGTGCGAGAGCCTTCCCGAGCGGCAGGCGCAGGCGTGTCAGCGCGGACGTACGAGGAACAGCGTGTCGGCCCCTCGACGGCCGGACGAAGCGGGCTTCTACGGCCTCGCCGCGGACGTCGGGTGACTGATCAGCCATTCCCCGGCTCTCCCTCCGAGCCGACGGTGCCGCCGGGTAGGTCCGCATTCACTGGGCCCCACGCCAGAGCCAGGAGTCCACCCGTGGCCGCGAACAGGGTGCCGACGAAGAATCCGCCGAAGTTCGAAATGGGGAGTGACAGCACGCCGAGGAAGACGGCGACGCATCCGGCGAAGAACCTGATGACCGGCTGGAACCAGAGGAGCCCGCCGAGGACGATCAGCGTCAGGCCGATGACCAGCGATCCCGCCCCCGCGGTGGTGGACATCGCCACAGACAGGGCGCCCAGGGAGAGGTTGAAGTACGGGAAGTAGATGATCGGCGCGGCGCCGAGAAGCACCAGCAGGCCCGCCCAGAAGGGGCGGGTGCGCCGCCAGGCCCGGAAGGCCCGGCGAGCGCTGGCGAAGCCGCTGTCGCTGTGGGGGTGCGCGGGTGCGCCGGAACTCGTCATGTGGAAGTTCCCAGATCGTGAACGGTGGGGGAGGGGGCGGGATCGAGGTCAGAAGCAGTCGTGGCGGCCGGCCGCGATGTTCATGTGCAGGCCCGCCAGTTCGAACGTCCCGGCAGAGGTGGCCCAGACCTTCTGGTGCGCGTCGATGATCTCGATCGAGTCCGCCTGCTGGGCGTAGCCGTCGGGATCGACGTGGTCCTTGGGGTTGACCTGGCCCTTCGTGATGGAGCCGGTGGCGACGCCGATGTCGACGTTCTTGAAGGTGCCGGACTTGGCCTGGAGGTCCGTCATGTCGATGTACAGGTCCTTGGCCTTGACCGCCGTACCCGACCCGCCTGCCTTGAGCGTCATCGTGTAAGTCCCGAGCACGGGAATGTCCACCGGCACGGACTGGCACATGTCGGTGATCTTCGCGTCCTCGAGGGCCGAGACGGTGACGGGTATGTGCTTGCCGTTCTTGGCGACGTCCACCGTGGCGTAGTTGGCGAATCCGCTGCCGCTCAGGGAGCCCGCCGAGACCTTGAAGTCGGAGCCGGAGATGCTGAACGAAGCGGCCAGCGCGCCCTGGGCCATGGAGACAGCGACCGCAGCCGTGGCGGCCACCGTCGGCACCGCACCCACGGCGAAACGCTTCCAGTGGGTTTTGCCGATTCGCTGGGACATGCGTGGTCCTCCGTTGTCGAGGCGTACGAGGTGAGAGGCCGGGTGCGAAAGAGGGCACACCGGGGAAGCACTCGATAGCTCCACTACCGAGTGCCTGATAGTGGCACTATCGAGCTCGGTGAGGCAACCCCCGGTAACGCGATACTGGAGGGACAGTTGAGCGTGAGGGAGCGCATGAGGATTTCAGAGCTCAGCCGACGGTCCGGGGTGCCGGTGGCGACCATCAAGTACTACCGACGGGAGGGGCTGCTCCCCGAGGGACGTGCGCTGAACCCGACCACGGTCGAGTACGACGAGGAGCACGTCCAGCGGCTCCGTCTGATCCGTTCCCTCATCCAGCTCGGCGGGCTGTCCGTCGCCCGCACCCGTGAGGTGCTCGAAGGCGTCGACCGTCCGCTGGACGCGTTCGAGACCCTGGGCGTGGTCCACCACGCCCTGCCCGTTCCTTCCGCGGAGATGAACGGGAAGAACGGCGGGGACGACGAGGAGCCAGAGGGTGCCGCCGACGAGGCGGTGTCCGGCGGAGCCGCCGCGAGGGTCGAGGCTCTCATCGAGAACATGGGCTGGCAGATCTCCGACGCCTCACCGCACCGCCCGGCACTCGCCCAGAGTCTCGCGGCGCTGAGCCGCCTCGGTACGGACTACACGGCCGACGACCTCATCCCCTACGCACGGCTCGCCACCTCCACCGCGGACCTGGACTTCGCGCAGTTCGAAGGGATCGACGACCGCATCGCCCTCGCTGAGCGGGCAGTTGTCCTCACCGTGCTGTTCGAGCCGGTCGTCAGGCTTCTGCGGCGCCTGGCCCAGGAGGACGCGAACCATCGTCGCCATGATCGCCGTGCGTGCGGGCGGGGGGAGTGGGCGGGGGGTGAGTCCCCGGAGCAGCCGGCGGAGTGAGTCCCCGGCGGGGTGCCCGTGCGTCACCGGCACCCCGCTCGCAGGGGTCAGCCCACGGCGACGGGCACTGACTTGTCGGTGTCGGTCGGCACGTCGGTCTCCTTGATGCCGGACCGGTCGTAGCTGCGTGCCAGTGGTCCCGGAGCCCACCAGGCCGCCCTGCCCAGCAGTTTCATGACGGCCGCTCCCAGCAGGACGCGCACGACCAGCACGTCGGTGAGAACCGCGAACACCATGCCGACGCCGAACAGCTTGATGGTCAGCACACCGCTCGTCCCGATCGCCGCGAGCGGCACACACATCAGCACCGCGGCGCTCACGACCAGGCGGCCGATGGAACTGAGCCCAGTCGCCACGTCTTCCGTGCTGTCGCCCCGCTGGTCGTACTGGTCACGCATCCGGGACACCAGGAACACCTCGTAGTCCAGGGAGAGTCCGAAGATCAGCGCGAACAGCATGATCGGCATGTTGGGCTCGATGTTGCCCATCGGATCGAAGCCGAGCAGGTGGTGAGGAATCCTGCCGGCGGTCGCGACAGCGAGACCGTCGAGGTGCCGCGCCTGTACGACAGGCCGGGCGCCGGCTCCGTCGTACACGAAGGTCAGCTGTCTGGCCGGCTGGGTGGGGTCGGCTGCGCCGCCGCGTTCGACGTCCTGCTGAAAGAACGCGGTCAGTCTGCCCTTCTGCCGACGGGTAACCAGAACCGCCGGATGCTCGCGCGACGCGGCTTGGACCGTCGCAGCTACGAACGGACGGCCACGGAAGTCGTCTCTCCGTTCGAGAGCTTCCAACCGGTCGAAGACATGCAGAATCCGTGCTCGCGGCGGGCGGTCGTCGTCATCGGCTGGCGGCAGAAGGACCTCAGACTCGAGCGCCGTGCGTTCCCGCAGACGGGCGGCCACCAGTTGATCCTTGCTGCCGAACAGCTGGTACACCGAACGCGTCGACACCCCGGCGGCGCGGCACAACGTGTCGACGCCGATGTGGACGTCCTGTTCGCGGAACAGCTGCGCGGTGAGTCGAGCAACCGGTCGCGCGTCGAGACGGCACCGGCGGCCGGCGCGGGCGTCGGCGTCGGGTCGCTCACAGGTCAGAGAGCACCCGTTCACTTGCGCCGTGGAAACCGATCTGTTTTCCTAGGCGGGAAACAGATCGGTTTCCGACCGGTGTTCGGTCTATGACCAGCGACAAAGGGAAAAGATGACTACCACCTTCGACCATGGGGCGCCCGCCTCCGGGAAAACAGACTCGGGCCGCCGCGGCTCACATGCCGTGCGCTGGTGGGTGCTTGTCGTGCTGGGCACGGCGCAGCTCATGGTCACGCTCGATGCGACCGTCGTGAACATCGCGCTGCCGGCAGCGCAACATGACCTCGGTTTCAGTGACGGCAGTCGGCAGTGGGTCATCACGGGTTACGCCCTGGCGTTCGGCAGCCTGCTGCTGCTCGGTGGCCGGCTCGGTGACCTGTTCGGCCGGCGTACCACCTTCGTGATCGGCCTGATCGGTTTCGCGGGCGCATCCGTCGTCGGCGGCGCGGCCGGCAGCTTCGAAATCCTCGTCGCGGCACGTGTGGCCCAAGGTCTCTCCGCCGCGCTGCTTGCGCCCGCGGCACTCTCACTGGTCAGCGTGACCTTTACCGAACCGGCCGAGAGGGCGAAGGCGTTCGGCATCTTCAGTGCGTTGGCCGGTGCGGGCGGCGCGGTCGGGCTGCTGCTCGGCGGCATGCTCACCGAATGGGCGTCGTGGCGCTGGGTGATGTACGTGAACGTTGTCTTCGCGGCCGTCGCGCTGGTCGGTGCGGTGCTGCTGCTGGCCAAGCCTGCGGTCGCCGAGCGGCCCAAGCTCGACATTCCGGGCACCATCGTGGTGAGTGCGGCGCTGTTCGCCATCGTCTATGGGTTCGCGCACGTCGAGTCCACCAGTTGGACCAACCCGGTCACCCTCGGTTCCATGATCGTCGGTGCGGTGTTGCTCGCGGTCTTCGTCTGGCTGGAGTCCAGGGTCGCGCATCCGCTGCTGCCGCTGCGGCTCGTGCTGGACCGGACGCGCGGTGGTTCGTTCCTGGCGGTGTTCGTCGTGGGCATGGGGATGTTCTCGATCTTCCTGTTCCTGACCTATTACCTGGAGGCCAGCATCGGCTACTCGCCGATCAAGACCGGTCTGGCGTTCCTGCCGATGGTCGGGGGCATCGTCACCGCCGCGACCACGGCGCCTTCGCTGCTGCTGCCCAGGGTCGGTCCGAAGATCGTGGTCAGCGCCAGCTTCCTGGTCTCCGCTGCCGGTATGGCCTTGCTGAGCCAGCTCGCGCTGGACAGCGGCTACGTCGCCGACATCATGCCCGGGATGATCCTGCTGGGGCTCGGCCTCGGTGGGGTGATGACCACCGCGTTCCAGGGTGCGACCGCGGGTGTGCACCACGAGGACACGGGCGTCGCCTCGGCGCTGATCAACACCGGCCAGCAGGTGGGCGGTTCGATCAGCACGGCGCTGCTGACCACCGTTGCCTCATCGGCCGCGACCGACTACCTGTCCTCGCACAAGCCCGGCGCGCTGACCGTGGCGCAGGCCGGTGTCGAGGGCTACACGGCCACCTTGGCGTGGGGCGCCGGGTTCTTCGTGGTCGGTGCGGTGCTCGCGGCGCTCCTGATACCGAATGCGGCCCTGGCGCCGTCGGAGGGCGAGCCCGTGATCGCCCACTGAGCCTGAATCCACCGCGGATACGTGGTGGATCACAACGAGCGGACAGTGAGAAATGCCCTGCTACCTGCAATGATTGGTCTTCTCAAGGCACGAATCGGCGAAGGAAGACAGGGCATCTCCGAGATGGTGTCCACTTACCCGCGCGATCCGTCTTCAGCAAACTGATCATCGCGAGTAGCGGGCACCCACAATGTGGGCTGAACTTCCGAGGCTGATGGGCACGCTGGCCATCGGCGGCGCGGTCGCCTGCTGCTGTGACTGCCCTCGGCGTGCGCCATCGCGGTCTCCAGGATCGGTGCGCTCACCCTCCTTGCCGTGTTCGGCACGCCCGGCATGCTGGTGGTCACGTTGTTCCATGTCGCGATGGCGGTGCCGACGGCCGGCCGCCACCCCCATCCAGGCGCTGCCCGGCTTCTACCGCTTCCTCTCGGAGTTCGAGCCGCTGCGGCAGATCACCGGCGGTGTCCGCTCCATCCTCTGCGGCGCCCAAGGTGACGCGGGTCTGCGACTTCGGGGTGACGGGCTGGTACGACCGCCAGGGGCTGCACCACGTCCCTGCGGAGACGAAGCCCGAGATGACCGTCACACCGGCGTAGCGGGAACCGTACTCATACGCCCGCTCGGCCGTGGGCGGCATCGAAGATCGCCCCGGCAAGCGCCGTAAACCGATCGGTTTTCATTTGGTCGGAATCGAGTTAACCTCGCAATATGACCACCGAGGCGAAGCCAAGTCCCCGAGAGCGGCTGCTGGAGGCAGCGGCCACGCTCACCTACCGAGACGGTGTCGGCATCGGTGTCGACGCGCTGTGCAAGGCGGCGGGGGTGTCGAAGCGTTCCATGTACCAGCTATTCGAGAGCAAGGACGAACTGCTGGCGGCGAGCCTGGAGGAACGCGCCTCCGCCTACGTGGCGACGCTCCTGCCCGCGACGGACGACAACCGTTCACCCCGCCAGCGGATCCTGCACGTCTTCGACCAGTTGGCGTCACAGGCGGGTGCGCCCGACTTCCAGGGCTGTCGGTACCTGGCTGTGCAGATCGAGCTCAAAGACCAGAGCCACCCTGCGAGCCAGGTGGCCCACCAGGTCAAGGAGAACCTGACAGGTTTCTTCCGTGCCGAGGCCGAACAGGGAGGCGCGAGCGACCCGGATCTGCTGGCCCGACAGCTGATCCTGGTCTTCGACGGCGCCAGCGCCCGCGCGGGAATCAAAGCCGACACGCCGACAGGGCTCATCGCCCCCACGGTGAGCACCCTGCTCGATGCGGCGGACATGCGCTGACGCATCTCATTTGCGAGCAGTCTCGGCGACCGATGTGCTCCGCGAGTTGCTGCCGGCCTCCGGCGATCCGAGCAACTCTCATGGCGTCACACCCTTGCCTCCCGGCATCCGGGGGGAGCCCGATGGCCGTAGGAGCGTTGATGAGCATGCCGTGAGCCAGGAAGGTCGTGGTCTCGTTGGCACCTGCCGCCCGGCGCCCGGCGGCAGGTGCACGGTCCCCCAGGCATCCAGCCGGTCCGGACGAACTCGCGCGACTGGGCTCTGATCGCCGGGCGATCGATCGCCAACGCCCGCGAGGAACTTGGCCGACATGCAGAAGGAGAGGCTCGCCGCTTGGCCTTGCGTGCGGAAACCGATCGGTTTACGGTGGAGAAACTGATCGGTTTCTCGCCGTGGAGGCGAGTCTCAAGAACGAGACATACGAGGAGTGCCGGATGACGACCACCGCGCGCGGCGTCGATGGACAGTCGGCGGAACCCAGGCTTCCGGCGAAGCTGGCCGCGCACCCGCCGGTGCAGGCCGTCCTCGCCCGCTGCCGAGCAGGCGAGCTCGCAAGCCCGGCGCCGGTGATCGACGCGGGCTGGCTGCGCGAGCTGTGCCTGGCGGCCGGCGCGGACGACGCCGCCGCGGGTCAGCCTGGACCACCCTGACCTGGCCGGCGAGCGCGAGTACGCGCAGTCCGCGCTGCCCGGTACCCGCACCCTGATCGCGGATGGCGGTCCGGATGAACCGCGACAACTGCCGCTCCCCGAGCACACTGCGCCGTCTCGTTCCTGCCCGGGCCTTCGACAAGCAGATCCGCAAGATCAACCGCCTGGCGGTCTGACGCGCAGGTTCACCCGGAGACGACCACCCGGCACAGCGGTCGCCGCCCACCTCCCCGGCCCTCCGAACAACAGACCCATCCCAACCAGACAGAGGACACTCTGATGTCAGAGCGCAATCCCATCCTGATCACCGGTGCCGCCGGCGAAATCGGTGGTGTGAGCCGGACGATGGTCGACATGCTGCTCGAACAAGGGCACCCCGTGCGTGCGTTCGTACGGCAGGACGACGAACGCGCGCACTCGCTCCGCCAGGCCGGGGCGGAGGTCTTCGTCGGTGACCTGCTCACCATCGCCGACGTGACCGCCGCGCTGAAGGGCGTCCGACGTATCTACTTCAGCATGAGCCTGTCGCCGTACTACACCGACGCCGTCAGCCTGATGGCCGCGGCGGCGCGGGCCCAGGGCGACATCGAGGTGTTCGTCAACATCTCCGAGTACGAGCAGTCGTTCATGACCTTCGACAAGATGACCGCGCCGGAGGAAGAACGGCGCGCGTGGCTCGGCGGACTCATCGCCAACTGGTCGCCGCAGCAGCGGGCCCACTGGGTCGCCGAGCAGGTGCTGGAGTGGTCCGGCGTCCCGACCGTCAACGTGCGGGGGGCCATGTTCGTCGAGAACCCCCTGATGACCTGGCTGGCACTGGAGCCGCTGAGCAGGGGCGAACTGCGCCTGCCCTTCGGCGACCACCGGCTCGCACCCATCGCCGGCTACGACGTGGCGGAACTCTGCGTGAAGATCCTGACCGACCCGGCGCCGCACATCTCGAAGTCCTACGACCTCAACGGTCCGGAGCTGAAGGACATGCACGGGTTCGCGGAGGACTACGCGGCCGTGCTGGGGCGCCCGGTGACGTACGTTCCCGAAGACGTCGAGACCTGGAACAAGACCTACGTCGACCCCGCCCTGGCCGCGTTGCCGCACACCGCGGAGCACCTGAAGACCCTGACCCGGCTGATGGGCGGCGGGGGGTACCGCGGCGTCACCGACCAGCTGGAGACCCTGCTCGGACGCCCGCCGAAGACCGTGCGGTGGGCTCTGGAGAACCACCCGCGCATCCGGAAGCTGGCGGCTGCCTGAGTCGCTGAGCGGTCCGGAGGAGAACAAGGACGCCACGTCGGCGTCTTCGGGCCGAAGACGCCGACGTGGCAGGGGCTTCGAAGGCCTTTGACCGAAGTGCCTTGTCACGGACTTGTCGACTGCCGTTGCGGGATGATGCCTGCTGTCACCGAGCCACAGGGCGTGTCCCCATAGGGGCCTCGCCACCAATCAGGTGCCATCACGGTTCAGACCACCCGACCAGGCCGGTGCCGGCCACCCAGCACGTCACCATGCGGGAGGCGGACTACCATGACACCCAGACAGCGCAGCACCCACTCCACCAGCACCGGCCCGCCCGCTTGGAGCGAGGTCGTCCTGGGGGTGGACACGCACGGCGAGGTCCATGTCGCCGCAGTGGTCTGCCCGTTGGGTCAGATTCTGGGTACGAAGTCCTTCCGGCCACGGCGGTCGGATACCGTCGGCTGCTCGCCTGGGCCCGCACGTTGGGGACGGTGCGCCGGGCCGGTGTGGAGGGTACCGGCACCTTCGGCGCGGGCCTGTCCCGCTACCTGCTGGCGCAGCACGTTCAGGTGTTCGAGGTGAACCGGCCCGACCGCTCGGCCCGTCGTCTGCTGGGGAAGTCGGACCCGCTCGATGCGCAGGCTGCTGCGCGGGCCGTGCTGAGTCGTCGCGCCCGGGCGCGGGCCAAAACCGGCGACGGTCCGGTGCAGAGCGCCCGGATGTTCAAACTCGCCAAGGACTCCGCGGTCAAGGCCCGTACCCAGGCGATCAACCAGCTCAAGGCCGTCCTGGTCGTAGCCGACCCGGCTCTGCGGGAGCGGCTGTCCGACCGGGGTAACCGTGAGCTGTTCCGCACCTGCGCGTGCCTCAGCCCGCGCGACGGCGAGGGCGACGAGGATGGCGTCGCCCAGGCCACTCGCATCACCCTGAGGCTGCTGGCCGAGCGCATCGAGCAGCTCACGGGGCAGATCGATGAGCTGAATCAGCGCCTGACCGGGCTCGTCGAACGCCATGCCCCGCAGCTGCTCGAGGTGGTGGGGATCGGTCCAGACACGGCCGTCGCATTGCTGATCACGATGGGGGACAACCCGGAGCGGCTGGACAGCGAGGCGTCCTTCGCCGTTCTGCGCGGGGTCAGCCCCGTCGAGCGCTCCTCAGGACGCCGGCAGTCCCGTCGCCTCAACCGTGGCGGCGACCGGCAGGCCAACGCCGCGCTCCGTCACATCGTGTTCACCCGCCTGCGGATCGACCCGCGCACCCAGGACTACTACGAGCGCCGCATCAAAGAGGGGAAGACCCGGCGCGAAATCGTCCGATGCCTCAAGCGCTATGCGGCCCGAGAGGTCTTCCACCTGGTCAGATGGCTACAGCCAGGACCCCGCTCATAGGGGCTGTGACAGAAGACGCGCTGCAGAACCCCCGCCGACAAGGTCGGCGGGGGTTCTGTGTTCGGGGACGGCCTGCTACGCAGGAGTGGGCGTGCGGACGGGTTGTAGATGTGGGGCTCATGCAACGTAACAAGCCCGCTGGACGAGGCTTCGCGCCGGTCAGGGTGCGAAGAAGGTGCTGAACAGGGCGACGCAGACGGCGGTGCCGCGGCGAAGACGCTGAGCAGGGCGTTGCGGCGCCACAGGTGCAGTCCGACGACGACCGCCAGCCCCGCCAGCGGTGCGAGCGCCCGTGTCTCGGTCAGCGGGAGGGTGCGCAGGTGCCTCCCCGGTTGAGTGCCGGGTGCCCGGCCGCTGGGCCGCGCGGATGGCAGTGGTCATTTCGACAACTCCTCGCTCTTCGGGCGGCTTTGATAGCCGACGGCCTGCACGGTGAACATCTCGGCGTAGGTGCCGCCGAGGGCCATCAGGTCGTTGTGGGAGCCGGATTCGGTGATGCGGCCGTTGTCGAAGACGTGGATGGTGTCGCAGAAGTCGCCCCAGGCCGCGGTGCGGTGCGCACTGACATCGAGGCCGCCACGACGGAGGCACCGCCGAGCGCATCCCCCGTGAGAGCTACCGGTGCTGTCTGCTCGCGGGTGAGTCGCGGAAGCCGTGGTGTCCCTAGCGTGGTCGCGGGGTCGCCGCCAGTGTGGCCCCGTAGCAAGGGGAGGCCATGATGCGTACGACATCCACCACACACGACAAGACAGGCCACGACCGGCTTCCGGACGGCTCGGGCCCGAGCGGCGGTCGCGTCAGCCGGATCTGCCGCTCTCCGCTCGGCTGGATGCTGATCGGCATCGTCGGTGTCGGCGTGGTCTCGGCCGTGACCGCGACCGGACCCGGACCGGTGCCGGTGCTGGGAGCGGCGGTCGCGGTGGCCGTGTACGGGGTGGTCATGCGCTTCGTCGCGCGACGGCCCGCACCGGAGATCGCCCGGCGCGGGGCCGTGCGGGAGGCGTTGCTCGGAGGCGGTGTCGGCCTGGGGGCCATTCTCGTGTCCGCCCTTCTGATCACGGCGTTCGGCGGCTACTCGTTCTCCTGGGCCGGAAACGGCTTCTTCTCCGTCGTGGCGTCCGCGGTCACTGTGCAGGCGGGCGCGGCGGTCACGGAGGAGCTGATGTTCCGCGGCCTCGCCCTACAGGCTCTGCAGCAGCTGTTCGGCAGCCGTGCCGCTGTCGCGATCACGGCGCTGCTCTTCGGTGCCGCGCACCTGGCCAACCCCGGGGCCACCGTGTGGAGCGGATTGGCGATCGCCCTGGAGGCGGGCGTGCTGCTCGGAGCGGCGTTCCTGTGGCGGCGCAGCATCTGGTTCGCCGTGGGTATGCACTTCGCCTGGAACGCCACCGAGCAGTTGCTCGGTATCCCGGTCTCGGGCAACACCGTCAAGGGGCTGCTGTCCGTGGACGCCAGCGGTCCGGCCATGCTGACCGGCGGCAGTTTCAGCCTGGAGGCATCGATCGTTACCGTCTTCATCTGTGTGGTGCTCGCGGTCCCGATGTTCGTCCTCGCCCACCGGCGGGGCGGTCTGCTTCCCCGGCAGCGCGCCGCCCGCTGAGTCCTTCGCGCGGCACCGCCCACCGCTGACCGGATCGGAGACGGACATGATGGTGCTCAAGTCGCCTCGGAGAGACGCGCTGCTGCGGGGGCCGCTCGGCTGGTCGGAGGAGCGGAGGCGTTCCGTCCAGGACGCCGTCCTGGCGCTGGGTCTCGCCCTGCTGGCTTTCGTGCCGACCCTGTCGC
This sequence comes from Streptomyces sp. NPDC111656, assembly GCF_055656965.1. Taxonomy (NCBI): domain Bacteria; kingdom Bacillati; phylum Actinomycetota; class Actinomycetes; order Kitasatosporales; family Streptomycetaceae; genus Streptomyces; species Streptomyces sp. NPDC111656. The sequence continues at coordinate 951,215 of NZ_JBVKCA010000001.1, forward strand.
ACATCGGGGCGCAGATCGGTGACCTGCCCGAGCATCCGTCAGGCGCGCTGAGCATCGGGCTGACTCTGGCTCAGACCCTGCCGCTGACGGTGCGCACCCGACGGCCCGCGGTCTGTCTCTCGGTCGTCGGCTGTGCGTTCGCGGTGCATCAGGCCCTGGGCTGTCCGGCAACGTTCGGGAGTGTCGGGATCTATCCGGCCCTGTACTCCGCCGGAGCCCACCAGGTCTCCTTCCGCCGCGCTCTGACCGCCGTGGCGAGCGTGGGCTACGCCGTGCTGGCGGTCGTCCTGCACCGTCTCGGCTCACCGCAGCAGATCCCGGACTACCTCGCGTTCTATCTGGCTCTGGCCGGGGTCTGGCTGGTGGGGAGCGGCATACGCAGGCGCCGGGCGGAGGAGGCCGAGCGGCGGCAGCTGGCCGCCGAGGTGGCCGCGGCCGCCGAACGCGCACGTATCGCGCGCGATCTGCACGACGTGGTGACCCACCATGTGACGGCCATGGTGGTGCAGGCTGACGCGGCGCAGTTCCTGCTCACATCCGCGCCGGAACGTGCTGGTGATGGTCTGACAGCTGTCAGCGACACCGGTCGCCGGGCGCTGACCGAGCTGCGGTACTTGCTCGGCGTGCTGGAGGCGACCGGCCAGTCCGCATCCGCGGACCGGGCACCCACTCTGGGAAAGGTGGGGGACCTGGTCGCGCAGGCCCGTATGTCGGGTCAGCCCGTCGAGTTCAGCGAGCGGGGCGAGTTGCGGCCGCAGAGTGTGGATGTGGAACTGGCCGCGTACCGCGTGGTGCAGGAGGGGCTCACGAACGCGATGAAGCACGCGGTCGGGCAGCGGACACAGGTCCTGGTCCAGTACCGTGACGAGCACATTGAGATCGAGGTGGCCACCGAGGGATCCGCCCCCTCCTCGGCGGCCGCACCCGCCGCCCGCAAAGCGGGCCGTACGGGAGGACGTGGCCTGACCGGGCTGCGTGAACGGGTGCGGATGCTCGATGGTGAACTGATGGCCGGACCCCGCCCCGACGGCGGGTTCCGTGTCCGTGCCGTGATCCCCGCCCAGCCCGCGCAGGAGTGACCCGTGAGCGATGCGCCGCCGCCGATCCGTGTATTCGTCTGCGACGACCAGGCACTGGTGCGTACCGGCTACGTCACCATCTTCTCCGCCCAGCCCGACCTGGAGGTCGTCGGGGAGGCCGAGAACGGGCACGCGGCAGTCCAGGCCGCGCAGCAACTGCGCCCCGACGTGGTCGTGATGGACATCCGGATGCCCCTGCTCGACGGCATCGAGGCGACCCGTCGGCTGGCCGGCCCCGACGCCGTGGCACCCCCGAAGGTACTGGTCGTCACTACCTTCAACGTCGACGCCTACGTCTACGACGCGTTCCGGGCCGGGGCGAGCGGCTTCCTCCTCAAGGACTCACCTCCAGCGGAGCTGGTGGGCGGAATCCGGACGGTCGCCCGGGGCGAGGCACTGCTGGCACCGGCCGTCACCCGCCACCTCATCGGCCACTTCGCCGAACGGCTGCGCCCGGCGGACACCTCCCGGCCGGCCAGAGAGGAAGTCGTGAGCGCGCTGACCCTCCGCGAACTGGAGGCGCTCCATCTGATCGCCGAGGGACTGTCGAACGCGGAGATCGCCGCGGCGATGTTCATCACACCCGAGACGGTCAAGACCTATGTGTCGCGGATCCTGACCAAACTCGACCTGCGCGACCGTGTCCAGGCTGTCGTCCTCGCCTACCGGATCGGCCTGGTGTCCGCCACGCCCTGAGCCGGCGCGGCCTCAGGACACCGTCACGACGATCTTCTTCCCGGTGTGGAGCCCCTTCTCGAGGTGGCGGTGTGCCTCGACGGCGTCGTCGAGGGCGAACACCTTGTCGTCGATGGCGGGCCGCAGTGCACCGAGGCGCACACCCGCGTTCAGGAAGGCCGCCATGCGCTTCACCACGACGGCGTCGAGGGTGTGCTCGAAGCTCCGGTAGCTGAAGATCGTGAGCGGCGGGCCTCCCGGGAAGGGTGTGGGCCGCGGGTCCAGGAAGCCTGCGGCGACCAGTGTTCCGCCGGGGCGGGCCGCCTTCAGGAGATCCTTCTGGCCGGGGCCCATGACAAGGTCGAGGACGATGTCCGCGCCGGTCCCGCTGGTGTGGCGGCCGACGGCTTCGGCGATGTCCGCGTGGTCGGTGGCGACGACCGTGGCGCCGGCGGCGAGCAGTTCGTCCTTCCTCGCGGCGTGCCGAGTGACGGCGATGGGCACGGCACCGATCTGATGGGCGATCTGCATCGCCATCCGGCCGACGCCGCCGGACGCGGCGGTGATCAGGACGTGGTCGCCGGGCCGCATCCTCGCCTTCTCGACGAGCGCGCCGTAAGCGGTGGAGTAGGCGACCCAGATCGCCGCCGCCTCCGTGATTCCGAGCCCGGTCGGCCGGGCGGCGACCCGGCTCGCGGAGACCGTGATGTATTCGGCGTAGCTGCCCCGGGCGCTCGCGTCGGGAACGGCCGTCAGGACGACCGGATCGCCGATCTTCAGCCCGGCGGTCTCGGGGCCCAGCGCGTCCACGACGCCGGTTCCTTCGACACCGAGGCGAGCGTGCGGCAGTCCAGGTCGCGGGCGCACAGGGCTGACTTGATGGCGTCGTGGCTGCCGCTGACGGCGACGATGCGCTTGGTGGCCGACGCGAGTGTTTCTATGGCCGGCGCAGCGCAGCGTTCAGTATTGCTCCGTCTCCACGAAACCCGCGTCCGCGTCGTCGTCCGCACCGAGTGCGGCGGCGGTCGGGTCGAATCCGGGCGGGCTGTCCTTGAGGCCCAGGCCCATACCGGCGAGCTTCGCCTTGACCTCGTCGATGGACTTCGCACCGAAGTTGCGGATGTCGAGGAGGTCGGCTTCGGAGCGGGCGACGAGCTCACCCACGGAGTGGACGCCCTCGCGCTTGAGACAGTTGTACGAACGGACGGTGAGCTCCAGCTCCTCGATCGGCATTACTAGATCGGCGGCGAGCGCGGCGTCGGTGGGGGACGGGCCCATGTCGATGCCCTCGGCGTCGATGTTGAGCTCGCGGGCGAGACCGAACAGCTCGACCAGGGTCTTGCCGGCCGACGCCATGGCGTCACGCGGACGCATGGCCTGCTTGGTCTCGACGTCGACGATCAACTTGTCGAAGTCGGTGCGCTGCTCGACACGGGTCGCCTCGACCTTGTACGTGACCTTCAGCACCGGCGAGTAGATCGAGTCGACCGGGATACGCCCGATCTCCTGACCGACCTGCTTGTTCTGAACGGCGGAGACGTAGCCGCGACCGCGCTCGACGGTCAGCTCCATCTCCAGCTTGCCCTTGCCGTTGAGCGTGGCGAGGACCAGGTCGGGGTTGTGCACCTCGACACCGGCCGGGGGCGCGATGTCGGCGGCGGTGACCAGACCCGGGCCCTGCTTGCGCAGGTACATCACGACCGGCTCGTCCTGCTCGCTGCTCACGACCAGCTGCTTGATGTTGAGGATCAGGTCGGTGACGTCCTCCTTGACGCCCGGCACGGTGGTGAACTCGTGCAGCACGCCGTCGATGCGGATGGACGTGACCGCCGCACCCGGGATCGAGGACAGGAGTGTACGGCGCAGGGAGTTGCCGAGGGTGTAACCGAAGCCCGGCTCCAGCGGCTCGATCACGAACCGGGAGCGGAATTCGTCGACGACCTCTTCGGTCAGGGACGGACGCTGAGCAATCAGCACGGGTGTTGCCTCCAGTGGTTTGGCGCCCGCTATGTGACGCCGTAGACACCACGAAGGGTACGGGCGATACGGTGTCCGGTGACCCCGCTGCACTTCGTCGTGGCGCACGGCGCCCGCAACCTCCACTGCCCAGCGCCACCAGGATCCGCTCCCGGGTCTAGCGCTCGTACGCCCGGCACCGAATTGCTGGCTGTCGGTGAGGGATTCGACGGTCCATACACGACCTTCGCCGAGGACGCCTCACAGCTTCGGACTGTGATCGGGTCGGTCTCGTCGGGCGGGGTGACGAGCAGGGCCGCCGGTGTGACAGTGGTGACGCCAGTGATCACTGGGTTGGTGTATGACAGTGTCGACCAAGCGCTGTCTCCCGGGTTGAGTGTCACAGCCCGTTCCGCCTGGTCGGTGGCTCGCTCGGGGTTCGGGGTGACGGCCTCACCGGCACCGTTGACGAACGCAACACCAGGGAAACCGTACAGCGTGCAGGTGCGGCGCGTTCCGTTGGTCAGAACGACAGCGAAGTTCGACTGCCCGGCTCCGGGACGGTTGGGGCCGAGGGACGCCCTCACTTCGGAGGTATGACAGCGTCTCACCGTCGGTACGGTCGGCGATGGCGCCGCCGTCCCCGTGCCGCCGGACGCGGTCGGTGTCGGCTCGCTGGAGGGACCGGAGGTGCCGTCGGCGACGGACCCCGGGCCGGTGACGGACGGCGTCGGAGACGTGGAGCCGTTGGCTGCTGTGAGAAGGCGCGTTGCGAGTAGAGCATCGTCCACAGGATGGACACCTGCGCCGATTCCGCAACTGGGCGCCCCGGTAGGCGGACTTCGACACGTGAGGAGGCCGCCCGAGACCTCGAAGCCTGACGGCAAATCGCGATGCCACGACCACATCGCCAAGATCGTGTCACGAGCTGACCAAGCGAGGATCTCTCACTACTCGCCGACGAAAGGGCACGGTCAGCGTATGAGCGCGCAGCCGAGGGTCAGGAAGGCGTCGTGGACGTCGTCGCGGATATCCAGGGGATCCGCAGTTGACGCAAGCAGTGCGGGTGGGCGAGGGCACGCGCTGAGTGAGGGTGAGTCGGTACCGGCTGTGGGGCTGTCGGCCCCCCGCGGGAAGGCTCATCACCCATCGATGACGTGAGAGCGCGGGCCCGCCGCACTTGGCGTCCGCCCCGGCGGAGGGCATGCGCCAAGCCGCCGACCGGGATGCCCCACAGGCCCGTTGCTCCGTTCCTCGCCACGCCGAATTCATGGGGCGGTCCGCCGCCGTCCCCCCGGACGCGCGGTGGCCGACGACCCCGTCCGCTCGCGGCGTAACTGTGCCATGGCGCAAGAGCGACATGTGCGACCCCTTGAACGACGGCGGGGGAGGCCGGAGGATCCAGTGATCTTTCGCTCTTCGCCGCGTCTCAGGAGTCTTCCTTGCCCAAGGTTCCCATCCCCCGGCCCGGGCCGATCGCCCTCGCCGTGGCGGCCGCGCTCACACTCGGCGTCATACCGGCGACTGCCGCTGTGTCCGCGTACTCCGCCGGTGAGGTGTCGCACAACGACGCCGGACACCAACCCCCCGGCGATGCCGGCACGCACACCGTCACCCTGATCACGGGTGACAAGGTCACCATCGGGACCGCCGCCGACGGCACCGTCGTGCGCTCCTTCCAGGCCGCGAGCGGCGCCACCACCGGTTTCCACCGCGCCGTCCTGGACGGCGCCACCTACGTCTACCCCGACTCCGCGCTGCCGTACGTGAGTGCCGGCAAACTCGACAAGCAGCTGTTCAACGTGACGCGGCTGATCGCCGAGGGTTACGACGACGCGCACAGCTCCCGGCTGCCGCTGATCGTGCGCTACACCGACGCCGCTGCCAAGTCCCGCACCCGGGCGAAGATGGCCGGCTCGACCGATGTCCGCCGTCTGGACAGCATCCAGGGCGCGGCCCTCGCGCAGAACCACAAGCAGGCACCGGAGTTCTGGTCCTCGCTCACCGGGGGTTCCGGCGCGGCGGCCCGGTCCGCGAAGCCGTCCTTCGCGGGCGGCGTCGCCCACGTGTGGTTCGACGGCAAGGTGAAAGCCGACCTGGCCGACTCCACCGCCCAGATCGGCGCGCAGAAGGTCTGGGCTGAGGGCGACACCGGCCAGGGCGTGAAGGTCGCGATGCTCGACAGCGGCGCGGACACCGAACACCCGGACCTGGCAGGGCAGGTGTCCGACAGCGCCAGCTTCGTGCCCGGCGAGGACGACATCGCCGACTACAACGGCCACGGCACGCACGTCGCTTCGACCATCGTCGGCACAGGCAGCGCCTCCGACGGCAAGGAGCGGGGTGTCGCCTCCGGCGCCCGGCTGGCCGTCGGCAAGGTGCTCAACTCCGAGGGCAGCGGCCAGGAATCCTGGATCATCGCGGGCATGGAGTGGGCCGCCCGCGACCAGAAGGCCAGGATCATCAGCATGAGCCTGGGCGGTAGCGGTGACAAGACCGATCCGATGAGCCAGGCCGTCGACGAACTCAGCCACGACACGGGCGCGTTGTTCGTGATCGCGGCGGGCAACGGCGGCCCGCACTCCATCAGCAGCCCCGGTGCCGCGGACTCCGCGCTGACCGTCGGCGCCGTCGATTCCACCGACACGCTCGCCGACTTCTCCAGCCAGGGCCCGCGCGACGGCGACGGCGGGCTGAAGCCGGAGATCACCGCGCCCGGCGTCGACATCGTCGCGGCGCGCTCGCACTACAAGCGCGGCTCCGGCTACTACACCACGATGAGCGGTACGTCGATGGCGACGCCGCACGTCGCCGGTGCCGCCGCGCTCCTCGCCTCCGCGCACCCCGACTGGACGGGCACCCAGCTCAAGGAGGCGCTGGTCAGCAGCGCCAAGGCGACCCCGGCGTACACCCCGTACCAGGCGGGCGCCGGCCGGCTCGACGCGCTCGCGGCCGTGCACACCACGGTCTTCGCCACCACGATCGCCTACTCCGGCTTCTACACGTGGCCGCCGAAGCCGGGGCAGACCGACGCCCAGACGGTGACGTACACCAACGTCGGCGACGCACCGGCCGACCTCGACCTGGCGGTCAACGGCACCGTCCCGGCAAAGTTGTTCAGCCTCTCCGCCGACCACGTCACCGTGCCCGCCCACGGCACCGCCACGGTCACCCTGACGGCGGATCTGGACAAGCTGGGCGGCGACCAGTCGGTCAGCGCCATGATCATCGGTACGGACGGCAGCGGAGCGGTCCGCGCCCGGACCCTGATCGGCGCGGCCCGCGAGGGCCAGCGGCAGAATCTGACCGTGGTCGCCAAGGACCGTTCGGGCAAGCCGCTGGAGGGCCGGGTCGTCCTGACCGCCGAGCACCTTTTCACGGTGATGGACCTCGACGCGTCCGGCACCGGCATGGCGCGGCTGCCCGTCGGCAGCTACAGCGGCTGGCTCACCGGTGACGTGCAGGGCGCCGAAGGCCCGCACTCGCGCGGCATGGTGCTGCTGGCCTTCAACGACGTGAAGTTGGATCAGGACCGTACCGTCACCCTGGACGGCCGCAAGGCACGCCGGATCCTGGCGCGCGTGCCGCAGCAGACCACCGCCGTCGCACCGCGCCTGGACGCCCACCGGTCCTTCAGCGACAGCCTGGTGGAGACGTCGATGCTGCCGGACCCGTCGTACGACAGCATCTGGGCGCTTCCGACCGGCAAGAAGGTCACCGACGGCGAGTTCGAGGCCGGCGCCCGCTTCCGCCTCGAGCAGCCGGCGCTGACCTTGAGCACGAAGTCGACGACCTTCAACGACCCGCTGGTCAAGCGCGCGGCCACGCCGCTGCCCGCCGGTACCCGGAACCTGACGACGGTCTTCGCCGGTGACGGTACGGCCGAGGAGCTCGCGCGGCAGAACGTGCGCGGGAAGGCTGTCGTGGTGCGCGGCGCCGGCACGGAAGGGATCAAGGCCCAGGCGGAGGCCGCCGCGGCCGCCGGCGCCCGGCTGCTGCTGGTCGTCAACGACGGCGTCGGCCGCCTGCAGCCCTGGGACGAGAACCCCTGGAGCCCGCAGAGCCCGGCCCCGGTGACGGTGGCGACGCTCAACTCCGACCAGGGCGCCGACCTGCTCGGCCAACTCCGGCACGGCGCGGTCTCGCTGAAGGTCACCTCGCACCCCACGACCGACTACGTCTACGACGTCGTGCACCACTGGACGGGCGCCGTTCCGACGGACCCGACCTGGCGTGAGGAGTCCAAGGACCTCGGCCGGGTGAACGTCTCCTTCCGGAACTACCGGCAGGGCAAGGCGATGGAGTTCCGTCCGGATGTCTGGCGCGGCTGGGCCGTCGGCAACCAGCTCACCGCGCCCGCCCAGGGCGAGCGCACCGACTGGGTCACCGCCGGCACCACGTGGCTCGACGACGCCTTCATCCAGGGCGAGACCGGGCAGCACTCGATCGACCCGCTGAACTACCCGGCGCGCAAGACCAGCAAGGTCAGCTGGTTCGGCCCGATCCAGCGGCCCCGAATGGGCCCGATCAACTACCAGCCGGTGCGCTACCTCGACACGATGTACATCACCGCGCCCGGCTGGGGTGACTCGGGGTCCGGCCATGTCGGCGAGGCCGGCGCGAACTTCGACGTCAAGGACTGGATGTCGCTCTACCAGGGCGACCAGCAGCTCGACTGGGGCAACGCCGAGTACCTGCAGGTTCCCGGCCTCGGCGCCGAGCGCCTGCCCTACCGGCTGGTCCTCGACAACGACCGCGGCACCTGGGCCGACCCGTACTCGACGCACACGCTGACCGAGTGGGACTTCACCTCCGCGGTCACCGGCAGCGATGCGGCGGTGTCCCTGCCGCTCATCCAGCTCGACTACGGCGTGGACACCGACAAGTCCGGCCGTGCCGACCGGCACGCCGGCCTGACGGTGACCGCCTCGCACCTGCCGGGCACCACCGCCACCATCGGGAAGCCGACCGTCGAGGTGTCGTACGACGACGGTGCGACCTGGCAGCGGACGGACCTGAGCCGGTGCGACGACGGATGGCGGACGAACCTGCGCGCGCCGCGGTCCGCCGACTTCGTCACCCTGCGGGTCGGCGCCCGGGACAGCGCGGGCGACACCGTCTCGCAGACGATCACCCGGGCCTTCGGCCTGCGCTGACGTCACACCCCGGGAGGTCACCCGGGACAGCACCGCGTGGGTGGGACCGCAGCCGGCGGCCCTGCCCACGCAGCGTTCCCAGTTGTCGGAGGATCTATGAGGACACCTCGTCGCGGAGCGGCAAGCGAGTGCTCGTGGACCGCCTGTGGCCCCGCGGAATGAGCAAAGAACGGCCCACCTGGACGAATGGCTCCGCGACGTGGCGCCGTCGGCGGACCTGCGCCACTGGCACCACCACGACCAGGAGCGCTTCGCGGAGTTCCGGGATCGCTCCATCGGCGAACTGGAGGACGCCGATCACCGGCCAGCCGTGCAGCACCTGCGTGATCTCGCCGCCCACGACAAGGTCACCTTGCTCACCGCCACCAAGGATCTCGGCCACGGTGAGACCGACGTGCTCGCCCAGTGGCTCGGCGCCGCCGGCACAGCGAGCCGCTAGATCCGTTGCTCCGTCATCCGGCGGGCCTGGCGGACTGCGCGGCAGCAGGTTCTTCACCCCGAGGACTTTGCTTCACCGCTCGGCAAACGGGTGTACGACCTGCGGCATGCCTGCCTGACGAACTGGCTCAATGATGGCGTGTCGCCGACGCAGGTCACGGACTGGGCGGCGAACGGCGTCTCGGTCCTTCTGTCCACCTATGCCGCCTACGGGAACTTCGACACGTATTTCACACGGCGAACCGCAGAAGCCCGGTGACAGCCGGACCGCGCCGGACCCTCTCCGCGATCACGTGGAGGCGGCCCGGTTCTCCGTGTCGGGGGTGGTAGTTGAGCGTTCGGTCGGTGTGGGGACGTCGCCGTGGATCGTGTCGGATGAGCTGTGGGACCGCCTGGAGCCGCTGCTGCCGCAGCGCTAACGGCGCTTCCGGTATCCGGGCCGCAAGCCGCTGCCGGACCGGGAGGTGCTGTGCGGGATTCTGTAGGTGCTCCACCCCGGTATCCAGTGAGAGTACCTGCCCAGGAACCTGGGCTTCGGCTCGGGCATGACCTGCTGGCGCCGCCTGCGGGACTGGAACGAGGCCGGCATCGGCAGCAGCTCCACGAAGTCCTGCTGGTCGAGTTCAACCCGGCCTCCCGGCGGACCGGTCCCGCTGCGTGGTCGACTCCTCCCACGTCAGGGCCCTAAATGGGGGAACCACACGGGTCCCTCGCCGGTCGACCGCGGCCGGGCAGGCTCGCAACACCACCTGATCACCGACGGACACGGCACCCCGCTCGCGGTCCTGCTGACCGGCGGCAACCGTAACGACGTCGCCCAGCTGATCCCCTTGCTCGACGCGATCCCGCCGGTCCGCGCCCGCGGCATCGTGCCCGCCATCGCCCGCCGCGAACCCCGCCAGGGCACCGGACTGGGCACCTACCGGTGGGTGGTCGAGCGCACCTTCGCCTGGTTCAACGGCTTCCGCCGCCTACGCACCCGCTGGGTACGCAGAGCCGACATCCACGAGGCGTTCCTCAAACTCGCCTGCTGCCTCATCACCCACCGACAACTCGGCTCATTGTGTGAGCTGCTGCAAAGCGGGCGACGGGCCGGTGCAGATCGCGAGAAAATACAAACTCACGAAGGCGTCGGCCGCCAAAGCCCGCACCCAGGCCATCAACCAGCTCAAGTCCGTCCTCAATGCTGCTCGTCAAACGTCATGCCCCGCAGCTGCTCGACGTGGTGGGGATCGGTCCGGACGTCGCTTTGCTGATCACGGTGGGGGACACCCCGGAACGGCTGGGCAGTGAGGGGTTCTTCGCCGCTTTGGGCGGGGTGAGGCCTGTCGAGCGTTCTTCGGGACGTCGGCAGTTCCGTCGCCTCAACCGCGGTGGCGATCGTCAGGCCAATGTCGCGCTCCATCGCATCGTGTTCACTCGTCTGCGGGTCGACTCGCGCACTCAGGACTATGTCGAGCGCCGGATCAAGTGAGGCTGCCGAGGGGCAGCATCTCCAGGCGGAACCGCTGGCCCGCCCAGCGCTACGGCGACGGGGGCCGCTGTGGGGAGCGGAGTACGAGCAGGGTGATCTCGCTGGGGGCGAAGACGCGGAACGGCGGGCCCCAGAAGCCGGTGCCGCGGCTGGTGTAGAGGAGGGTGCGGGTGCCGTGGCGGCTGAGGCCGGCGAGGGCGGGCTGGTCGATGCGGACGAGGTGGTGGAAGGGCCAGATCTGGCCGCCGTGGGTGTGGCCGGAGAGTTGGAGGTCGACGCCGTCGGCTGCCGCCCGGTCGACGAACTTGGGCTGGTGGGCCAGGAGCAGGACGGGGTGGTCGGGGTCGGCGCCGTGCAGGGCTCCGGCGAGGTGGGCGCGGTGGCCGGCGAGGCCGGAGGACTCGGCGGTGACGTCGTCCACGCCGGCGACCACGAGGGTGTCACCACCGCGTTCGAGCAGCAGATGACGGTTGCGCAGCGGCTCCCAGCCCAGCTCGTCCATGAGGTCGACCCAGCCCTGGGCCTCGCTGTAGTACTCGTGGTTGCCGGTGACGTAGACCCGGGCCCGGGTGGCCTGCACGGTGCCGAGTGGGGCGGCCTGGGTGCGGCGGCGTTCGGCCGTGCCGTCCGCGATGTCTCCGGTGTGGCAGACCAGGTCGGCGTCCAGGGTGTTGACCTTCGCGCAGACCCGCGCGGACCAGCGGGCGCGGTCGAGCGGGCCGTAATGGGTGTCGGTGATGAGGACGACGCGGGTGCCGTCCAATCCGGCTCCCAGGCGGGGGAGTTGTACGTCGAGCTGGCGCACCCGTGGTACCCGGCGGGCCTCGGCGTACCCCCAGGCGAGCAGCACGGCGGATACGCCGAGGACCGCCCAAGTGACGATCCGGGCCCGGTTCTGACCGTCGCCTACGCCGGCCACGGTCAGGGCGAGGCGCAGCAGGACGCCGAGCAGAACTGACCAGGTGAACAGTACCCAGCTGGCTCCGAGGAGGGTGTCCCCGACGATGGCCGCCCAGTCCTGCTGTCGCCGGCCGTGGCCGCGCATCATCGCGAGCGGCATGGCGATCAGGCCGAGGGCGAACAGGGCGGTGCCGGCCAGAGTGACAGGGAGTGGCCAGTGCTGGCCGGCGTGCAGCAGCAGCCAGCAGGGCACGGTCCACAGCAGGACCGGGGCGATCAGGGGGAGGTAGCGCATCAGGCGGTGCAGTCGGCTCCGCTGGGTCTCGTGCGCTGCACTGTCGGCGGATCGGGTTTCGCTGGTGTCGGTCACGCTTCCCCTCCTTGAGCAACCGGGCTGCCGTCGCGCGCACTGTATCCGGCCGTCTTCGGGCCGGTCGGACGGGGTGTTCATCGTGGGCTGCCCCATGCGGCGAAGGGGTCTTTGCCGGGCGGCAAGACTCCGCTGCGGCGACCAGCGGTTGCAGCAGCTCGGGCGCGTACTGCGGGTCCGTCACCAGGACGTCGAAGTTCACGATGTAGGTCTGTTCGAACAGGCGGCGTATCTGGTCGCCCAGCCCCTACCCTCGGCCTGCCGTACTCCTTCGCCTCGTCCAGCGCTTTCCCGGCCCGTTCCCAGCCGCCGCGCAGCGCCTCAAGCCGGGCCTCCTCCACCAGGGCGTCCAGCTTTCGTGTCGTGTCGTGGGCGAACACCGGCTCCTCGTCGCTCCGGTGCGCCCGCAGGCTGTGGAACTCCCGGTCCATGTCCCGCATGAACTCAAGGAAGTTCGCGTGCCGCTCGAGTGGCACGGCCCGCCGGCTCGCCCACGTGCACACGGCCCACTCACCGTCCTGGTCCGCGTCCTCGGGATCCATGAGGACGTGGGTGATGTCGGACTCGACGTCGAGCTGCGGCCCGCGCCGCCAGATGTCCGCCTCCGGCCGCTCCTCGGGCCCGGCGTCCTCGTCCAGGTACTCCTCGAACATGTCCGCGAGTCCTGACTCGTTGTTGTGCCCATGCGCGTCCTCGGTCCCCGCCAGCAGCCACACGAACCCGCCCGCGTGCCGCCACCCGTCGCTGGCCTCGAGGAACTCCCGGTACGACGGGGGCATCCGTCGGCCGAGGCGCTCCTCCATGGCTGCGATCCGCTCCTCCGACGCGGGCGGGAACCCCAGCCACCGCGCTTGCCGGGCGGTCGCGTCGTCCTCGCCCCGCGTCTCGCCGTCCGGCAGGGAATCTGCCCACTCCCCGCTTCACCTCAGCAGGAAGGACCGTCAGTCGAATGCCGTGGTGTCCGTCATGCGCCCGATGCCGCCACTCACCACTGACAGTGCTCCGTTGCTTGCTGCGGCCGACAGGGCCCATTTGTGCGCGACCGGCCCGGCAGGCTGTGCCAGCGTGCTCGCGCCCTGTCTGGCCGATGGAGAAGGCGGCGAACTCCACGTCGGTGAAGGCGATCCCAAGGCCGTGGGCCCGTCTACCTCCGTCCCGCAAGTTGGCGTGCCCCAGTGCACGTGCGAGACACCATCTGCTGCTCGCCCGTCCGGCGTCCCGGGCGGCGAACAGCTCTCGCGCGCCGGGCAGCGGCCGGTCAGGGCGTCTGCGGGAGAGCCCGCCCCGTCGCCTCGGCTTCCTTCCGCACGGCGGGTCCCGTCCGCTCGGGGCCCTGGCCCCGCCCTCGGCTGAGCTGCGCCCCGACCGCCGAGGTCACCAGGCTCAGCGCCGCGGCCGTGTACCAGACGACCCGGAAGTCGTGGTGCGAGGTGGCGTCGACATGGGAGCCGACGACCGCGACCAGGACGGCGACGCCGATCGTGGCCGAGATCTGGCGCACCGAGTTGACCAGCGCCGACCCGGTCGCCGCACGGTGTCCCGGTACCGCGTGCACGCCGGCGGCCACCAGTGTGCCGAGGGCCAGGCCCACTCCCGCACCGGTCAGTAGCTGGCTGGGCAGCAGCTCACTCACGTAGTCCGGTGTGACCGACGCGAAGATCGCGAACCAGACCATGCCACCGGCGAACAGCACGCCGCCCGCCGCGATCAGCGGTCCCTGCCCGAAGCGCTGCGCGGCGCGGGTGGTCAGCACGGTGACGACGGGCACGAGCGCGGGGCCGGGGGCCAGGGCGAGACCGGTGCGCAGCGCGCTCCAGTGCCAGACCTCCTGACACCACAGCACGTTCGACAGCAGCATGATCGAGAAGGCCACGCCGAACAGGAGGCTGCCCGCGTTCGCCGCACCGAAGCGCGGCAGCCGCAGTAGGTCCAGCTCGAACAGCGGACGGGGGTGCCGCAGGGACCGGAGCACGAACGCGGCGCCGCCGATCACGGCGACCGCCAGCAGAAGTACGGTCTCGCCGCTCGTCCAGCCCTGTTCGGGTGCCTGCACCAGCGCCCCGGACAGCGACGCGATCGAGACGAAGACCAGCAGGGCGCCGAGGAGGTCGGGCCACGGCCCGGTCTCCCGCACGGCCGGCTTCGGCAGCGCCGACCGGCCGACGACGAGCGCCGCGATGCCGATGGGCAGGTTGACGGCGAAGACCCACCGCCAGTCCACCTCGGTCAGCAGGCCACCGGCGACGGGCCCGGCGGCCGCGGCGAGTCCGCCGACCCCGGCCCAGCCGCGGGTGGCCTGGGTGCGGCGCTCGGCGGGCACCGCCGCCAGCAGCAGGGCCAGGGAGGTCGGGATCTGGGCCGCCGCCCCCACGGCCTGCACCACCCGGGCCACGATGAGGGTGCCCAGGTCCGGGGCCAGGGCACAGCCCAACGACGCGAGCGTGAAGACGGCGATCCCGGCGAGGAAGACCGGCCGCTGCCCTATGCGGTCACCGGCACGCCCGGCCACCACCAGCAGCGCGGCGAAGGTGATCGCGTAGGCGTTGAGTACCCAGGACAGCGATCCGAGGCCCGCTGCGCGGCCGCCTCCGGAGAAGTCCTCTCCCACGGCGGGCAGCGCGACGTTGACGATCAGCAGATCCAGGTTGGTCATGAAGACGGCCACCAGGACGACTGCGGCGGCCGCCCGAGGGTGCTTTGAGAACCGAAGCAGAGTGGACATGGCGCAACCCAAACACAGGGTGGTTTGGAAATCAAACCCTGCCGGGTGATACTGGGAAAATGACCACACGCATCGACCCCCGGGACATGGCGGGGCGCCCGTGCTCCCTCGCCGCGGCCCTCCAGATCATCGGTGACCGCTGGGCCCTGCCAGCGATCCGCGAGGTCATGCTCGGCAACCACCGCTTCCGGCAGATCGCCAGGAACACCGGCGCTCCCACGGACCGGCTCGCCGCGCGCCTGAAGGCGCTGGTGGAGAGTGGCGTCCTCGAACGGCGCCCGCTGCCGGACGACGCCCGCTACAGCGGCTACTACCTGACGGAGGCCGGGCGCGATCTGGGGGCCATCACCCGCGAGCTGATCGGCTGGGGCGACCGTTGGGTCGTCACCGCACCGCCCGGCCGGATCCGGCACGGGGATCACGAACTCGTCACCTACACGGTGTGCGAGACCTGCGGCGAGCGGGTCCACGGGGAAGATGTCCACCGTGACGACCTCGTGCCCGGCTGGGACCAGTCGGGCCCGGTGACGACCCCGTAGACCGAACGGCCCCACCTCGGCGAAATCGAAGGTCCGGCGTGATCAACGGCGCCCACGTCATCCTCTACAGCCAGGACGCGGAGGCCGACCGCGACTTCATCCGCGACGTCCTCGCCTTCCCCGGTGTCGACGCGGGCGGCGGGTGGCTGATCTTCAAGCTGTCCCCGGCAGAGATCGCCGTACACCCCACCGAGGGCGCCCCCAGCACGAGTTCTGTCTGATGTGCGACGACCTCGACGCCCAGCTCGGGGAACTGCGTGCGCGGGGCGTCGAGATCACCCGCCCGGTCAGCGAACAGCGCTGGGGCAGGCTGACGGCGGTGCGTCCGCCCAGCGGCGCCGAACTGCCGCTGTACGAACCTCGCCACCCCGTGGCCCACAGTCTGTGACACTCGAGCGGCCCCGCCCGGGGGCCACGGGATGTGCTGACGGCACCGCCCCGTCACGGTGTACCAGATCGCCGGTGACAACCGTCGTGGTGCCTGGTCGCAGGGGCTCGTGGCATCATCCGCCGGGACGACCGCGTTCCCCCGCGAAGACCAGGGCGGAGGCGGCCCGGATGGTGAGAAAGGTGGCGACATGCTGGAGACGGTGGGCCTGACGGCCGACGAGAGCGAGGTGTACCGCCTGCTGGTCGCCACCGGGACGGCGTCCGCTCAGGACATCTCCGGCCGCTCGGCCCTCGACGTCGTGACCGCGCGGCTGCTGCTGCGCGCGCTGGAGCACAAGGGCCTGGCGTCGGCGGCCGAGGACAGTCCCGAATGGTTCACCGCCGTGCCGCCGCAGGTGGTCCTCATGCCCCGGCTGCAACGCCACTTCGACGCCCTGGAACAGACCCGGGCCGCCGTCTACGAACTGGCGGAGACCCACCGCCGCACCGCATGGGCCCGGAGCACGGGCGAGGCCGTCGAGATCATCACCGGCGCGGCGGCACTGCGCCAGCATCTGCGCCAGCTCCAGCACGGCGCCGGCCGCGAGATGATGTGGTTCGTGAAGGCCCAGTACGTGGCCATGTCACCGGAGAGCAACCAGGAGGAGTTCGACGCGCTGGACCGGGGCGTGCTCTACCGGGCCCTGTACGAACAGGCCTACTTCGACGACCCGGACGCGGTGGACTACGTCGTCAAGGGCGTACGCGCCGGTGAGGTGTCCAGGGCGGTACCCCTGCTGCCGCTGCGGATGGCGATCGCCGACCGCTCGGTGGCCATCCTGCCACTGGCCGCCTCGGGCACCTCCGGCAACCCCCGGGAGCTGCGGGCCGCGGTGGTGCGGGAGAGCAGCCTCTTGGACGCGCTCATCGCCCTGTTCGAACACCACTGGGAGATCGGCGCCCCGCTCCGGGTGACCGAGGAGGGCCAAATCGGCGGCGCCGGCACCACGGATGCCGCCTCGCCGGTCGGGGAGGACCGGCACCTGCTCTCCCTGATGGTCGCCGGTATGACGGACGAGGCGATAGCCGGACAGCTGCGGGTCAGCAAGCGCACCGTCCAGCGGCGCATCCAGGGCCTGATGAGCCTGGCGGGCGTCGCGACCCGTATGCAGCTGGGCTGGCACGCGGCGCGCCGCGACTGGCTCTGAGCACGGCGGACGCCGCACCGCACACGAACAGGGCCCGCCGGACGTGTCCGGCGGGCCCTGACCCCGTTCGTCCGGCCGGGCTGCGCCACTCGCGGAAGCAGCTACTCGAGGACGTGGCTACTCCGCGACGGCGGCTAGTTGAGCAAGTAGCCCTTGATGACGGTCTCCTTGAAGGAGTTGCCCGCCGCGTCCTCGACGTGGACGCGCAGGCTGACGGAGCCGCCCGCGGCGCTTCGCGGGTGCTCCACCGTCACGGTGCGCTCCATGCCGGAGCCCTTGACCCGTACCGACTGCCAGGTCTTCCCCTCGTCGAAGGAGACCTCGGTGGTGAAGACGCGGACGGGCGACGCCGGGGCGCCGGCCGTCCGCTGGATCAGGACCGGGATGTCGAGCTTGCGGCCGGCCTCGGCCCGGTTCCACTCGTCCAGCTTCGGCGACATACGGACCGCGTACAGCGGCAGCGCCTGCCGGGTCGCCGTGGTCCGCGACCGGAACCGCCATTCCGCCCGCACACTCGTGGAGACGGAGCTGGGGGCCATGTCACGGTTGTGCTCGACCGTCAGACGGTAGTCGGCGGGGACGGCGTCGGCCGGGACGTCGCTCATGCTCCAGTCCTGGGAGACCAGCTCGCCGTTGCGCCACAGCTTCACCTCGGGCAGGCCGGACGTGGTGTCGGCCACCAGGTCGAGGTTGCCGTTCGCGGCCGACTGGAAGGGGCGGTACATCGTGTCGCCCTCTCGGAAGGCGGCCATCTGGGACGAGAGGCCCACGGCCTGGATCCCGCCGTTCCAGCGCTCGTCGATCCGGGAGCCGGCCCGGTAACCGTGCAGGTCGCTCAGGTAGCTCTGCCCATGCGCGTTCGGGTCGAGGAAGCTGTTCTGGTCGAAGGCCGTCTGCCAGCGCAGGCCGTCGGCCGCCGAGAAGTAGTCGACGCGGCGTGCCGGGACCGGAATTCCCTCCATCGCCCGGCCGCTGAAGCGGACGTTGTCGACGTACGTCCAGACGATGCGGGTGGCCGTGGTTCCCGGCGTGGTGGCGGCGAACGTGGTGTTCACCCTGGCCAGCTCCGACTTGTGGGGGTTGTAGGCGGGATCCGCCGGGATGGCGCCGTGCACCGGTCGCGTGAGGTAGTAGACCGAGGCGGGGTTCCCGTCTGCGCCGGCCGGGTCGCCCCAGACGCTGGTGACGAGGTACGTGAACTTCGAGTCCTTGTACTGGGCCGTCGGCACCGCGTACACACCGTCGATGTGGTCCGTGCCGATCGCGTTGTACATGGTGACCGAGAGCAGCTGGTCGGCAATGCTGATCGTGCCGATCTCGGCCGACATGATGCGCGCGGAGCGGCTCGGTGCCGACACCGTGACGGGCTTCGCCTTCCGGGCGTCGATGGTCACCTGCCGGTCGGCGCTCATCACGACCTTCGGCACGCCGACGATGGTGCCCTCGGTGTAGGAGGCGTCGAAGTAGAAACCGCTCACCGAGTAGGTGTCCTTGGGCAGCCGCACCACCGTGCTGCTCCTGCCGAGCGCCTCGACCTCGTACGCCTTGCCGTCGGCCGAGTTGACCAGCAGGTAGGCGTTGTCGGGGGCGGCGCCCGTGCGGCTCTTCATGCCGATGCGCAGGTCGTACGACGGCTGCTCGACGTCCATGCCGAACGGGACGCGCACCGACACTTGGCCGTCCGCGGTGCTCGCGGTCACCACACCGCTGTAGGCGGCGTACGTCGTGGCGGCTTCCGGGGTCGCGGTGAGGGTGACGTCCGCCGTTCCGTGCGCGGGCACGGTGACCGTGTCGGCGCTGAGCCGGAACAGGCCGACGGGGGCGGGCATGTCCTTCTTCCCGCTGCTCGGGTCGTCCTTCAGCTGAAGGGTGACCGGCGCGGCGCCCGGGTTGCGGTAGGTGAGGGTCTTGGTCACCGGAGGCCGCTTGCCGTCTGTCCAGCGGATCAGCCCGAAGTCCAGTGCGGTGGTGTCGGCGGTGACGTCCTGGTCGACCGCCCTGGCGACGTCGACGCGGCCGGCGCCCTGGAAGTAGGCGCCGTGTTCCTTGGCGCCGGTCGCCGACTGCATCAGCTGGCGCTTGACCTGCTCCGCCGTCCAGTCGGGGTGCTGCTGGAACAGGATGGCGGCGGCTCCCGTCACATGGGGCGTGGCCATCGACGTGCCGCTCATCGCGACATAGCCGTCGTCTGCGGTGGTGCCGCCCGCTTGGGCGGCGACGACGTTGACGCCGGGGGCGATGACGTCCGGCTTGAGGCCGGAGTCGCCCACCCGCGGGCCGACCGAGCTGAAGGCGGCGAGGTCGTCGTCCTCCTCGGCCGCGCCGACGGCCAGCGCCCGGTCGTCGGAGGCGGGCGAGGAGACCTTGCCGGGACCGCTGTTGCCGGCCGCGGCCACGACCAGCGTGCCGTAGTCGCGGGTCACGGTGTCGACCATGGCCTCCAGGGCGTCGGTCTCCGGGGTGTCCGTGTCGCCCAGGCTGAGGTTGATCACCTTGGCGCCGTGCTGGGCGGCCCAGGCCAGGCCCTCGACGATGTCGGAGTTGTCGCAGTTGCCGTCCGCGGTGCACACCTTGCCGGACAGGATCTGCACACCGGGTGCCACACCCTTGTACGTGCCGTCGGAGGCCGCGCCGGAACCGGCGACCGTCGAGGTCACGTGGGTCCCGTGGCCGTTCAGGTCATCGGTGTTCGGCTCGGTGGTGAAGTTCGCGGACTCGGTGACGAGGCCCTTGAGGTCCGGGTGGTGGGGGTCGTAACCGGTGTCGAGCACGGCAACCTTGACGCCGGTGCCGGTGTAGCCCTTCTCCCAGGCGTGCGGGGCGCCGATGCGCGGCACCGTGCTGTCGAGCTGGATCCTGGAGCGGCCGTCCAGCCAGACCCGGCGCACACCCGCTCCGAAGGACGTGGCGTCGGCCCGGCCGGGGGCGATGCCCTTCCAGAACCCGGCGGCGTCCGCGCGGTGTTCGCCGAGGGCCGCGAAGGGGGTCCCGCCGATGGGGCGGACGGTGTCGGCGCCGGCGGCGGTCAGCTGTCGCCGGGCGGTGCCCGCGTCCCCGGCGTACTCGACGATCAGCGGCAGGCTCGACCGCTGTGCGTACTTGCCCCGGACCAGGGCGGAGACGTTGAACAGCGCCTTGTCGAGGCGGCCCGTCGCGAGCAGCGGGAGCGTGTCGGCCGGTATGACGGTCCAGTCGCGGCCGCTCTGGCGCTTGATGAACGCGACCCGCTCGCGGCCCTCGGCGGGCTCGACCGACACACTCTGCTTGCCCGAGGTGTCCGTCTCCAGCGTGACGCGGTCGCCGGTGATCAGGGTGAGCTGATGCCGGGAGGTGATCGGCGACCGGGCCGCTCCGGTCTGCGCGGCGGCTTCCGTTCGCCCGGTGTGCGGGCCGAGGTCCTGAGCGGCGCCGGGGGCGGCGGTCAGACCGGCCACGAGCGCCACGAGGGCGGCGGCCGCCACCGTATGCGGAGGCCGGGGAGGGCGGATCCCGCGGCGCCACCTGTTGTTCATGTCTCTCATGGGAGGACAGCGTGGTGCCGTCAAGTGCCGAGGTCAGCAGTTTGTCCTGTCCACCAGGCGTCAAGTCACCTTTACGCCAACCCCTATATTTCACAAAGAGGGCAAAAGTGGCCAGCTTCACGGCTCATGGACGAACCGAGCGAGCCGCCCCCCGGGTGGTGTCAAGCCGGCCGCCGGAGATCACGCACAGTCTTTTCTTCCCGGCTCGACCGGAAGCCCTTCGGCTGCCCTCGGCGGGGGTGCGCGGTGGCGTCGGTGCTGGCAATGCTGGAGGAGCGGGAGGCGGCGGCCCGTGTGCGGGTGGAGGGTCTGCGGGAGGAAGTCGCGCGGTTGGCCGAGGTGTTGGAGGCCGCAGAGATCGAGGTGGATCGGCGAGTGATCGCGTGGGAGGAACTGGTCGAAGCCCTGGCCGTGTCCGCCGCCGAGACGACTGCCGTGACCAGGACGGCGCAGGAAACGGCGCCCTCACCAGTGCCGGGGCCGGTGGTGCCGCCTTGGCGGGACGGGTTGCCGGTGACCGTGCTCGCGCCCGACTGCCAGCGGATTCTGGACATGCTGGAGGAGCGGCGGTCCGGCCAGGCGCCTGGCGGATGGTTCTTCCTGGAGGCGTCGGGGAAGTTCAGTGCCGGCCGGCGGCCCGCGGCCGTGCCGGACGCCGGCTCATCCGGGTGGCCATCGACCACCGTGTCACCGCCTCGCTGCCGGTCGGCAACGTCTCGTAGTCCCGGGCCGGGCGGCGAGGGTTCATCAGTCATGCGAACGTGCGCTGTGCCACCCAGCGTCTGGGGAGCGCCACGAACCCTGTCATGTCGTCGGTGCGAGACAATCGCACGATGGTGCGGCCGAGTTGGACTGGACGGGCTCGGACACGTACAACAAGGGGCGGCGTTCCAGTTGTTCGGAGGACTCGATGCCTTTGTGGGTGATGCGGTGTCGGATGCCGCGGCTGCGTAACCACATCAGCGCCAACGAACCCTCCGTGCGTCTTCGTGTCGGACCGCCCGCCACAGCCCACCGCGGTGATCAGCAGCAGGCGTGGCGACTACCCCGCCATACGCCCTGATACTCGATCGCGTCTGGGCGCTCCAGTATTTCTCCCAGTTGGCGCCACCAGTGAGCTTGAGGGTCAGCGTGGGTGCGCGGGCCGCCTGATCGCGTCAACGCAGCAGCGACCAAGCCGGCCGACGAGCGGCGAGGCGCGCTCAGGCGGAGTGTGTGCGGCGGGAGTTGGCCCGCAGAAGAAGTGCGGCGCCGGCTGCGGCGGCGAGGAGTACGCCGCCCGCGACCCAGGCCACCGTGCCGGTGCGGGACGTCCCGGCTGAGTGCTTCGCAGCTTGCTGAGCAGCGCAGGCCTTTCCGGGTGCGGCGGGGGCGACACGCAGACGGGCCCATGGTTTGTCGGGGCCGGCCTGGTCGGCGTCATGCCGGTACACGACGTAGAGGCCGGGTGCGGAGTCGCATCTGAGGGTGGTGGTGGCGGTCAGGACGGCTCTGGCTCCGCGCAGGACGGAGCGGTCGGTGAATGCGCGGGAGGTGAGGGTGATGTCACCGTCCGATCCCTCGTCATAGTTGTCAGTGATCGTGATGCGGCTGCCGGCCCGGAAGGTCCGCACGTCCCATGCCGACTGGGGCCACGTGCTGTCGGGAGCCCAGCGTTCCTCCAGGCCGGGCGGGGGCAGTTTCTGGACCTTGTTCCGGCAGACGCGGCGTGCCGCCTCGTCGGTGGCTTCAACGCGTACGCGTGCCCAACGGAACGGATGCTCCTCCGGGCCCACGTCTCCGGCGCCGTGCAGCAGGACCGGGTAGGTGCCGGGCCGGGTATCGCAGGCGACGGTCACGGTGGTGGTCAGCAGCGGATCCATCATCCGCAGCTTCCCTGCCCTGATGAACGCGGATGAAGTGATGGTCTCTGCGTAACTGGCCTCGCTGGACTTGGCATTGACCGTCAGTGTGTCGCCGGGATGCACCGACCGGACGCTTCCGAAGGGGAGGGATGACTCGAGCGGGGAGGCCGAGGCCGACCCGGCCGCCAGAAAGGACAGCAGGAGAGGGAGTGCCGCCCACGCGGTCTTGCGGAGTCGGTCCATCGCCTCGCCCATCTCTTATTTGACGATATGTCGGTTGTTACTCGACAGTACAGTGTCATCGAACATATGTACGATCAAAGGGAGTTCGGGGCTCGCTCACCGTACGGCCCCCTACAAGACGGAAAGGCACCTTGTTGCGTTCCAGACACAGATGGATTCCAGCCCTGGCGCTAGGACTGGGCGTCGGCGTTCTCGGCGCCGGGACAGCATCGGCCGCGACGGGCCATCCGGCACCAGCGCCCTCCGTCCCACCGACGGCCTCCGTATCACCGGCGGCTCCCAGCGCCGGGCATCAGGTCCCGCCGAAGTCGCCGGTACCCTCGGCGCCGTCGACGGTCGCGGGGGTCGTCGAGCCGACCGACTCCGCCACGCCCTCGGCGTCCTCGACGCGGTCCGCCGAGCCAACCTCCTCTCCCTCCCCCTCGGTCGGGCCGAGTCTGAGCGAGGAAGAGAAGTACTGGACGGCGGATCGCATGGACAACGCGGTCCCGATCGACTCCCCGCCGGCCCCCGCTTCGGCCGTGTCGAAGCACGGCATCACGGCGGGCGCCACCGTCGCGCACCAGCCGCCGCCATCGGGCACCCCCACCCCGGAGCACTTCCTCGGCCACCCGATGGTGGGCACGTTCTTCTTCGACGGGAAGCCGCTCGGCGGCCCGAAGACGTACTGCACCGGCAGCGTCGTACACACGGCAGCCAAGGACATCGTCCTGACCGCCGGACACTGTGGCCGTGGCCTGGAGAGGGCCACCCACCGCATCTTCGTTCCGCAGTACCGCATCGGCAGGTCCGCCGTCGAGCAGCCGTCCGGCGTCTACCCGGTGTCCCGCCTGTACACAGACCCGCGCTACGACGCGAACACCAAGAAGCCGACCTCCGACTTGGACCTGGCCTTCGCGCAGGTCGACCCCAACACGCGGGGCAAGGTGGAGGACGTCACGGGGGCATTGACCTTCACCCCGACCAGCAGCTACAAGCACAAGGTCACCGTCATCGGCTATCCCGACGACGTCAGTGTCAACCCCGACCACGTGCCGGTCCGCTGCCCCGTCAGCACCTCCCAGCTGCCAGGCTTCCGACAGATGCGCATGACCTGTACCGGCTTCTACGGTGGCGTTTCCGGCGGCCCGTGGATCGAGGACTACAACAGCACCAACGGCACCGGCAAGGTCATCGGCAACACCGGTGGATATCACGGCGGTGGCAACCCGCTGGGCAGACGGCGAGGTGACACTGTACGGCGACGTCGGCTCCAAAGGACTGAACTGGGCCGGCACCCAGATGATCAAACCCAACGACCTCTGGAAGAACGCGACGCAGATCGCCGCGGGCCGCTTCGCCGCCTCGCAGTACGTCACCGACCTCGTCGTGCGCTGGGTCGACGGTGAGCTGACCCTCTACACGAACGTCAGCGCCGGTACCTTCGGCCAGGAGCACCAGCTGAAGCCGAAGAACGACACCTGGCGGGACGCCACACTCCTGACGGCCGGTGAGTTCTCCGGCAACCAGAAATGGGACCTCATGGTGCGCTGGACCGACGGCGAGCTCGACAACTACGTCGGTACGACGACCTCGGGCCTCGGCGGCGAGCATCGCATCCTGGACCCCAACGGGCTCTGGAAGCACGACGGGGCCATGACGACCGGCGACTTCACCGGCAACGGCCGTACCGACGACCTCGTCATCCGCTGGTCCGACGGCGAGACCACCATGTACACCGATACCCTCGCCAACCAGCTGGGAACCGAACACATGCTCGTCGCCCCGACCTCCTGAGCCCACCCAAACCACGCGGTCGGCCGCGGGACGACCTCCGCGCTGACCAAGGCTTCGCTGGATCGCGCAGAGCTCTGAGCACGAGCAGACAGATCCGGACGGCACTGCGACGTCCTTGAGAACGTCGTCCCGGTCCTCATGGCCGAGGCGAAAGACACGCCCGGCAACGACGCGTCCGACCGTGACATCGCCGCTGACCGGTCGTGGAACCCGCCGGTGGGAAACGCCGCGGTGGACCGGGAGCTGTACATCCCGCGCTCCTGGACGTGCGACCCGGACCGCTGCCGGGCAGCGGGGCTCGGCGAGTACACCGTCTTCGCGACCAAGCCGGAACTGGCCCGCACGATGATCGAACGGTTCCTGGACGCCGGACACCACGTGGGCTGGGTCACCGGTGATGAGGTCTACGGCGGCAACCCGAAACTGCGCACGGCTCTGGCCGAACGCGGCATCGGACTGGAGTACTAGCGGTAAGGCCGACGCCTTTCATTGGGTCAGCAGGGCACGTGGCACGCGTTCGGCTGCCTTCTTCTCCGCCGCCGCAGCTGGGTGCAAGGGCAGACCGGCTCGTCGCCCAGTCCGGCAGCACACGCCTTGAACCGGCTCACGCGCGATGGCGGCCCCGGCTGAACCGCCTCCGGGCTACGGGGTGGTGGGCCATGTGCGCCGGGCCGCGGGAACCGTCCGAGCCGCCTTGTGTCGCCTTGACGACCTAAGGCAGTGGCAGATCTTCGGTGACCCAGACGAGGTGTCCCGGGCCGGGAAACGGGACAGCGGGCCCGGCGACCGCGTTATGGCCAGGCGAGCCGTGTGCCTTACCGCCCGCACGGGTGAGCCGGCGGCCAAGTACCGGATGAGGAAGTGGCAGGCTCGATTGCCGACACCTCGCGGCAGGCAGGCGATCATGATCTCGGGGCCGGAGGTGGTCGCGTAGGGCCCCTCAGGCGTTTCCAGCCCCGGGGCACGCGGCGTTGCGGCTACGCGCGCCGGACGGCGCGACGGGGTGCCGGCACGCGGGGCGTCGCGCGGAGTGCGGCACCGACAGGCAAGGTCGGTGCTGTGAAGTCTGCGCCTGGATGGCCTGACATGTATTCAATTGACGGCGTGCAGTCAGCGATGAAACGGTGCAGCGGCGCCACCAATGAGGCGCTTCGTACACCAACTCCCCGCTGACCACGGGGAGAACAAAGGGGAACGCATGCTTCACAACATTTCCGTCAAGGCAGCGCTGTCTGCTGCTGCCGTCATATCGGCCCTGCTGATTCCGGCGGCCGGTTCCGCGTCCGCCGCGCCCGCCGTCTCAGGGAAGACCGGCGCCGCGGCGGCCGACAGTTTTGACGCCAAGTGCAGGAGCCACAGCCGCAACTACGTCCTGAAGAAGTACTACCGCCAGGTGCCCGTTGGTCCCCCCACCTTCTACACCCTGCGCTGCGGCACAAGCACGTGGGGCTGGAAGCACATCAAGGCGGGGCACGGTTGGGACAGTACGATGGACAGGAAGATAGGCGCTGCCATCGGGTCCGGGGACGCCAATGGCCGCGGTGGTTACTCCACCTACGCCAATCAGTGCCCGCGAGTGGAGAAGTTCCGCACCATCCTCGGTACCCCGGCCGCGAGGAACGACCTCCTGACGGCCTACAAGGTCGACCAGCCGGCCGCCGCCGCTGCTCGCTGCTAAACATGGTGTTGGGGTGCGGGCCGAGGCGAAAGGGTGGTTGACCACTGTGGAGGAACGGACACCAGCCGAGCAGGCCCTGAGCCGCTCGTACGTCACCGCTGACGGACTGCGGTTCGACGTCGTCAAAATGACGGTCGAGCACCATCCGGACCGCAGCGCGACGTTGACGTACTGGCTGACTGTGGGCCGCCAGGACCACCCGGATGAACGTTGGGTCGTCGGCATCCCCTGGGACGACAAGTCCTGGGCGGATGTGCTCGCCTCGCCCGCACCCCCTTCCGACCGACTGCTGCAGCTCGTGCACCTCGTCCACGCCCATCTGGAAGAGTGGTGGGACACGAAGGGACACAACCGGAAGTCAGCAAAGATGGGACGGCGACTTACCTGACCCATCCCGCCCACGCAGCCAACACCTCCTTTCCTCCGGCGAAGCCGCGTGTCTGGCGGACCCGCACAGACCGACGACGTCGCGGTAGATCTTCTACGGGAGGCGTCACGCCGCGGAATCAAAGATGTCAAGCGGTGTGCTTGTGGATCACGCCAAGATAGTGGCGTTCACGATGGGGCACGTGGTCGTCACGGCGAGGCGTGAAGAACACCGCGCAGACGTTGGCGGGTTGGGTAAGGATGCTGGATTGCTCTCCGAACGTGAGGCGGTCGTTGACGTCGTGGCGGCAGTCGACTGCATCAAGGCCGGCGACCAGGTCTTCTCGGGACACTGTGGACGGGTAGGACTCCGAATCAGGCAAGACCAGCGGCGGCAACTCGGTCGTCGAGCCTGGCCGGAGCCTGATCCAGATTCCGCTTACAAGGCGTTGGGTGATGACCAGCTCCAGGTCGTTCCAAGCGTAGGGGTAGCCGTCAATGTCCGGTTTCATCCGGATAGCGGGGTGCGGGCGTCCTGGACCCAGGAGATCCTCGGCCTCGGTCAGCGGAATGCCGCAGCGAAGCGGGCCGATACGGCCGGTCCGGGCGAAGTCGACGAGCACGTTCATCAAGGTCACGGCAGTGACTCTGGCATCTTCTCGCGCTGACCCACACCTGGATAACGCTCGAGGGGTCCTCAGCACGGCTCACCGGGTCGGCACGATCGTGTGCGGGCGGTGACGTCGATGACCGGCAGCAGAGTCGCAGTCGCGGGGGCGCCGATCTGGCTCGGTGTCGGCCCTGCGGGGGTAGGAACGTTGGCGAGTCGCTTGAGTAGCTTGTCGAGGGCGGTCTGCCCGTCATCGACGACGGCGCGTTCATCGTCGGTGAGCGGGATATTGGCCGGCGTCTTCTGCAGGTTGTCTTTCGCCTCCAGCAGTTGGCCCTTGCTGGATTCTTCCGGGGCGTAGAAGTCGCAGCGTGCGCAGGCCATGCGGTGCTGGCATTGCTCGAGGAAGGTGTGGTGCACCGGCCGTGGCCGAGGTCGTAGTACTGCCAGGGCTCGCCGCTGGCAGCGGCGCCGGAGGCGACCGCGTCGCGGTCGACGAGAACTTCGGTGGTGCGTACGTTCTTGGCGAAGCAGCCGGCGTCGTTGTAGGCGCCCTGGCCAGGGTGTTCGGGGTGAGCTTCGCGTTGCGTGGTCGCCTCGGGAGTCCGGTGGCCCAGCCATTCCTGGAGCTCAAAGAGGGTTGTGGGCTCCTTGGCGTTATAGAGCTGGCTCGCGATCGTGGACCCGGCCCGGTGACTGGTGATGTTGCCGCGGACATCGGCGTTGGGGACACCGGCCTACTTCGCCCGCTGTCAGGAGGAAGGCGGTTACACCGGGCGGCGACCAGGTAGGAGACCGCGTCCGCGGCGACTGCTAGGCGGCGCCGATCAGGCCGATGAGCGCTCCGGCGAGAGCCGGGCCGCCGATGTCGGCCAGCGTATTGGCGCCGGCCAGTTTGGCGTTGGCCTCCAGAAACCGGTGCGGAGGCAGAAGGTGTGGGATGTAGGACAGGCTTGCAGCCATGCCCACCACGTGGCAGGAGCCAACCACGAAGGCGGCCACCACAGCTGCATCAGCGTCAGTCTGTCGTAGGAGGCCGCCAGTGGGATGGACGGCATCGCTGTCGCGCTGATCAGACTCGTCGCCATCATCAGGGGCCGTTTGCGGGGATCGCCGCTGAACTGAGCGAGGAGCCCAGGACGGCGCCGGCCTGCCCTGCCCAGTAGAGGCGGAAGTCGAGGTGGCGCCAAAGACTCAAGCGTGCGCTGGATTTCATGCCAGGCCGTCCACCGACGTCGCGGGCGGTGTGCCGTAGGCGAAGGGCGTGAAGTGCGCGGCGGTGTGGTCGATGGACAGGTCGGGATGCCAGGCCGTGAGGATCTGTGCGCTGCACACGAACAGGCCGTCGGGAAGAAGATCGAGGGGATACCAGGCCCAGTCGCCGACGCTCTCGTTCGGCTGCGTGGCCGGCTGTCCCCGCCAGGCGTGAACGTGCGCGCCCACGGTGACCCGTAGGACACCCTCGACGTGGTCGACGAGCGTTCCCAGGAGCTTGACATCGGCCGGGCGGGCGATCAGACCGGTCTCCTCGCGGAGTTCGCGGACGACCGTGGCTTCGAAGGACTCTCCGGCCTCGACGGTTCCGCCGGGCAGTTCGAGGGTGCCGCGACGATGGCGGCCCAGAAGCAGCCCCTGCTCGCTGAGGAGGATCGCGCCGACACCCACGGCCGCGTGCGCCAGCGGGGGCGTGGCGCTGCGGGGGCGGCTGGAAACCCGCGCAGGCCGGTCGGGCAGGCGGCGGGCCCGGATGAGCTGCTGGATGACCGGGGCACTCTCCTCAGGGTGGTGCAGCAGGTCGATGGCCTCGACGCGAAAGCCGTACTCGGTGAGCAGGTCCTCCCACAGCTGCGGTGCGAGGACCCACATCTGGGACGGCAGGGGCGGGTCGTCACGCAGCAAGATCATCTGTTCGCGCGGTGCCACCTCCGTGGAGGGGCCGCGGCCGTGCAGGTCGGTGTGCAGGAGCGAGAGGATCAGCGGCGCGCCAGGGCGTAGGCCGTCGCGCAGTGCGGGCAGCACGCGGTGCGGGTCGACGAATGCCAGGGTGCCGATGGCGTACGCGGCATCGAACGGCTCGGCCTCGGCGAGGTACTCGGCCACATCCCCCTGCGCGAATTCCACATCCGGAACATCCGCGTGCGTGGAGGCGGCGCGTTCGTGCTGGGTCGGCGACAGCTCGATCCCGGTGACGCAGGCGCCGTGAGCGCGTGCCAGATGCACGGCGTGGTGGCCGGCCCCGGAGCCGATGTCCAGGACACGCCGGCCGGTGATGTCGCCGAGGACTTCCGCACCCGGTCCGACCCCCTTCCAGGGCGTCCAGGCCAGGCGGTCGGGGATGGGCGGCATGTAGGCGCGGGCCAGCTGGCGCTGGCCGTAGACGGTCCAGGCTTGGGTGTTGACGTCCTCGACGGACACGATCTCTCCTAGGCGGGCAGCGCGACGCGGATCAGGTGTGCGTGATGAGGTAAGCGGGGCCTTCGCCGAGCCGGGCCCGTTCGATGGCGTCGAGACGGGCGAAGGCCCTTGGCGCCATCAGCTCCTGCCACCCGGCGAGGTCGTGGACGGCCCACATGTCGTGCTCCGCGGGATTCAGGCGGATCCGGCGGAGCTGGTCCGCGCTGAGCCGGCCTCCGTCGAAGATGAGACCCACCTTGTTCAGCGGCATCCGGGGCCCGGCGTGCAGGAAGTGCGTCAGGAGCAGCCTCGGCATCTCCAGGCCGAGTTCGAGGCAGGTTTCTTCTACGGCTTCGCGCTGGGCGGTCTGGAGCGGGTCTTCTCCTTGCGCGTCGAGGTCGCCGCCCGGGAACTGCCAGAGCCGGGATCCGTAGACCGAGCGCAGCTGTACCGGCCGGTCGTGCTCGTCACGGACGTACAGGCAGCCGTACACCGTGTGATGGGGAACGGTCTGCGCGTACTGCGAGGGTGTCATCGGCATGGGGCGGCCGGGCCGTGCGGGTCGGTGGTCGAACTCGAAGGCGAGGGCGCCGAGCGACTCCTTGGCCGGCGGGTAGATGGTGCGGAGGTTGACGAGCAGTTCTTCGCGCGGTCCGTCCGGGTCGATGCGGGCGGGGTCCTCCGCGCTGAGCAGGTCATCGAACGAAGCGTACGTGGTGATCCGCTTCACGATGATGTCGAGATCCCGGTTGCTGTCCCGGTCGTGGAAGACGATGAAGTCCCCGACTTGGACGGCCGCCTTCTCGGGGGTGGCGACGCGGGCCTCGATCGTCTTGCGTCCCGACTCCACCTGCCGGTAGTAGCGCCCCAAGAGGTGGAAGTGATGCTCGCGCCGGGAGGCACTTTCCCCGTTGTGGGCACTTGACGGCGTGCGCTGCGCTGCGACGTGCGCTGCGGCCTCGTCCTGGCGCGGCCCCCGCAGGACGAGGAAGACCAGCCCGTCGGCATCGTGCCGCTCCGCAGCCGCCCACCGGTTTTGCAGGCGTGCGAGTTCGTCCTCGTCGAGGGCGATACCGCGCCGTTCGGCTGGAGTGTCGGCGGCGAGCGGGGTGATGATCACGAGGGCGCCGCCGGGCCGCAGCCGTCGGCCCAGCGCGTCCAGGGTGCGGTCGCGGGCGCTGAGGAACGGAGCGACGAATCGCAGGGTGATCAGGTCGTAGCCGTCAGCGTTCAGCGATGCCCCGTCGTCCCCCTCGACGTCGAGGCGACGCCAGCGAGCGGCGTCGCCGTGGCGGGTGCCGGCTTCGGCGAGGGCGGTCTCGGACCAGTCGATGGCGTCCACGGTGTAGCCGGATGAGGACAGGTGCGCGGCGAGTTCGCCGGTCCCGCATCCCACTTCAAGAGCCCGCCCCCCGGCAGCAGGCGGCACATGCGTGGCGAGCAGCGAGCGTTCGGTGTCGGTGAGTGGCCGGTAGCGGCGCCCTTCGGTGTAGCCACGGTCCCATTCGTCCTGCGTGGTGAACATATGCGGAAGCACACCCTTCTTGGTAGCGGTACTGGCGACGGCGGGGCAGTGGAGCCCGCTGGTAGCCGCCTGGGCCGGTCGGTCGTGTACGGCCCCGTCAGGACCAGCCCATGGGGGTGTACGGCGCGCCGCGGGAGATGGCCTCCAACGCGACGCGCGTGTACTCCACGATGGGCTCGGGCAACGCGTGGAGCGGCCACCAGCGCCATGCGGTGCAGCTTTCCGGTTCGCGTACGAGGGGCTCGCCCTCCCAGCGGGAGGGAGCGAAGAACAACCCCACACGCGGGATCGTGCTCCCGGGGGCGAGCAGGTCGAGGACGTGGACGAGCGACAAGTCGTGCTCAGCGATGCGGAGTCCGGTCTCTTCCCGCGCTTCCCGGACCATGCAGGTGACGGCGGATTCCATGTCTTCGCGGTGGCCGGCGGGCAGGTGCCAGGTCGACGGGGCGAAGGCGCTGCTCGGGTGGCGTTTACCCAAGAGGACGGCCCGGTCCCGAATGAGGACGAGGTGGGCGCCGATGATGCTGCGGCTGCGGTGATCGCGGGACTCGCGGACCTCCACCACGGGAAGCGTTCCGCCGCGGCGGCCACGGGGCTGGTGCGCGTTGTGGTGTGCGTGGAGGACCGCGGCGGTGCCTGGGTCCATGGTCATCTCCGCTGTTTCCTCGATGCGGGTCCAGCGCAGTTGGATGCCCTCGCGCAGTTCGATCTCGTGCACGGGGGTGTTCAGCGTGCCGTGGTAGACGCGCACGCGGTCTTTGAACGACCCGTTAGCGCTCAGCGTGTCCAGCGTGACGAAGCCCGTCAGGTCCGGGACGGCGAGCCCGATCTCCTCGTCGAGTTCGCGCACGATGGCCTCGTCGCAGGTCTCGCCCCTCTCGGTGTTGCCGCCGAGCAGGGCCCACTGCCCCGGACGCCAGATTGGTTTGTTCGCCGAGCGCAGGTGGAGCAGGTAGCGGCCCTCGTCGTCAGTGAGCAGGGCCGCCGTGCCGGGAACGATCGGCCAGTCGATCGTGACGCGGGTGTGCTTCTTGACGAAGACGTGCGGATCGTCGGTCGCGAGCGTGGGACCGTCGTCGGTCAGGGGGTGGATGGTGATCCGCGGACAGAGTGCGGCGCGGTGATTGCGCTGCCAGTGCTGGACCTGTTCGGCCATCTCCTGGGCGGCCAGGTGGCCGTGGGGACCGTAGCCGTGGACGACCAGCTCGTACACACCGTTGCCGTCGTCGCCGTCGGAGATGCGCTCGGTGGCCAGCCGCGCGAGGGAGGCGCCGCGTACGATCGCGGCGCCGGGCCAGTGCTGGGGTGGCGGGTTCAGGACCCCGTTGTCGCCGTCGGGGTCGACCGACAGGCGGCAGAAGCCGGGCAGGGCTCCGGCCAAGTAGAGGGTGAGGGCGTCGGAGGGCTCCTGGCCGCCGACGGTGACGTGGCTGTGCGCCACGAACGGCTCGCGGGCGAGGGCCGGTGCGAGTTGGTCGACGGGCAGTGGGGTGCCGTCCCCCCAGGACAGGTGGACGCCGGTGCCCGGGACGGTGCGCCGGTTCGCGTCCCACGCGCCGGCTCCCTGCATGGCGACGAATCCGCAGACGATGAGCGGCTCGTCGCTGTGGAGAGCCCCGTCGCGCTTGGTGCAGCCGATGGCCCACGTGTACTGGTGCAGGCGCAGGGGCGCGACGAGGCGTCCGCCGTCGGCGAGAGCGTCGAACCAGGGAAGGTCCCAGGTGTCGACGGTGACCAGGATGGTGTCGAAGCCGCCGTCCGGCACGATGCCGACGGGCAGGTGCTCGGCGTCGGCGGTGACCACGCGGACGCGGTCGTATCCGGTCCGGGCCAGGTAGCGGGTGGCGCGGTCGGTGACGGCCGGGTCGATGTCGAGGGTGGTGACGCCGCCGGTGGGACCGACGAGTTCGGCGATCAGGGCGGCGTTGTAGCCGCCCGAGCCGATCTCCAGGACGCGGTGGCCGGGCTGGAGGCGGGCGGCCTCCAGCATGTCGGCCTGCAGCCAGGGTGCCGAGATGGAGCTGGTGATGCGGCCGTCGTCGCTGTGGCAGGTGGCGACGATGTCGTTCGCGTACGCCTTCTGGGGAGGTACTTCGGGGGCGAAGGCGTGCCGGGGCACGGTACGCAGGGCCTTGTCGACCGCGGGGGTGCGGACGTGGCCGGCGGCGGCGAGCTGGTCGGCCAGCTGGTGGCGCAGTGCGCCCGCCTCGTCGAGGCCGGTGGTGGGAGGTGTCGTCACGGCGGGCCTCTCGATCGGTCGGGTCATGCGGGATCCGCGACGGTGGGTGCGGTGGGGTTCGGGATGCCGGCGGTAGGGGCGTACTGCGCGGCCTGGGCGTCGAACATGGCGGCGTACCGGCCGCGTGCGGCGATGAGTTCGTCGTGCGTGCCGTGTTCGATGAGGTGTCCCGCGTTGAGGACGTAGATGCGGTCGGCGTGACGGACCCCGGACATGCGGTGGGTGACCAGGACGACGGCCCGGTTCGGGGCGGCAAGGCGGCGGATGCGGTCGAACGCTTCGATCTCGGCTTCGGGATCCAGAGCGGAGGTGGGCTCGTCGACGATGAGGATGCTGTCCGCCTGCGAGGTCGAGCTGCGCCAGTGGGTGCGGGCCAGACCCACTTTCTGCCATTCACCGCCGGAGAGTTCGATGGCGCCGCGGAACATGCGGGCCAGCAGACTCCGAAGACCGTCGGGGAGTTTGGCGATGACCGGGGCGGCGCCGGCGTAGTCGACCGAGGGTTGCAGGTCCTGCGGTGTGGCGGCGTGGGCAGGGCGGCCGAGGCGAATGTTCATCGCGGCGGTCACGGGCCAGCGCTGGAAATCCTGGGTGAGCAGCGAGACGCGCTCGAAGACCTGCGAACGGTCGAGGCCGCTGATGTCCGCCTCACCCCAGCGCAAGGTACCGGCCTGGGGCAGCAGCAGGCCCGAGAGGATCTTCATCAGCGTGCTCTTGCCGGAGCCGTTCTCACCCACCACGGCGGTGACCGAACCCATCGGCAAAGTCAGCGACACCTGCTCCAGGGCAGCCGTGTCACGGTCGGGGTAACGGTAGGTAACGCCGTCGAGGACGACCTCCTTGACCCGCTCGGGCACCGCGTCGCCGCCCGCGGGGATGGTGCGCTGCGCGGCCTGGGTCAGGAACCGGCCGTGGTCGCGGACATAGAGGGACTCCTCGTGCAGCTGGTTGATGTTCATCACCAGCGCGCCCAGGCTCGCCGATCCGGTCCGCACCGCGATCACGGCGGTGCCTGCGATGGCGAGGCTCATGTGCCCGGCCATGATCAGCCAGAACATGGCCCCGTACGTCGCGGCCATCGCCAGGCCGGACAGCGCGGAGGCGACCCATTCGGTCAATGCCTTGCTGGAGGCGAGGCGTTCCTGTTCGGCTTCGGCGCTCTCGGCCATGCGCTGGTAGCGGCTGAGGAGGAAGCTGCCGACGGCGTGGAGGCGGACCTCCTGGGCCGCGGTGCGCTCGGTGAGCAGATTGCCGATGAGCCGGCTGGCCCGCACGTGCTCGATCCAGCTCATCACCGACACGTACCGCTCCTGGGCTACGCGCATGGCGCCCCAGCCGCGCGGTGCGGCGATGAGGATCAGCATGGGCAGCAGGACGGGGTGGAGCACGGCGAGGACGCCGGCGGTGGTGATCAGCGAGATGAGGCCGTTCAGGGCGGCGACGCAGGCGCTGATCATGCGGCGGGCGGAGCCGGGGCCGTGCTGGGCGATGTCGACAAGCCGCCGGAAGTCAGGGTCGTCGATGGCTTCCAGCTCGACACTGGCGGCGGCGGCCAGGTACTGGGTGGTGGCGATCCGTTCGACCTTCGGTTCCAGGCGCCCCGCGCGGGAGGTGGACCAGGCAGAGAGGGCGGAGTTGACGACACCGATGGCGGCGGCGGCCAGCAGGCCTGGTAACAGCGCGTGCAGTCTCTCGGCGGCGCTGCCGCTTCCGGCGAGCAGGGCGTGCATGACGACGTTGATGGCGAGCAGGCCGATGGCCGCGGCGATGCCCTGGCCCATCTCGCTGACCACCACGGCCAGCAGTGCGCGCCGGTCGGCCTGCCACGCCATGCGCAGGGTGGCGCCGACGAGCGCGGGCATGGAGCGCAGCGCGGATGTCATGGTCAGGTCCAGGCCCGCGTGCTCGTGCTGAGACCAGCCCATGTCGTAGCGCAGCGGTCCGCCGAACAGCTCTTGTTCGGCGTCGGAGACCCGAGGCTCGGCCATCGTCACCGGTCCGAAGAACCTCTTCACCGGGTGCCTCCCGAGGTGGGCCAGTTCAGTGCCCGGTACGACGGGCCGTGGGTGAGCATGTGGAAGATGGCGGCGGTGTAGGGGTGGCAGGCCGGCGGGGGTTTCTCCATCGGCACCCAGAACAGCCCTTCGTGCTTGTCCGGCTCGGCGTTGTGCGGCTCCCCGGTCCAGGACTGGGCGACGAACACGGCGGTGATCCGGTCCATGCCTTCGCCGGGTCCGTGGTGGTGGACGAGGCCGCAGAACTCCTGCTGCTCGGCGCTGATGCGGACCCCCGCCTCTTCCATCGCTTCGCGCCGCGCGGCGCGGTCAAGCGGTTCGTCGGCCTCCAGATGGCCTCCCACGACGGTGAGCTGTCCCGGTGCGAGGACCGCGTCGGGTTTGCGGAGCACACACAGGGCGGCGCCGTTCGCCCGGAGCAGGACCTGAGCCACGTCGGCGATCAGCAGGTGAGGAGAGTCGCTCAACGTCGTCCCTCCTGCATCGGGCGCTCCACGGTGCGCCGGCCGCGGGCGGTCACGAGCGGGTTGCCGTGACGTGGGCCGTAGATGAGGGGGAACGGAAGGCGGTTGGAGTCCGTCATGCCAGGTACCTCGTATCCGGTCGTGACCCGTCGGCGAGGAGGGCGGCGCGGCCGGCAGCAGGGTGGGCGGTGGTGTCCGAGGAGACGGCGGTGTTTTCGAACGCAGGATGAACGAGCGCAGAGCGGCGTACGGGATGCATGAGGACTCCTCGGGGTGGGATGCGGACAGGTGATCGGGTAACGGGGGGTCTCCTGTCGCCGTCACGGGTGCGCGCGGGCTAAATCTAGAACCCGATTTCGAATATCGGACCCTCTCCGTGTGTGGCCGAGCTCGGCGTGCCGTGACGCTGTGTTCGATCACTCATGTGGGTTGCGGTACCTCCTCCGGGGGATTGCCAGGCTCCGCCTTGTCGTCCTGCAGCAGCGGCCCCAGTTCGGCGAGGGCGACGGCGAGGGCGAGGGCGAGGGCGACGGCATCGGACAGCGACTGCCGGTGGCCAGCGGGTAGGACGTCGGCCCCGAGCCCCGCTGCCGTGATCACCGCGTTGAGGGCGTCGTCCCGGTCGGTGCTCAGGGGGTGCGCGTGGCGGGATGGTGCAGGACCTCGCGCGCGGCGTAGGGCTTGCGTTGCTCGCGCAGCAGATCCAGGTCGACGTCTTTGGTGAGGTCGAGGGGGAGCTGCTGGTCGTCCTCGGCGAGCAGCACCCGCTCCGGCACCCGCAACCGGGCCCGCCAGCGTGGAGTTGGTCCGCCCACTCCTGCAGCGTCGCGCTGCGGGCGGGGAGGGCGCGGCTGCGGACCTTCCACCGGGCGGCGGTGAGGATGGTGCGCCGGTAGGTGAGCGCAGGGGTGAAGGGCAGGGCCCAGGCGGCGCCCCGGTCGAACCAGGTCACCTGCGGTGCGGTGGTCCGGCTGATCTCGCCGAGGAACCGGGCCATCGGCGGGGTGTAGTTGTTCCACAGGAAGTTGATCGCGGTCGGCGCGAGCAGTTCCGGGCGCGCGCCCGTGGCGATCTCCACCAGCTGGGGGCGGACAGCGGTCGTGAGACGGTCGCCGGGCCCCGCACAATGGTGCCCGGCATCGAACAGGAGGACCCCCACATGTCCCGCAACCCCGAACGGAAATACCGCGTCGTCACCTCGTTCCAGCGGTGGATCGGCAATCCACTCCTGAAGCGCCTGCCGATCCAGACCCTGCTGGAGACCACGGGACGCAAGTCGGGGCTGCCGCGCCGGACCCCGGTCGGCGGACGGCTGGTGGGGCGGGAGTTCTGGTTCGTCAGCGAGTACGGCGGGCGTTCGCAGTACGTGCGCAACATCCAGGCGGACCCGCGGGTCCGCGTCCGCGTCCGAGGCCGCTGGTACACCGGGACCGCCCATGTGATGCCCGAGGACGACGCCCGCGCGCGACTGAGGACCCTGCCGCGGTTCAACAGCGCCGCGGTGCGGGCGATGGGCGCCGGTCTGACGACCGTGCGCGTCGATCTCACGGACTGATCCCCGGCGCACGGGGAATTGCGCGTCGGACGTGGAATTCGCATTTGCCTTTTCCGGAAAAGTGTGGGCACGCGCTTGTGTGCCCTTTCCGTGCCCACACTCCAGGGCGTTTCGTCAAGCGCGAGATTGACAACATTCAAAGGGATCGAACGCGCCCGGTGTGGTGCCGAATGAATGCTACGGTTGAGCCTCGTCCCGAGTCCGGATCGCGTGCCGTATCGGCACCCTGGCCTCGGATTGCATAGCGAGTGTTCCGTTTCATCAGACTCCGTTCACTCTTTCTTTTCCCCGATCGAGACACCGGCATTTCATGTCTGTGGCGTGGTCGGGGAGCACTGTTTCCTGCGCACTCCCTGGAGTACTCGATTCATGTCTGCTGAGAGCGTGACCGCTGTTGCCCCCGCGGGGCCGGATACGTCCGGCTCCTCGTCCGGAGGCCGACATCTCGGCCTGGCTCTTTTCGTGATCGCCGCGGCCCAGTTGATGGTCGTCCTGGACGCCACGATCACGAACATCGCCCTGCCCGCCATCCAGACCGACCTGGGCGTGTCCGACGCGAACCTCGCCTGGATCGTCAACTCCTACGCGCTGGCCTTCGGTGGCCTGCTCCTGCTCGGCGGGAAGGCGGGTGACCTCTTCGGCCGGCGGAGGATGTTCCAGGTCGGCACAGCCGTCTTCACCCTCGCCTCCCTGCTGGGCGGACTGGCCCCGAACGAGAGCCTGTTGATCGGCGCGCGCGTCCTGCAGGGCGTCGGTGCCGCACTCGCCGCACCCAGCGCCCTGGCACTGATCACCACGACGTTCCCGGCCGGAAAGTCGCGCAACACCGCGATGGGCGTGTACGCGGCGATGGGCGGTGTCGGCGCCACCGTCGGCCTGCTGCTCGGCGGCACACTCACCGACGTCCTGGACTGGCGCTGGGTGTTCTTCGTCAACATCCCCATCGGCCTGGCCGTCCTGGCGGGCACCCGCACCCTGGTCGAGGCGGAGCGCCACCCCGGACGCCTCGACGTCCCCGGCGCGATCACCGGCACCGGCGGCCTGATCGCCCTGGTCTACGGCATCACCCGGGGCGGCGAGCACGGCTGGACGGGCGGTGTCACCCTCGTCTCCTTCGCCGCCGCGGCCGTACTCCTGGCCGCGTTCCTGTACCTCCAGGCCCGCACCGCCGACCCGATGATGCCGCTGCGCCTCTTCAAGGACCGCACCCGGTCGGGCAGTTACGCCACGATGCTGTTCATCGGCGCGGGCATGTTCGCCACGTTCTACTTCCTGACGCTCTACATGCAGCTGATCCTCGGCTACAGCCCCGTCAGGACCGGCTTCGCCTACCTGCCGTTCAGCTTCGGCATGGCGATGGCCGCGGGCATCAGCTCCAAGCTGGTCACGCACCTCGCGCCGCGCCTGATCGCCGGCCCCGGCCTGCTGGTCGCGGCCGTGGGCATGTTGTGGTTCGCCACCCTGGAGCCGGACTCCTCCTACACCGCGCATCTGATGCCGGCGATGTTCGTGACCGCCCTGGGCCTGGGCATGAGTTTCGTCCCGATGACACTCGGCGCGGTCAGTGGCGTCTCCCACCAGGACACCGGCGTCGCCTCCGCACTGCTCAACACCGCCCAGCAGATCGGCGGCGCGCTCGGCCTCGCCATCCTGTCGACGATCTCCACCTCCGCGGCCGACGACAAGCTGCCCGAGGCGGCCGGCTCCCTCTACCGGGGCCTGGCCACCAAGGACTTCGCCCTGGTGGCGAAGGCGGGGGACGCGGTGACCCACGGCTACACGATGGCCTTCGTCGCCGCCGCGGCCATGTTCCTGGCCGGTCTGCTCGTCACCGGGTTCGCCATCAACGCGGGCAGGCAGCAGCACACCGAAGGCGCCGCCCCGGTCCACATGGGCTGACGCCCACCAGCGGGGGGACCCCCGTCGCCCTCACCCCGCACGGCAACGCCTTCCTCATCCCGCTCGCCGCCCTGGCGGTCCGGGCCGAGGAACACCTGCCGCCGCACCCCGACCGACCTCGCCACAAGACCCTGGCAGGGCAGCCCTGAGGACCGTCAGCCGACGTGGTCCGCTATCACCCGGGTGATCTCGCGCGTGATCCGCGCGATGCCGGGGGAGCGGACCGGGCAGGGCTTCGGCGTGGACGTGGTCGGCGCCAGGCAGAAGTGCAGATAGTCGTCGTCGCGGTGCAGGGCGGTGCGGTCGCGGCCCGACTCGGTGCAGTACGACGCGTGGTCGTGCTCGTACGCGGTGCACGGCAGGTACTGCGCCCACGTGTAGCGGGCCGTCGCCGGGCTCACCGTCCTCCCGGCGTCGGCGACCAGGTCGTGGGAGGCCGCGGCCCGTGCCGCGTAGAGCGCGTTCACGGTCCGGATCCGCTCGGGGGTGATCGGGTCCGGACCCTGCGACACCCAGACGATCCGGGGCCGTCGGGCGCCGCCCGCGTCCGCGATCTGCTCGGTCAGCCGCCGCATGTCCGCCGCGTACCGCTTGAAGTAGGTGGCCGGTTCCTTGTCGTACGTGATGCCGTCCATGCAGGGCGTGTAGCCCCAGGAGTTGCCCCAGAACTGGAGCACCACGAAGTCCGGCCGCAGCGAGCGCACCAGCGCGGCGGCCTTGTCCGCGGGCGGTACGAGGGATCGCTCCCCGGTCCCCTCCAGGTAGTCGCAGAGGGTGGTGCCGGAGTAGGGGGCGCTCGTGTAACGGGCGTCCACCTGCTCCCGGAGCGACTGCCCGAGCACCTTCTGGCCCTCCATGGCGAGCGAGTCCCCGAGGTAGAGAACGGTGGGCGCCTTCGCCGCCGCGTCAGCTGTCGTGGGCGAGGCGGCGGGGCGCTGGCGGGTGGTCGTGGTCAGTGACGGAGCGGCCGTGGGCAACGCGGGATCCGGCGGCGACGGCTCCGGCCCCGACGCGGGATCCCCGCACGCGCCGAGCAGCAGCCCGGCCAACAGCACCCCCACGATCCACGGCCTCCGCATGAAGCAACTCCCGCCCCGCCCGCCGAAAGGGGTCCCCAGGCAAGCACAGCGCGGCAGCAGGGGGAAGACGTACGTCGGTCACGGCCGCGTCGGGTCTCAGACCGGGGGACGGTGGCGGATGCGGGCTG
The DNA here is from genome assembly GCF_055656965.1 of Streptomyces sp. NPDC111656. Taxonomy (NCBI): domain Bacteria; kingdom Bacillati; phylum Actinomycetota; class Actinomycetes; order Kitasatosporales; family Streptomycetaceae; genus Streptomyces; species Streptomyces sp. NPDC111656. The sequence goes on from NZ_JBVKCA010000001.1 coordinate 991,437, forward strand.
CCAGCAGCGCCACGTCGTCCTCCGCGTGCCGGGCGTCGAGCCCTGCGAGGACCCGGTCGAGGGCCGCGTCGACACTGGTCCCGGAAGGCAGCCGCAGCCCGGCCAGCCGGGCCAGCGAGGCGTCGATGTCCTCGCCGCGCCGCTCCACCAGACCGTCGGTGAACATCATCAGGGTGTCGTCGGGAGCGAGCGCGCGCGAAACCGCCTCGTAGCCGCCCACGCCGGTGCCCAGCGGCGGGCCGACCGCCAGCTGCAGGAGTTCCCCGGTGCCGTCCCCGGCGAACACGACCGGCGGCAGATGCCCGGCGCTGGCCAGCATGGCCGTGCCCCGGGCCGGGTCGACCTGGACGAGCAGAGCGGTCGCCGGACGCCGGGCGCTGTCCTCGGACACGGCCGCGTCCAGGCGGCGCAGCACGCGGTGCGGCGGCAGATCGGTGGAGGCGACATAGCGCAGCATCGAGCGGTACGCGTTCATGTCCACCGCGGCGTCCAGCCCGTGCCCCATGACGTCGCCCACCACCAGCAGGGTGCGCCCGAAGTGCAGCCGGACGGTCTCGAACCAGTCCCCGCCCACCAGGACGCTGCTGCCCGACGGGAGATAGCGGGTGGCGAGGTCGAGGTTGGGATGCGGACGGCCCGGTTCGGACAGCAGCGCCCGCTGCAGGGAGAGCACGGTGTCGCGGACGGCGTCGTGCTGCCGTGAGTGGCCGAGGTGGACGGCCGCGAGCCGTGCCGCGTAGTGCATGACGGCGGTGCCCCGGTCGCTGAAGGCCCGCCCCTGCCGGACGGCCAGCAGCACTCCGTACAGGTGGCCGTGTGCCAGCAGCGGCACCGTCATGACCTCCCGGGGGACCGTGCCGGACAGGTCGAGCGACGCCGTGATCGCAAGCCCCTCGTCGAGCGCCTGGACGGACAGCGGGCGGGCGCCCTGCGGGGTCCAGGGGGTGAGCAGGTCGGTCCGGCCGCCCGTGGCGACACGGGTCAGGTTCGGCTCGTGCGAGTGCTGTGCGGCCGGGACGTCCGTGGGCAGCAGATCCACCGCGGCGGCGTCGCACACCTCCCGGCACACGAACTCCGCGAGCTCCTCGCAGGTGATCCGCTCGTCGAGGGTGGTGCCGATCGTCTCGACGGCGTCCTCCATCGCGGCGAACGGCGCCCCTGCCCCCGTAGCGTCGTCACCGCCTCGGCTCGTCATGCCACCTCCACCGTCGCACGCACGTCTGGTTCCATCCACGCACGCGCGTCGCGGGCGCGCATGCTCAGGTGCGCGCCGGAAAGTCGTTCATCAGCACGGCCGCCCCGTCGAAACGGCCGGCCTTGAGGTCCCGCAGGGCCCGCAGCGCCTCGGACAGCGGGTAGGTGTGCGTCGTGGCACGCACGCCGTGGCGGGCAGCCAGCGCCAGGAAGTCCCGCCCGTCCCGGCGCGTGTTGGAGGTGACGCTGCGCAGCTCCTTCTCGTAGAACAAGTCGCTCTCGTAGTGCAGCGGCGGGGTGTCGCTCAGATGGATCCCGGCGACCGACAGGATCCCGCCCCGGTCGAGGGCCCGCAACGCGACCGGGACCAGGTCGCCGACCGGAGCGAACAGGATCGCGCTGTCCAGCGGCTCGGGCGGCTCGTCGTACGCGCCCCGGGCGGACGCGGCCCCGAGTTCCAGCGCGAGCCGCCGCGCGGCCGGGTCGCGCGTCAGTACGTGCACGGTGGCGCCCTGTGCGAAGGCCAGCTGCGCGCACAGATGGGCGCTGCCGCCGAACCCGTACAGGCCGAGCCGCCCGGCGTCCGGCAGCGCGGCCCGCAGCAGCGCGCGGTAGCCGATGATGCCCGCGCACAGCAGCGGCGCCAGCGCGACGTCGTCCACCTCGCCGGGCAGCCGGTAGGCGAAGGCCGCCGGGACGGTCGTGTACTCCGCGTAGCCGCCGTCGGCGTCCCAGCCCGTGTACTCGGAGGCCGGGCAGAGGTTCTCGGACCCGCGCGCGCAGTACCCGCACGTGCCGTCCGTACGACGCAGCCAGGCGACGCCCACCCGGTCGCCGACCACGTGGTCGCGCACGTCCTCGCCCGTCGCCGCGACCACGCCGACGACCTCGTGGCCGGGCGTCACCCGGGGCCGGCGCACCGGCAGGTCTCCCTCGCTGACGTGCAGGTCGGTGCGGCACACCCCGCACGCGCGCACATGGACGAGCAACTCGTCGGCCCCCGGCACCGGGATCGGCCGCTCGACGAAACGCAGCGGTTCTCCCTCGATGGGCCCGGGCCGGGCCACTTCCCACGTGTGCATCATCCCGTGTCCCCGTCCCGTCGACGACCACCCGAGCCCTCTCTCCAGTGTCGTCCAGGGCGTCCCGCTCGGCGCGCGGCCCGCACGGAGGCTGGTTAGCGTGAAACCGGAATGAACCGTAACGAAATCAACCGTAACGAACCGGGAAGAGTGGAACGCCATGGCAGTACAGCCCGAGGGAACGCCCTGCTGGGCGGACGCGATGTTCAGCGACGTCGAGGGAGCGAAGAGTTTCTACGGTGACGTGCTCGGCTGGACGTTCGGCGAGTCGTCCTCGGAGTACGGCAACTACACCCAGGCCTACGCGAACGGCAAGGCGGTGGCCGCCGTCGTCCCGCCGATGCCCGGCCAGGAGGGCCAGTCCGCCTGGTGTCTGTATCTCGCGTCGCCCGACGCCGCCGCCACCGCCCAGAAGATCCGGGCCGACGGCGGCGAGGTGCTGATGGAGCCGATGCAGGTCGGCGACTTCGGCACGATGGCGATCGCCCGGGACCCGAGCGGGGTCGTCTTCGGCGTCTGGCAGCCCGGCCGGCACGAGGGCTTCGAGGCGCGGGGCGTGCCCGGCGCGTACTGCTGGGCCGAGGTCTTCACCCGTGAGCCCGAGAAGTCGGACACCTTCTTCTCGGCCGTCTTCGGGTACCGCATGAAGCAGCTGGACGACGACGCCGTCGACTTCAGGCTGTACGACCTCGGCGAGGATCCGGTCCTCGGCCGGATGCGGATGACGGACGACTTCCCGCCCGAGGTCCCGTCGTACTTCAACGTGTACTTCACCGTCGAGGACTGCGACGCCGCGGTCGCGAAGGCCACCGAACGGGGCGCCATTCTCCGCTTCGGGCCGATGAGCAGCCCGTTCGGCCGCTTCGCCGCGCTGAGCGACCCGCAGGGCGCGGCATTCTCCGTGATCGACGTCAAGACGACCGAGGGCGCGATGCCCAAGGCGACCGAGGTCTCCTGAACGGACCACGGATCCCCCACGGACCGGCCCCCCGGAGAATGGCGGAATTCCTCCGGGGCGGACCGGGCCCTTTGCCTCCGGGGCAACCATGCGCATGCGGTACTCGTCCTCTCTTGTGGTTGCGGCACGTTCGAACGGCCGAACCCCCCACAAGGATTGCGAGCGAAAGAGACCTCATGCTCCGCATTCACTTCACTTCGGACGACCTGCAAAACATTCGAGTGGCCCGGCAGCCTGATCCCCTGTGGGAACTGATGTGCAGTGTCTGCCGTCTGGAAACCGGCCAGGGACCGCTGGAATTCGGACATTGGCGTCGCTCGGCGCGGCAACGATTCTCCGGCGACTCGAACCTGGGCCGCGCGCTGCGCCCACTGCGCGCCCTGATCCCCGCCACCGGCTATATTCCGGACTTCCTCACCCCGCCGGTCACCGGCGGCGGTCTTTCCGCCGGACTCGACCAACTGCTGCGCACACCGCGTGTGCAAATGGTCCGCGAACTGTCGCGGCTGGCCGAGTCGCGCCCGGTCCCGAGCTGGGCCGCCTCGCTGGGCAGACCGGGCAGCGACGCGCTCAAGGTGCTGGCGAGCTCCCTGGGCATCTACTTCCGCGGTCTCCTGGAACCGCACTGGCCGCACATCCGTACGGCGGTGGGCAACGATGTCGGGGTGCGCGCCCGAGCCCTCCTCGACGGCGGCACCCAGGCACTGCTGGAGAGCCTGCGCCCGGTCGCGCGCTGGAGTGCCCCGGTGCTCGAAGTGGACTATCCCGTCCAGCGCGACCTGTATCTGGAGGGCCGCGGACTTCTCCTGGTGCCCTCCTACTTCTGCTGGCGCAGACCGACCGCGCTGGCGGATCCCGGTCTGGATCCCGTGCTCGTGTACCCGGTGGCGAAGACTCCGCTCGCCGTCGCGGCCGGTACGGACGGCGGGGTCGAGCGCCTGCTCGGCCGCACCAGGGCCGCCGTACTGACCGAGGTGGCCGGGCAGAGTGCCCGCACCACCTCCGAGGTGGCCGAGGCCGTGGGGATCGCGCTGCCCAGCGCCAGCTACCAGATCGGCGTGCTGCGCGACGGGGGACTGGTCGCCAGCCACCGTGACGGCAAGTACGTCCTGCACACGGCGACGCTGCTGGGTCTGCGGCTGCTCGGCACCAGTCCCCGGACGCGCGAGAGCGTGCTCCGGCCCGTGCGGGGAGCCGCCGCCGGACCGTGGCATGATCGGGGACATGCTTGAACGTGTGGTGGCCGCCTGTGACGGGGCTTCGAAGGGAAACCCGGGACCGGCCGGATGGGCGTGGGTCGTGGCCGACGGCGCGGAGACACCGACCCGCTGGGAGGCGGGAGCGCTGGGCACGGCGACGAACAACGTCGCCGAACTCACCGCGCTGGAACGCCTGTTGACGGCGATCGCGCCGGACGTCCCGCTGGAGATCCGGATGGACTCCCAGTACGCGATGAAGGCCGTCACGACCTGGCTGCCCGGTTGGAAGCGCAAGGGCTGGAAGACGGCCTCCGGAAAGCCGGTCGCCAACCAGGAACTGGTCGCGCGCATCGACGAACTCCTCGACGGCCGCACCGTGGAGTTCCGCTATGTCCCGGCCCACCAGGTCGACGGCGACCGGCTGAACGACTTCGCCGACCGCGCCGCGAGCCAGGCCGCCATCGTCCAGCAGCCCGCCGGCAGCGACCTGGGCTCCCCGGAGCCCCCGCCGTCCCCCGACACCCCGGCCCCCTCCGGCGCCGGCCGCCGCCGCACTACGGCCACCGCCTCCGCCAAGACACCCCGGCAGGGCACGTCGGCCCGTACGATCAAGGCCAAGTTCCCGGGCCGATGCGTCTGCGGCCGCTCCTACGCGGCGGGCGAGCCCATCGCCAAGAACGGCCAGGGCTGGGGGCACCCCGACTGCCGTACGGCCGAGCCCAGCAACGCCTAGTACCCACCCTGCCGCGGTCTCCTTCGGGGGCTGTCCGCCGAACGCTCGGCGGACAGCCCCCGAAGTGCGTGGCGGACATCAGTGCGAAGGTGGGGCGCGTCGGGGAGGATGTGGGTTCTTCGGCACCTGCCGGGGGCGTGGGGCCTTGCAGGGGGTGGCGTGGAGGCGTTCGAGGCGCTGGAGGCGGGGGACCCTCGCCAGGTGGGGCGCTACCGGATCGTGGCGAGGCTCGGTGCGGGCGGGATGGGGCGCGTCTATCTGGGGCGGTCGCCAGGAGGGCGGGCGGTCGCGGTCAAAGTGGTGCGCCCGGAACTGGCGGACGACGGTGACTTCCGGCGCCGGTTCGCCCGGGAGGTCGCCGCGGCCCGACGGGTGAACGGCGTGTTCACCGCGGGTGTGGTCGACGCCGATCCGGACGGGTCGCCCGCGTGGCTGGCGACCGCGTACGTGCCCGGGGTCCCGTTGGGCGATGCCGTGACGGCGCACGGGCCCTGGCCCGAGGGCCCGGTGCTGGCGCTCGGCGCGGGACTTGCCGAGGCACTGGAGGCGATCCACGCGGCCGAGGTGGTCCACCGGGACCTCAAGCCGTCGAACATCCTGCTCGCCCCGGACGGACCGCGGGTGATCGACTTCGGGATCTCGGTGACCGGGGAGGCCAGCGCGCTGACCCGCACCGGCGTGGTGGTGGGCACGCCGGGGTTCATGTCTCCCGAGCAGCTGACCGGCAAGCCGGTCGGGCCGGCCAGTGATGTCTTCTCCCTGGGCGCGGTCCTGGCCTTCACCGCCACCGGGGCCGGGCCGTTCGGGACCGGTTCGGCGCACGCCCTGAGCTTCCGTGTCGTCTACGAGGAACCCGACCTGCGCCGACTCCCGCCCGCCGTACGGGACTTGGTGGCGGAGTGCCTCGACAAGGAGCCCGACGGACGGCCCACCGTGCCCACGTTGCTGGACCGGCTGGCCCGAGCGACCGGCGGCGCACCGGCCGTCAACTCCACTCCGTCGCACGCTGGTTGGCTGCCCGAGCCGGTGGCCGCCGCCGTGCACACCCGTACCGCCACGCAGCCCTCGCCCGAACCGTCGGCGTGGATGGCGCCGCCCCGGACGGGGGAGTGGCCCGCCGGTGACCGGCCGCCGTCCGTCGATGCCGCCGGTGCCCCGGCGGGGCCGTCGCGCAGACGGGCCCTGCTCGGCGTGGGCGCCGGTGTCGCGGGGCTCGGGTTCGGCGGCTGGAGCATCTACGACAACAGGTCCTCCGCCACCCGAAGACGCGAGGCCGGGCCCGGCGAGCAGCGCTGGCGGTTCCAGGTCGGCGGCCTCGTGTACGCGTCGCCGGCCGTGGCGGACGGTCTGGTGTACATCAGCAGCAGCCGCAACCTGTGCGCGGTGGACGCCTCCACCGGCGAACAGCGCTGGAAGCGCCCCAGAACCGGTGTCGGGTATTCGTCACCGGTCGCCGTCCGGGGGACCGTCCTCCTCAGCAGCGTCGACGAGAACCTGTACGCACTGGACGGTGCCACCGGCAAGGAACAGTGGAAGTTCCACCTCGGCAGCGTCGGTTCCCAGTCGCCGACCGAGGTCGGTGGGATCGTCTATGCCGGCGGTGAGAACGGCAACCTGCACGCCGTGGACATCGCCGACGGCAGCGAAAAGTGGCACTTCTTCGCCGGCGGCGGGGTGTCCTCGTCCCCGACCGTGGCAGAGGCGGTGGTCTACTTCGGCAGTTTCCACAGCCTGTTCGCGGTGGACGCGGCCACCGGTGAGCAGCGGTGGAAGGCCACCACCGACGCCAGCGTGTTCACCCGGCCCGCCGTGGTCGACGGAGTGGTCTACGTCGGCTCCGAGGTCGGCACCCTCCTCGCGGTGGACGCCGTGACGGGCGAGCAACGATGGAAGACAGCGGTCGGCGGTGTCGTGTCCTCGTCGCTGACCGTGTCCGACGGAGTCGTCTACGCCGGCAGTGCCGACGGCAACCTGTACGCGGTGGAGGCCGCCACGGGCAAGCGACGATGGAGGTTTCCCATCGGCAAACGCACGCTCTCCTCGCCGACCGTCTTCGACGGGGTGGTGTACGTCGGCGGTGGCGACCGCCACCTGTACGCGGTGAACGGCCCGACGGGCAAACAGCGGTGGAAGTTCGCCACCGGCGGGGCCGTGTACTCCACGCCCGCCGTGTCCGACGGGGTGGTGTACGTCGGCAGCGAGGACGGCTATCTGCACGCGGTGACACGGTAGCGACGGATTCGGGTGGGCGCTGGGGGGCCGGGGATGGGGGATGGGGACGAAATGGGGCACGAAGAACTACTGACCGCGGACATCGAGGCCCGCGTGCTGGCCGAAGCCGACCGATGGCTGCGGGCGGGGCTGAGTACCGAGCCCTGCGACCGGCCGAGGGCCGAGGCATCGGTCGCCGCCGTGTACCGCGCCCATGGTCTGCCGGTCCCGCGGACCGTCGTATGGATGGACTCCCCGCTGGGCGGCGCACCGGCGTCCTGGGCACTGCGCCACGGGTGCGAGGACCGGCTCGACGGGACACTGTTCACCGACCTCGCCGCCGGTCCGCCGCTGCGGCTCTCGCCGCAGTTCGCGCGGCGGGCGGAGGAACGGATGCGCGGGCAACTCTCGGCGGGAGCCGACCGGCCGCGGGCCGGTCGCGCCAGAAGACCGCTGACCGGCACCTTCTGGGACACCTCCGAAGCGAGGACACGACTGGTACGGGCCCTGGGCGAGCCCCTCTACGACATGCTCGGCCTGCACTGGGAACGCGGCGAGTCCGGCGCCTACGAACTGGAGGAGGAGATGAGCCGTGTCCTTTCCCGGTCGACGGACCCCGCGCCGGGGCGTTTCGGCGGGCTGGTGCGGCGCCGCCTTCAGGACAGGCTCCGCGGTCCGGTGCCGGAGCACATCGTTCGGCCCGTCCGCGTCATGGACGTCATCACCCCGCCACCGCCGCCGAGCCGGGAGGAGATCTACTTCCGGCAGGAGTTCGGCGGCAGGCTGGACAGCTGGTCCGCCGCAGGGGAGTTGATCCACTGGCGCTGCATGCTCGCCGCCGCCGGGATGCCCGGCTCGCCCGCCCTGGAAGCCCTGCAGGAGGCCCTGTACCAGGTGGGCGCCTGGTGGCCGCTGGAGGACGCCGTCGTCCTCACCGAGCGCCCCGTCGTCCTGCTGCACCAGGACGGGACGGACACCACCGCGCCGCACGTACGGATCGGGTACGCGGACGGCTGGCAGGTGGAGGACGTCTAGACGAGCGGCGTGGGGCCCCGGTCGCCCCTCCCGGTGAGGAGGGGCGACGGGGGCCGGACCTGTGAACGCGCGGTCAGACGGTGTCGAAGGTGTAGAACGCGGTGTGATCCAGCAGGTCCGCCGGCTTCACGTCGTTCCACGGCTTCATGGTCTCGCCGAGGTCCACGACGTCGGGGGTGCCGGAGAGCGGCAGATAGCCGGAGGCGGGATGGCGGCGCTGCCAGTCGGCCCAGAGCTTGTCTATGTAGGCGTGGTGCAGCCAGAAGACGGGGTCGTTGGGGGAGACACCGGTGGCCATCTGGCCACCGACCCAGACGTGCACCCGGTTGTGGAGGTTGACGCCGCGCCACCCTTCGAGGTGATTGCGGAAACCGTCCGAGGAACTGTTCCAGGGCGCCATGTCGTACGTCGCCATGCCGAGCACGGAGTCCACCTCGGCGCGGGTCGGCAGCTCACGGACACCGCTGCCGAGTGAACGCCGCAGATACGTACGCCCGTCGACGCGCACGCTGATCGGCCAGTTGCCCGCGGAGGCCGCGAAGGGGCCGTCCATCACCCGGCCGTCCAGGCTGCGCCCGGTGCCGCCGAGGAAGTCGGGAGCCCACAGGGTGGAACGGGGCGAACGGTCGGTGCTCCAGTCCCAGTACGGCAGGGCGACGGAGGCGTCCACGGACTGCAGGGCACGCTCGAACTCCAGCAGGAATCTGCGGTGCCAGGGCAGGAAGGAGGGCGAACGGTGCCCCGTCCGTTCGCCGTTGTCCGTGTCGCCGAGGATGAACGCGTTGTGCGTGGTGACGAAGGCGTCGTACCGGCCACTGCGCTTCAGCTGGAGGAGCGCGTCGACGAAACGCCGCTTCTCGTCGGCGGTCAGGTTCGCCTGGTTCTTGCGTACGGTCATGTGCGGGACTCCACGGTGTGCTGACGGGGCTGGGTCACTGCTGGGGCATGGGCATGCCGAGGGGGACGAGCGGTGCCCCCTGGAGTTCCACGACCGCGGCGCGGGCGGCGGCGCGCGGGGTGGGCACCGGGTCGTAGTGGCTGACGACGCTGATCCAGCTGCCGTCGGCGTTCTGCATCACGTGCAGCTCGACCCCGTCGATGAACACGGCGTACCCGGCGCCGTGTTCGTGATGGTGACCGCCTCCGCCGGCGGCGCGGCCCGTGATGCGACGACCCCGGTAGACCTCGTCGAAGGCCTCGGGCCCGCCGTGGTGTCCGGTGTCCGCGGCCCTGGCCACGGCGACGGTCTGGGCGCCGGCCGCGGCGGCGAGGGCGGCCGCGGCCCCGAGGGCACGGCGACGGGTGAGTTCCGGCATGCGGAGACCTCCTGCGATCAAGCTCGGTCGATGACCCGATATGCCTATCGGTTCGTCGGAGAGTGGGAGAAATCGCCGAATGTCGGTTGGCCGCGATCAGGACAATTAAGTAAATGTCGTGCAAGGTTGAACGAAGATGATCTTGCTGTACGGGTGTCCGTGATCGACCGGAAGGTGGAATTCCTCCGGCCGGTGGACGTTCCGCCGATGATCTTCCCGGGTCGGCCGATGGCGGGTGGCGCGGCTCACGCCCGCAAGCTGGCGCGAACCGCGGGGGTCGCGCCTGTCGACCGCTTCGGCGGTGACATCACGCTGGGACGCAACCTGTACATCGGGGTTCAAGCGGCGGCTGGGTCCGCGCGTGGCGCGCACGGTGCAGGCCCGCTCGCGCCGGTAGCTCCCCCTGAAGTGCGGCTCCCCTTGGGTGAATGGCAATTCACCAGCTATGGTGAATTGCCATTCACCAACCTTCTTCGCGCCGACTTCTGGAGAGTTCATGGTGGCACTGCGTGACCGACTGACGGTCCCGGTCCTCGCGCTCGGCGGGAGCCTCATGGCCGTGATGCAGGTGGTGGTGGTGCCGCTGCTGCCCGACCTGCCGCGGCTGACGGGTGCGTCGGCGGGAGCCGTGTCCTGGATGGTGACGGCGACGCTGCTGACCGGAGCGGTGCTCAACCCGGTGCTGGGCCGCGCCGGCGACATGTACGGCAAGAAGAAGGTGCTGCTGATCGCCCTCGGGATGATGACGGTCGGCTCGCTCATGTGCGCCCTCACGTCCGACATCCGCATACTCATCGCGGCCCGAGCCCTGCAAGGGGCCGCGGCCGCCGTCGTACCGTTGTCGATCAGTCTTCTGCGGGACGAACTGCCGCCCGAGCGCACGGGTTCCGCGGTGGCGCTGATGAGCTCCACCGTCGGGATCGGCGCCGCCCTCGGCCTGCCGATCGCCGCGATGGTGGTTCAGTACGCCAGCTGGCACGTCATGTTCTGGGGGACGACGGCGGTCGGCGCCCTCGGGACGGCGCTGGCCTGGTGGGCGGTGCGCGAGTCGCCCGTCCGCGAGCCGGGCCGCTTCGACATGACCGGCGCGCTGGGCCTGGCCCTGGGGCTCTCGTGTCTGCTGCTGGGGGTGTCACAGGGCGGCCAGTGGGGCTGGTCCAGCCCCCGGATCCTCGGTCTGTTCGTCGGGAGCGTCTGCGTCCTCGGCCTGTGGTGGGCGCAGCAACTCCGTACCGCACGCCCCCTGGTGGACCTGAAACTGGCGACCAGCCCCCGCGTCGCCCTGCCTCATGTCGCGGCGCTCCTGACCGGCTTCGCCTTCTACGCCAACTCCCTGGTGACGGCGCAGCTGGTGCAGGCGCCCAAGGCGACCGGCTACGGCCTCGAGCTGTCCATCGTGGCGACGGGCCTGGTCCTGCTGCCCGGCGGGGTGATCATGCTGCTGCTCTCGCCGGTCTCGGCGCGCATCTCGGCGGCCCGCGGCGCCCGGGTGACGCTGGCCCTCGGCACCCTGGTCATCGCCGCCGGCTACGGCATACGCATCATCAACAGCCACAGCCTGCTGGTGATCCTGCTGGGCTCCGCGGTCTGCGCGATGGGCACCGCGTTCTCCTACTCGGCGCTGCCCACCCTCATCCTGCGTGCGGTGCCCGCCGGGCAGACCGCGTCCGCGAACGGCGTCAACGTGCTGATGCGCACCGTCGGCCAGGCCGTGAGCAGCGCCGCCGTCGCCGCCATCCTGGTCCACCACACCAGCCTCGTCGGCGGTGCCCCGATCCCCACGCTGCACGGCTATCTGCTGGCCTTCGCCATGGCGGGTACGGTCGCACTGGTGGCCTGTGTCGCCGCCCTCGTCATACCCGCCGACCCCACCCTCAGCGACACCCGACGGGCCTCCAGCAGTGCGGACGCACCTCGGGACGAGGCATTCGAAGGAGCCTGAGCACCGTGTCCACTCCGCCCCCCGGCCTCAGCGCGACCCCGATCGCCCCACCGCGCCGGGACGCCGAGGCCACGAAGGCCGCCATCCTCCGCGCGGCCCGCCATCTGATGGCCCGGCACGCCCACGCGGACATCACGCTCAAGGCGATCGCCGACCGCGCGGGGGTGAGCGCTCCGCTGATCCTCAAGTACTTCGGGAACAAGGACGCGCTCTTCGGGCGCGTGATGTCCTTCGAGGCGGATGCCGCCGCCCTCCTGGACGCACCCCTGGACCAACTCGGCCCCCACATGGTCCGCCAGGTGCTCGTCGGCCAGACCGAGCGCGGAGCCGACCCCGTCCTGCGGATCATCTTCGCCCCGCGCCAGGGCGACCAGGGCGACATCATGCGCGCCAACTTCCGCACCCAGGTCAGTGACCGCCTCGCCCTGCGGCTGAGCGGCCCCGACGCGGGCCTGCGCGCCGAACTCGCCGTCGGCACACTGCTCGGGCTCGGCGCGATGTACGGCATCGCACGCGGCACCCGGCTGCGCGCCACCGCGATCGAGGACATCGTCGACCGGTACGGCCCCACGGTCCAGGCACTCCTGACGCCGTGAGGCGAAGGACGCTGCCGGACGGGAACACCCGCCCCCGTCTCAGTTCACGCCGTTCGGACGGAACTGGACGCTGATCCGCGGCCCCGCAGCCCGCGCCGTCTTGGGAATGGCGTGCTCCCAGGTGCGCTGGCAGGAGCCGCCCATCACGATCAGGTCGCCGTGTCCGAGCGGGCGCCGTACGGTCTCCCCGCCGCGCCGCGGGCGCAGCAACAGGTCGCGGGGAGCGCCCACGGAGAGGATCGCGACCATGGTGTCCTCCCGTGCGCCCCGCCCGATCCGGTCCCCGTGCCAGGCCACGCTGTCGCGGCCGTCCCGGTAGTAGCACAGGCCCGCGGTGGTGAACGGTTCGCCCAGCTCACGGGTGTAGTGCGCGGACAGCGCCTGTCGCGCCTCGTCGAGGATCGGGTGCGGCAGCGCGTCGCCCGCCCGGTAGTACGCGAGCAGCCTCGGTACGTCCACCACGTGCTCGTACATCTGCCGCCGCTCCGCCCGCCACGGCACCTCGTCGACGAGCCGTGCGAACAGGGCGTCGGCGCCGCCGAGCCATCCGGGCAACAGGTCGATCCAGGCCCCGTCGCCCAGGACCGTCCGGCGCGTCGCGTTCAACTGACTGAGGTGGAGCTCGTCGGTCTGGTCGAACAGCGAGCCCTGGAGGTGCGTGGACATGCCTCCAGCCTACTCCGTATTCGAATATACGTTCCATTGATGTCTCAGGGCAGCCTGGCGTCGGCCTCCGTGAGGACCGCGTGGATGACGTGCTCGGCGTTGGCGGCGATCACCGGATTGGTGACGCGGTAGTACGGGAGCTGGATGAGCGCCATGGACAGGGCCCAGCCGCGCCCCCGTGCCCAGGTGGCGTCGTCGGCGCCCGCCGCCTGCCGGAAGGTGTCCCGCGCCTCGGTGGGGAGCAGGTTCCAGGCCGGGATGAGATCGCAGGCCGGGTCGCCGACGCCGACGGTGCCGAAGTCCAGCACGGCGTCGAGCCGGCTTCCGTGGGTGAGCAGATTGCCGGGCATCAGGTCGGAGTGGACCCATAGGGGCGGACCGGTCCACGCGGGCGCGGCGAGCGCCGCCTCCCAGGCGGCGGTGGCGGCGGAGGTGTCGATCGTGCCGCGCAGCTCGTCGAGCGCGGAGCGCGTCATGGCATCGGCGGTGGACAGGGGCACACCCCGATAGGCGGTCGGCCCGTCGGGCAGCCGGACCCGGCGCAGCGCGGCCACGAAGGCGCCGAGGTCGGCGGCCAGGGGCAGCGGATCGGTGAGACGGCCTGCGTGCGGGGGTTCGCCGTCGAGCCAGCGCTGCACCATCCAGGGCCACGGGTAGCCCTCGCCGGGTGTGCCGGTGGCGAGGATCTCGGGGACGGCGGCCGGGAGCAGCGGGGCGAGGCGGGGCACCCAGTGCGCTTCCTTGGTCACGTCCTCGGCGCCCCCTTCGATCCGGGGGAGGCGTACGGCCAGGTCGTCGCCGAGCCGGTACAGGGCGTTGACGGTACCCGCCGACGGGAAGTGCTTCAGGGGCAGCTCGGCCCAGCGTGGGAACTGTGCGGCCAGCAGCCGTCGCACGAGCGAGGTGTCGATCGGGAACTCGCCGGGACGCATCGGGCCCTCGGGGATCGTTTGCGCTTCTGGTTCTCTGTCTGACACGGGGCTCAACTATGCCTGGAGCGAGGGAGGTTCGCGCTTCTTTTTCGCGACAGGCAACCTGGCGCACGCCGTCGCCGTCTTGATCGACAACGGATGGGCGGCGCGACAACCGCGGTACGGCATGGATTCACGAGTGGAAATCCAGCACACTATACGCTCCGTGTATACAAAGTGTGTATACGTGAGGGTCGAGTCGTCGGGTGCCGCCGATCCGTGAAAGTCAGCCGATCGAAAGGGATCCATGTACGGCAAGGCCTTCGCCCCCGAGTACCAGGGCGCTTTGACCACCCTGTCCGTGAACTCCTCGCTGACCGATGTCCTGGCGGCGGGTACCGAGCAACTGCGCGCCGCCGAGCGTGTGGGCGCCCGTGCCGAGGCGGCCCGTTCGGGCCTGGCGGTCGCCGAGGCGCACCGCAGGCTCGGGCAGGTGGCCGACGCCGACCGGGCATGGAAGGCGAGCTACCGCACCGCCCGCGAGGCCCGGGACACCGGCGCGATGGCGTGGGCGCTGTGGAGCGGCGGCACCCTGGCCCGCCAGCGCGGGGCGTTCCCGCTGGCCTGGCGGCTGCTGCGACTGGCCGCCGAACTCGGCAAGCAGTCCGGGGACGTCGTCGTACGCGGCTACTCCCTGGCGGGCATGGCGGAGACCGGCCGCATCCAGGGCGACTACGCCGCCGTGACCGCTTTGCACGAACAACTGCTGGCCGAGGCCCGCAAGCGCGGCGAGGCCCGCCACACCGTGTGGGCCCTGGAGGGCATCGCGCAGATACACCGCAACACCGGTGCCTACGACACCGCGTACGCCATGTTCGAGGAAGCGGCCGAGATCGCCGCGCGCGCCGAGGACCGGCGCGGCCACGCCTGGGCTTTGCGCGGCCTCGCGGACATCGTCTCCGTACGCGACCGGGACCCGGACCGCGCGCTGGCACTGCTGAGCGAGGCGGAGGTGTCCTGCCGGGCGATGAACCTGTCCGGGGCACTCGCCTACAACCACAAGATGCGCGGCAACGTCCTCTACCGGGCCGGGCGTTATGAGCGGGCCCGGGACCTCTACGTGCAGGCACTGGCGGAGTTCGAGGCGATGAGCGAGCCGCGCGGGCGGGCGCTGTCCCGGCTCGGGCTGGTCAAGTCCCTGGCCAGGCTCGGTCGCGACCGGGCCGAGACCGCCGCCGAACTCACCGAACTGGCCCGCGTGTTGGAGGGCATCGGGCTGCGACACGCCCAGGAGATGGTCGAACGGGCGCGGACGGAACTCGGCCTCACTCCGGCGGAGGGCGCGGACACGGAGGCAGCCCGATGACCTCTCCCCGTACGGTCCTGACGGCGCCGCCCGCCGCCCCGGAGATCCTGGCGCGCTGCCGCGAACTGGTCGCCCCGGCCCTCGCGGAGGCGATCGACGGGCTGCACCCCTGGGTGGCGGAGATGGCCGGCTACGCGCTGGGCCGCTGCGAGGTAGGCGGCGCCCCCGCGACCCACCGCCAGGGCAAGGGCGTACGACAGGCACTCGCCGTGCTCGGGGCCGAGGCGGCCGGAGGCTCCGCCGAGGCGGGCGTGCCGGGCGCGGTCGCGGTGGAACTGCTGCACACCTTCTCGCTCCTGCACGACGACATCATGGACGGCGACGCGCTGCGCCGCGGCCGCCCCGCCGTGTGGAAGGCGTACGGCACCGGCCCCGCCGTCCTCACGGGCGACGCGCTCTTCGCCCTGGCCGTCGAGACGCTCACCACGGCGCCCGCGACCTCCCACGCCCCGGCGGCCGTACGGCGGTTGACGAGGGCCTCGCGCGATCTGGTCCGCGGACAGGCCGACGACCTGCTGTTCGCCCACCGCCCCTGGACCGGCCCCGACGCGGTGAGTGCGGGGGAGTACGAGGCGATGGCCGAGCACAAGACCGGTGCCTTGCTCGGCTGCGCGCTGGCCCTCGGGGCCGGGCTGGCGGGCGCGCCGCGGGAGACCGCCGCCGCCCTGGACCGCGCCGGACGGCATCTCGGGGTGGCCTTCCAGATCGCCGACGACCTGCTCGGCATCTGGGGCGATCCGGCCGTCACCGGGAAGCCCGTGCACGGTGATCTGCGGCACGGGAAGAAGACCCTCCCCGTTCTCGCCGCCCTGGCCGCGCCGGGCCGCTCCCCGCTCGCCGAACTCCTCGCCTCCACCGCCGTCCTCGACGACGGCGCCGTACGCCGGGCGGCGACCCTGGTCGAGCGGGCCGGCGGGCGCACGGCGGCCCTGGGCGCGGCGCGCCGGCATCTCACCGCGGCGGACACCCTGCTGGCGGGAGCCTCCCTGGCCCCGCGCCCCGCCGCGGACCTGCGGACGCTCCTCTCCTCCCTCGCCCACCGCGCGATCTGACACCTGCGCGCCTCCGGCTCCCCCCGCTGCGGGCCGGAGGCGCTGCGACCTCGATCACATGTGCGGGTTGGTGGACCTCGTCGGGCAACCACCGCCCCCCTCGTCGCATCTGTCGGGAGGGCCCGACAGCCTCCACGGCGTTCAACAGCGTCGTGCCTCAGGGCGGTTGGCGACGCTGGCCGCCCCCGTTCGAAGGAACTCAGTGCGTAGACCCCACATACGCCGCGTGGCGATCGCCGTCGCGGTCACGACGGCGGCCACGCTTCCGGCGGGCCCCGCCCTCGCGGCGCCCGACTCGCCCGCCCGTGCCGCGACTTCGGCCTCCTCACCGGTGGAGGCCGCCCGGGCCGCCGCGTACGCCCACGCCCCGGCCACCGGTGTCGGCCCGGGTGACACCCTGCGGGCCACGGACGTCATGACGGACCCGGACGGTAAGCAGCACGTCCGCTTCGTCCGCAGCCACCAGGGGCTCCCGGTGCTCGGCGGCGACCTCGTCGTCCACCTCGGCAAGCAGTCCGCCTACCTGGGCGTGACCCGGGCCGCTGACCACGCCGTCAAGCCGTCCACCACCGAGGCGAAGCTGACGCCCCAGCAGGCCGAACAGAAGGCCGCCGCGGTCGCCCAGGGCGACGCGGGCAGCGCCGAACTCGTCGTCGACGCCCGCGACGGCGCCGCCGCCCTCGCCTACCAGGTGCGCGTGACGGACAGCGACACCACCGAGGCCGGTGCCTCCCGCACGGTCGTCGTGGACGCGCAGAGCGGCCGGATCCGCAGCAACACCCCCGACAGCGACGAGTTCATCTCGCCGCACCTGGAGAAGACGCTGCGCGAGAAGGGCGAGACGGCGAGCCCGGTGACGGGCGTGGCCACCCAGCCGGCCGGCCTCCTCGGCGCGACGGCGGCCGCCCGCTACCCGGTCAAGGCCACCGGCAGCGGCACCTCCCTCTTCGCCGGCAAGGTGACGCTGACCACGACCCGGACCGCGCGCACCAGCTTCCTCCTCAAGGACCCCACCCGGTGGAACACCGAGACCCGGGACGCCAAGGGCGCGGAACTGGAAGCCTTCTCGCGCGGCACGAAGTTCACCAGCACCACCAACAAGTGGGGCACCGGCACCACCGCCAACCGGACCACCACCGCGGTCGACGCTCAGTACGGCATCACCCAGACGCTGGACTTCTACAAGAAGACCTTCGGCCGCAAGGGCATCAAGAACAACAGCACCGGCGCCCGCGCGATGGTCCACTTCGGCCGCAAGGTCGGCAACGCCTTCTGGGACTCGACGTGCGGCTGCATGCTCTACGGCGACGGTGACGGCGACATGTTCAAGAAGCCGCTGGTCGTCCTGGACGTCACCGGCCACGAGCTGACCCACGGCGTCGTCGACGCCACCGCCGCCCTCGAGCCCACCCGGGTGGACGCGGACGGCAACCAGTACGGCGAGCCGGGCGCACTCAACGAGTCACTCGCCGACATCTTCGGGTCCAACGTCGAGTTCTCCGCCAACAACCCGAAGAACCCGCCCAACTACCTCATGGGCGAGAAGCTGGGCCTCGCCCAGAAGTTCCTGCGCCGCCTCGACCACCCCTCCCTGGACAAGCTGGAGGGCACCATCGACTACTGGTCGCCCGCGGCGTACGACACCGAGGTGCACGCCGGTTCCGGCGTCTCCTCGCACGCGTACTACCTGCTCGCCGAGGGCAGTGGCCGCAAGACGATCGGCGGTGTGAAGTACGACTCGCCGACGTACGACGGCTCGCGGGTGACCGGCATCGGACGCGCCAAGGCGACCGCGATCTTCTACCGCGCGCTGACCCGCTACATGGTCTCCACGACCGACTTCCACGACGCGCGGACCGCGACCCTCAAGGCCGCCGCCGACATGTACGGGGCGACCAGCGCCGAGTACCGGGCGGTGGACGCGGCGTGGGCCGCCGTCAATGTCACCACCGCCAACACTCCGGCCGCCGGACGCTGACGGACGGGACGAGAAGGACGGCACGAGCAGGACGGCGCGAAGGCGCCAGAAGAAGGGGCCCCGCCATCGGGCGGGGCCCCTTTCGCCGTCCCCCCGGCGTCAGTGCTGCTGTGCCTTCTGCGGAGTCGCCTCACTCGGCCGTACGACGACCAGGCCGTCGCCCTCCAGCTTCAGCTGCACGGCCTCGCCCGAGCCGCCGCGGATCATCGAACCGATCGACTGCGAGCGGTGCAGCGAGGTGTGGAGCTGCGCGGTCCAGCCGACGACCGCGTCCGTGTCGACGTACACCGGCTGCTGCGGCGAGACGGGTATCACCAGCGGGTTGCCCTCGCAGATCAGCCCCAGTCTGCCGTGACCGCTGAAGACGCTGTTGAAGATGCCGCCGCCGGTGACGCCCGCGCCCTTCACGGTCTTTATGTCGTACGACAGCGTGGAGTCGAAGCACAGGACGTTGCGCCCGTTCACGGTGAACAGGTCGCCCGGCTCGATGTCGATGATGAAACAGTTCTGCGCCTCGTGCGCGAACCAGGCCTCGCCCTGTCCGCGCACCGTCATCAGCGGCAGACCCTCACCGGTGACCGCCCGCTTGAGCATGCCGCCCACGCCCTGGCCCTTGCGCTCGAACTGCAGATTTCCCCGGTAGGCGATCATCGCCCCCTGGCGCGCGAGCATGTCGCCGTTGACGGCGTACTTGATCGACTTGGCGTTCTGGATGGTCATGCCCGGCGTGACGGCGGGCTGCACCATGTGGTCACTGGAAAAGAGATCACCCTTCATGCGGGCATCTTGGCCCGGAGGGTTTGGTTCCGCCAAGATCGCCGACATCCCGGGACCGTTGGGGGCGGTCGGCGACTGCCGGGAACGCGCGAAGGGCCGGTCCGGTGGTACCGGACCGGCCCTGGGGGGAGTCGTCAGGAGGCGCTGGCGGTGCCGACCTGGCTGTGCAGGCGGGCGACGACCTCGGTGAGCTGGGCGGCGACCTCGGCGTCGTCGACCGGGTGGGTCTCGGCGAAGCGGACCACGGAGCCGGGAACGGAGAGCTTGAGGTCCTCCAGGACGGCGGCACCCGCGATCCCGAGGGCCTTACGGGCCTCGTCCTGGGCCCAGACGCCACCGAATTGACCGTACGCGGTGCCGACCACGGCGGCGGGCTTACCGGTGAAGGCGCTGGCGCCGTACGGACGCGACAGCCAGTCGATGGCGTTCTTCAGGACGGCCGTGATCGTGCCGTTGTACTCGGGCGAGAAGAGCAGAAAGGCGTCGGCGCGGCCCGCGGCCTCGCGCAGGGCGATGGCGGCGGCCGGCACCTTGCCCTCGACGTCGAGGTCCTCGTTGTAGAACGGGACCTCGGCGAGCCCCTCGAACAGCTCGATCTCCGCGCCCTCGGGGGCGAGCTTGACAGCCGCCTCCGCGAGCTGACGGTTGTGGGAGCCGGCGCGAAGGCTGCCGACGAGCGCGAGGATGCGTACGGACATGGGGAACTCCCGGGGACGAAACATTGCGGCAATAAAACGGACCGAGGTCCGCTTGCTGGTCTGTTTAATGTTGTAGCAGCTAAACGGACCAGGGTCCAGTTGCCCCCGTCTGCCGTTACGCTGTGTTCATGTCCACCCCACTTCCGCCCTTCCCGAGGGGGCAGGAACCCTCGGGAGCCCCGGTCCCGCTGGAGCTGACCGTCGGGCCCGCCGCGCCGCAGCTCCGCGCCGATGCCGCACGCAACCGCGCCCGGCTGCTGGAGGCCGCCACCCGCCTGGTGGAGGAGCACGGGGTCGCCAATGTGACCATGGAGGCCGTCGCCGTCGCGGCCTCGGTGGGCAAGGGAACCGTCTTCCGGCGCTTCGGTGACCGCACCGGCCTGCTGATGGCCCTGCTCGACCACACGGAGCAGCAGTTCCAGGCCGCTTTCCTCAGCGGCCCGCCACCTCTCGGCCCCGGCGCGTCCCCGGCGGACCGCCTGCACGCCTTCGGCTGCCGGGTCCTGCGCGAGATCCACGACCGGCTCGACCTGTACATCGCCGCCGAGCCGGACGCCTCCCGCCGCTTCAGCTCCGCCCCGTACCGCGTCCGCTTCACCCACGTCGCCATGCTCCTGCGCGAGGCCGTGCCCGGCGCGGACGGTGTTCTCCTCGCCCAGACCCTCATGGGCTACCTGGAACCCGCCCTGATCCACCACTTGACGCGCCAGTGCGGGATGCCGCTCGAGCGCCTGGAGTCCGGCTGGCACGACCTCGTGAAGCGGACCACCTGCCCGGTGTCCGACTAGCTTGCGGAGTCCGTCAGCTGAACGGGTCCAGCGTGACGTACGCCTGTTGGGGGTTGCCGTCGTGGACGAGGGACTCGTAGTTGCCGACGTCGTCGAAGGCGAACGCGTAGGCCTTGCCGTCGGCCATCTGCGCGTGGATCTTGCGGGCGTACTGGTTGGTCACCGTGTCCTGGTAGAAGTTCGCCGAGCTCGTGTCCGGCTGGTTGGGGTTGGTGAGAAGGGTCGAGCGGTTGAATCCCGCGCACAGGGTCCGTGAAATGGGGCCGCGTACCAGGTCGTTGGGGGCGTCCAGCCGCTTGTAGCAACCGAAGATGCTGTCCGAGTCGGGCTTCTGGAAGCTGGTGACGACCGCTCCGGCGCTGTTGGTGAAGTTCATGACGTCACCGGAGACCCGCCCGAAGTACTTCGTGTTCGGGTGATCGGTGAACGGCGTCACCGTCAGCGTCGACGAACTGTACTTCTGCCACACGCGGTTGACGTAGTCGTCCATGACGGTGCCTGGCAGCGCGCCCGCCTCGATGCCGTGGCCGGGAGCCAGCGCCCGCAGGACGGTGCCGTCGGACCGGGTCTGGATCAGATTGGCCCAGCCGCCCGGCTGACCGCGCAGGGCGTTGAAGAACCCGGTGTAGCCCCCCGTCTTGAGGTGGCCGGTGTTCTTGGTGCTCCCGTCGGCGAGTTGGACCCCGACGGCGTACGGGGCCGAGAACATGTCGACCTGGGTGCTGTTGATCCACAGCCCGGAGTCGTTGAGCGTGTACTCGGACCAGTTGAAGAGGATGTTGCGGTTGGGGTCGCTCGGGTTCTGCACGGCCGGCTGCACCAGACCGCCGGTGGTCAGGCGGAAGTCGAGTTTCTGGCCGTAGGAGAAGTAGATCCGGCCGGAGAACTTGGGCATCCGGATCGTCATCGACTGGCCGTTGGCCGGTCCTGTGATCGAGGCGTCGGGCGCGGGCGTCGGCGGATTGCCTCCGGCGGGCCAGGCGTGGAACGTGCCGTTCGCGTCGGCCCAGCCCTGCTGGCCCGTCGAGAGGAGTGTTCCGAGGTCGTAGATGTAAACGGGTTCGCTGCGGCCGGAGTTGTTCGTGAACTTCAGCGGGATCGTCGCCGGGACGGCCGCGTTCGCGTCGGAGGGGGCGCCGAACGTGAGAAGCGCCGTGGTGACGGTGGCCGCAGCCACCGCCAGGGCATGCCATTTGAGACTCCTGAGCCTTCTGGGCACTCGCTCTCTCCTTGGGTGGGGGGATTCCAACGAGGTGGATTCCGGCGGAGTGGAGCCGTCCGGTTCTCGTTGAGAGCGCTCTCAGAATTGCGGTGGGTGACGTGCATGTCAACGATTCGGACAGGATTGGTCTGGTCCAACTCGGCCTGGGGTGGCGGCACATGGGGATGTCCACGGCGGATCCGGCGGGTGGCCGGCGGGAGTGGTCGCCCATACCGGTGGGAGCGCGCTGAGCTGCTGCTCGATGGCCGCGCGGCCATCGTCGTCAACGGTATGGGGCGTTCCTGACGGGGCATCGGAGATGGCTGGAAGGGCTGCCTGAAGGGGACTCGCATCGAGGAAGTGCGCGGGGGTTGCAACGGAGCTCCGCTGCCCGCTCCGAACTCCCGCCAGTGCGGTTGAAGCCGCGGGGCCGGGTGAGTCGCCCCGCGGTCGCGTTCCTGGAGCGGGTATCCGCGAGGCGTGGTTGCCGCCCCCCCCTGGGCAGGGGGCGCCCAGGGGGCGGGGGTGCGTCTCGTGGTGATCGGTTCGGGCAGGAGACCAGCCTGTCGCCGGGTTCGTCAACCGGGTCGGCGGCGTACCGGGCGAGCCAAGCGCCCACGGCGTCGTCCAGGGCATCGCCGTCCAGGCAGGACAGGAGTCGCCCCAGCGTGGAGGCGTTCGGTGTGCTGGAGGCCGGTCCGAGTGATTTGCGCAGGTCGGAGTCGGTATCGGCGGCCAGGGGCGTTGCTCCGCCGAGGACGGCGACCAGGCACAGCGCGAGCAGAGAGCCCAGACACCTCACGTTGCTAACGCGTCAAGTCAGCGCGATGAAAGACTTTCGAACACCGTTTGGGGTGTAGAACCAGCGATGCATCGGTCGATGACGTAGAGCACCGACCAAGCGACTTACTCCGGATGGAGAGCGGCCAAGCGCGGCAGTCGGTGAGCCATCTCCCCTCGGTCGTCGAAGTCCGGCCAGGTCCAGGCCGTCGGCCGCCGAGGCTTGCACGATGGGCAGTTCTGCGAGGGCATCAGGATCAGCGACTATGGTTCGAAGACCTCGCGTCCCTGCGTGATCAGCCAGCCGCGGAAGTAGTCGAAGCCGTCGTCGGAGCAGCCGCCGTTGATGACGTAGGCAGCGGCCCACAAGGGGTTCGTGTAGGAGTCGGCCATCAGGCCCCACAACACCTGTTGGGCAGCGACGATCTCCTCGGCAGGGCGGGTGGCCAGCAGCGATGTCGTCTAGCGAGCGACCGTTTCGCTCTCGTTCGGGTCGATCGCCTGGTTGCGTGCTGCCGCGATGAGCTGCCAGAACTGCTGTTTTTTCATGGTGGCAGAACATGCCACCAGACACCGACAGCGCACGGTTCCCGCTCATCGGAGGTCACGCTGCCACTGTCTCTTTCTCCTGGCCTGAGGCGGGGAACGCGGTGTGCCCGTCGAACAGCTTGCGGTGCTGGAGGCAGTGGTAGAGCTGGCCGACCATGCGGTTGAAGAGGTTGCGCCGGGCGGCCGCGTGCCAGTCACCGTGTTCGCGTCGTCGCCGGTAGTGGGCGTCGGCCCCGGCGGACGCCCGGAGTGAAGGCCCAGAGACATCCCACTGCGTTAAGGCGTCAAGCGACAGCCGAAAGGATCTCCGGCGTCGGCCGGTTCGGGAAGGCTTTCACCGGGTCGTAGGGCACTCCGTGGTGCAGGCAGAAGAACAGCATCCCGAGGAACCGATTGAAGAGGTTGCGGAGGGCGGCGACATGCCTGTCTCCTGCCTCCCGGCGGCGGTCGTAGTGGCCTCTGGCCTCCGTCGAGCCCCGCAGGGAGGCGAAGGCCCAGGTGTAGCCGGTAGGCCTCAGTCCTGTGACCGGCGGGGCGACCCGATCCCGCTCGATTGCTACTGAACTTGAATGCGTGATGTCGGCTTGGTCGTGGTCATCTGTCCATGGTCAGGCCAGTGCCTGCGAGGCAGTGTCGCTGCACACGGCACGGCAGCTAAGGATGAAGGCGTCGACGGCGTCGTCAACCAGTTGGGTGTGCGGTCGGGCGACACCGATCTGGCTGGGACTGACGCCCGTCACGGGCCGGTAGACGACGTCTGGGCGCTGGTAGAAGCGGGCGGTCGCCTCGGGAGTGAGGCTGATGCCCTGGCCGTGGGCGATCGCGTTGAGCCATTCATCGGGGTGGTGCGCGACCGCGCCGATGCGCACCGGGTGACCCTTGCGCTCATCGGCCGCGAGCCAGTAGTCGCGCCACTCCCCTGACTCGGCGGGGGTCGCCACGAACGGTTCGTCGTACAGATCCTGGAACCGGATCCGGTCCTCCCCTGCGAGGCGATGCCCCGCAGGCAGGGCGACCCAGCGTGGCTCGGTCAGCAGCACCTCGACGTCGAAGTCGCTCTGCGCGGGCACTGGCAGGCGCAGCAGCGCCACGTCGACTTCACCGGTGGCCAACCCGGCGGTGGGGTCGGTCCATTCGGTCTGCCGCATCTGGACCCGCCAGCCGGGGCGCCGCCGGGCGAAGTCGGCGATGATCAGCTGGGTGCGCTCATTGGCGGCGCTGGCCACGAAGCCGACCCGTAGCGTGCGTGCGGCCCGGGTCGTGGCGCCCCGGGTGACTCGCAGCGCACGCTCCCAAGCGGTCAGCACGGCGCCGGCGTGGGCGGCCAGAGCCTCACCGGCCTCGGTGGGGGCCATCCCGGCGCGGGAACGGACGAACAGGTCCACTCCCAGCTGGGCTTCCAGCTGCCGTATCTGCTTCGTCAGCGCGGGCTGCGAGATGTACAGACGCTCGGCAGCCCGCGTGAGGTTGCCTTCCTCGACCACCGCGGCGAAGTACCTCAACTGACGGGTGTCGATATCCATGCCGCCAGGTTATGGAAGCAGGTATTGGACGACTACAGCGGCCTGGCGAGATCGTTGATCACGCGACCGGGACAGCCCGGTACCGAACCCGCCGGGGAGCATCCAGATGACGACGAGTGAAGCCGTGTCCGACCCCAAGGTCGAGGCCATCAACCACTTCTTCTCCGCCTACGCCGCCAACGACGTCAAAGCGATGAGCGTGGTCCTGGCTCCGGACATCGAGTGGACCATCCCGGGCCACCACCCTCTGTCGGGCACCAAGCACGGACTCGACGAAGTGGTCAGCTTCTTCGACCAGCTCGGCAAGGCGGGCTTCCAGGCCGAACCCGTGTTTCTCGGCAGCAACGGCGAGTACGTCGTCGACATCCACCGAGGCTGGACGACTCAGGGCGTGGGCCAGGTCGACACGATGTGGGCACTGGTATGGCACTTCGACGCCGACGGCCAGGTCGATCGAGTGGTCAACCTCAGCGGCGACCAGCACCAGATGGACAACTACGTCTGGGCCAACTTCCCGCTGGCACCCCTTCCAGCCCGCCTCGCCCGATGACAGAAGGAAACAGCATGAAAATCATTGTGATCGGAGCAACCGGCACCATCGGCCGTGCGGTCGCAGACGCGCTGGAGACCGAGCATGAGGTGATACGGGCTTCACGCGACAGCAGCCCACGGGTCGACCTGGAGATACCGGCCTCCATCGACGCCCTTTTCGACACCGTCGGCAAGGTGGACGCGGTCATCTGCTGCGCGGCCAGCGGTCAGCTGACTCCGCTCACATCCCCTTCCGACGACGAGTTCACTCTCGGTCTGAAAGGCAAGCTGCTGGGACAGGTGAAGCTGCTACGCCGGGCCCTGGACCACGTGCGGGACGGCGGGTCCATCACGCTCACCAGCGGCATCTTCCAAGAGCCCACGCCAGGCAGCTCGTTCGGCGCTCTGGTCAATGCCGGACTGGAGGCGTTCGTCCGGGCGGCAGCCATCGAAATGCCCCGCGGGGTAAGGGTGAACGTCGTCAGCCCAGGGTGGGTGAAGGAGACGCTCGAAAAGCTCGGTATGGACAACGGTGGAGGCACGCCGTTGAGCGACGTCGCCCACACCTACATCGAAGTTGTCACAGGAGAGATGCAGGGACAGACCTTGACCCCTCTCCTCCGCTGACAGCCGGAGCGTCGGCAAACGAGCGGGACGCCGCTACTGAACCGGCTTGGTCGGCGTCAGCCGTCCATGGTCAGGCCGGTGCCCGCAAGGCAGCCGTCGATGAGGTGCGGACAGTACTGAGTCTTCTTGAGGCTGCGCTTCACTGCGGTGGCGAGATGGTCGAGGTTCGCGGCGGCGAGATTGCCGATGGTCCGTTTCACCAGTGACCAGATGCCTTCCTGCGGGTTGAGATCGGGTGCGTAGACGGGAAAGTGGAAGACGGTCAGCCACTCCTCGTTCGCGGCGATGAACTCCTTCATTTGCGGCATGAGGTGAGTGCGCAGGTTGTCCCAGACCAGGACGAGGGGCCTTTGAGCTGGCGGTGTGCTCGTACGATGAGATCGCGGTAGTCCTGCCAAGTAAAACCCTTGGGTTCGCCCTTGTGCCCCCGGTGGACGCGGAAGCTGTAGATGAGCCGAGACCGCTCTCCTGGAAGGAAGCAGGACATCCCTGCCATCGAAGCGCGTCCCGAACCCCGGCCCCGGACGCGGACAACCGGAGTACGGCCGACCTGGCCCCAGGTTCTCGCGCGTGGCGGCCTGAGCGACTGACTGGCCTCGTCCTCGCAAACGATCCAGGCTCCGCGGGCCGCCGCCGCGCTTTTACCTGCGGCCACACCTCCGCCTTCCACAGCTCCACTGCCTCGTCGTCGCGTTCGATCGCCCGGCGAGCCGGCTGCTGCCAGGACCAGCCATGGCGCTTGAGCAGTCGCCATGTCCCCTGAACCGTGTAGCTGACGTGGAACAATCTCCCGATCAGCGTCTTCGCCCGCGCCAGGGTCCACCGCTGGTCATTCCAGCCATGGGCGAGCGGACCACGCTTCAACTCCCTTTCCAGCCTGGCGATCTGCACACCCGACAGCCTCGGACGCCCGGGCGAACCCTTCGACCGGACACCCTCCTTGCCCTGCTCCCGCCACTGCCGACGCCAGCGTTCCACCGACCGCTCACTCACCCTCAGCGCGGCCGCGACATCCCTGCTCCTCGCACCACACTCGAAGCGACCGACTGCCTCCAGCCGCACCCGCTCCCTCGCAGCCCTCTTGGCGTCGGTCAAACCACCGCCCTGCGCGTATCTCACGACCCACAACCACCGACTCGCCCCAGACACTGTCAGGCGAACAGCCCGACATCACCCAATCAATTTGAGTAGTGCTCACGGCACCGGGTGGAACCAGGGTTGACGGTCCGCCCTTCACATCCCATTAGGTAGCCGGCCTGGTTGAGCTGGGCGTTCTTCACCCAGCGCCTCGTGATGGACGACTCCTTGCCGGAGGCCCTGGTGACGGGCGAGGAGCCCGCGTACGCCTTCAGGCCACGGGCGTCGGCGAAGCGGGCGCGGTCGTCCCCGATCTCAGCCAGGATCCGGGCGGCGAGCTGGATGCCGAGCCCGGGAAGGCTCAGCAGGATCTCGGCGTCCGGGTGCTGAGGGAACGCCTCTTCCACCGCCTTCGCGAGGTCGTCGGCGGCCGTGCAGGCGGCGTCCAACTGGTTGAGCAGGGAGAGCATCTGCTTGCCAAGGGCGTCCTTGACGAGCAGCGGCTGGTGGGCCCACTCGGCGCGGAAGGCATCGCGCAGCCTGTCGGCCTCCGCCGTGATGCCGCACGGTCGTGTATCTCCGTCTGAGGCGTGTGCCTCATGTGCGGGGTTCGTGGTCGCTGAGCAGGTCCTGGAGGACGGCTTCCTCCTCGATACGTACGCCGAGTTCGGCCGGTGCGGGCGTCAGGTGCCGATCTCAGTCGGCCGTGGTGGGGGAACCGGTCAGCTGGCGTGCGCGGATGGTCCGCAGCTGAATGAAGATGGGGCAGGCTTTAGCGGTCATAACTGCCTCCGGGTTGCTCAAACATCGAAATCTGGGCAGAGGAGGGATTCTGAAGCAAGCTCGTTGTGTTCTGGTGCTCACTGCTCCGGTGCGCCCTGTTGGGGTTCGCGAGGGTTGTGGAAACTGATCCTTATGCAGTCGTCTCGTGAATTCATCCTGCCCCCTTTCTACTGCCCGCTGGCAGGGGGGTGCAGTCCGCTCACGGATGCCGCGGGCGCCCACGCCCTCGAGTGGATGGCCTCTTATGGGTTCTGCGATGCCCCGGAGACACGAGGCCGGATTCGGGATGCCCAGGTGCACCGGCTGTTGGGCTTGATGGTCCCTCGGGTGGAAAACGAGGAGGTATTTCTCACGCTGACCTGTTTCGCCAATCTGGTGCTGCTGGCCGAGGACTTGCTTTTCGACTCCTCGCCCGCTGCGGGTGGGCTGTCGGGGATCATCGAACAGGCCGGTAGGGTCATGCGTGTCATGGAATCACCCGGCTACCGGGCGAGCGCCACGGACGACCCCTATGAGCGGGCTCTGGTCGATGTGATGGGCCGGATGAGGGCCGAGAGTTCACCCGCCAGAGTCGGCAGGCTGACCCATGAGATGAGGCGTTGTTTCGCGGGCGCCATCCGTGGCATCAACGTGGTTCAGCAGCTGGGAAGGTTCACCGAGGACCAGTACCTGTCCATCCGGCTCGACGACGTCGCGGGCCATCTCACCGTTGTGATCATCGAGATGTGCGGGGCCGAGCCGCTTGCCGACGATGTCTGGCAGTCACCGGTGGTGTTGGCGTGTCTTGAGAGCGCCGGAATGATCGGCGCTCTCGACAATGACCTGTTCTCCTATCGCAAGGAATCCGTTCATGACCTGAACCTGATCAATGTTTTGCGTGAGACCCGCGGTCTCTCCCTGCAGCGGGCCGTCGACGAGACGATGGTGGTGCGTGACCGCGTCATGCAATTGTTCCTGCGGCTCAGGGAAGAACTCCTGGTGTCAGCCCCGCGGCCACTGCGTTACCTGCTGGTCCAGTTGGGGCAGGCTCTGCGCGGCCACGTGGAATGGGGACTGACGGCTCCGCGCCATGCAGCAGCGGCGAAGGTCGTCGCGGCGTCCGCGGAGGAAGCCCTTGTGCCGGCCTCATGCTGGGCTGATGCTCCGTCGAGCACGGACACCAGCCCTCTTGACTGCCCCAGCGTCTCCTGGTGGTGGGACCAGTCGGGACGGACTCATGGAGAGTCGGTTCCGAGGACGAGCGAATAGAGCTTTCCCTCCAAGCCGCCGGACAGGTCGATGGAAACGGCCTTCTCCTCGGTGTACTCGTCCAGGGCGTGATCGCCGCTTTCACGGCCGATCCCGCTCTGCTTGCAGCCGCCGAGGGGAAAGTGGGGCGGGAGCGCGTACCAGTCGTTGATCCACACAGCTCCGGCCTCCAGGCGGGCGGCGACGTCGAGGGCGGCTTGGTTGTCGCGGCTCCAGACACCGGCCGCCAGACCGTATTGCGTGCCGTTGGCGATCTCGACGGCCTCCTCGACAGTGCGGTATCGCAGCACGGCCAGGACGGGGCCGAAGACCTCCTCGTGGGCGATCTGCATGTCGGGTGTGACGTCGGTGATGACGGTCGGTTCCACCCATTGTCCGCGGGAGAACCGTGCGCCGGATGGGATGCCGCCGCCGCAGGCGATGCGGGCGCCTTGATCACGGGCCTTGGAGACGCATGCGAGGACGTGGTCGCGCTTCTCGCGCGAGATGAGCGGCCCGATGTCGGTCAGGGGGTCGAGCGGGTCGGAGATCCGCAGTGTCCTGACCCGGGCGATCAGCCGCTCGACGAACTCATCGTGCAGGGAGTCGGGAAGAAGGAGCCGGGTCCCCGCGGCGCAGATCTGTCCGGAGTAGGCCATGCAGGCGAAGAGGGCTCCGTCCACGGCGGTCTTCACGTCCGCGTCTTCGAGGACGATGTTGGCGGACTTGCCTCCGAGTTCGAGGGTGAGGTACCGGAAATCGCCTGACGAGCGGCGCAGTACGTCATGGCCGACCCGGGTGGAACCGGTGAAACTGATCTTCCGGACGTGCGGATGTTCGACGAGTCGTCCCCCGACTTCGGGCCCGTCGCCCGTGACGAGGTTGAGGACGCCCGGCGGGATGCCTGCCGCCTCGAACTCGCGGACGATCTCCACCACGGTGAGCGGGGCACGCTCGTCGGGTTTGATCACGACGGTGTTGCCGGCGGCCAGCGCCGGCGCGATCTTCCATGCGGCGTGCACGAGTGGAAAGTTCCACGGCACGATGGCGGCGCAGACACCGATGGGCTCACGGCGGACCAACGCGGCCGCCAGGACGGGCGCGAGCATCTCACTGGGCCGCTCGAAGCGGTATCTCTGCGCCAGTTCGGCCTGGTAGCGCAGATGGGCGAGGGAAGTCCCGATGTGCAGTGCCTCGGCGAGGCGCACCGGAGCACCGTTCTCCTGGACCTGCAGCTGGACCAGTTCCTCCGAGCGCCGTGCCAGGCGGTCGGCCGCCCGGCGCAGGACGGCCGCCCGCTCGGAGGGGGGTGTGTCACGCCACGTCCCCTCGTCGAACGCCGCTTTCGCGGCGGCGACCGCCTGGTCTGCGTGTTCGGTGCTGCCCTTGGCGAGGGTCGCCACGAGTTCGTCGGTTGCCGGATTGCGGATTTCGAAGTGCTCTTCGCTGTCGGTCCACGTGCCGTCGATGTACATCAAGGCGTGGGGGACGGCCGGCATGATGGGTCTCCTGTCGGGGTCGGTGGCGCAACCAGGGGAGCGGGCCCGTGGCTTCAGTCGAAGACGAGGACGGGCTTGACGACCGTGCCGGTGCGGGCTGCCTCCACTGCGTCATCGATCCGGTGGAAGGGATATCGCCGCACGAGCCGGTCGAACGGGAAGCGTCCCTGCTGCCATAGATCGATGAGGCGGGGGATGAGGGTGTGTGGGTCGGCGTCCCCTTCGATCACCCCGGTCAGGGTGCGGCCCATCAGGAGGTGGCCCTGGTCGATCGTGACGTTGTTTTCCATGGACTGCAGGCCGAGCGTTGCGCAGATACCGGGGGTCCGCAGTGTTTGCAGGGCTTGTCGGACGACCATGCCGGAGCCGACCGTATCGACGGCGAAATCCGCTCCCGCACCGGTGAGTTCCGCCAGGGCCCAGTCGAGATCGTCGGCCGCGTCGGGGTCGATGGTGTGGGTACACCCCAGGTCGCCGCCGATGCGGCGGCGTTGTGGGTTGGGGTCGATCCCGATGAGCGGACGGCATCCTGCCACCACGGCGGCCATTACGGCGCTCAGCCCGACCGTGCCGAGCCCGAACACCACGATGCTCTGTCCGGGCCGTGGCCGCAGCACGTGGAAGACGGTGCCGGCGCCGGTCAGCAGTCCGCAGCCGAGGGGGCCGAGGATGTCCAGGGGCAGGCCGTCCGGGAGGGAGGGGATCTTGACGGCGTTGCGGGTGCTCGCGACGGCATGCGTGCCGAAGGACGACTGACCGAACCAACTGCCGTGCACGGGACGGCCGTCCTGACTCATCGTCGTCGTACCGTCCGCTCGCGTTCCGCTGTAGTTCAGGGCTGCGGACAGCACACAGTAGGCGGGGTGGCCGGCCGTGCACTGCGGGCACGTCCGGCAGGCGTCGAAACTCAGGGCCACCTGGTCCCCGACGGCCAAGGAGCTCACGCCCGGCCCCACCGCGATCACGGTCCCGGCGCCCTCGTGCCCGAGGACGATGGGCATGGGCAGTGGCACCGTGCCGGCCGCTGCCGTCCAGTCGGTATGACACACTCCCACTCCGGCCATCCGGACCACGACCTCCTCGGCGGTCGGTCGGCCGAGTTCCACGGGTTCGAGGGCGAAAGGGCTGCCCGCCGCATGCTGCAGGGCCACGGTCGCCTTCATGGTCAGATCCTCCCGTCCTTGGCTTCGATCATCTGCCGGTAGAGCGGGAAGACCGGTTTGGCCAGCGGCAGGAGGCGGAGGAGCTTGCTGACGGGGCCGCGGGCACGGACCTCACCCGTGGCGAGGCCGACCGCCGCGTTGTACTCACCGCGCCAGAAGCGGTTACCGTTGTCCGCGGACATGGCAAGCCGTACGTCCGGGCGTACGGCTGTTGCGCCTTCGATGACCTCGATCCCTTCAGACCGCATCCGGACGGTCAGGACCGCGGCCGGATGTGAGTAGTCGATCCGGAAGGTGAGCCCGGAGGCCCGCAGCCGGGGCCCTGCCTCCGGGTGAGCGTCCGCCACACGGAAGACCCCGCCCAGGTATTGGTAGACCTCGCTCGCATCGTCGAAGTACGCCATCACTGACACCTCCTGAGGTACCGCTCGAATGCCTCCCCGGCGTCCGGCACGAGCGGCCAGCGGGCCGCAGCGCCGCGGAACTCGGAGAGGGTGAGCCAGCCGGACCACGCGATCTCGCAACGATCCGGCATGACGTCGTCGGTCAACACCGCCTCGTGGATCCCGAACCAGTACGGGCCGACGGCGCCGGGGCAGATGAACTTGAAAAGGTGCCGCACCTCCGCGCGCACACCGAGTTCCTCGCTCAGCTCCCGGCCCGCGGCCTGCTCGTAGCTCTCTCCCGGCCGGACCGCTCCGGCGATGAGCGGGGCGTATCTGCCCGCGAACCACGGCACGTCCATCGACCGCCGGTTGACCAGCACACGCCCGTCCGTGTCCCGGCACACCACCCCGGCCACGCGGTGCAACCAGCCCTCGCGTACGGCGTCGTCGCGCTGCACGATCCGCAGGACGCGATCGCAGGCGTCGACATGCTCCACTTGCTCGCCGAACTCCCTCACTGCCGCCGCTACCAGCCCTTGACTCCTGGCATGGCCAGATCCGTCAGCTGTCTCAGGCCTTCCTTGGCCGCCGGGTGGAACGGCGCCAGGTCAAGGACGGCCAGGGCTTCCCGGCGCCGTTCCATCACCATCTGCCTGACTGTGCCCGGTGCCCCGGTCGCAGCGATCAGACGCCGTACCTCAGCCAGGCCGTCCGCTCCCAGGGCCGGGTCCCCGACGAGGCTGCGCAGTCGTTCTTCCTGGTCGGGCGCGGCACACTGCAGCGCCAGCGCCAATACCACGGTGCGCTTGCCTTCTCGCAGGTCGCCGCCGTCAGTGCCCGGCTCGGCACCGTCTACGACGACGTCCTCCAGATCGTCGTACATCTGGAAGGCCTCTCCCAGCGGCCGGGCATAGGCGGCACACGCGTCCAGGACCTTGCGGCCCCCGCCGGCCAGCGCGGCGCCGATCTGCAGCGGGCGCTCCACGGTGTACTTCGTGGTCTTGTAATGGATCACCCGCAGCGCGTCCTCCACACTGCCCGTGCTTTCTCCCGAAGCGAGCAGGTCGAGGAACTGCCCGGTCACCAGTTCGCCACGCATACGGTCCACCATCTGCCTGGTCACTGCCCGCTCCGGCCCCTCGCCCAGGTCCCCCAGGAGTTCAGCGGACCATACTTCGCACAGATCGCCCAGCAGGACGGCCGCGCTCTCCCCGAACCACGCGGCACGCGAGTGGGCATGACGCGCGGCGAACGCGCGGTGCGCGGTGGGGCGGTTGTGCCGACTGTCGGATCTGTCGATCAAATCGTCGTGCACCAGAGCGAAGGTGTGGAACAGTTCCAGCCCCGCGGCCGCCCGCAGTGCTTCGTCGCTCAAGGGCGCGTTGCCGACCGCACACCAACCCAGCAGGCAGTACAACGGCCGGACTCGTTTACCCCGCCCGTCCAGAAAATGCTGCAGTACGTCGAGCAGAGTTCCGATGAAGGGGCCGTCCGGGCCCTGCGCCTTGCCGGCGAGGAAGTCGACGAGAGTGGCTTCCACCGCACATCGGATCTCGAGAACGTCGAACTGCCGGGAAGCCGCGGTCTGTGCGGCCATATATCACTCCCTTGCTCAAGACCGGGCCCCGGGCGCATGAGAGGAGACACTCTGCGGACCAGGAAGCCCGGCAGCCGGGTCATCCGACAGATGACATGCGGCAACGGGCCGCCTCACAAACAGAAAGGCCGAACAAACAGATAATCAACCGGCGTGCGCTGGTGTGAGTATGTGGCGCGCAACCATCGACTT
Organism: Streptomyces sp. NPDC111656; assembly: GCF_055656965.1. Taxonomy (NCBI): domain Bacteria; kingdom Bacillati; phylum Actinomycetota; class Actinomycetes; order Kitasatosporales; family Streptomycetaceae; genus Streptomyces; species Streptomyces sp. NPDC111656. Next base: position 1,025,074 of record NZ_JBVKCA010000001.1, read on the forward strand.
TCACCGCCCGCCCCGTCGACCATCGCGGAAAGCGCAGCGGCGCACTCTCGTCCATGCGCCGCGGAGGCACAGCGGTTGTGCGCCGGCAGCGGCTGTACGACTCCCACGCGCGGGGCGGACGCCTCCACACGCTGGGTCGGCTGACGCATCGTCCACGGTGCTGCGGGAAGCTCAAGCCGGCGGATGCTCCCTGGAGAGCAAGTCAGCATGGGGTCCAGATCCGCCTGAGGAGGCGTCCGGTGGAGGTCGAGGGTGTGCGTCATGCCTACGGTCGACGTGTGGTCTTGCGAGGCATCGACATACGGTTGCGGGGCGGAGTGCTTGCTGGAATCGTCGGGGAAAACGGAGCCGGCAAGTCCACCCTCTTGAAGATTCTCGCCGGTGAGCTGCGCCCCGGCCATGGCACGGTCCGTCACAGCGGTCGTTTCGGCTACTGCCCGCAAACGCCCATGCTCAACAACGCGCTGACCATTCGTCAGCACCTTGGATTTTTCCAGTCGGCCTTCGGCCTCCCCGACGTGCGCTACGCAGAGGAGCTCGTGGAACTCCTGGGATTACGCGCGCACGCGGACGACAAGGCCGGGATGCTGAGTGGCGGGACCCGGCAGAAGCTGAACCTCACTCTGGCCCTCATGCACGCTCCCCAAGTGCTGCTGCTCGACGAGCCATACCAGGGCTTCGACTGGGACACCTACCAGCGATTCTGGGACCTCGCCGCCCGGCTGCGCGATGCCGGACGTTCGGTCCTGATCGTCTCGCACCTGGCCTACGACACCGAGCGCCTGGACGAGCTGTGGAGCCTGGAGGGCGGGATGCTTTGTTCACACGCGGCGGGTGAAGGATGAGGCATCACCTGATCCTCTTCGCCACCGCCACTCGGTACACGGCGATCGAGCATGCCCGCAACCGGTTCGCCATGGTGCTGGTCGCCCTGTTCCTCCCGGCCTGGACAACCCTGACGTACATGGCGATGCCCGACACCCCGGCACGGGTGCACCTTCGGGCCACCGGCCAGTGGCTGGCCCCCCGGGGCAACGAACTCACCGCGACCAGCGGCGCCCTCAACGCGGTCACGCTGATCACCGGGTTCCTGTTGTTCGCCGCGACCTTTGCCGGCAGCGGCTTCGACAGGCGTCTGGCCTTGGCCGGCTACCCCCGTATCCACCTCGTCCTCGCCAAAGTAGCCGCCCTCGCCGCGGCCTCAGCAGTGACCGCCGCGTACGCCACCGCAGTCATCTGCCTGACATGGACGCCCAGACAGCCTCTCCTGCTCGCCGCCGCGTTCTTCTGTGCCGCCATGACGTACGGCGTCCTTGGCGTCGCTCTCGGATCCGTCCTGCACCGCGAGGTCGAGGGCATGTTCGCCATCGTGATGATCAGCATCATCGACCTTGCACTTCAAAACCCCATCATGAGCTCCGGAGCCAACAGCGCAGTGGTGCGCTACTTGCCCTCCTATGGAGCCATGCAGGCCGGCGCCGCGGCCGGATTCTCCACCTCTGCCCCGCTCCGGGACCTCGGCATCCAGCTCGCGTGGTTCACCGGGGCTGCCCTCGCCTGCCTGCTTGCCTTCCAACACCGCACTCGCAGTGCCTTGCCTCCGAGGCCATCTCCATGGCGCGGAGGGGGGACGGGCACCGGATGATCACATGATCGCCGAGCACCGGGGCGGCATCGGCCTGATCCGTTCGGAAACACTCAGGGGCCGCGTCTGGCCTGCCGAGGGCCGACGCGTCCGTTCCTGTCCGTGTCGACCGAGTCGATGGTGCTTGCGTACCGGGCCTGGAAGCGGTGGACCAAACAGCGTGCGGGCTGGCGCTGACCACGCAGTGCGCGTACTGCGTCGAGGCGCACACCAAGGCCGTGCGCTCTGCGGGCGCGACTCAGGAGGAGCTGGCGGAGACCACCATGATCGCGGCGGCACTTCGCGCGGGCGGCAGTTGGGCACAGGGCTTCATAGCCATGAAGTTCTTCGAGCAGGCCGAGACGAACGCGACTCAGCAATTGCACACCCAAAGCTGAGCCGTAGCGGGTTGGGCCACCGGTGGGCCCAACCCGCTACGGCCGGAAACCCCCTCCCCAGTCGACAAGGCCCGTCACGGCGCGGCTGCTCCAGCTCAGCCGGGGAGGTGTCTTCGGGCGGGGTGGCGTCGGCTGTTGTGGTGCTGGCAGCCGTCAACCGACCGGCTTCGTGTCGCCGTCGTCAATGATGGTGAACACCCGGTCATAGCTGCTCAGCTCGCGCTGCTCGCCCTCGACCACATCCGCCGCTGCGACGGCATGGCGTGGGCGGTGCACGTGGCGGCGCAGCACGTCGCCCAGGGCAGCGTGCTGGGGATCGGTGAGCGCCTGACGGCGGGCCCAGCAGTGCGGATGCCGGGCGACGATCTACCCGCCCTGGAGCAGCACGATGACGTCCTCGGTTCGCAGAGCATCGTCACCATGCGACCGATGGCCACGGGCGGGTGCCGGGCGATCGCCCTGATCGGCATCTGCTCGGCTCGGTGCAGTCTGCGGATCTCTGCCGAGTCTTCGACGCGGGTCAACACCCCTTCCTCCTGACCTTGATCACCAAGGTCAGCGTCACGGCAACGGGTTCAAACAGATCAGATCCGATCCACCGGGCAACTCACCTTGACCTTGTCACCGGCCCCGAACAGTGGACCGTATCCGCACACGCGGGGAATGGTCCCAAGGTGTACGAAGGGCGATGAGCAGGTTCTTCAGCAGAGGGGCTTGGGGGCACGGTCAGGGTGAGGTGTCAGGGCCGATCGAAGACGGGTGTGTCGTAGGCGGCGACGGTTCAGGCTTCCTCGGGCAGGTGGGTTCATGGCGGGCTGGATGTGCAGCATCCAGCATCCGTGAGTCGTGGATGACGTGGGTAGTGCCATCGGCGAAGGCCGGCCACCTGGCCCAGTCGCTGTGTGCGGCGAGGAATTCGTGGAGGATGGCGTCGTGGTCACCATGATCGGCGACACAGGCGGGACAGTCTGGACGGACGGCGCAGCCGGTGTGGGTTCGGCGCGCTGATCGGCGTCGAGGGAGGGGCTGGTCACGAAGGAGTGACGGCCATGTCCGCTACTGCTTCGTGGACCGTCCTTGGGCGTCCAACCGCTGCAGGACGCGGGCCGCCTGAATACTTCGGCTGGGCACGGGCACCCCCCTCGTGGCCCCCGTGTGCGTCACCCCGTATGGGCGGGAGATGTATGCCGTTGAGGGCTCGGCGGGTCTCTCCCGAGCGGACGGCGGCGTCAAGCTCTTCGTCCGGCCGTGTTCGCCTTTGCCCGCCCCGCTGGTAAACCGATCGGTCCCCAACAGGGGAAACCGATCGGTTTTCATTCGGTGGGAACGGCGTTAACCTCTGCGTATGACCACACAGGTGCGGCCAAGCCCTCGAGAGCGGCTGCTGGACGCGGCGGCCACGCTGGCCTTTCGCCACGGAGTGAGCTTCGGTGTCGAAGCACTGTGCAAGGCGGCGGGCGTGTCCAAGCACTCCATGTACCAGCTCTTCGAGAGCAAGGACGAACTGCTGGCGGCGGGCCTGGAGCAGCGCACCGCAGACTTCGCGGCCCCTTTCCTGCCCGGGCCGGACGACGAGCGTTCGCCGCGCCAGCGGATCCTGTACGTCTTCGAGCAGGTCGAGTCGCAGGCGGCTCTGCCCGAGTACCGCGGCTGTCCGTACCTCGCTGCCCAGATTGAGTCAAGGACGAGGGGCATCCGGCACGCCGGGTCGCGCGACGGGTGAAGGAGAACCTGATGGCCTTCTTCTACTCCGAAGCCGCACGAGGCGGGGCGAACGACCCCGGCCTGCTGGCCAGGCAGTTGAGTCTGGTATTCGACGGCGCCAGCGCCCGCGCGGGCACCAAAGCCGACGATCTGACGGGGCCCGTCGCGCCCACCCTCAACACGCTGCTCTACGCGGCGGGTCTGCACTGACGCGACGTGCCCTGTCCGCACCCGACGGCTTGACTGCCGTCGGGCGGTACAGCGCTGAGCGTCCGTGTCCGGGAGGACTTACTTGCTCTTGGCCTTGTCCCGCAGAGGCGCAGCACCGTGGTCATGAACTGTCTGCGGTCGTCGCGGCAGAGGCTGAGGGCGTCATCCGCGGCGGGGCAGGTGGCCAGGCAGTGGCCGGATCTTGCACTTCGGCTTGAGGGCCTGGCTCTGACACATCGTGGCGTTCTCCGCGTCGGCGACGCGGGAGCGGAAGTCGGCGGTGTCGTGATGGTGGTTGCGCGTGACGTAGGCGAGAATGTCGAGTTCCCCGTCTTCCTGGCGGGCCCACCGGGCCGGCGGCCATGCACAACTCGTACTCCGGCCAGCGGTTGTACTCCAACGCTCTTTGACCACGTCGGACTCTGCGGCAGGCGCGAGAGGCAGGCCGGCGGGCGCGAGCATGTGCTGGAGGTAGGCATGACGGCAGGGCATCCGGCGCGCCGGAGGGCCCCTCGCATTGCCGGTCCCCAGGCATCGGCTCGGCAGCCGAGAGACCCGGTCCAACGACGGTCGCTCGGGCTCAGGACTCGAGGAATGCGAGCGCCCTGCTCACGAATTCGTCATGGTGCTGGAAGATTCCCCCGTGTCCGGCATCCGGGTAGAGGGGGACGAGCTCGCTCCGGGGTAGGCGGGCGGCCAGGTCGAGGGTGTTCTGGCTGGGGACCATCCGGTCGCTCTCACCGTTTGCCACGAGGACGGGTTGGCGGATGTTCGACAGGTCCGACGGCGCCTGGCGGCCCCATCGTTTGATGGCCTTCAGCTGGGCGCGGAACGACGGCAGCGAAATGTCCTTGTCCCGGTTGTGCGTGCGCTCCTTCAGCCGTTCCAGGAAAGCGCGTCCGGCCCGTCGGCCGCCGCGAGTCTCGGTGAAGAAGAGGGAGAGTTTGGGGTCCTGGCGGGTCAGGGCGCCTTTGAGTGTGGCCTGGATGGTGAGTGCCGGGACCTTGTCGATGCCGGGGCCCCCGGCGGGGCCCGTGCCCGCGAGGATGACCTTGCGGACGAGGCGCGGTTCCTGTTCCGCGATGACCTGTGCGATGAAGCCGCCCATCGACAGGCCGAGCAGATCGACCTGGTCGAACCCGAGGGCTCGGACGAACAGCACCGCGTCGCGAGCCATCGCCTCGATCGTGTCCGGTGTGGAGCCGCTCGATCCGCCCACTCCGCGGTTGTCGAAGGCGATGACCCGACGTCGTGCGGCGAGTCCGTCGACGACGCGCGGGTCCCAGTTGTCCAGGACACCGGCCAGGTGAATCAAGAGGATCAGCGGCACGCCGTCCTCCGGGCCGAGTTCTCGATAGGCGAAGTCCTCGCCGCGAACGGACACGGTACGCGTCGGCGCGTTCTCGTACGACGATGTCGAGGGGGACGGGGAGTTCCGCGGCGCGGTGGTCATGTCCGGTTCCTTCTGCAGTGGGTTTGAGGGCACATCAGCGGGTTCAGCGCACTTCTCGTTGCCGCGGGCGGTGTCGTTGGCTCTCGCGGAGGGCCTGATCGACCGGCGGAACTGATTCCTCAGGTCATCTTGACGACGACCTTGCCGGCCTTCGCGCGCCCCGCTTCGAGGTACTCCAGTGCTTCCCGCGCCGACTCGAACGGGAAGACGGTGTCGACGACGGGTCGGATCCTGCCGGCCTCGATGAGGGGGGTGAGCTCGCGCAGTTGGTCCCCGCTGGCCTTCATGAACAGGAACGAGTACGTCACGTTACGGCGCCGGGCGCGTCGTCGGATCCGGAAACTCAGCGCGGACATCACCAGCCGGATGAGCGGATTGGCTCCCAGTTCCCGGGCGAATGCGGCGTCGGGAGGGCCCGCGACACTGATGACTTGGCCGCCGGGCTTGAGCACGTCCAGGGACTTCTTGAGTGTCTCGCCACCGAGTGAGTCCAGGACGAAGTCATAGTCGTGCAGCACTGTCTCGAACGCCTGCTTCTTGTAGTCGACGACGACGTCCGCGCCCAGACGCCTCACCAGGTCGACGTTGGCCGTGCTCGTGGTGGTCGCCACGTGCGCGCCCAGCTGCTTCGCCAGCTGGATGGCGATGGTGCCCAGGCCGCCGGAGCCCGCGTGGATGAGGACCTTCTGGCCCGGCTGAATGCGTGCCCGCTCGACCAGCGCCTGCCACGAGGTCAGGGCGACCAGGGGCAGAGACGCCGCCTCCTCCATGGTGAGCGTGGCCGGCTTGATCGCCACGTCGTCCTGGTGCACCGCGATGAGTTCGGCGAACGTACCGATCCGGTCCTTGTCGGGCCGCGCGAAGACCTCGTCGCCCACCGCGTACTGCGTGACGGCCGTACCGACTTCGACCACTACTCCGGCCAGGTCGTTGCCCAGGACGAACGGGACCCGGTACGGCAGGATCGCCTTCATCTCCCCGTCCCGGATCATGCGGTCGAGGGGATTGACGCTCGCTGCCTGGATCCGGACCAGCACATCGTCCGCGCCCACCTCCGGGTCCGGCACCTCGCCGGCACGCACACCGGCCTTGTCGCCGTAGCGCTCTACCGTGAAGGCCCTCATCGTTGTCTCCATGTCTCGTCCGCGTGCGGACGGGGGTGCTGTTCAGTCCGGGCTTCCCCGGGTGGTGGCAGATGTAAAGGGTGTGGTGCGAGGCGGGGACTATGGCCAGGGCTGTCGGTGGAGAGCTGAACGCCCGCGGTGATGGGCGCGTGTGGGGCATGCCGGGTGTCGTGCCCGACGTTCACCTCGTTCGCCAGAGCTTTCCGGGGTGCCCTGTCGAGGGGGAAGGGCGCTGCCGCCGGTCCGCGTGGCGGGTGCGGGTCAGAGTCGTTAAATTACGACCGTAATTGTATGTGGCCGGTCAGTGAATCGCAAGTGGGCCCGTTGCTCTCGGTGTCGCCGTGCCGCGCCGTCCAGATGTGAGCGGGTGACGTGTGGTGCGGACGGGCGTTGTGCGGGTGCTTCAGTTCAAGGTCCTGGCGTGCTGATGCTCGAAGCCCAGTAGGGCGAGGGCGTTGTGGATGCCTTGCTCGAGGAGTTCGTCGGCGAGTTGCCTGTCGGCGAGGGCTCGGGCCAGCTGTAGCGTCCCGGCCATCATGGCGTAGGCGCTGAGCGCCTTGGTGCGGACCGAGAGTGGGTCGTCGGGTTCCAGGCGGGCGGCGATGCCGTCAATGACAACCAGTACGCCGTCGGTGTAAGCCTGCTTGGTCGGGTCTGCGCAGCGTCGGATTTCGTCGAGCAGGGCGGCGGAGGGGCAGCCGTCGTCCGGGCTGTCGCGGTGCTGGGCGGACAGGTACCACCGCACGATCTGCTCAAGTCCGGCGCGGCCGGGTGCCGCCTGCGCGACGATGTTCGCATTCTGTGTCTGCAGCTGGTCGGCGACCGCGGTGGCCACGAGCTCGTCCTTTGACGTGAAGTGAGTGTAGAACGCGCCGTTGGTCAGCCCCGCGTCCTTCATGAGTGTCGTGATGCCCGAGCTGTCGATGCCGTCCCGCTTGAACCGGCGGCCGGCCGCCTCGATGATCCGCTGCCTCGTCGCCTGCTTGTGCTCTTTCCTGTATCGCACGGCACTCTCCTTCGTTCGTCCGAGGGGCGGCCTGTCCTTCATGGGGCCCTCGCTACATTGTAGTGTGAACGTAATTCAATGGTTTCGGGTAGTCACAGGCCGCCCCGTCGGCGATGGGGGTGTCATGTCGGGTGACCCTTGTGCCATTACCTGCTCGGGCTCGTTCTGTGGCGCCCTGCGGAGTGCTGTGATCGCGAGGACCCGCTTGCGTTCCGTCGCCTCCCATGCTTAGCATTATGAGCGTAATTTAATTGCTCCGCCCGGACGGTGCCGCCCTTGCGCTCGGCAAGGCGGATCCGTAGTGATCGGGACGAGTCGGAAGGCATGGGGGGACTCATAGCGGCGGCTGATCCGCCTCGATCGCGCTCGTTGCGACAGACTCGCACGTCAGCAACGTGGTCGAGCAGATGATCGGTCAACTCGGGGTGCATCCATGACCTGGCCGCCGCCGGCTCAGCGCGTCGGACGCCTGGCGAAGAGAACTCCGTCGCGTCGCCCAGTGTGTCTCCGGTGCGTTGCGTAAGCAGACCCGCGAGATGTCACGAACACCCGCCAACAAGAGAAGGACAACATGAGCACGTATCTGGCAGACAAGGCCGAGGACCTCACCGTCGAGGGTCCCTCCGCGCGGTTCACCTACCGGCGGATGGGTTCGAAGGGCGGCGTTCCGCTCGTCCTGCTGAACCGCTTCCGCGGCACCATCGACTGGTGGGACCCGGAGTTCCTGGACTACCTGGCCGCCGACCACGACGTGATCGTGTTCGACAACGTCGGCGTCGGCTACACCGACGGCGAGCCGCGCGACTCCCTCGAAGGATTCGCCCAGGGAGCCATCGAGTTCATCGACGCACTCGGCCTCACGCAGGCCGACCTGCTCGGCTGGTCCCTGGGTGGCATCGTGGCCCAGCGTGTGGCTCTGCGACGCCCCGAGCTGGTACGCAAGCTCGTCGTGGCGGGCAGCGGACCGGCCGGCTGGGTGCCGGGCGCTCCGGACTTCAGCGAGAAGGTCCTGGGCATCATGGCCAAGCCCGATGCCGACCTGGAGGACATGCTGTACCTGTTCTACCCCGAGACGGACACGGCCCGCGCCGCTGGGCACGAGCACTTCGACCATGTCTCGACCCGGCTCGCCGCAGGTGGCCCCCCTGTCTCCGAGGAGGCGGCGCAGGGCATGCTCGCTGCGGCGGGCGCTCTCCTGGTGGCCCCCTTCGATGAGGTGCAGGCGGAGCTGGAGGCCATCAAGCAGCCCGTCCTCTACGCCAACGGCCTGAACGATGTGATGATCCCCGCCCACAACTCCTACGTCGCGGTCCAGCACCTCGACAACGCCACCCTCGTGCTCTACACCGGCGCCGGCCATGCCTTCCTCTTCCAGTACGCCAAGGCCTTCACCAAGCAGGTGGCCGACTTCCTCGCAGCCTGACCACGCCGACCCCACCGCCGCCCCCACGGGAACCAGGGCGTCGGGCGGGGGCGGCGGTGAGGTCGGCGCCGCCTCACAGCAGTGTGAGGCGGCGCCGACACGATGGTGGAACGTCACCACCACGAGGGTTTGGTCCCGTTGCCGAGTGCTGTGCACGGGCAGACAGGGCATCGAGTGTTCCCTCCTCTCCGCCGGCGGCGCACATGGCGGGTTCACCATCGGCGGGATGACCAGGTGTCAGCGGGGACCGGGCCCAGGCGGACACCGGGCGGTGTTGCCCAGCGGGCCGGGCGGCTGCCGTCGTGCCCTCGGGCCGTGAACACGGCCACGGCTGCGGCAAGTTCCCTCCCCGCACTGACCCGGCTCAGTCAGGGCGAGTGGGCAGTGGTGGCCGTTCGGTGTGGCGCTCTGATCGCCATGTCGTGGTGGTACCGGCCGCCAGGGTGGTCACGCTTCCATCGGGCCACTCGATCCGCGCGTTTGTGCCGGTGGGCACCGTCGTGTGCACCTCGATGCCCGAGGCATGCAGCTCCCACCTGATTGCCACGCGGCCGTACGGTGAATCGTGGGCGGCGCCGGCCCAGGTGATGCCGCCGCCCGGTCGTGGGCGGAAGACGATGTCGCGGTAGCCGGGTGAGGCCGCGGTCAGCCCCGCGACGGTGGTGTGCAGCCACTGCGCGACCGCGCCGAGGGCGTAGTGGTTGAAGGAGGTCATCTCGCCCGGGTTCACGGTGCCGTCGGGCAGCATGCTGTCCCAGCGTTCCCAGAGGGTGGTGGCGTCGTGCTTCAGCGCGTACAGCCAGGAGGGGCACTCCTGTTGGAGGAGCAGGGCGTACGCGGTGTCGACGTGGTGGGTGGCGCTGAGCGCGGGTGTCACGAGCGGTGTGCCGATGAAGCCGGTCTGGATGGTGTGCCCGCCCGAGGCGACCAGTTCGGCCAGACGGTCTCCCGCGGTGGTCCGGGATGCCGGGTCGGGAAGCAGGTCGAACTGGAGGGCGACGGCGTACGCGGTCTGGGTGTCGCTGGTCATCAGCCCGGAAGGGCGCACGTAGGCGTCGATGAACGCCTGGCGTACCCGGTGCGCGAGCTCCTCGTACGTTGCCCGGTCCTTGTCGAGCCCCAGGACGCCGGCGGTCCACGCCACGTGCCGCGCGGACCAGGCGTAGTAGGCGGTGGCGATGAGGTGGCGGTCGGTGCGGCCGGCACCGGGGTCCTCCGGAGGTGCGGACGGGTCGAGCCAGTCGCCGAGCTGGTAGCCGTGGTTCCACAGGCCGGACGGGTCCGCGAGCGCGGTGATGAGGTCGACCCAGCGGCGTGCGCTGTCGTACTGGGCCGCCAGCAGTCCGGTGTCACCGGAATCCTGGTACAGCGCCCACGGGGTCAGCGTCACGACGTCGCCCCAGCCTGCACCGGGTCTGGCCGGTGTCCACTGCGGGCCGCCGGGAATAGTGGGCACGTACCAGGGCACCGTTCCGTCGGCGTGCTGCTCGACGGCGACGTCCCTCAGCCAGGACGCGAGCATGCCGTGGCAGTCGTACAGGAAGGCGGCGGTGGGCGCGAAGACCTGGATGTCGCCGGTCCAGCCGAGCCGTTCGTCGCGCTGCGGGCAGTCGGTGGGCAGGTCGACGAAGTTGCCGCGCAGGCTCCACACGACGTTCTGATGCAGACGGTTCACCTGCTCGTCGGAGCATTCGAACCAGCCGGTCCGAGCCATGTCGGTGTGGTGGACGCGGGCGGTGATGTGGGTGTGGGGATCGCCGCCGCGCCAGCCGGTGATCTCGGCGTACCGGAATCCGTGGATGGTGAAGCGTGGCTCCCAGGTCTCGGGGGCGCCGCCGCGCAGCACGTACCGGTCGGTGGAGATGGCCTCGCGCAGGGGACGGACGCACAGTTCTCCGTCCTGGAGCACCTCGGCGTGACGGATGACGACCGTGTGTCCGGCCGGGCCGGTCATGGTGATGCGGACTCTGCCGACGAGGTTCTGCCCGAAGTCCACCAGGAGACGGCCGGCGCCGAGAGTGGTTACCCGGGCCGGGGTGATCTCCTCGGTGCAGCGCACCGGTGGTCCGGTGGGGGCGACCTGTGTCGCCGGATCCCGGGTGACGATGTCGACCGGTGACCAGCCGCTGTCGTCGAATCCGGGACTGGACCAGCCCGGCCGTTCGTCCCGGGCGTCGTAGGTCTCGCCGTCGAGCAGGCCCGAGGACACGATCGGGCCGTGGGCGGCTCGCCAGGAGGCGTCTGTGCCGATGGTGGTGCGGGTTCCGTCGCGGTGGACGATTTCGAGTTGGGCGATGAGGGCGAGCCGGTCGCCGTAGAGGTTGGCGTGGCCGCCGTGGAAGCCCAGCCGCCCGCGGTACCAGCCGTCGGCCAGCCATGCGCCGACCGTGTTGCCGCCGGCGCGCAGATGTTCCGTGACGTCGTGGGTCTGGTAGCGCAGTCGGTGGTCGTAGCTGGTCCAGCCGGGCGCGAGAGCGTGGTCGCCGACCCTTCGACCGTTGATCTCGACTTCGTACAGTCCGTGGGCGGTGACGTACAACCGCGCTCTCTCCACGTCTGCGCCGATGTGGAACTCCTTGCGCAGCAGCGGTGGACGTCGGCCGCTGTCCTGCGACCGCGGCGAGATCGCGCGCGCCGTCCAGTCAGCCGACTCCAGCAGCCCCGTCTCCAGTCGCAGGGCCGGGCTCCAGCGGCTGGCCGTTCCGTCGGCACCGCGGACCCGGACGCGTATCCCGGAGCGCTCCCGTGACCCCAGTGGCCGCAGCGGCCAGTCGACGAGCACGGAGTCCTCTGAGACCACCCAGTCCGTGCGGTGCGTCCCGTCGGCGCGGGTGATCTCGATCTGGTACGCCTGCTGCGTCCAGCCGGCCGGTGCCGTCGTCTTCCAGGAGATCCGGGGCTCTGACTCACCGATGCCGAACGGCTCCCGGTGATGTTCCGCGGTCGGCGTGGCGACCGCTGCCATGGGCTGGTGGGTCATCCCTTCACCGCGCCGGCGGTCAGGCCCTTGATGATGCGCTGGTTGATGAGGAGGTACAGGACCAGGGCGCCGACCACGTTGATGCTGATCGCGGCGAACAGCGGACCGTAGGTTGTCTCGCCGTACTGCCCGGTGAAGTTGAGCAGTCCCACCTGGATGGTGCGCAGGTCGTCGTCGGTGGTGAAGGTGAGTGAGATGAGCAGGTCGTTCCAGATGAAGAAGAACTGCACCAGCCCCACGGTGAAGACGGCGTTGCGGACCATGGGGAACGCGATCCGCCAGAAGGCGACGAGGATGCTCGCCCCGTCGAGGGTGGCGGCTTCGAACACCTCGCGCGGGATCGAGCGGAAGAAGGTGGCCATCATGAAGACGGTCAACGGGAGACCGGCCGCGGTGTAGGTGATGATCAGTGGCCACAGTGTCCCCGACAGCCCGGCCTGGAAGTACACCCGGAACAGCGGCAGCAGGATCATCTGGCTCGGCACCATGATGCCGACGAGGAAGACGAGCAGGACCTTGTGGCGTCCGCGCCAGACCATCACCTCCAGGGCGAAGCCCGCGGCGACGCCGAGCAAGATGATGAGTGCGAGCGAAGGTGCGGTGGCCAGGAGGCTGTTGCGGATGTACTGCGCGACGTGCCCCGTCGTCCAGGCTTCGGTGTAGTTGTGGAAGCCCCAGTTCTTCGGAAGCGACCAGGCGGGGTCGTTGACGAACTCGGACTGGGTCTTGAAGGAGCTCAGCAGTAGCCACAGCAGCGGTGCCACCTCGATCACCAGCAGCAGGGCGACGAGTGCGTTCCGCATCAGACGCCGGGCGGACCGGCCCGGTCGAGGGGCCGCCGTCGGCGGGTGGGTGAGGGGTTCCCGCGGTGGTGCCGTGAGGGTGTCGGTCATGGGAGTTCAGCCCTTGGTGAGGTCGCGTCGCGAGAAGCGGAAGATGATGAGGGAGACACCCAGGCAGACGACGGTGAGCAGCGATGCGATGGTGCTGCCGTAGCCGTAGTCACCGTAGGAGAACGCGGTGCGGAACATGTACAGCGTCAGGGGAGTTGTGTCGCTGCCCGGGCCGCCGTTGGTCAGGGCCAGGACCGAGTCGAACACCTTGAGCGTGCCGTTGATGCTGAACACGGCCGACGACAGCACCACCGGCCAGGACAGCGGCAGGACGATGTGCCGGACCAGTCGCAGTCCCGTCGCGCCGTCCATCCGCGCCGACTCGATCGTCTCCTCGGGGATGTCGAGCAGTCCCGCGTAGATGAGCACGCCGTAGAAGCCCATGGAGCGCCACACATCCATCACGACCAGGACGAGGAAGGCCCCGCCGCCGCTGGCGAACCAGTCCCCGTGGTGGATGCCCAGCGCTTCGATGGCGGTGTTGGCCAGGCCGTTCTGCGGCGCGACAGCGAAGAGTTTCTGGAACATCAGGGCCACGGCGACCGTCGGAAGGATCACCGGGAAGAACACCAGCGTACGGATGAGCGCGGACGACTTGCGCAGTACGAACACGTAGAGCAGCGCGAGCAGGTACCCGCAGAGCACCTGCCCGACGCTGACGACGACCCCGTACTTGAAGGTGAACCACAGCGCCGCATGCGCCTGCGGGTCATGCCACAGCTTTTCGAAGTTGCCGAACCCGTCGAAGGTGAACCCCTCGATGACGTTCCCCTTGAAGAAGGTGTACCCCAGGGACCAGCCCATCGGCACCAGCATCACCAGTGTGTACACGAGCAGTGCCGGACCCAGCAGGATGGCGAGGGCACGGCGGTCTCCCAGAACTGAACGCATGTCGGCTCTTTCACGAAGGGTTCGAAAGCGGTTCGCGGGTGGCGGCGGACGGGTCAGCCGTTGTCCAGGTCCGCCTGGATCTTCTTCATGAAGTCCTGCGCGGAGAGGGATCCGGTGACCAGCGGCGCGGCGTTCGTCTGACTGGTCTCGGTCGCCTTCGTGTTGAACAGCGCCTCGAACCACAGGGTGCTGGTCGTGGTCTTGGAGATGGTGTCCTGCACCTGCTGCGTGAGCGGCGGCAGCGTGCCCGTGTCGCCCTTGGGCTTGAACCCGGAGATCGTGCCCTGGTCCTTCAGTGAGGCGGCACCGTAGTTCTTGGCGGTGCAGGAGAGCCAGTCGCCGACCTTGGAGTCGTACGCCTTCGCGGAGACGGCGACCGGGAGACCGACGTTGGCCGGAATCTGGTCGGCGGACCCCTTGCCACCGGGCACGGTCGGGAAGGGCATGAAGCCGATGTTGGATGCGCCTACCTTGTTCTTGGTCTTGTCGTTGAAGTCGCCCAGCTCCCAGCTGCCCATGTAGAACATCGCGGCCTTGCCGGTCAGGAACTGCTGTACCCCGGTGTCGTAGTCGATCGATCCGACACCCTTGCCGAAGTAACCCGCCGTGCCCAGCTCGGCGATGGCCTGCGCCGCCTTGACGTACGCGGGGTCGGTCAGCTTCGCCTTGCCGTCCGCGACTGCCCGCAGTGCGTCCGGACCCAGCTCCCGGTAGAGGTAACCGCTGACGAGACGGGTGAGGGGCCACCCCTCCTTGCCCGCCGCGGAGAAGGGGATGACCCCCGCGCCCTTCAACTTCGCCGCTGCCGCGACCAGTTCGTCGTACGTCGTCGGAACGGCGATGTGGTGGGCGGCGAAGAGCTGCTTGTTGTACCAGATGCCCTCGATGTTGAACTGGTAGGGCATCACGTTGAACTTGCCGTACAGGTTCTGCACGGTCTTGACCGCGGCCGGCTGGATGTCGTCCCACACCCCGAGGTCCTTCAGCGTCTTTTCCAGGTCGAGGACCTGCCCGGCCTTGTCCAGCGTCTTGGTGAGCGCCGGAGTGCCTCCCGCGGCGAACTGCACCGGCAGCGCGTCCTGCCCGGCGAGAAGCTGCACCTTCTGGTCGACGTTGCTGATCGGCAGCGTCTGGATCTTCAGCGGCAGAGCCGCGTTCTGCGTCTTGCACGCGTCGGTGCTCAGGGACTTGAGTTCCTGCTGCACGATGTGGTTGTCGTCGTTGATGGTGAGGGAGTAGTCCTTGGCGCCGCCGCTCGACGCGTTCGTACCTCCGCAGCCGCTCAGCACAAGGCCGGCGGTGGCAGCGGTCGCCAGGATGGCGAGGCTGCGGGGCCTGAGGGTCTGGTGCACGGGGTTGCTCCTCGCGGTGCACAGCGCATTGAAGCGCTTCAATGTTGCCCCGGAACCTACGGGCCACTACGCGGCCATGTCAAGGATGATTCGTCGATATTTCCGAACCGCAATGTGTGCACCACGACAGCAATCGGGCATGCGGGAGACCGGGCCCCTGACTTGGAGACCGGTGTGGGCCACGCGTGTGGAGACCGGTGCGGGCTACGTCTTCAGCGCGGCGCGCTGGCGCGGATGACCAGCTCGGGCTCAAGCACGACGGTGGCATGGCGGTGCTGCTCGCCCGAGGCCACCTCGTCCATCAGCAGTCGCATCGCTTCCTGCCCCATGGCCCGCCCGGGCAGGTCCACCGCGGTCAGGGGCACCGCCGCCGAACCGGCCGTGCGGTTGTTCTCGCACCCGACGACCGCGACCTGGTCGGGTACGCCGATTCCCGCCACCGTGTGCAGTTCGTGGATGATGCCGTTGGCCAGCTCGTCCGCGACGACGACGAGGCCGTCGGGCAGGTCCCCGGGCCCCCGTCCGGCGAGGTCCTTCCCGACCAGGTGCCCGTGCGCCGTGGTGAGGCCGACGCTGTCGATCTCCTCCAGCGTCACGCCGGCGCCGGCCTCCTCGACCGCCGCGCGCACTCCTCTGCGCCGGTCGCGCACGGGCTGGTAGTCGTCGTGCGCGACGACGTACGCGAGCCTGGTGCGTCCGGTGTCGATGAGGTGGCGGGTCGCGAGATACCCCACGTGCTCGTTGTTGGTGAGCACCGAGCAGCACGTGCCCGGTTTCGGCGAGAAGTTGAGGAGCACGATCTGGCGTCCGTGCGAGCGCATCCGGGCGATGCCTGCGGTGGAGTCCTCCATCGGGGCCAGCAGAACGCCGGTCACCCGGGCCTGGTCGAAAAGGTCCAGATACTCGTCCTGGAGCCCCATGTCGCACGTGGTGTTCGCGAGCAGCAGGTTGAGGCCGGCCGCCCGGGCTGCTTCCTGAGCGCCGTGCGCCATGTCGATGAACAGCGAGTTCTCGATGTCCGCGAGCACCATGCCGACACTGTCGTTCGATCCGGAAGCCAGCGACCGGGCGGCGTCGTTGCGCACGAAACCCAGCCGTGCGATGGCTTCGCGGACACGTTGCGCCGTCACGGGACTGACCTTGGCCGGATGGTTCAGCACGTTGGAAACGGTGCCGAGCGAGACGCCCGCTGCCTTCGCGACGTCCTGCATGCTCGGACCGGCGTGCCCGTTTGCCCGTGGACCTGCGGCTGCCACGACGCTCCTCGACTTCCGGTCTCGTTCGGCCCGGACGCGACGCTGAAGGACCGGGCTCTGTGGACAGGCGCAGGATACATGCTTCCGTTAAAGCGCTCCAATCCCGACTCCCGCGCCCACCCTTCAGAGCTCGGATGATGGCACGGACGCGGAGGTCGCGGTACTGATCCCCGATGTGTACGCGGGCTGCCGATCGCCCGGAGGCCGTCCGGCGGCCGAGTGTCTCCTGCGGGAAGCACCACCAGGCGCGACTGGCTCAAGCCCGTGGGATGAGTGCGCGGACTCTTGACGAGCGGCACGGAGAGTGTCAGCCTCGCACCGCCAAAGGGATTGAAGCGCATCAATCCTGCTTCCCGCCTCTCACGTCCCCACCCGAGCGATGACGTTCCCTGCGCCGCACTCGGCCGGGGCTCGCGCTCACCAGCTGCCGTTCCGCGTCGGAGCACACGGTCTGCTTCCGCCCGCGCCGTCCTTCTCTCACCGTCGAGGGAGTCACGAAACCATGCACAGGAACAGACGATCACGGGCGAAGGCCGCCGCCATCGGCGGTGGCCGCCTTGGTGCCCTTCATGGCGCCGGCCATGTCGGCCCGCGCCGTCACCTACAGCGGCGGCGTCATGTGGCTGGCGCCGAGCGGAGCACCCTCCTACGGCTCGCTCCACGCGCACGCGATCATGCTCCAGCTCAGCACCGACTCCAACGGCACGCTCCTGGCATCCTCAGAGCGGTACTCCGGCAACGGCATGCCGGTGTACCGCAGCACCGACGCGGGGCGCACCTGGACGCAGATCTCCACGGTCCACGACCAGGTCAACTCCTGGAACAACATCCAGCTCGAACCCGTGCTCTACGAGCTTCCGCAGGCGGTCGGCTCGTTTCCCGCCGGCACGATCATCGCGGCGGGTGACCTCGGGTGACCTCCTCGACTCGGCGGGGGCCACCGCCGGCGGCAGCGCGGTCGTCCGGAAGCCGGCCTCCGGCGGGGCGTCCCAGCAGTGGTCTCTCACCGACACCGGAGTCGGCAAGTACCAGGTGGTCAACCGTGCCGGCGGACTGGCTCTGACGGTGGCCGACGCCTCGACCGGCGACGGAGCACTTCTGGACCAGGAGACCATCTCGACCGCATCCGCACGGTGGTGGACGATCACGAAGATCAACTAGTCGCGCCCTCCCACAGGCGGACAGCCGACCAAAGCGCGCCGCCACGGCAGATCCGCCCACTGATTCCTCAGCCGCTCGGGAGCCGTTCGGGCGGCGAGGCAGCAGGACACCGCCATCCGACCCTGTTCCCCGAGGACGGGGCCGTAGCGGGCCGACCGGGGGCGGACCCCCGTGAGCCGACGGCCGAACATCGGCTGCGTGGTCGCACCCGAGCATCAGCGATACAAAGGAGTACCGCATGACCACCCATCACTCCGAAGGTCCACGTCCCGGAATCAGCAGACGGCGCAGCCATCCCGCGCTCGCCGTGATCGTGGCCGCCCTCATGACCCTTCTCGGTCTGGTCACCGCCGGGCCTGCGCAAGCCCTCAGCGGTGACATCCGTATGCACGACCCGTCCGTCATCAAGGTCGGCAGCTGCTACTACGGGTTCTCCACCGGGTTCGAGAACGACTCGCTCAACGCGAGCGGCTCCATCACCGAGCGCAGGACGTGCGACAGTACCCCGGCCACCGGCTGGACCAAGATCGGCAACGTGTGGGACTCGACGCCGTCCTGGGTCACCACCAAGCTCGGTTCGACCCCGCCGAACATCTGGGCCCCGGACATCAAGTACTTCAACGGCACGTACCACCTGTACTACGCGGGCTCACTCTGGGGCACGTCGTACGCCGTGATGGGTCTGGCCACGGCCACGAACATCGAGGGCCCGTGGACCGACCAGGGCATGGTCACGGACGTCAACTACCCGATCGACCCCAACGTCGACTGGGGACCGGACGGTCGGCTGTACATCTCCTGGGGCTCCTGGACCGGCAGCGGCACCTACATGCACGTACTGGACTCCTCCACGGGCAAGCTGTCCACCACCGACAACAACCTCTGGCACATCGCCGTCGGGATCGAGAACACGACGATCATCCTCAACGGCGGCTACTACTACCTTTTCGGCTCGAAGGGGACCTGCTGCAGCGGGGTCAACAGCACCTACTACACGGTGGTCGGGCGGTCCGCGAGCATCACGGGACCGTACCTCGACCAGAACGGCACGGACATGGCTTCAGGCGGTGGGACCACCGTCCTGACCGGTGCCTACCCGAGGGTGGCCGCCGGCGGTGCGGACGCCTACGACGACGGTTCGTCGAAATTCCTTGCCTACCACTACTACGACGGCAACAACTCTGGGCAGGAGACCCTCGACATCCGTCAGGTCACCTTCTCCGGCGGCTGGCCCGTCATCGCCGGCCCGCTCGGAGCGGCGAACAGCCACCTGTTGAACCGGAACAGCGCCAAGTGCGCGGACGTCTGGTATCTGAGCACGGCGGACGGCGCGGCCGTGAACTCGGGGAACTGCAACTCCGGGGCCAACCAGCAGTGGGTGCCGACGGCTGTCGGCTCCAACTACGAGCTGGTCAACGTCAACAGCGGCAAGTGCCTCCAGATCTCCGGCGCTTCCACCGCCGACGGCGCGGTCGCCGTCCAGTCGACGTGCACGGGAGCCTCGCACCAGCTGTGGACGAAGACGACGGTGATCGGCGGCTACGTCACCTTTGCCGACGTCAACAGCGGCAAGTGCCTCGAGGTCGCCGGAGCGTCGACCGCCAACGGAGCGGCCCTGGACCAGTCGAGCTGCAACGCCGGGACGAACCAGCAGTGGCTTGTCGTCTGACATGTCAGGCGGCAGTGTCCCCGAGTCAGGAGACACCTGCATGCATGCCTGTTCAGGGCCGCGGACCGTGAACAGGCATGCATGATGTCCGACGGCCTCGCCGTGGTTCGCTCCGGCGCAGACCGGCGGGGCTGTCCGAATTCGATTCCGCCGGCGATCTCGTGAAGGCCGAGGTCGAGCCGCCGTTGGAGTGGGAAACGTCCGATCGCGGCGGCTGCGTGCTCATCGCCCGAGACCGTGTTTCTTCCCGGCAGGACGGGGGTGCAGGTTGTGCGTGTGGAAGTGCTCCGTGGCTGGACGTGCACCCAGGTGCGGCCGGTGGGTGGGCGGCGGCGGGGCATGGCCGAACCCGTCCCCGAGATCCAGGAGGAAGGCGGGACTGCGCCTCCAGCGCGGTGGAGCCTGTCGGTTGTCGCCGACGTCGCCCATGTCTCGCCCACGGTCGCTGAGGCATCAGTGGTCCGCGACGTGAACAGCCGAGCCTGCCAGGAGAGTTGATTCACGATTCCGACGATGACGTCGCCCCGTTCGGCCCGGCGGCTTGCGGGTCCATAGAATTATGGTCATACTTCAATCGTCGACGCGAGAGGCGCTGAGGGGCTCGACCGCTCAGGGCTCGGACATCCACGGCCTCCGACCGTCGACCCCGCGGACTGCAGCTGCAGCCGGGAGATGCAGGTGACTGCTCAGCGCCGTATCCCTCTACGCAGGGGGCGGCGTGCTCGCAGGAGCCCCCATGCCGAAGGGATACGGCCGTGACTGATTCACAGGAAGTGCGAGGTGACGTGGTGACGTCGTACAAGAGCGCCCCGACCCGCACCATCACCGCCGGGGGAGTGACCTTCGCCTATCGCGAACTCGGTCCCCGGTCCGGCGTCCCGGTGGTCTTTCTCACCCACCTCGCCGCGGTCCTCGACAACTGGGACCCCAGGGTTGTCGACGGCATCGCCGCCAAGCGCCGCGTCATCACGTTCGACAACCGGGGTGTCGGCGCTTCGAGTGGTTCGACGCCACGCACCATCCAGGCGATGGCGAAGGACGCCGTCACCTTCATCCGGGCGCTCGGTTTCGAATACGTCGATCTCCATGGCTTCTCGATGGGTGGCATGATCGCCCAGGTGATCGTGCAGACCGATCCGGACCTCGTCCGCAGGCTGATCCTCACGGGTACCGGCCCTGCGGGCGGCGAGGGCATCAAGAACGTGACCCGGTTGTCCCATCTCGACACCGTCCGAGCGCTGCTCACCCTTCAGGACCCGAAGCAGTTCCTCTTCTTCACCCGCACCGCCAACGGGCGTCGGGCAGGGAAGGAGTTCCTGGCCCGCCTGAAGGAGCGCACCCACGACCGGGACAAGGCGATCTCCCTCGGTGCGTACAACTCCCAGCTCAAGGCCATTCACCGCTGGGGGGTGGAGCGGCCGCACGATCTCTCCGTCATCGACCAGCCTGTGCTCGTCGCGAACGGTGAGAGCGACAGGATGGTGCCGTCGAAGAATTCTGCCGACCTGGCGCGGCGAGTGCCGAACGGCGAGTTGGTGTTCTACCCCGACGCCGGGCACGGCGGCATCTTCCAGTACCACCGGCAGTTCGTCGAGACGGCTGTCGAGTTCCTCGAACGGCAGTAAGTGTGAAGTGCGGTCGTCTCCTGGGCCGAGGACGCTGCCTCGGAGCCGTGACGCTCCTCCGGTGAGCGGCTTGAGCCCCCGTTCGGAGTCGCTGACTTGCTTACTTCCCGGTCGTCCGGTGATGGCGACTGCTACGGGACGGCGATGCCGAGCCTGGCGCGGTGGGTGCGCCCCGTCATCGAGGCGGGCGGCGGCCTCGGTGGATCCTCCGGCCCAGGCAGCAGGGCGAGGGCCTGCTCGACGCGGGAACGGGCTTTGCGGTGGGGGCGGTTGTGTTCCTGCCTTCCACCGGACGGCTCGGCCTGCCCGCGCTCACGACGGTGCGCAATGGCCAGCCCGGTACCCGGGTGGCCGCCGTCCGTGACGGCAGTGGAATCTCTGACGGCGTCCTTCGCGTCGCACGATTCTCATGCGTTGCGGTCGCTGCCCTCAACTCCACTTGCCTACCGGCCGGTCGGCGCGAGGTGAGGCTGAAGAAGCCTCCTCGGTGACTCGGTGACTCGGTGACTCGGTGACTCGGTGGGCGGCTGGGAGCCGTCCCGATCGGGGCTCCGAGCCATGAGTGGTGACCTGGGTCGGCGCTTGGACCGGGGGGACCGTGGTCACGCTCGGGCTCGACGTCCTGGCGCAGGGCGCGGCGGAAGCGGGCGGCCACCCTGGCGCGGATCAGCCGTTCCTCTCAGCGCATGAACGAGAGGGCGTTCTCGATTCCCCGTTCAAGCACCTCATCGGCGAACTTCCCGTCGGAGAGGGCGCGGGACAGCTGCAACGTCCCCACCATCATGGTGTAGAGCCCGATGGCCTTGCCGCGAGCGGACCGCGGATCCTCGGGTGCCAGGCGGGCGGCGATCTCATCCACGATCTCCCGCGCGCCGTCGTTGTAGGCCTGCTTGGTCCCGTCCCCGCAGCGGCCGATCTCGTCGAGCAGGGCGGCGGAGGGGCATCCGTCACTGCGGTGGTCCCGGTGCTCGGGCGACAGATACTCGCGAACGAGGTCCTCGAGTCCAGGGCGGCCGGGCCGCAGAGTGCCGTACCTCGCGACCTGCGTGCGCAGTTCGTCGGCCACGACATGGGCGACGAGGTCGTCCTTGGATGTGAAGTGGGCGTAGAAGGCTCCGTTGGTGAGCCCGGCATCCGACATCAGCGTGGAGATGCCCGAGCCGTCGATGCCGTCCTGCTTGAACCGGTGGCCGGCCTTCTCGATGATCCGTTGCCGCGTCACCTGCTTGTGCTCCTTGGTGTAGCGCACCACAGGGTTCCTCCATTCGCTCCGCGGGGCCATTGCCTCGCACCCCATCCTAATCTATGGTCTGACGTGCGTAATATTATGATCGACAGACAATGTTGCAGCCGATCTGTCACCGTCAGGGATGAGGCATGCCGTGAGTGACGTTCCCTTCCGATCTGCCGTGGATCAGTCACGCGCGCTGGCCGCAGGTGAGGTCTCGAGCCAGGAACTCGTCGAGCTCTACCTTGAGCGGATCGCCACCCACAATCCCGCGCTGAACGCGGTGGTGACACTCGACCCCGAGCGCGCCCGCCGCGAGGCCGCGGAAGCGGACGCGGCGCGGGCGGCGGGGCAGGACCTCGGCCCGCTGCACGGCCTGCCGATCACGGTCAAGGACAGCTTCGAGACGGCGGGCATGCGTACCGTCTGCGGGCGTGCGGACCTGAAGGACCACGTGCCCGACCAGGACGCCGAGGCGGTCAAGCGGCTGCGTTCGGCCGGCGCTGTGATCATGGGGAAGAGCAACATGCCGCCGGGCAACCAGGACGTTCAGGCCGACAACCCGGTGTTCGGTCCTTCATCGAATCCTTGGGACACGAGCCGCACCTCGGGCGGGTCCGCCGGCGGCGGCGCCGTCGCCACCGCCGCGGGCCTCGCGGCGTTCGACTTCGGCTCGGAGATCGGAGGCTCGACCAGGATCCCGTCCCACTTCAACGGCCTCTACGGCCACAAGTCGACCTGGCGGTCGATTCCCCTCATCGGGCATGTGCCCTACGGCCCGGGCGCGGGACGGTGGACGGACGCGGACATGGCCTGCGGCGGCGCGCAGGTCCGCGACGCCCGTGATCTCGTCCCGATCCTGCGGGCAACGGTCGGGACGGCCGACTACGACGGCGGTTTCAGCTACACGCTCGCACCGCCGCGCGCGACCAAGCTCGCCGACTTCCGGGTCGCCGTCTGGAGCGAGGATCCCTCATGTCCGGTCGACAGCGACGTCGCGGAAGCCGTGGACGACGCGGTCACTGTGCTGCGGGCGGCCGGCGCGAAGGTCATGGTCCAGCCGGCGCGCCTCCCTGTCGACATCGCGACGAATCACCGGAAAGCCTTCCTGCCCCTGCTCTTCGGTGCGCTGTCCTACGACCGCAGCGGTCTCACACCCGCCCCCAACGCCGCCTTGCTGGCCCGGCTGGTCCAGCGCCCGCGCGGCGACGCCGGTCCCGCCCTGCTCGGAACCTTCCAGTCCCACTATCACTGGCTGAAGGCCCACACGGTGCGCAACGAGATCCGCCGGCGATGGTTCGAGTTCTTCAAGGACTTCGACATCGTGCTCATGCCGGTCACCCCGACGGCCGCCCCCGCCCACCACAACAAGCTGATCGACCGGTTCGGGCGGCCCTTCGAAGTCGACGGTGTGCGGCGCCCTTACTGGGACCAGGTCAAGTGGAACGCCATCGCCAACGTCTCCGGCGGTCCGGCGACGACCATCCCGGTGCGCAGGGGCAGGAGCGGACTGCCCATCGGTCTGCAGGCCATGGGCCCGAGCGGAGGCGATCTCACCACCATCGAGTTCGCCGCTCTGCTGGGTTGGGAAGTGGACGGCTTCGTGCCGCCTCCGGCGTTCGCCTAGACCGACCGCGCACACCCCGAGAACCAGGAGAGCGATGATGCTCAGTCCGCGCCGCAACGTGTCACGACTGCTGACGGATTCCGCGTCCCGACATCCGGAGCGCACCGCGATCATCTTCGGCGACGACCGGATCACGTACGACGACCTCGATGCCGCGGCCAACCGCGTCGCGAACCTGCTCGTCTCGCGCGGGATCCGTCCGGGGGACAAGGTCGCACTGTCCTGCCCCAACCTGCCCCACTTCTCCAGCATCTACTTCGGCATCCTCAAGGCGGGTGCCGCGGTTGTGCCGCTGAACGTGCTGCTGAAGGCCCGCGAGGTCGCCTACCATCTCACCGACTCCGACGCGAAGGCGTACTTCGCGTTCGAGGGCACGGCGGAGCTGCCGATCGGGCAGGCCGCGTGGGCGGGGTTCCGGGCCGCCGAGGGCTGCACCGAGTTCTTCCTGATCGAAAGCGGTGGCGCGCCGCCGAACGGGGACGAGACACCGGAGTCCTACGCCTCGGTCGTCGCCGAGCAGCCCGTGACGTTCCGGACGGTCGAGCGCGACGAGGACGACACCGCGGTGGTCCTCTACACCTCCGGCACGACCGGTCACCCCAAGGGCGCGGAGCTGCGGCACCGCAACGTGTACGAGAACGCGCTCACCGGCATCGACCTGTTCGAGGCCGATCCCGAGCGCCCCGACACCTACCTGTGTGTGTTGCCGTTGTTCCATGCCTTCGGCCAGACCGTGATCCAGAATGGCGCCTTCGCCTTCGGCGGCACGATCGTGATGCAGCCGAGGTTCGAGGCGCAGGCCGCCCTGCGTCTCATGCTCAACCACGACGTGACGTTCTTCGCCGGAGTCCCGACGATGTACTGGGGTCTGCTCGCGGCACTCGACGAGACGGTCGACGTCGCCCGCCTGGCAGCGAACCTTCGCGTGGCGGTTGCCGGCGGCTCAGCCCTGCCCGCCGAGATCCACAAGCAGTTCAAGGACCGCTTCGGAGTCACGATCCTCGAGGGCTACGGACTGTCCGAGACCTCCCCGATCGCGTCCTTCTCCCGGTTCGGTGAGGCACCCCGCGTCGGGTCGATCGGAGTGCCCATCCCGGGCGTGGAGATGAAACTCATCCGCGACGACTGGTCCGAGGCCGAGGGCGGCCCCGACACGATCGGGGAGATCGCGATCAAGGGACACAACGTCATGAAGGGCTACTACAGAAGGCCCGAGGCGACGGCCGAGGCGATCAAGGAGGGCTGGTTCCGCTCCGGCGACCTCGCACGCAAGGACGAGGACGGCTTCTACTACATCGTCGACCGATCCAAGGACATGATCATCCGCGGTGGCTTCAACGTCTATCCGCGCGAGATCGAGGAAATGCTCATGGAGCATCCCGCCGTCTCGTTGGTCGCCGTGATCGGCGTACCGCACGAATCCCACGGCGAGGAGATCAAGGCCGTCGTGGTGAAGAAGGCCGACAGCGGCACGACCGAGGACGAGCTCGTCGGCTGGGCGAAGGAGCGGCTCGCCGCGTACAAGTACCCGCGCGTCGTCCAGTTCGTCGACGAACTGCCCCTGACCTCGACCGGCAAGATCCTCAAGCGTCAACTCGCCTGACCGGCCCGGCCGAACAGAGCCGGAGCTCATCGGCGGTCGGGCAACTCGGTCGATGCCGCCCGTCTGTTCAAGGGCACCCGCACACCCCCACGCACTCACCCCGACCCAAGGAAGTCTGGCCATGACGTCCCTTCACGACCACCTGACTCTGCCCAACGGCCAGGTGTTGCCGAACCGGATCATGAAGTCCGCGTTGAGCGAGGGACTCGCCGACAGGCGCAATGCCCCGGACCATCGCATCGAGCAGCTCTACCGGACCTGGAGCACCGGCGGGTACGGACTGATCATCACCGGAAACGTCATGGTCGACCGCACCCAACTCGGCGAGCCGGGCAACGTCGTCATCGAGGACGAGCGCGACCTCGCCGCGCTCACCCGATGGGCCGCGACGACCAAGGACGCCGGCATTCCGACCTGGGTGCAGCTCAACCATCCCGGCCGTCAGGCCAACATGCTCGCGCTCGGGCACACACCGGTCGCACCCAGCCCGATCACGCTCAACCTGCCCGGCGCCACCAAGCCCCGCGAGCTGACGTCCGCGGAGATCGAGGACATCATCGAGCGGTTCGCGGCCGCGGCGGCGGTGTGCGAGACGGCAGGCTTCGCCGGGGTACAGGTGCACGGGGCTCATGGATACCTGGTCAACCAGTTCCTCTCCCCGCTGTCGAACCGGCGCGACGACGAGTGGGGCGGCGACCCCGAGCGCCGGATGCGCTTTGTCCTCGAGGTCGTGCGCCGCATACGGTCACGGGTGTCACCCGGCTTCGCCGTCGCCGTCAAGCTCAACTCAGCCGACTTCCAGCGCGGGGGATTCACGGAGCAGGAGTCCCGCGAAGTCGTCGCGGCTCTGGCGCGGGAAGGACTCGACCTGATCGAGATCAGCGGCGGCAACTACGAGTCGCCGGCGATGACAGGTGCCTCAGCGGCGTCGACGCGCGCCCGAGAGGCCTACTTCCTGGAGTACGCCCGCACGGTGCGCGGCCTGGTGGGCGACATCCCGCTGGCGGTCACGGGTGGCTTCCGCTCCCGTGACGCAATGGCGGGTGCCGTCGCCGCCAGGGAGTGCGATGTCGTCGGCATCGGGCGACCCACCGCCACGACGCCCGATGCCGCCGACGTGATCCTCACGGGGCGCGCCGAGGCCGTTGTCGCACACCAGATGCGCTTTGGGATGCGCCGCGTGCTCGGCAAGGTCGCCGACCTCAAAGCACTCGACGGGGTGCTCGACCTGAGCTGGCATGCCGACCAGCTGCACCGACTCGGCGCCGGACTCGCTCCCGACCTGCGCCGCGGACGTCTGGCCACCACTGTCTCGATGGTGCGGCGAAACGGCAGGACCTCCTTCCGTCGTAAGCGTGGGGCCTGAGGCCCGCTCCGGCTGGTGCCGCCCGCGACAACCTGAGGACCGCCGCGGGCGGCACCAGCCTGCTCTCCAACGCCTGATCAGGCCGACCGGACGGTGGTGAGCGGCCGGGCCGCCTCGGCGAAGGCCGTGAAGAGGTGATGGACCGCCTCGACGTCGCCGTCCACCGCGAGGCGGCCGGACTCGGTGGCGGCGGACGGCTCCTCATCCCCGAGCGACAGCGCGATGAACGTTCCCGCGTCGCACGCCACAGTGGCGGGCGAGGCGGCAGGTGACCTCGCGGACCGGACCCGGAGCGCCCCGTGATCGACGGACATGGAGAACCGTGCACCGGCATCGACGTCGCACTCGAGAGCAAGACCGGCCAGCCGACCGGGGGCGATCGCCATGGTCATGCACAGCGCCACCATGTCCGTCCGAGCAGTCGACGGATCGACACCGTCGCTCATCAGGCCCAGGCCCCACAGCCCGAGTCCGATGACCGGGATCCTCAGCCCTTCGCCGAAGTCGGTCAGGGCGTACTCCGGCGCCGGCTCGGCCTTGGAGACGACGCCGATCGCGTGCAGCGTGCGAAGCCGGTCGGTGAGGCGATTCGGTCCGATCGACGGCATGCGGCCGAGCTGGGCTGTTCGTTCGTCGATGCGGTGGGTTCCTGGTGGCCGAAGAGCTGAAGTTGCACTGCCGTCCGGCCCGCGGCCGCGAGGCCGATGGCTTACGACCGGGGGTGGGCACCGGCTCCCAGCCGGGCGGTGACTTCCGCAGGGTTGAGGGCGGAGTATGCCGCGGGGCACTCGGCTACGACGCGGACCGGAGTGCCGCAGTCCGGCTCCTGGTAGGGGACGGTCTTCGGGACGTCGGCCGGACCCGCTTGCGGAGGCGGCTGCTGAGGACGCCCTCGGACAGGCTGATGTGGGGGTGGAAGTCGTCGAAACGGCGGACTCCGCTGACGGTGTCAGTGCTCGGACGTGGGGCGAACACGTATGTGTCAATGGGAAGATCCCGCGATCCTGGCGGAAGCCGCCGCACGCGTGGTCGGCATCGAATTTCTGCGTGAGGTGCGTGGCGGCACCTGCCGGGGCCGCCCGTCAACTACACCATTGACCATGCCCTGGACGAGGCGGAGCCGGGCAGGGCGGTCTTCTCCCTGACGCCGGGTGAGGAGCGCTGCAACCCGATCGGCAGCGTGCACGGAGGTATCCGCGCCACCATGCTCGTCTCGGCGGCGGGGCACCGTGGACACAGGCCCGCCGCCTTCCCGCAAGGGCGACCTTCAGTGCCGACCGGCGGATCGGACCTGGTTCGGATCTGGTCCCGACGCACCGATGCCTCATCCCTTCCCCGTCTCTTGCCCCCCGCTGTTGATCTGTGGAGGGTGATGTCTGCGTGGTGATGCCGGAC
This sequence comes from Streptomyces sp. NPDC111656, assembly GCF_055656965.1. Taxonomy (NCBI): domain Bacteria; kingdom Bacillati; phylum Actinomycetota; class Actinomycetes; order Kitasatosporales; family Streptomycetaceae; genus Streptomyces; species Streptomyces sp. NPDC111656. Next base: position 1,053,062 of record NZ_JBVKCA010000001.1, read on the forward strand.
TTCCCTGACCGCGGCGCGGAACGCCGGGGTACGAGGTGGAACGGCTGCGGCGCACGTCGGTCGCAGCCCGTGACTTCTCGTCTCGGGTTGCCTGCCGCCGTGCGCCGCAGCCGCGTCCGGGCGCCCGAGGTCGGTCATTCCTTCGGGCGCCCGGCCTTCGTCAGGCGGAGTGGGTGGGGTAGTCGGTGTAGCCGGCCGCACCGCCGCCGTAGAAGGTGGCGGGGTCGGGGGTGTTGAGGGGCGCGCCGGCGCGTACGCGCTCGACGAGGTCGGGGTTGGCGAGGGCCATGCTGCCGACGGTGATGACGTCGGCCAGGCCGTCTTCGACGTCCTTGGCCCGAGTGGGGATGTCGGTGCCGGCCCGGTTGAGGATCAGTGTGGTGGGCCACAGCTTGCGGAGCGTGAAGAGGAGTTCCTCGTCGCCACCGTGGCCTATGTGCAGGTAGGCGAGATTGAGGGGGGCGAGGGCGCGCAAGAGGTGCGGGTAGAGCTCGTGGGAGTCGCTCTCGACGAGGTCGTTGAGCTGGAAGGGGTTGCCGGGAGAGATCCGGATGCCGGTGCGGCTGGCGCCGATCTCGTCGGCCACGGCCGTGGCGACCTCCACCGCGAAACGGATGCGGTTGTCGAGGGAGCCCCCGTACTGGTCGGTGCGCTGGTTGGCGCTGGGGAAGAGGAACTGGTTGACCAGGTAGCCGTTGGCCCCGTGGATCTCGACGCCGTCGGCGCCGGCCGCGATGGCGGCCGCGGCGGCGCGCCGGAAGTCGTCGACCGTCGCGGCGACCTCCTCGGTGGACAGCTCGCGCGGCACCGGCATCTCCTGGAGCCCGGACGCGGTGAACGTCTGGCCCGCGGGCTTGATCGCGGAGGGAGCCACCGGCTGCCGGTGGTGGGGCGTGTTGTCCGGGTGGGAGATCCGCCCGGCGTGCATCAGCTGGATGACGATGCGCCCGTCGGCCTTGTGCACGGCGTCGGTGACCTTGCGCCAGCCCGCGATGTGGTCCTCGGTGTAGATGCCCGGGGTGACCGGGTAGCCCTGGCCGTCGGCGGAGGGCTGGGTGCCCTCGGTGATGATGAGCGCGTGCGAGGCGCGCTGGGCGTAGTACTCGGCGTTCAGCTCGGTCGGTACGCCGTCCGGGGTGGCCCGGCTGCGGGTCAGGGGGGCCATGGCCAGCCGGTGCGGCAGGTAGATCTCTCCGACGGTGGTCGGGTTCCAAAGGGCGTTCAGCATGGGTGATTCCTCGGGGAATGGGTGATGGATCGCCAAGGGGCGGGGGTGGACACCGTGCGGGTGTGATCGACTGGGCGGACGCCGGGCCTTCCTGCTCCAGGGGCCCGATGGCGCACCCGTCCTGGCCCCTACCGGCCGAGCTGTCGTCGGCGCGATCTATAAAAGTACGAGCGTAATACTATATTGCGGGGTGGGCGGTCGCAAGTGGGGTTCCTGGGGGTGAGTCAAGAAGCGTTGGGCTTGAAGTTCATCCGTGCGGTCGTCTGGGGCGCGACACGCGCCTCTGTGCGGTCACACCCGAGGAGGCCGGTGGCGCCACCGCGGTCCGTCGTCGTGGCCCGGCGTCGCCGGCTCGCGCCATCGTCGTCAACAGCCGTGGTGTCTCGCGCAGAACCTCACGCCGGAGCGGATGAGACTTCGGCGAGGGAGGGGGGAATCAACTGCTCCGCCCAGATGACCTTGCCCTCGCGGTTGTGCCGTGTGCCCCAGTGTTCGGTGAGCTGGGCGACGAGGAGCAGGCCACGGCCGCCCTCGTCGAAGACTCGAGCCCGGCGCAGGTGCGGGGCGGTGCTGCTGGCGTCGGAAACTTCGCATGTCAGAGCGGATTGAAGGATCATCCGCAGTTGGATGGGGCTCTTGCCGTAGCGGATGGCGTTCGTCACCAGTTCGCTGACCACGAGCTCAGTGGTGAAGGCCAGCTCTTCCAGACCCCAGGCGGCCAGCTGATCGCATGCGTGGACGCGAGCTTCGGAAACGACTGCCGGGTCGCAGGGGAGATCCCATGTGGCGACGTGATCGGCGTCAAGAGCTCGGGTTCGTGCCACAAGGAGGGCGACGTCATCTGCGGGGCGGCTGGGAAGCAGTGTGGACAGCAGTTCGTCGCAGGTCTCCTCGAGCGACGCCGGTGCCCGGGCGAGAACGTCGCGCAGCAGTGTGAGGGCGGTCTCGACGTCGCGTGAGCGGCTTTGGACGAGGCCGTCGGTGTACAGAACCAGCCGACTGCCTGGTGGCAGCTCGAACTGGGCGGTTTCGAACGGGAGTCCGCCCAGGCCCAGGGGCGGGCCGATCGGTAGCTCCGGGCAGGACACCGTGCGGGATGCGGGGGCATTGTCGCCGGCGGTCTCGGGGGCCACCATGGCCGGCGGGATGTGTCCGGCGCTGGCCAGGGAGCAGGTGCGGGACACAGGGTCGTAGACCGCGTACAGACAGGTGGCGCTGATCTCGTCCGTGCCCCGTTCCTCCTCGCGCTGCAGGCGGATGACCACGTCGTCCAGATGTGTCAGCAGTTCGTCGGGGGTCAGGTCGATGTCCGCCAGCGTGCGGACGGCCGTCCGGAGCCGGCCCATGGTGGCCGCGGCATGGAGGCCGTGACCGATCACGTCGCCCACGACGAGTGCGACGCGGGCTCCGGAGAGTGGTATCACGTCGAACCAGTCGCCTCCCACTCCCGCTCGCGATCCGCTGGGCAGGTAGCGCGACGCCGTCTCGACGGCGGACTCCTGCGTCACGTGTTGCGGCAGCAGGCTGCGTTGGAGGGTGAGTGCGGTGGAACGCTCCTGCGTGTAGCGACGGGCGTTGTCGATGTTCACTGCTGCTCTGGACGCGATCTCCTGGGCCAGGAGCAGCTCGTCGTCGTCGAAGGCGTCTGCCGCGTGACGGCGGACGAACTGCGCAAGTCCCAGCGGGCTTCCACGGGCACACAGCGGGATCAGGAGCGTGGAGTGGGGGCCCAGGGCGCGCAGGGTGAGCTTGTGGTCCGCTGACATCGCCAGCCACGTGGGGACGTCGTCGGCGGCGATGTGGAGCCGGAGGGGCTGTCCTGTGGCCAGGACGCGAGCCGGCTCCGAGTCTTCCGGGTAGGTGTGCGTCTGCCCTGTGGCGACTGCCGGGTCCGGGCAGCCGTCCGAGACCGCCTGGGCGATGCGGCGGAGCGCCGGTGGACCGGCTGTCGCGGACGTCTCCTCGTCTTGGAGGACGGAGGTGAGGAGGTCGACGGTGACGAGGCCCGCGAGGTGGTCGGCACCGACGTCCGCCAGTTCCTGCGCGGTGCGGGTGGTGTCCAGGGTCGTCCCGATCCGTGCCCCGGCCTCATTGATCATGATCAGTCGCCGCTGCAGCCAGCGGTCACGTTCCCGCTGATATACCACGACAGTCTGTTCCGCCGTGCGATCGACGTACTCGAAGGCCATCGCGCTCAATGTGAGCGTCGTCGCGTTGATCAGCTCCTGGGACCCGGCGACACGGACTGTCTCCGCGTAGTACTGCTGAAGCAGACCTGAGTGGACGAGCCGGTAGACGCGAAGGAGCTGGCTGATCGGCACTCCGTGCCCAGCGAGTCGGCGAGCGAACTCGATGGCGGCAGGTGGCGTCCTGACCTCGGTCATATCCAGGCCGCGTTCGAGGAAATCCAGACTGGCGGCGACGTGTTCGGACAGGGCCACTGGTGCCACGGCGGCGATGTCTTCGTACTTCCACACCTCGGGAAGTTCGTCGCGCAACTGCCGTAGCACCACATCGGCCAATTGATCCGCTCGGGGCGCGAGGCCTCTGGCGAGATCGCTGAGGAAAACATGGGTGTCGGTTCCCATAAGCAAAATGTACCCGCACCCTGGTCGACGGGTCGTGTCCTGCTCAGTGCGACGGAGGCGGTCACTCGCCCTCGGCCGATTTGGGGGTCGGTCGTTCACGGGGCGTGACCGGGGGGCGGAGAGCCGGGCGCAGGACCTCGATGACGCTGGGGTCGTCCACCGTGGAGGGGATGGGTTCGTCGTGGCCGTCGGCGATGCCGCGCATCGTCTTGCGCAGGATCTTTCCCGAGCGGGTCTTGGGCAGGGCGGCCACAACCGTGACGTCCTTGAGTGAGGCTACGGCGCCGATGCGCTCGCGTACGAGCTGGACGAGCTCGGTCTCGACCTCGCCCGGTTCGCGGTCGACTCCGGATTTCAGGACGACGAAGCCGCGCGGTACCTGCCCCTTCAGTGCGTCCGCGACGCCGATGACGGCGCATTCGGCGACGTCGGGGTGGGTGGCCAGGGCCTCTTCCATGCTGCCGGTGGACAGCCGGTGTCCGGCGACGTTGATGACGTCGTCGGTGCGGCCCATGACGAAGACATATCCGTCATCGTCGATGTGGCCACTGTCGCCGGTGAGGTAGTAGCCGGTGTAGGCGGAGAGGTAGGAGGCGACGTAGCGGTCGTCGTCGTTCCAGAGTGTGGGGAGTGCGCCGGGCGGCAGGGGGAGCCTCACGACGATCGCACCGTCGACGCCCGTGGGCACCGCATTGCCCGAGGGATCGAGGACGCGGACGTCCCAGCCGGGCAGCGGGCGTGTGGGGGAGCCCGGCTTGAGGGGAGCGGCTTCGATGCCCACAGGGTTGGCGACGATCGGCCAGCCGGTCTCCGTCTGCCACCAGTGGTCGATCACCGGGATGCCCAGAAGAGCGCTCGCCCAGTGATAGGTCTCGGGGTCGAGGCGCTCGCCGGCGAGGAACAGGTGGCGCAGGCCGGACAGGTCGTAGTCCGCGGTGAGCGTTCCCTGCGGGTCCTGCTTGCGGATGGCCCGGAACGCGGTGGGCGCGGTGAACATGGTCTTCACCCGGTAGTCCGCGGCGACGCGCCAGAACTGGCCCGCGTCCGGCGTGCCGACCGGCTTGCCTTCGTACAGGACCGTCGTGGCGCCGGCCAGCAGGGGCGCGTAGACGATGTACGAGTGCCCGACGACCCAGCCGACGTCGGAGCCGGTGAACATCGTCTCGCCCGGGCCCACGTCGTAGACCGCTCCCATCGACCAGTGCAGGGCGACCGCGTAGCCGCCGCAGTCACGCACGACTCCCTTGGGCTTTCCGGTCGTTCCGGACGTGTAGAGGATGTAGAGGGGATCGGTGGCGGGGACGGGAACGCAGTCGGCCGGCGGTGCGGCGGCGATCAGGTCGCCCCAGTCGAGATCGTCGGGCCCCAACTCGGCCGGCTCCTGGGGGCGTTGCAGAATCACGCTCTTTTCCGGCTTGTGGACCGCGAGTTCGATCGCCCGGTCGAGCAGGGGCTTGTACGCGATCACACGCTTGCCCTCGATGCCACAGGAGGCGGAGACGACCACCTTGGGGGCCGCGTCGTCGATGCGCAGGGCGAGTTCGCGTGGGGCGAACCCGCCGAAGACGACCGAGTGGACCGCGCCGATACGCGCACAGGCCAGCATCGCGACGGCGGCCTCCGGCACCATCGGCATGTAGATCACCACCCGGTCGCCGTGTCCCACGCCGAGCTGCGCGAGCGCTCCGGCGAAGGCTGCCACCTCGTTCCTCAGTTGTGCGTAGGTGTACGTGCGCCGCGTGTCGGTCACGGGTGAGTCGTAGATGAGCGCGGTCTGTTCGCCGCGTCCGGCTTCGACGTGCCGGTCGAGCGCGTTGAAACAGACATTGAGCCGCCCGTCGGGAAACCAGCGGTAGAAGGGTGCGTCCGAGGAGTCCAGGGCGCGTTGCGGAGTGACATCCCAGTCGATGCCTTCTGCCGCCCTGAGCCAGAAGCTCTCGGGATCTTCGGTACTGGCGCGGAAGACATCCTCGTACTTTCCCATCGCGCACTCCTTTGTGGCTTCGGGGGTTCTGCCGCTTCGGGATCGGACTGCGGCGGCGTACAGAGCGTCGGTGACACGAATACCGCGTGTCACCGACGGGGTGAAGCAGGACAGCCGCGACCAGTCGCGACGTTACCGGCCTTGCGGTGGCGTCCGGGGAACTGGTCGACGGCTATCGGTCAGGGCTGCGGCCGAATTCGCCGAAGCCCTGTGCCAACGACGGTTCCTCTGGTCAGGCTCCGAGGTGCTTGCGGAGCCACTGCCCCATCCGTCCGATCGCCTCGTCCACCTCGGGCACGCGGCCCGCGCCCAGCACGAACGAGTGCTGCCCCTCGGGCAGCGAGTGGACCTGGGAGGTGACCTTGGAGTCGGCGAGTCGGCGCCCGAGCGCGGCACCATCGTCGGCGAGGGTCTCGTACTCGCCGTAGTAGACGATCGTGGGCGGCAGGCCCGTCAGGTCGGCGTTGGCGATGCTGACCCGGGGGTCGGCGAAGTCCACTGCGGGGTCCTGCAGCCAAGCGCCTCGGAAGAGTTCGAGCGTGGCCCTGCTGAGCATCTTGTCGTTCGCTTCGTTCGCGTCGACCGACGTGTTCTGGATGGTGAGGTCGGTCCACGGCGAGACGCTGACGATCGCGCCCGGGGTCGCCTCGCCCTTAGCGAGCAGACGCAGCGGCAGCAGTACCGCGAGGGTGCCGCCGATCGAGTGGCCCGTGCTGCCGATGTTCCGCGGCTCGTAGCCCTGCGAGAGCAGCCACCGGTAGGCCGTCTCGGCGTCGTCGAGCTGCGCCGGGTGGGGGTGTTCGGGCGCCAGACGGAAGTCCACGACGAGGGAGCGGGCGCCGGCCGCCTTCGCGATGTGGCCAGCCGCCTTGCGGTCCGAGTGCATCGAGGCGGTGACCGACCCGCCGAAGTGGAAGTGGAGCAGCGCCCGGTCGGGGTCGGCGCCCTCGGGGATGGCCCACAGGGCGGGGACGCCGCCTGCGTCCACCTCGGCGTAGGTGACGCCTTCCGGCTCGGCGGACGCCTTGTGGTTCGAGTCGACGATGTCGCGGATGACGGCCAGGTCGAGGCCCGGTGTCGACGACTTCGCGCTCACGCTCGCGAGGAACTCCGCGAACTGTCGCGCCTCTGGACTTACTCCCATGGTGAAGCTCCTTACAGGTCGCTGCCACGCCCACTTCTCGCGTGCAGCCGAGTCGATGTGCTGGACGCGACGCTACTTGCTGAGTATAGGAAAGTAAACTCAGATGAGGTTAGAATCTCCCCCATGGATGCGTGGACCGAAGTACTGCAGGACACCGGCATGGACCCCCGCCTCGACCGGGACACGTCGAACTGTTCGATCGCGCGGACTCTCGAGATCGTGGGGGAGAAGTGGACGATCTTGATCCTCCGTGAGGTCTGGTACGGCTCGTCTCGCTTCAGTGACTTCGAACGCGTCCTCGGCTGTCCTCGCAACCTCCTCGCGGCGCGGCTTCGGATGCTCGTCGAGGAAGGGATCCTGGCCACCGAGACCTATAAGGAGCCCGGCTCGCGGAGTCGGCCGAAGTACGTGATCACTGCCAAGGGCATGGATCTGGTGCCGGCCGTGATGGGGCTTCTGCAGTGGGGTGACCGTTACCGGGCTGACGCGGAGGGGCCGGCCGTCCTGGCGCGACACCATGCCTGCGGCGCACGCGTCGACGTCCAGCTGCACTGCGAAGAAGGTCACTCCGTGCGGGCGGCTGACATCGAGAGCGTCCCCGGCCCTGGTTTCCGTATGAAGCCGGCCGAGTGAGCGGGCTGCATCATGCGTTTCGGTGACGGCTGACCGGAACCGGCTGCGCGCGGGGGCGGTGGTGTTGGGCTGGCGCGGTCAGCGGGCGGCGCGGCCACTACGCCGACACCACAAACGACAACACTGGGTCCCCGCCAGTCCACTCACGAATCGATCAACGACCCGGAACCCCTACCGTTGCGTATCTGTGGCCTGAGTTCCGACTGCCCTTCCCGTCAGGATTCTGTATTGCACGTGCCGAAAGTCGAGCTCGGAATCTCCGGGCGAGGTAATGCTGCCGAGCCACCCGAGGACGAACGCCGTGGGAACGGAAATCAGGCCCGGGGTCTGGAACGGATACCAGTTGAAACTCGCTTCCGGCCACAGCGCGTACTCGGTTCCCGAGACGATGGGCGAGAAGACCGTGAGGACGGTGCAGAGCAGTAGCCCCCCGTACGCGGACCACAGTAGTCCTCTGCGATTGAACCGTTGCCAGAAGAACGAGTAGATCAAAACGGGGAAGACGCAGGAAGCCGCGACACTGATCGAGAAAGAGACCAGGAACTCGGTCGGATACCGGAGGACGGCAGCGGCCAATGACACGCCCACCGCGCACACGAGGACGGCGGCCACGCGCAATGTCCGTACCTCTCCGGTGTCGGTGCGGCGGCGTTTGCCTCGCCCGAACACGTCGTGGGCGAAGGAGACGGCGGCAGTGAAGGCCACGCTGGTCACGGTCGTGAGGACGGTCAGGAAGACGACGCACGCCACGAGGGTGATGAGCACGACGCGTCCTGTCGAACCGTCACCGAGTACGTCCGAGGCCAGCAGGATCAGGGACGACTGCCCAGTGGCATCGACCGCGCCGATCCCGTTCGCGCCCACCACGGCCGCTGTTGCGAAGCCCGTGGTGATCAGGAGGATGACGAAGAGGCCGACCAGCCCCGTGGCGATACTCGTGGATCTCCGCGCCGTGCGCCCGGTCCGGGACGCGCCGACCCGTAGGATCTGGTGAGGCATCACGGCCGTACCGAGGATGTAGACCACGTGATTGCCGAATGTGTTGAGCGACCCGAGGCTCGCCGTGTACGGCCAGAGCCCCGGCCGCAGGTAGTCGTCCGGTGCCATGCTCTTCCCCACCGCGGCCGAGAGCAGAGATCCGGGATCCCACTCGAACTTCCTGACGGCCAGCAGCGTGATCACCGCGAGTGTGGCCAAGGCGATCGGTACTTTGGCGACGTGCATGAAACTGTTCCCCCTCAGACCCGCCACCGTGGCGAAGCAGGCGACGAGGCAGCCCATCAGTACCGTGCAAACCGCCTGGGCCCCGTAGTTCGGTGTGCCTATCAGGAGGGCCGTGCTGATGCCGGCGGCACGCAGTTGGATGATGAGGAGGGGAATCGTGATGGCCAGCGTCACCGCGGTCGCGGCGATTCGGGGCCCCGAACCTGACGCCCGCAATGAGAAGAGGTCGCCGAGGGTGTAGCGACCGCTGTTGCGTATCTTCTGCGCGAGGAGCAGCAGCACACCGAGCATGATCAGAATGTCGAGGGTGTACGTGAACCCGTCGTAACCGAACAGCGCGATGCCCCCGGAAATCGCCAACAGGGTGACGACCGAGATCTGCTCGCCGGCCATGGCGAATCCGTTGAATACCGGGGAGAGGGACCGGTCGGCGACATAGAGCGCTTCCGGGTTGTCCTCCTCCGCTGTGGCGAGCGTGAAGAGCCACAGCAGAGACACTCCGATGAAGACCAGGAAGGCGATGATCACAGGGCGTCTCGCGGTCGAACCGATGGGGTCGAGTACGCCCGAGCTCAGGATGTCCAAGGTCACCGCTTCACCGCCAGGACCTGGTGTCGGGCGCGGCACCTGACATCTCGGTGTGGAGCACGTCGGACGTCAGTGACTGCTCGAGGGGATCGGACGACCGCGTACTTCGGTTCTCGTACCACCAGGCAGTGGCGACGAAGAGTACGCATTGCAGGGTGCCCCACACCAGGCCAAGAGTGAGCTTCCCGTACACAGCCACCGCGGGAATGTCGGTGAAGCAGGACAGCATGATGCCGGCGACGAAGGGAACCGCGTTGACGACAAGGAAGGCGCGCTGCGCGCGATGCGCCGTCTCGCGGAGGCTGTCCATGCGTTGTAGCAGCATGGCATCGCGCGTGAGACGCGGTGCCGGTGGGTGATCAGGAGGAGTCGGGGGGAAGTGCGGATGCACGGAGCCTCCAGGCAGTGAGGGTGGGTAACGGCGCAACGCGCAGCGTTCCGACAACGGGGCAGGGATCCGGCCGACGACGGAGGGGACGATGATGAGCAAGGGCCAAAAGGTGTGGGTGCCCCAGCCGAAGCACGGCACGCAGCGCAGGACGCGCTGCTCGCAACTGTCGCCACTCGATGCACAGGGTGCTGTGTCGGTGTCGGGTGCTTGGTGAATGCACGCGGACGAAAGGCTGGGCACAGACCGCGAAGCCCCGACAGGACCTCGCGAAAGCGTGCTCACAAGCCGCTGCCGCCGCGTTGCGCCATGTTTGTGATCAGGAGAATCACGGACTCTGTGATGACCTGTCAACAGTCTGTGAGACATGTGCGGTACGTCACCGTGACAGCGAGACTCCGGGGTGCCGGAGTGACGGAGCACTGGCACATGGCAGCAAGTGCTCGGCATGGCTTCAAGCTCACGAACCGGCTTACAGCTGTCAGGCGCCCCTGCCGTGCTGGGAGGCCACGCGCCGAACGGAGCTTCCGCGTACCCTGGTTCGCGGTGTTCTGCCGCCTGGCCAATGCGGCACGGACGCTCGGCGTACCGCCGGCCCAGTGACGTAATCCGTGGGTGGATCCGTCCACCAGGCCGCAGGACGGACCGGACGACCACGCCTGGTGAACCGTGGGTCCGCGACGATGTGAGTCTGGCTGGCACGCCTCACATTGAGGGCAAGGCCAGCGAGTGCGCGGGGTATTGACTCGCCCGAAAAGAGAGTGACATCGGAGGGCGTTCACGGCATCGGACCTTCAGCGGCCTCATTCCGGGATCAGTTCGGCGACCCGTTCGGCGACTTCCTGCCGTAGAGCGGCCGACAGTACGCGTACGGCGGGGTGCGTCACCGCCTCGCGGCGGACGGCCAGGGTGATGGGAAGCCGGATGTCGATCTCGTCGGCGAGCAGCCGCCGCAGCTGCGTCGGCTGGGCCAGGAAGGCCGGCAGGACGCCGATGCCGGCCCCTCGATGGGTGGCCTCGAGCTGCGCGAAGATGTTCGTCGAGGAGAACGCCGGGGTCACTCCGGGAAGATGGCGTTCGATGTCGAGGTCGCCGACCTGGAGCATCGACTCGATGTAGAAGATGAGCGCGTGCTCCCGAAGCTCTGCCACCGTGTTCGGTCGGCCGTGCCGGGTGAGGTAGTCGTCACAGGCGTAGAGCCCCAGCGTGTAATCGGTGAGGTGCTCGGTCACCAGGCGGCTGCTCGACGGAACGCCGATGACGAGAGCGAGATCGAATCCGGACGGGCGCAGGGCGAGCTGCCGTGTCGCGGTGATGAGTTCGACCTGAAGCCGGGGGTGCCGGCGGCGCACCCGCACGAGGGCCGGCGTGGCGAAGACGGTACCGAAGCCGTCGGGAGCGGTGACGCGCACCGTACCGTGCAGGGACGGTGCGTCCTGGCCTGCCACGGTGTCGACGACACGGTTGAGGGCCTCCTCGATCGCGCGCGCGTTCTCCGAGACGGCTCTGCCGATGTCCGTCAGCGTCCATCCCTCCGTGCCGCGCTCGATGAGGCGCACGCCGACGCTCTTCTCCAAAGCGGCGACACGGCGTGACACGGTGGTGTGATCCACGCCGAGCGCGTCGGCAGCCGCCACCAGACGCCCGGTACGGGCCACCGCGAGGAGATAGCGCAGATCGTCCGCACGGAGCTTGCGCGGATCGACGGAGCGATCGGGGCGGCCCGGCTGCGGGCCGGGGCTCTCGTCCGGGGAACGGGGATGCACCGCACCACCATATGCACATCTGCATTTCTGCACAGAGCGTGTGCGCCATTGGTGGTTGATTGCACGCGACGCGGGGCCGCACAGTCGAGGCAATGGGCACTACGCAGCCCGCCGTTCCTGCAGAAAGAGGCTCCCGTGGTTGCCAGCCTTTCCCTCCCGCGGATCCTGCGTGTCGGCCGCGGTGCCGTCGGTGAACTGGGGGACGTCATCACGGGACTGGGTCTGCGCCGCCCCCTGCTGGTGACGGACGCCTTCCTTGCCGGAACCGGTGCGGCGGAACGACTGATGGCGGCACTGGAGGCCGCCGGACTGCTGCCGCGCCTGTTCACCGGCACCGTCCCGGATCCGACGACCGACTCGCTCGGCGCGGGCCTGATCGCGCTGCGCGAGCATGGGGCGGACTCGGTGATCGGATTCGGTGGCGGCAGCCCGATGGACACCGCCAAAGCCCTCGGCATCCTGGGCGTTCAGGGCGGGCAGATGCGGGACTACAAGGCCCCGCGCACCAACCTCGGTCCGGCGCTTCCGGTGATCGCGGTCCCGACGACCGCGGGCAGCGGCTCCGAGGCGACCCAGTTCACCGTCATCACCGACAGCGACACGGACGAGAAGATGCTCTGCCTGGGACCGGCGTTCCTGCCGGTCGCCGCTGTCGTCGACTTCGAACTGACCCTGTCGATGCCGTCCCGGCTCACCGCCGACACCGGCGTCGACGCGCTCACTCACGCCGTCGAGGCGTACGTGAGCCGCAAGGCCAATCCGTTCTCCGACGGTCTTGCGCTGAGCGCGATCCGGACCATCGGCCACCACCTCCGCCGCGCCTACGCAGATGGGGGAGACACCGAGGCCCGCGAGGCGATGATGCTCGCCGCGACCCAGGCCGGCATCGCCTTCTCCAACTCCAGCGTGGCGCTCGTGCACGGAATGAGCCGCCCGATCGGCGCTCACTTCCACGTCGCCCACGGACTGTCGAACGCGATGCTCTTCCCCGCGGTGACAGCGTTCTCCGCGCATGCCGCCGAGAGCAGGTACGCCGACTGCGCCCGCGCACTCGGAGCCGCCACCGGCGGCGACAGCGACGCCACGGCCGCCGAGAAGTTCGTGGAGGCGCTCCGCGGCCTCTGCCAGGACCTTGAGGTGCCCACTCCTCAGGCCCACGGCATCGACGAGGACGAGTGGTTCAGCCTGACGCCCCTCATGGCCGAGCAGGCGCTCGCGTCCGGCTCCCCCGCCAACAACCCCGTCGTACCCACCGCGGACGAGATCCAGGATCTCTACGCGCAGATCTACGCCTGACACCCGGCGAGCAAGGAACCCTGATGACATCGACAACCGCCGCCCCGGCGCACATCGACCACTACATCGACGGCCGTACGGACGGTCGCGGTGCCAAGACCCGCAGCGCGGTTTTCGACCCGGCCACCGGCCAGGTGACCGGCCTGGTCGCGCTGGCGACCGCCGACGACGTGGACGCCGCGGTCCGGGCCGCGTCCGAGGCGTTCCAGACCTGGTCCGTCACCCCGCCCCACATCCGCGCCCGCATCCTCTTCCGGTTCCGCGACCTGGTCGAACGGGACACGGACCGGCTCGCCGCGATCATCACCGCCGAGCACGGCAAGGTCCTTGCCGACGCCAGGGGCGAGGTCATCCGCGGGCTCGAGGTCGTCGAGTTCGCGTGCGGCATCCCGCAGCAGTTGAAGGGGGAGTTCTCGGAGAACGTCGCCCGTGCGGTGGACGCCGTGTCCCTGCGCCAGCCGCTGGGCGTGGTCGCCGGCATCTCGCCGTTCAACTTCCCCGCCATGGTGCCGATGTGGATGTTCCCCGTCGCCCTGGCCTGCGGGAACACGTTCGTGATGAAGCCTTCGGAGAAGGACCCCACACTCAGCGTCGAACTCGCCGGGCTGCTCACTGAGGCCGGTCTGCCGAAGGGCGTGTTCAACGTGGTGCACGGCGACAAGACGGCCGTGGACGCCCTCCTCGCCCACGACGACGTCGAGGCGGTCAGCTTCGTGGGCTCCACCCCGATCGCCGAGTACGTCCACCGGACCGCCACCGCGAACGGCAAGCGCGTGCAGGCTCTCGGCGGTGCCAAGAACCACATGGTCGTCATGCCGGACGCCGACCTCGACCAGACCGTCGCCGCGCTCATGGGCGCCGCCTACGGCTCGGCCGGTGAGCGGTGCATGGCCATCTCGGTCGTCGTACCCGTGGGTGAGGACACCGCGAACGCTCTGCGCGAGCGACTCGTCGCCGCGCTCGCCGAGCTCAAGGTCGGCCCGGGCACCGAGGACGGGGTCGAGATGGGCCCGCTGGTCACGAAGGTCCACCGGGACAAGGTGGCCGGCTACCTGGAGGTGGGTACGGACGAAGGTGCCGAGTTGGTCGTAGACGGCCGTCGGACCGCGTTCCCCGGCCGCGAAGACGGCTTCTTCCTCGGCGCGTCGCTGTTCGATCATGTCACCCCCGACATGCGGATCTACCGTGAGGAGATCTTCGGCCCGGTGCTCGCCATGGTCCGGGCACAGTCGTTCACCGAAGCCCTGCGGTTGGTCAACGACCACGAGTTCGGCAACGGTACGGCGATCTTCACCGCCGACGGGCACACCGCCCGCACCTTCCTCGCCGAGGTCAAGGCGGGCATGGTCGGAGTGAACGTGCCGATCCCGGTCCCCATGGCCTTCCACTCCTTCGGCGGCTGGAAGAGGTCCCTGTTCGGCGACCACCACATCCACGGCCCCGAGGGTGTGCGGTTCTACACCCGCTACAAGACCGCGACGACTCGCTGGCCGAACGACGGCCAGGTCCGCGCGGAGTTCGCGATGCCGACCCATGGCTGATGCCCCTGCGGTCGAGGTTCTCGTCGACGTCCACCGGGGCGTCGGCCGGATCCTGCTGAACCGGCCCAAGGCGCTCAACGCCCTGACGACAGGCATGGTCGCCGCCATCGACCGTGCGCTCGCCGCATGGGAGCACATATCGCTGTCCGCTGTGGTGCTGGGCAGCACCAACACGAAGGCGTTCTGCGCCGGTGGAGACATCCGCACGATCCGCGAGCACAGCCTCGCCGGGAATGCCGAGGCCAGCGAGCGGTTCTTCGCCTCCGAGTACCGGCTGAACGCCCGGATCGCCGAGTACCCCGTCCCGGTTGTGTCGCTCATCGACGGCCTGTGCATGGGCGGCGGCCTCGGCCTGTCCGTCCACGGCACCTTCCGCGTCGTCACCGAGCGCGCGGTACTGGCGATGCCCGAGACCGGGATCGGGTTCTTTCCGGATGTCGGGGCCGGCTACTTTCTGCCGAGGCTGCCCGGCGCGATCGGCATGTACCTGGGACTGACCGGCCACCGGCTCGACGCGGCCGACGCCCTGTACACGGGGCTGGCCACGCACTTCGTCCCCTCGGACGGGCTCGACGCCGTCGGGGATGCCCTGGCCGACAACCCCGGCGACCCGGTGGACGTGGTCCTCAACCGCCTCGGCGGCCGGTCCCCGGTGGCGGAGAGCGGGCTGGCGAAGGTACGCGGGGAAGTGGACTGGGCGTTCGGCGCCCCAACCCTCGGCGAGATCGAGAAACGCCTGCACCGCCTCGACACCCCGTGGGCGGCAGCCGCACTGGTCGCCCTGGGGGCCGCATCGCCGCAGAGCCTGGAGATCACTCACGCGCTGCTGGCCCGGGGCAGGCAGCGCACGTTGCGCGAGAGTCTCGACACCGAACTCGCCCTCACGCGCACGACCATCCGCACGCCAGACTTTCTGGAGGGCGTCCGCGCGGCCCTGGTCGACAGAGACCGCAGCCCCACCTGGCAGCGTGCGTCGAGTGGCGGACCCATGCCGGGAGCCTGACCGTTTCCGCCTGTTGAGTTTACTTTTCTATACTCAGCCGATAGCGTTGCCCCCGTATGGACGGCATGCCTGCGCATGACGAGCCCGTTCGGCACCGAGGGGCAGCCTCGCGACGGCTGCGAGTCCTGGGGTGCAACGGTCTGCGTGGACGATGTCGATCTGACCGGCGTGCCGCCAACGGCCGTCCGTAGCGGCGAGCGCGAACTCCTCGCACATCGACCGTCAAGAAAACCATCGAGAAGATCACGCAGAAGGCTGGCTGACATGAAGGCATTCGTCGTCGAGAAGTACGGCAAGAGCAGCGTGCGCGCTGCTGACGTACCCGAGCCCGTCGTCGGAGACCGCGACGTCCTGGTTAGGGTGAGCGCCACGAGCATCAACCCGTTGGACAAAATGGTCCGTAACGGGGAGTTCAAACAACTCCTGAAGTACAAGGCTCCGTTCGTCCTCGGCCACGACGTGGCCGGCATCGTGACACGGGTCGGCTCCGCCGTACGCGGCCTCGAAGTCGGCGACGAGGTCTACGCCCGTCCGCGCGACCTGCGGATCGGAGGCTTCGCGGAATTCATCGCGATCGATCAGGACGACGTCGCACCCAAGCCGGCCTCGCTCACCCTCCAAGAGGCAGCCGCGGTGCCGCTGGTGGCCTTGGCCGCCTGGCAGATCCTCGTCGACCGCGCCCATGTGAAGCCGGGTCAGAAGGTGCTCATCCACGCCGGTGCCGGTGGCCTCGGGTCGACGGTCATCCAGCTCGCCAAGCACCTCGGCGCCACGGTGGCGACGACCACGGACACCCGCACCGAGGAGTTGGTGAGGAGCCTCGGCGCCGACGTCGTCGTCGACTACACCAAGGAGGACTTCTCGAAGGTGCTGTCCGGCTACGACTTCGTGCTGGATTCCGTGGGCGGGGCGAATCTTGAGAAGTCGCTGACAGTGCTGAAGCCCGGCGGTCTGGCCATCAGTGTCGTCGGCCCGCCGGACGCGGGGTTCGCCAAGCAACTCGGCGCCCCCTCGCTCCTCGGGGTGGTCATGAACACACTCAGTCGCAAGATCCGCAAGCAGGCCAGGGCGCTCGGCGTGCGCTACCAGTTCTTCTTCATGCAGGCCAACGGCTCCCAGCTGCGCAAGCTCAGCGCCCTCTACGACAGCGGGAAGCTCCGCCCGGTCATCGACCGGACCTTCCCGTTCGACCAGACGCTCGAGGCGATGGCGCATGTGGAGCAGGGCCGTACCAAGGCCGGCAAGGTGGTGGTCTCGATGGTGCCCGACAGCGAGTGAGATTGGGTCGGCCGTCGGCCCTCCGCAGAGTGAGCCGGGTGCGGACCCGGCGGCCGAGCTGCGCGAACTCGTCAGTCAGTCAGCCGGGATGTGCTCATTTCGTCGGGCTCGCTCCTGGTGGAGGCGGACCTTGGTGCGATTGCCGCAGCGGGACATGGAGCACCAGCGGCGGTTGTGGGCGGGGGAGCGGTCCAGGAAGCGCAAGGCGCAGCGGTCCGCCCCGCAGACGCGTACGCGCCGGATCTCGGCGGACAGCAACAGGTCGACGGCGTCCTGAGCGATGAGCGCCAGCGAAATGTCGGGATCATCGGTGAGGCCCACGGTGCCGACGGGTTCCACACGTTCGTCGACGATGGCGAGTTGCAGGGCGGGCCGGGGGACGGTTGCTGCCGATCGGTTGAGCAGCGTCACGTCGTCGGATGTGGGCAGTCGCCCGTCGGCGACCGTCAGTACGGTCCGGTCGATCGCCTCACGCAGTCGTCGGCCGGACGCCAGAACGCCCGCAGAAGGCTAATCGCGTACAGAGGAGGCGGACCATGGAGCAGCCGACAGTGACGACCGGAGTCACGCAGGTGGACGGGGTCCGCCTGCACTACGTCCGAGCGGGGTCCGGACCCTTGCTCGTCCTCCTCCACGGCTGGCCGCAGACCTCCGACTGCTGGCGGCCGGTACTGGCAGAACTCGCCGCATACTTCACCGTCGTAGCTCCCGACCTGCGCGGGTACGGCCTGAGCGACAAGCCCGCGACGGGGTACGACAAGCGGCGCATGGCCGCCGACATGGCCGGCCTCGTCGAGGCGCTCGGATTTGAGCGTGCCTCGGTCGTCGGCCACGATCGCGGCGCCCGAGTGGGACACCGCTGGGCGCTGGACCGCCCGGAGCAGGTCGAACGGCTGGCCGTGCTCGACATCGTGCCGACCCGGGAGATGTTCCGCCGACTGGACGCCTCGCTCGCCTCCGGGTACTGGCACTGGCTGTTCCAGATGCAGCCCGATCTGCCCGAGCGCCTCGTGGGACACGACATCCGTGGATATCTCGAGTACTTCTTCGAGCGGTGGACGTACAACCGCCACGGACTGACACCCGAAGCGGTCGATGGCTACGTCCGCGCGTTCTCCCGCCCGGGCGCCATGCGTGCGAGTTTCGACGACTACCGTGCGATGGAGCAGGACGTCGCCCTTGACGACATCGACGCCGCCGAGGGCCGCCGCCTGACCATGCCGGTACTGGCACTGTGGGGTTCCGTAGGGCTGCCATCCCGCCTGCCGACCCTGGAGATCTGGCAGGCCTACGCGGACGACGTCACCGGTGCCGAGATCCCGGAATGCGGCCACTTCATCCCGGAGGAGCAACCGGAGGCGATGCTGGCACAGCTGCGGCGCTTCCTGGCCGACGCGACGAACCGGTGACACCGCCGAGGTCGTTGAGCCTTCCCTCGCACTGACCGCGCACGCCGGGCGGCGGGATGCCGGTCGGCAAGAGGCGGGTCGTGGCGCAGCCGAGGGGCCTGCAGGGGCTCGCGTCCTGTCCACGGGGAGCCGGGTGTCAGTCGGCCATCCGGTTGAGGTCGGCTATGTGGCGAACGTTGGGCTTCGGCTCCGTGGCCGCCGCGACGACCGCCTTGGCGACGACGGCCGGGTCGTCGCCAGGAGGAACCGGGCGAAAGAGGCGAGCGGGCCGGCGGACTCCGGGGCCTGAGGCGCCGCCTCCATCGCGGTTTTGGCTGCCTCGCCTCCACACTCCACGCCTTGCCCACCGTTCCCGGCCTCGACGAGACCAGCGGACTCATGGGGCTTCCTCATGGATGGGGGCCGTGGTGGACTCCTCGGGCACGCCGCAGCCAGCGGAGTTGCCGCTCGCTCGCCATCAACGGCTGGTAGCGAGCAGCGCCTTCATGCGGGACCGACCCCGGTCAGGCACGCCGCTGAAGGCCGACGGACACCCGCGTCCGAGTGCCGACCAGGTGCCCCAAGGGTGCGGTCGGCCGTTTCCGGGCGACCGCACCCTGAACGCGGACTCAGAGGGCGACCGGGGCGCCGGCCGTAGCATCGCCCGCGGCGCGGTCGGCAGTCGTGCCATCGGCTTTGCGCTGTCGGGGCATCAGCAAAGCCAGGGCCGCCGCCAGGGCGACCGCACCTGCCCCGACCCAGAGCGCCGGGACCAGCCCGTCCACGAACAGTGAGGCGGACCCGTAGCCGCCTTGGGCGGAGAAGACCGCCGCCAGCGACGCGACGCCGATGGCGCCGCCGACCTCGCGGATCGCGTTGTTGGCGCCCGAGGCTATGCCCTGCTCCTCCGGGCTGACCGTGCTCATGACGAGGTTCGCGCTGGGGGCGAAGAACATGCCCATGCCGATTCCGCAGACGATCAGCGCCGGCAGCAGAGCGGGGTACGACACCTCCGGCTTGACGGCCAGTGCCCAGAGCCCAAGGCCAACCGCGTTCAGGGCCATGCCCACCGTGACGACCGGAGCGCCACCGATGCGGTCGGACAGCGCTCCGGCCAGCGGCCCGGCGATCATGGGCATGGCGGTCCAGGGCAGCATCCGCACACCGGCTTCCATCGGTGAGTAGCCACCGACGGTCTGCAGGTACTGGCTGAGCAGGAAGATCGCCCCGAACATGCCCAGGAACATCAGCAGACTGGCGGCGTTGATGGCGCTGAAGGAGCGGTGGCGGAAGAGGCGCATCGGCAGCATCGGGTGCTCGGCGCGCAGTTCGTAGAGGACGAAGCCGACGAGCAGGGCCGTACCCGCGAAGAAACCGCCCAGTACCGGCGTGCTGGTCCAGCCGTCGGCGTTGCCGCGCACCAGGGCGTAGACGATGCCGAACAGACCGCCGCTGACCAGGGTCGTGCCGGCAAGGTCGAGGGTCGGGTTCGGGCCGTGGCTCTCGCCAAGTCGCAGCAGGGCCAGCGGGATCAGCGCCAGACCGAGCGGGACGTTCACCCAGAAGATCCACTGCCAGGAGAGATGCTCGGTGAGCGTGCCGCCGATGAGCGGTCCGGTGGCGACGGCGATGCCGCTGGCCGCACCCCAGATGCCGAAGGCCACGCCGCGCCGTTCGGCGGGGACGGCGGCCGACAGCAGGGTGAGCGTCAGCGGCGTCACGATCGCGGCCCCGACACCCTGAGCCGCACGGGCGGCGATCAGCTCACCCATCCCGGGGGCGAGCGCGGCCGAGGCCGAGGCGGCGGTGAAGATCGCGAGCCCGATGACGAACAGCCTTCGGCGGCCGAAGCGGTCGCCGAGCGAAGCACCGAACATGAGCAGGACCGCGAAGGTGAGGGTGTAGGCGCTCACCGTCCATTCGAGGTCTTCCAGGCCGCCGCCGAGGTCCTTGCGGATGGAGGGGAGAGCGGTGGTGACGATCAGGTTGTCTAGCGCGGTGATGAATCCGGCCATGCTGGTGATGGCCACGGCCCAGACGGCGCTGCCGCCCCGAGCCGGTTGCTTGCGGTGCTGTCTCATGATGTTCCCTTGGCAGACGTACCTGGCGATTGATCAATGGATATTGATCAATGGATGTGGATGCCCGGGCGCGAAGGCACTCGCGTCATCGAGCGCGGGCATGTACGGGCTCGATGCGGAATCCTGGGCGGTCGGCCCTCAGGGGAGTTGCGGGTAGAGCACGGAGACGCCTCCGGACAGCGCGGCCTGCGCCTGCCGGGCGGCGTTGTCGGCGAGGATCTCGTAGGCGTCGGCCGCGATGCCGTCGACCGCGATGCGGGCGATGTCGGCGGGGTCGGACTTGGCCGCGTCGACTGCCCGGACCATGTCGGTGTCCATGTAGCCGACGTGCAGTCCGGCCACTCGGATGCCCTGGTCGGCGAGTTGGACGCGCAGGGCGTTGGTGAGCGACCACTCAGCGGACTTGGCGGCGCAGTAGGCGCCGATCTCCGGGAAGCTGACCCAGGACAGGCCGGACAGGACATTGAGGATCGCCCCGCCGCCGGCCGCGGCGATCTGGGGCGCGAAGCTCCGGACCACTGAGAGGGTGCCGAAGTAGTGGGTGTCCATCTCCAGACGGATGTCGTCCAGGTCGGCTACGAGCAGGTCGGCGCCGGTCGCCGACCCCGCGTTGTTGATGAGAACGGTGACATCGCCCGTGGCCTCGGCGGCGGCCGCGACGGAGGCGGGGTCGGTGATGTCGAGCGCGATCGGCTTGGCGCCGGGGAGGTCGACCTGATCGGGGTTGCGGGCGCCGGCGTAGACGGTGGCGCCGCGGCTGAGCAGTTCGGCGGCGAGGGCCCGGCCGAAGCCCCGGTTGGCTCCGGTGACGAGGGCGGTGCTGGTGGAGAGGTCCATGGGGAGTTCCTGGTGAAGTGGGTGTTCCCGGTGTGCCGCAGGGCGGGCGGGCTGGAGGGAATGGCTGAGTCGTCGTCGGCGAGGACTCGCATTCATTAAAGTATGACCGTAATGCTATGCGGGATGAGTCGGTGATCGCAAGCGCTCCGCGAGGAGGGGGCGAGGCGGCGTGGCGTCGGAAGCCGATGTGCAGGCGAGCCCGTCGGCACGCCGGTGAAACCCTGCCGGACGGGTGCGGTTGAGCGGGGTGGTCGTAGGGGCGGTGGGCGCTGTGCCTGCCCGCTCCTCCGGAGTTCTGTCGAACAGTGGACTGCTGTTCATGTGCTCTGGCCCGCGAAAGCGCGCAGTGCCTTTCAGGGCCGCCCCGACGTCGGTGACGAAGGCGGCCGCCGCATCGGTCGTGCTGCGGCAAAGGCGCGAGGGGCCTGCCGCGCGCACGGCAGGCCCCTCGCGTGGTTCGCTGAAGGCGGGTTCAGAGCTTGACGATCATCTTCCCGACGTTCTCGCCCCGCATCATCGCGAGGAAGGCGTCGAGGGTGTTGTCGAGGCCGTCCTTCACGGTTTCGCGGTAGTGGAGCTTGCCCTGGGCGAGCCAGCCGCCGACGTCGCGGACGAAGTCGGGCTGGAGGTCCAGCTCTTCGCTGAACATGAACGACAGGATGTCCGAACGCGTCACGGACAGGTTCCACAAGTTGCGCGGCCCCACGACCTTCTCGTCGTTGTACTGGGAGACCATCCCGCTCAGGACGATCCGCGCGTGCAGCTTGAGTGCGCCGATCGCCGCCTCCAGGTGCTCGCCTCCGACGTTGTCGAAGAAGACGTCGATGCCGTCCGGTGCGGCTTGCGCGAGCTGTTCGGCGACCGGCCCGTTCTTGTAGTTGAACGCCGCGTCGAAGCCGTACTCCTCGACGAGCAGTTTGACCTTCTCGTCCGAGCCCGCGCTGCCGATCACCCGTCCGGCACCCTGCAGCTTCGCGATCTGGCCGGCCTGGCTGCCTACCGCGCCCGCCGCGCCGGAGACGAAGACGGTGTCGCCCTCCTTGACCTTCCCGAACCGGGTCAGTCCGATGTACGCGGTGAGGCCGGTGACGCCGAGCACGCCCAGGTAGGCGGTGAGCGGCGCCAGATTCGGGTCCACCTTCTGGGCGGTCGCCGCGTCGAGGACCGCGTGGTCGCGCCAGCCGAGGACGTGCACCACGTAGTCGCCGGGCGCGAATCCATCGGCGTTGGACACCAGGACGCGGCCCACGGCGGGGCCGTCCAGCGGCGCGCCCACCTCGTACGGCTCGATGTACGACTTCTTGTCGCTCATCCGGCCGCGCATGTAGGGGTCGACCGAGAGGTACTCGTTGACGACCAGGAGCTGCCCCGGGCCGGGCGTGGGGATGCCCACCTCGCGCAGGGAGAAGTCGGACGCCGCCGGCCAGCCGTCCGGGCGGGCGTCCAAGTGCCATGCGTGTGCGGTGGTGGGCAGGTTCTGCTCGGACATGTGGATCAAGTCCCTTCGAGGTAGAGGTGTTCTCCTGCGGTGTACAGAAAGGTCTGTCTACTGAACAGAAAGGTCTGTCTGTGCGGTCCGGGAACGGGCCGCGACGGGCCGGCTCCGGGAGCTATCGGGGGCAAGCCGCGTCGAGCAGGTCGCGCGCCGCCCGCCTGGCGGCCCCGGCGGCGGCGCCGGCGTGTTCGACGCGCGTCGCCGCCAGTGTGCCGTCGATGAGCAGGGTCAGCTGGAATGCGAGCGTGTCGGGATCTGCGGCCCCGGCCGCGGCGGCCAGGTCGCGTACCCAGGTGCGTACGGTGTGCTTGTGCTCGGCGGCGACGGCGTGCACGGCACTGCCGGGAAGGTACTCCGCCACTGCGTTGATGAACGCACAGCCCAGTCGGCCTTCTCGAGCAGTCTCTTCCAGTGCGACGAAGACGCCGAAGAGCTGCTCACGCGGGTCCTCTCCGGCCGCGAGTGCCGCTGAGCGCAGGTGGCGCCGCCAGTTGACGTCCATCCGTCGCAGGTAGGCGGCGACCACGTCGTCCTTGCCGGGGAAGTGCTTGTACAGCGTGGCCTTGGCGACTCCCGATTCGGCGATCAGTCGATCCACCCCCACGGCGTGGATGCCGTGCGCGTAGAACAGCTCGCTGGCGGTATCGAGAATGCGCTCCCGGGCGGGGCGTCGCGTGGACACGGTGCTCATGCCGTGTAAGTTAACAGACGGGTCTGTCTACTGCAAGCAGTCGACAGCGTGGAGCGTCCGCGGAGTAGTCGCAGCTCATTGCCCCTCCGCGATATCGCGATGCGTTGCGATCGACTGCCTATACGAGGAGATGTTCGATGGGCACCATTGACGGTCTGGATCTCGGGACGTTCGGGGTCTACACCTTTGACTTCGAGGTCCAGCCGGCGGCGCGGATACGCGAGTCGGTCCGGGAACTCGAGGAGCAGGGCTGGCGGGCGTTGTGGATTCCCGAGCTCCTCGGGCGCGACGCGTTCACGCACGCCGGCTATCTGCTCTCCTGCACTGAGCAGTTGCGCATCATCAACGGCATCGCGCAGATCTGGTCACGCGGAGCCCGGTGGGCGTACGGCGCCGGCCTCCTGCTGGCCGACGCCTACCCCGACCGGCACGTGCTCGGTCTGGGGTTCGGTGGCGGACAGGGGCCGGGGACCAAGCCCCTGGCGGCCATGACCGCGTACCTCGACGAGATGGACGCGCTCGAGACACCCAACCCCATGCCGAAGACTCCGACGCGACGCATCATGGCAGCGTACGGGCCCAAAATGCTCGAGCTGGCCGGCGAACGCACTGCCGGCGCGCAGACCTATCACGTCAACGTGGCACACACCGCGCAGGCGCGCGAGATCCTCGGGCCGGACGCGTTCCTCGGGGTCGAGCACGCGGTGCTGTTCGAGTCCGACCCCGACAAGGCCCGCACGATCGCGCGTGAACACCTGCACATCTATCTGAACACCCCCTACAACATCGCGAAGTTCCGTCGACTGGGCTACTCGGAGGAGGAGATCGCCGGTGGCAGCGACCGCATCGTCGACGACCTCGTGTTCTGGGGCGACCTGGACACCATCGTCGAGAAGCTCCATGCCCATGTCGAGGCGGGCGCCGATCACGTCGCGGTGCAGGTGATCGGCATCGAGCCGGGCGAGTCCGCGATGCCGTACTGGCGGATGCTCGGCGAGGCACTTCTGCCCCGGGGCGGCAAGGCCTGATCCGCGGTCTGTGCATGGCGCCACGCCGGTGACGGGGCGTGGCGCCCCGTGCCCGGGCCAGTACGGTCACGGGACTTGCCCGCCTGTGGCCGTGCTCGGGCGGACACTTCGGAGCGGTCCGCCGCAGAAGCCGCGCGGTGAGCACTGCCCCCGCGGTGGACCCTGGCCATGTGTGTCACGCGGTCGGGGAGCGGAGGTCCTTGCGGAGGATCTTGCCGGAGGCGGACTTGGGGATGACGTCGATGAACTCGACCCGCCGGACCTTCTTGTACGGGGCGACCTGGCGTGCGACGAACTCGATGACCTCGGCCGCGGTGAGGTCGGTGCCGGGCCGACGGACGACGAAGGCCTTCGGAATCTCCTCACCATCGTGGGTGACCCCGATGACCGCGGTGTCGGTGATGGCCGGGTGGGTCAGCAGCAGGGCCTCGAGCTCGGCGGGCGGCACCTGGTAGCCCTTGTACTTGATCAGTTCCTTGAGCCGGTCGACGATGAACACCCGGCCGGCGTGGTCGACCTGGGCGAGGTCGCCGGTGTGCAGGAACCCGTCGGAGTCGATCGTGGCGGTGGTCGCTTCCTCGTTGCCGAGGTAGCCGGTCATCACGTTCGGTCCCTTGACCCACAACTCGCCCGGATCGCTCAACCCCTTCGTGGGGTGGGCGACCTCCTTGCCTGTGGTGGGATCGACGATCTTGTTGATCGTGTTGGGGACGGGCCATCCGCAGGAGCTGAGCGGCGCGACCTCACCGAAGTGTTCCTGGCCGCCGTCCACGGGCATGCAGTGGCTGACCGGGCTGAGTTCACTCATGCCGAAGCCCTGGAGCACCCGTACGGTCAACCGCTCGGCCACGGCGGTTCCGAGTTCGGCGTCCAACGGAGCGGCGCCGGACAGGACGACGCGCAGCGATGACATGTCGTACCGGTCGACCAGTGGATGCTTGGCCAGCGCCACCGCGACCGGAGGCGCGATGAAGCCGTAGGTGACCCGGTGCTCCTGGACGGTGTCCAGGAATGCGGTCAGATCGAACCGGGGCATGACGACCAGTGTCGCCCGTGCCTGCAACGCGGCGTTGAGCAGCACGGTCATGCCGTAGATGTGGAAGAACGGCAGCACCGCGAGGACCTTGTCGTCGGACCTCATCGCGAACAACGGCCGGATCTGCGCCATGTTGGCCACCAGGTTCCGGTGGGTGAGCATGACCCCCTTGGGGTTGCCGGTGGTTCCGGAACTGTAGGGCAGGAGGGCCAGGTGTGTGGCGGGATCGAAGTCGACCTGTGGTGCCGGGGCAAGCAGGTCGTCGGCGTTCGGGTGTCCGGTGGCGGCAGCGCCGTCGCCGTCGAGGACGATCAGGTTCTCCGGCGTGATCCCGACCGACCGCGCCGCTTCCTGCGCCTGCGGCAGCAACGCGCTCACGGTGATCAGCATCGTCGCGTTCGCGTCGGCGAGCTGCTTGGCGATGTCATGAGCGGTGAACAACGCGTTGACCGTGGTCGCGGTGGCACCGGCCCGCAGAATGCCGTGGAAGGCCACGGCGAACAGGGACGAGTTCGGCGCCAGTAGGCCCACCACGCTCCCGACACCGATCCCGCGAGCGGCCAGCGCGCCGGCCGTCGCGTTCACCCGCTCGATCAACTCCCGGTATGTGGTGTGCGTGCCATCGGCGGTGTCGATGAGCGCGACGTGATCCAGATCCGCCCGATCGACCTCTGCGAAGAGGAAGTCATAGGCGCTTGCCTCGGGGATGTCGACATCGGGGAACGGGCTGGCGAACATGGATGATCTCCATTGCTTGTGCAGCGATCAGAGGGTGGTCGCCGCGTCGTGCGTGACGGTGCGATGAGTCGACGCCGACGAGGGCCGTGCCGTGCCGGGTTGGTCGGGTCCTTGCGCGCTGGCGAGAAACGCCAGGACGCGGGCGGCGAAATCGTCGGGGCATTCGAGCTGCGGCATGTGACCGATCCCGGTGAACAGATGGGTCTCGGCGTGCGGGAGGAGCCGGTGGGCGGAGTCGAGGTGCCGGGCGGGCAGGACACGATCACGGTCGCCCCAGATGATCAGGGTGGGGCGGGGGTCCTTCGCGATCGCGGCGGTCAACTCCGCGCGCCAGCGGGGCTTGCTGCCGCGCGGGGTCGCGAGCTCGCGGACGGCCTCGAGCAGCACGGCGCTCGGGTCGGGTCGGCGGGCGATGGCCAAGGCGTGGTCGATCCGCGCCTTGGTGGCCAGTCTCGGGTCGGCGAAGGACAGGCGTTCGGCCATCCGTGCGCCGGCGCGGGTGGTACGGCGAGTGGCCAGACGGCCGAGAACGGGGACGGCGAGCAGCCGCAGTGGGAGCGCGACCTCGGAGCCGAAGCCGGCACTGTTGACCAGCACCAGGCCGGCCACCCGTGCCGGTTCGAGGACGAGCAACTGCTGTGCGACCGCGCCGCCGAGCGAGTTGCCCAGCACGTGCAGCGGCCGCTGCTCGCCGAGGGCGTCGAGAGTCTCGATCACCCCACGTGCCAGCACCTCCAGTGTGGTGGGCTCGGCGGAGCGGGCGGAGAACCCGAAGCCTGGAAGGTCGAGGGCGATCAACCGATGTCCCAGGGCAAGGCGTGGGTACTGCGGGGCCCAGTCCTCGAGGCTGCGCCCGATGCCGTGCAACAGCAGCACGGGCGGGTCGGCCGGGTCACCCTCGATACGGACGCGGGTGCGTCGACCGTTGACGGAGATGAATGCGGGCGTGCTCATGCCGCCGCTCCGCTGGGTGCCGACGTCCCGTCCGGTGTCGCGGCCGGGCCCACCACGGTGGCGGTGAACTGAAGAGCGGGGTCCTCGACCGGGCCGGTGCGCAGCCGGGCACGGTCGAGCGCGTAGTTCTGGTCCACCGTCCACGGGCCGTGGGAGCCCTGTTGGGGGAACAGGTGCATGGCGCGGTTGATGTATGCCGTGTCCATTTCGAGGAACGGTCGGCCGGTGAGCGTCGGGTCGTCGGCGACCGGGGTGACGGTGGCGTAGCCGTGGCGGTCCATGTGGGCGAGCAGTCGGCACAGGTGATCGGAGACCAGGTCGACCTTGAGCGTCCACGCGTTGGTGGTGTAGCCGAGCGCGAACGCGAAGTTGGGCACGCCGCTGACCATCATGGACTTGTAGATGAATCGGTCGTGGAGATCGACGGCCTGCCCGTCGACGTGCAGAGCGATTCCGCCGAAGGGCAGCATGTTCAGTCCGGTGGCCGTGACGATGATGTCGGCGTCGAGTTCGGTACCCGACTCGAGCAGGATCCCGTGTTCGGTGAATCGCACGATGCGATCGGTGACCACGGATGCCGCACCGCTGGAGATGGCCTTGAACATGTCGGAGTCGGGGACCACGCACAACCGCTGGTCCCATGGGTTGTAGCGGGGGTTGAAGTGGGTGTCGACCGCGTAACCCGTGGGAAGCGCTCGGGCATTGAGCTTGCGGATCAGACGGCGCATCAACCGTGGGTAGCGACGGCTGAGGGCCAGGACAAGGCGCTGGCGGTTGGTGTTGAGCCGGCGTGAGATCCCGTACGCGACAGCGTCCGGCAGCAGCCGTAGCAGGGTGTTGGCGATCGGATCCTGGCGCGGGACCGGCAGCACGTACGACGGTGAGCGCTGCAGCATCGTGACGTGACCCGCCTTCTCGGCCATCGACGGCAGGAGCGTCACCGCGGTGGCGCCGCTGCCGATGACGACGACCTTCTTGCCGGTGTAGTCGAGGTCTTCCGGCCACTGCTGCGGGTGGACGATGGGGCCGCGGAAGTCCTCGCGCCCCTCGAAGTGGGGGCTGTATCCGCCGGCGTAGTCGTAGTAGCCGGCAGCGGAGAACAGTACGTCGCAGGTGACGTCGAACTGCTCGCCGTCGCTGGTGCGCTCGACTGTGACGGTCCAGTGCGCCCTGTCGGACGAGAAGTCCGCGCGGAGCACCTTGTGGCCGAGGTGCAGATGCCGATCGAGGTCGTTCTCGGCGATCGCCTCGTGCAGATAGGCGAGGATCTCGTGGGCGTCGGCGATGGAGTTGTCCTTGGTCCACGGCTTGAACTCGAAGCCGAAGCTCTGCATGTCGGCGTCGGACCGGATACCCGGGTAGCGGAACAGGTCCCAGGTCCCGCCGATCGCGTCGCGTCCGTCGACGATGGCGAAGGTCCGGCCCGGCTGCTTCGTCTTCAGATGATGGCCCAGATCGATGCCGGAGATGCCGGCTCCGATGATCAGCACGTCGACGTGCTCGAGTCTCCGTGTCACTTCAGCGGCTCCGCTCATGTCAGTTTCCTTCGGACGGCGAGATCAGGGACACGAGGTCCGGTACGACGGAGATGTCGGGTACCTCGAGGAAGCCGGGACGCTGGTAGGCCGGGTCGGGGTAGTCGTAGTAGCCCTTGCCGGTCTGCAGTCCCAGCCGTCCCCGGTCGAGGAAGTTCTTCTTGATGTAGTCGGCGTTGGCGCTCATCTGCGCGTCGTCGTTCTCCCTCCCCCAGTGGGAGAGGACGTCGTGCACCGTCTTCATGCCGATCGTGTCCATCATGCCCAGCGGCCCGAACTTGGCGCCTGTGTACAAAAACGTGCGGTCCACGTCCTCGGGTGTGGCGACGCCATTGGTCACGAGGGTCTGCGCGGCGTTGAGGAAGGGAACCAGCCACGTGTTGACGACGTACCCGTTCTGTTCCTTGCGAACGGGGATCGGCAGCATGCCGATCTCTACGGCGAACGCCGTCACCTCGGTGAGAGTCTGTGCCGACGTGCCTGGGTGAGCCATGATCTCCGCGAAGTTCATCGCCCAGATGGAGTTGGAGAAGTGGAGAGCGCAGAACTTCTCCGGACGGCCGGTGGCCGGGGCGAAGTCCCTGGGGAGGAGTGTCGAGGAGTTCGTCGCGATGAGGGTGTCCGGGGGAAGGAGTTCGGCCATCTCCCTGTACACAGCTGTCTTGACCTCCGGGATCTCAGGCACCGCCTCGATCACCAGGTCCGCCTGTGCGACCGCGGCAGCCAGGTCGGTGCTGTACGTCAGGCGTTCCCGGGTGGCGGCGATGTCCGTGTCCTCGGCGCCGACGTCCCACAGGTAGATGGCGGCCAACTGGTCGTGCGTGGCCCGGCAGCGCTCGATGGCGTCCGGTGCGATGTCGTACACGGTGACGGTCTTGCCCTTGAACGCGCTGTGCCAGGCGATCTGTCCGCCCAGCACACCAGAGCCCAGGACGGTTACCCTGTCGAGTCGGGACATGGCTCTCTCTTCCTATTGGCACTTCTCTTGGCAGCGGGAGTTCGGAGAGGCGAGAGCGGGCACAGTTCACGCCGATCAAGTCGGGTGCGGCCGGCACACTCGCTCCCTGGGCGATGACTAGGCCCTGACGCTTTCTCAGTGCCGTGTCAGTGCGTCGGCGAGTTCCCGTAGGCGTTGGACCGGTCCCCAGCGACCGCTGTCCAGCCGGACAACGCTCGTGGCCCTGACGCTCTTTGCGAGAATGTCGGCACGCTCCACCGGCTCGAACTGGTCGGCGATGCCCCAGAACACGAGGGAGGGGCTCGTGAGGTCCGCCAGACCGATCTCCCACTCCGCCCCGACGTGGGCAGCCGAGCGGTAGAGGCGAAGGATGCTGTCCTTCATCGTGGCGTCCACTCGGCTCGCGGTCTGCTCGGCGCGGTGGGCGGGTACGCCGCTGGCCTGCAGCAGCCTGCTCAACTCCGACGAGTCGAATTCGGCCATCCACTGCTCTCCGACGTCGGGGGTCTGCCAGATCTTCCCGAGGTCGTGCCACTCGACCGCGCCACTGATCGAAGCGTCGCCGCCGGCCGAGGTCCTCACGAGGTCGGGACGCAGCCATGCGACGCGGGTGGTGAGGGCGCAGCCCCAGCCATGGCCCACGAGGTCGACCGGGCTGCCGATGTCCTCCAGCCGGGCGATGATCCAGTCGACGTACTCCTCCTTGGTAGCGGTGAAGCCTTCCGGCACGGGGCTTCCGAAGCCGGGTAGTGCGAGTGCGAGGACATCGGTATGCGTCAGGTGGTCACGGACGTCGTCCCGGACGTGATGGGTGTCCGGGACGCCATGAACGAATACGGCAGGCACAGGATCTCTCCGGTCGACTGGTGATGCCGAGGGGCGCTGGGGTTCAGGCTTGATGTCGTGGAAGCCCAGGGCACGGGGGTCACTGACGGGCGGGGACGTTCACGGGACTGACCTGTAGCGTCAGGAGAGCGCGGGTAACTCCACGGTCGGTGTTCCGGGTGGGTGCCGACGCGGGCAGGGCTCGTCCGTCAGGTCCGAGCGAGGGACGGCGACGGTGAGTCGGTGCTCTCGCTGGAGGTGTTCAACGGCCGTACGGTGTCGGGTAGTTGACCGCCCAGTGGTACGGCGCCCCAGCACTACCTGTGTCGTTGTTGCCGGTCACGGCGGGGGCAACGCCTCCGGTGTCCGTGGTGACGGTCCGTCCAGCGCCCACGGGAAGGAACTGCCGGGTGACGGCGGGTTGTTGACTCCGGTTGAGCCGTAACCGGTCACTCCGGCGGCTCGACGTGATCGTTGCGCGGTGTTGATGGACGGCTCGGACGCTTGCAGAAGCGCTCATGGCACACCTCGTCGTGTGACTGCCCCCGCCTTGGCGGCGGCCGGTGGAGCGGTGCTCGGCCGTCTGACCCGAGCGGGCCGCCCACGTGCTCACGCTCGCTTGCGGGCTCAAGGGGTCACAGTAGGAGAGTCACTACCATCATGCAAGTAACTGGTTGTCGTGACGGAAGTCACGGTGGGCTCACGAGGCTTGCTCGTTCCTCTGCGCGAGGACGGCTCGGAGTCGCTCGTCCGCGGACGGTCCCGGCAGGAACGTGGTGTGCTCCTCGTCGATGGGGTGGCCGGTCGCGCGGTCGATCAGCAGCGGATCGACGTCGATGCCTGATTCCTTGTCCACCAGACGGACGTTCGGCGCCGCCGGGGTGAAGTGGTCGATGCCGAAGGCGTACAGGGCGATGAGTACCGGGCGGAACGCGTGTCCGGCGTCGGTGAGTACGTACTCGTACCGCGGAGGACGTTCGCTGTAGCGCCGGCGTTCGAGGAGGCCGGCCTCGACGAGGGCGCCGAGTCGGCGGGTGAGGGAGTTCGGTGAGATGCCCAGGCTCTTCTGGAACCCGTCGAACCGGGTGATGCCGTGTGTCGCGTCGCGCAGGATGAGGATGCTCCACCACTCGCCGACCCGCTCCAGCGCCAGCGCGACCGGGCAGCTCATGTCCTGAAAGCTCTTCCGTTCCATGATGGAAGTCTACGGATGAGGCATCGGGCACCCGACGCTGTGAGTCACCGGTAGAGCGAACCGATACAGCAACAGGACGATCGGCCGGCCCCGCACGATCACGTCGAGGTGGGCGGCGTCGGCCTTGCCGCTTCGCGTGCTTGAGACGGCTGGGTCGGCGCGGACTGTGGCGCGCCGCGTCGGCGCGCGCGCAGTTGCCTCGGTGATTCTCCGTACCACCGTCGGCAGGCTCGCGTGTAGCTGCTGGTCTCGGAGTAGCCGAGCATGGTCGAGATCTGGGAGATCTGTATGCCGGTGGCGGAGAGGTCCCACGCCATGTCGCGCCGCACGTCGTCGAGGATCTCCTCGAAGGACGTGCCCGATTCGGCGAGCCTGCGCTGGAGCACCCGCGGGTGCAGGGACATCGCCCTGGCGACCGCGACCAGGTCGGCCTGGTTGACGACCAGAAGCCGTTGGGTCATGCCGCGCACGTGATCGGCGACCGCCAGGTCGGGCCGTATGCCGGCGAGGTAGTTCTCGGCCAGGGCCAGTGCCGCAGCGTCCCGACCGCGGATCGGCTGGTTCAACGAGTGAGGGGGCAGGAGTACGGAGTTGACCTCCTGCTCGAACTCGATGGGACACCCGAACATCTCGCGATAGCTCGCCATGGGTGCGACGCGGCGGTGCTGCAGGGTGACCCGCAGCGGAACGAAGCTCTCCCCGAGCATCAACCGGAAGGCGTCCATCGCGATGCCGAGGCCCTTCTCGACCATCTGGTCGCGATGGGCGAGCCGTCGCAGGTTCGTCGAGAACGTGAAGATCGCCGCCTGCGGCTCGCGGATCAGCTCGGTGGAGTCGGGCGGCGCGAGGTGGTGCAGGCACCGCGAGACTCCGTCGATCGCCGCCGCCACGGTTTCCGCGTTGCGGATGATGACCGCGACGGGACCCAGCATCTGGATGCCCTGCCTGCGGGCCAGTCGCATCCCGAAATCGGGGCAGCGGAGCTCCTGGGCCGCGTCTCCGATCACGGCGGCCACGGAGGAGTAGGGGAGAAACGTGTCGTAGTCACCGGCGGCCGCGGGGTCGACGCCGTGCGAGCGCATGAGGGCGTCGGGGTCGCCGCCGAGGCTGGACACCAGCTCGGCGACGTTGAGCAGCGCGAGACCACGAATCAGGATGGTCACAGTCGCCAAGTGTCAACTAATAGTCGCATCAGGACAAGTTCCAGCGCCTTCGTCGGTGCCAGCATCCTCATCGGCGTCACCTCGCCAGCGTGACGATCTCCGTCTTCGAGGAAGCAGACAGAGCCATGCAAAACAACGCTCATGCACGACAAACCCTCGTCACCAGCGATCGCTGCGACGCCGGCGCGAGGAGCATCTCATGTCGATGAAAGCAGTCGTCATGATCAACAGCGGCCTCGAGGTGGTCGAGGCACCGCTCCCGCAGCCCGGCCCCGGAGAGGCCCTCGTCAAGGTCCTCGCGGCGGGCATCTGCGGCAGCGACCTGCACTGTGTCACCCATGGCGCCCAGCTGCTGGACAGCGCCAAGGAGGCAGCGGGAGTAGAGCTGTTCAAGCTGGACGAGCCGGTCGTCCTGGGCCACGAGTTCTGCGCCGAGGTCGTCGAGTACGGCCCCGGCTGCCGTGAGACGCTCGCCCCCGGCAGCCGGGTCGTATCAGTGCCGTTCCTCCTCCGGCCGGAACCCGTCACCATCGGCTTCGGGGGTCCCGGTACCCCGGGTGCGTACGCCGAGTACATGCTCCTGTCCGAGGATCTCCTCGTTCCGGTGCCCGACCACGTGCCCAACGACATCGCGACTCTCGCCGAACCGCTCGCGGTCGCTCTGCACGCCGTCAACCGCGGCGGCCTGGGACCCGACGACGTGCCGCTCGTGATCGGCTGCGGCCCCATCGGACTCGCGGTGATCGCCGTCCTGAAGATGCGGGGCATCGGCCCGATCGTGGCGTCGGACTTCTCGCCGTCGCGCAGGGCGATGGCCACCGCCCTCGGCGCCGACGTCGTGGTCGACCCTCGCGAGACGTCGCCCTACGAGTCCTGGCAGGAGGTCGCCGCTTCCTCCGATGCGACGCAGTGGGGCCGCCAGACCCCGATGTTCCCGGGCGGGGGTCACCGTCCGTCGGTCATCTTCGAGTGCGTCGGTGTCCCCGGCATCATCCAGCAGATCCTGGCCGGAGCAGCGCCCTGTTCGAAGGTCGTCGTCGCGGGCCTGTGCATGGTGCAGGACTCCTTCTACCCGAGCTTCGCGATCATGAAGGAGATCGACCTGGCCTTCTGCATCTCCTACACGCCTGAGGAGTTCGCACAGGCCCTGGGGCACATCGCCGACGGGGAGCTGCAGGTCGAGGCGTTCATCACCAGTCGTGTCGCGCTCGACGACGTGCCTGAGGCGTTCACGAGGCTCGCCGACCCCGAGAAGGACGCCAAGATCATCGTCCTTCCGTGAACTGATCCGTGTCCGAGCCGCCCTCCCGCCGACTGCCGACGGTGGGACCCACGCCGGTGGGCCGCGGCAATCATGAGAAAGCAGGCACCCGCCATGACCGCCGAACTGACCGCGAACAAGGTCCCTGTCGTCTCGCTCCCGCAGACCGAGCTGCTCACGGTCAACGTGAACGAGATCCCCGTCCTGAAGGACTCTCTGGGGCCCGGCATCGACTTCCAGCCGCTGTTCCTCGACCCCGAGGTAGGGGTGTGGGTGATCATCGGCACCTTCGCCCCCGGTGTGGAACTGCCCATCCACCTTCACACCGGTCCGGTGCACGGTTACACCCTGAAGGGGGAGTGGATCTACAAGGAGTACGCGGACCAGCCTCAGACCGCCGGGTCGTACCTCTATGAGCCGGCCTCCTCGGTCCACACCTTCGCCGTGCCGGAGACGACCACCGAGCCCACGGTCGTGTTGTTCATCGTGTACGGAGCCAACGTCGGCTTCACCGACGAGGGTCAGTTCCACTCGGTCCTCGACGCGGTCACCGTCCAGAAGCTGACGGAGCAGTGTGCGCAGGCTCAAGGTCTTGGTGCCATCAAGTACCTGACCGGTGGGACGGCGAAGTTCAGCGACGCGTAATCGGACCGGCGGTGCGGGCATCGAAGTCGAAGCGGCGGATCGATGCCCGCACCGTCCTTGCTCGGTGCGGCACGACGGGACCGTGTCGCACCGAAGAAACGTTTCTGCACGCAAGAGCGACATGGAGGCCGCAAATGCCCCTCTCTGAATGGGAAGAGCGCACCGTCCGGGTCAACGGACAGCGCATCCACCTGCGGATCGCCGGGACGTCCGGCCCGATCGTCCTGATGGTCCATGGCTTTCCCGAGTCCTGGCACTCGTGGCGGCACCAGATGGACGCGCTCTCCGAGGCCGGCTATCGCGCCGTGGCGATGGACATGCGGGGATACGGCCGGTCGTCCAAGCCCGTCGACGTGGCCGCGTACCGGATCACCGAGTCGGTCGCGGACTGCGTCGGTGTGGTCGAGGCCCTGGGCGAGTCGAGCGCCGTGATCGTCGGACACGACTACGGAGCTCCGGTGGCGTGGGCCTCGGCGTGGACCCGGCCCGACGTCTTCCGCGGGGTCGTGGCGCTGAGCGTGCCGTTCGGCGGCCGTGGGCAGGCAGGGCTGCCGGGCAACCCCTTCGGCGAGCGACGGCCGAGCGAGGTCCTCCGCGAGCTGGCGGGCCCCGACATGCTGTTCTACCAGGAGTACTTCTCGCTTCCCGGCGGCATTGCGGAGCAGGAGATCGAAGAGGACGTGCGGTCGTGGGTCATCAGCGGTCTCTACAGCCTGTCGGCGGACCGTCCCTTGCCGCCCGAGCTCGCCGGCGTCGATCTCACGTCGCTCCCGCCGGACCTTCTCCGGGAGTTCGTGCGGGGCACGATGTGCGTGCCCCGGACGGAGAGGTTCGGCGCGCGGCTGGAACTGCCGGACAAGCTGCCCGACTGGATCGGCCAGGACGAGGTGGACTTCCTCGTGGCTGAGTTGGAGCACTCGGGACTGACCGGCCCGCTGAACTACTACCGGACCGTCGATCTGAACTGGGAGGCCCTCGGGGAGTACCAGGACAGGCCGGTGACCGTGCCCGCACTGTTCGTCGGGGGCGACCGGGACGTGGCGACGATCTGGAGCCAGGAGGCGATCGCCCGGATCGGGGAGAAGGTCCACGACCTGCGAGGATCGGTCATCCTGGCCGACTGCGGGCACTGGATCCAGCAGGAGCGGCCCGAAGCGGTCAACAGGGAACTCCTCGCCTTCCTCGGCGGTCTCTGATGCGGTTCCTCGACGCTCTCTGATCCGGGAGCGAGCACAAGGACCGGGCTGGGCGGCGACGGTGAGGGCCGTCGCCGCCCAGCCCCTCGGAGGACGCGCGGCCACCATCGGTGGAAACGGGGGAGGCGCTCACGCCGACACGGCTGGAGGTGCCTGTGGACCACAGAGATGCGTCGAGCGCGGGTGGCATTCCGGGGCCGGCGCACTTCTGTCACGCGACGTCTGCCGGGCAACCCCGTCGATATCCGCAGCAGGCCGAGCGCGTGGTGAAGCTGCGGCCGTCCCGGAAATGGACTCGCCCCTGGCGGGGCCACGGGCTGCCGCCCGAGACAGCCCACGGCGTCCACCGTGTCGCGATCAGGACCGGGCAGAGACTGCGGCGTGGGCAGCCCGCAACGAGGCTTTGTCGATCTTGCCGACCGCGTTCTTCGCGATGGCTTCCACCACGAAGAACGCGGTCGGGCGCTTATAGCCGGTCAGGCTGCGCGCGCAGCGGGCCTCCAGCTCCGACGGATCGACGGTGGAGCCAGGTCGAGACTGGACGTAGGCGACAACCACCTCTCCCCACTTTTCGTCGGGTACGCCGATCACGGCGGCCTCGAGTACCGACGGGGCGCCTGTGAGCACGTCCTCGATCTCCTTGGGGTAGATGTTCTCGCCGCCACGGATGATCATGTCTTTCGAGCGCCCGACCAGGGTCAGATAACCCTCGGCGTCGAGGTGGCCCACATCGCCCGTGTGCAACCAGCCGTCGACGATGACTCTTGCTGTCTCGTCCGGACGGCCGAGATAGCCACGCATGATGTTGGGGCCCCTCACGACGACCTCACCGGCCGATCCCGGCGCCACCTCGGTCCCGTCGGCGTCGACGATCCGGATCTCCTGGCCGGGGAAGGGAAGCCCCACGGTTCCGGCGCGTCGAGGGCCCGCGACGGGGTTGATGGTGGAGCCGCACGTTCCTTCGGACAGGCCGTACCCCTCGACGAGAGGGAACCCGTACCGGGCCTCGAACCGGGTCAGCAACTCGGCGGAGGCGGGCGCCGCGCCGCATACTCCGAACCGCAGGGACGATGTGTCGGGTCGAACATCGTCCGGGAGCGCTGCGAGCATGCTGTAGATCGTCGGTACGGCGCTGAAGAAGGTGGGGCGCTCATCCTCGACGACGTCGAAGAAGGTCTGGGGGTTGAACCGGTCGGCGATGACGACGCTCGCGCCCACGAGCAGCGGCGTGAGGATGCTGACCACGATGCCGTTGACGTGGAAGAGCGGCAGAATCAGCAGGCAACGGTCGGTCGGCCCGACCGCCAACGACCGGCGCCCCATCTCCGTCATGGCGTCGATATTGGCGTGGTCGAGCATCACGCCCTTCGGTACGCCGGTGGTGCCACTGGTGTAGATGAGGAGGGCCAGCGCGGATGAGTCCAGATGTGGCGCTTGATCCGACCCCACCGCTCCGTCGTGCAGTTCGCCGATGGCGAGGACGGCAACACCGTCCACCACGACGGCCGCACCGTCCTCGACCACCAGCAGGCGTGCACCGGAGTCGTTGAGCTGTCGGACCACCTCGACGTCGGTCATGCTCGGGTTGACCGGCGTGATGGTGGCGCCGAGCCGCCAGGCGGCGAACAGCAGGAGTACGAACTCGACGCGGTTCGTGAGCTTGAGGGCCACGACGTCGCCGGGACCGATCCCGAGGTCCTGGAGCCGGCGCGCTGCCGTTCGGACGCGGTCCAGCAACTGAGCGTTCGTGAGCGACTGGCGCCCGTCCGAGACCGCGGCCCCATGGGGGTCGAGAGCGGCGCGACGGTCGGGCAGGGAAGCGTAATTCATGGCGGGCGTACCTGTCTCGGTGTGATGCGATCCGGTCAAGGAGTCGGAGCGGCGGGTGCCGCTTGCAGCTGGCTGGCGAGGAACTCGGTCTGGTCGCCCACCAGTTCCTCGAAGGTCTCGCCGGTGTAGAAGTCGAAGTGGCCGGCGTCGTACCTCTTGATCTCTCCCCGGGGCGCGGTGCGCGCGTATCGGAGGGTCTGGGCGGGAGGCGTGACGGAGTCGGTGTTGCTGACGCAGAAGAGGATCGGGATGGCGACCTTCTTCGCCGCACGCCCGGGCCGGTAGGCGGCGATGGTCGGAATGACCCGTGCCGCCACCTCGTTGCGGAACGTCTTCCCCGCCGGCAGCAGCGCCTCGTATCCGGGCAGCGCGTCCGGAGCGTTCATGAGAGCCGGTGAACCCGGGGCGGCAGCGATGGGGACCATCGCGGGCGCCCTGCCGCGGACCCTGGTCGCCAGATCCCGGGCGAGCACGGGGGTCATCCTGAGTGAGGCGACAGGGCCGAGCGCGAGCGCGGAGGCGAGACCGTCCGTGAAGGGGCACTGGGCCACGGCCGCACGGAGTTCGGGATGGCGCGAGGCGACGGTGATGGCGTGGCCGCCGCCGAAGGAGCTGCCCCACACCGCGACGCGTGCGCGGTCGACGTCACGGCGGGCCTTGACGTAGGCGATGGCGGCGTCCCAGTCGGCGAGCTGACGCTTGATCGAAAGGAGTTGGCGAGGGTGGCCGCCACTGTCGCCGAAGTGCCGATAGGTGAAGGCGAGGGCGGCGATGCCGGCCTGTGCGAAACGCTCGGCGAAGGCATCCAGGCGCATCTCGCGGGTGGCGCCCAGGCCGTGCCCGAGGATGACGACGGGCGGGGAGGCGACGCCCGTGGGGAGGTAGAGCCACCCGGCGCAGGTGCTGTCGTTGGAGGGGAACGTGATGTCGTGACGGGTGAAGGGCTGAGGAGCGGTCATATCGGCTCACCGTCCGTTCTTCGAGCGGTGCCCGGGCACGCTGCCCAAGGCGAGCGCCTGTTCGTACGTGTCCGGGTTGTAGAGCGGGAGCTCGCCGGTGGTAGCGGTCGTCGCGATGTAGTCGAGCATGAGTTCCTGACCATCCTTCGACATGACTCTGGTGAAGAACTCGGTGCGCTCGACGTGCAGCCCTTCCGGCAGTGACATCGAGCCACCGAAGTACACCGACCTCTTGGCAGCCGCGACGGACCCCTTGGGCCGTGCGCCGAAGCGTTCCGCGAGTGCGGTCGCCCTCGCGACCACCTCGTCCTGTGGCACGACCTCGTCGACGGCTCCGTTGGCGAGGGCCTCCTCGGGCGTGAACGGTTTCCCCTCAAGGATGGCGACCAGGGACTTGTGAGTGCCGATCAGGCGGGTCAGCCGCTGCGTACCACCACCGCCCGGAATGATGCCGAGGAGGATCTCCGGCTGGCCGATGAAGAAGTCACCGTCAGCCATGACGCGCAGATCGCACGCCCAGGCGAATTCCGCGCCGAGGCCGAGCGCCGAACCGTTGAGGGCGGCGACGAAGATGACTCCGCTGGCATTCATCCGCAGGAACGTGGCGTGCAGGCGGTCGAGTTGGACGGCGCCTCGCAGCGGGGTCCTGCTCACCACGGGCTCCAGAACGCGTGCCCGGTCGGCGCCCCTGGCGACGCGAGCCACGGCGGAAGCACCGCGTCGGCCCACCGTAGGGCTGGCGGCGCCCTCTTCCTGCAGCCAGCGGACCGCGGCATGGCTGACGAACCGGTCGGGATGCGCTCCGGTGAAGACGACGGCACGGATGTTCGGATCGCGGTCGACCCGGTTCACCAGCGCGTCCACCTGATTGGCGATGTCGAGGCCGAACACCTGGTGCGGGCCGCCGTCGACCCGGACGATCAGGACGGCCCCACGGTCTTCGATCTCCAGATAACCCTTGTCTTCGTAGTGCATGAATTCTGCTCCCGTGCTGAGTGCGTCCCGTGCTGAGTTCATGGGGAGTGCAAAGTACGTGTGTGTGGGCGGCTGCGGATGCGTGTCGCAGCGGTGCGGCTGGAACGGCATGGCGGGTGGTGTCCGTACCGGCGGCAGGAATCTGTGGCAGCGCGCGAAGATGCATCCAGGGATGGGCGCCTGTGCCCGAGGCGACACGTCACTCGTAATGTGTACTATTGCCTCGACGGATCAGATAACCAAGTTATCTGACGTGTGTCAATCGCCACAAGGGCGGGCGGTCTGAGGCTCGTTGTCGACTGCTGATTTGTTGATTCAGGTGGAGGCGTGAGAGACGTGTCAGGGCGGGCGAAGGTCGATGACGCGCCGGAGCGGCTCGTGCGGGCCGCCATCGGTCTGCTGGCCGAACAGGGTCCGTCGGCCGTCAAGGCGCGCTCGGTGGCGTCCGCGAGCGGACTGTCGACGATGGTGGTCTACAGCCACTTCGGTGGGATCCCCGAACTGATGCGAGCCGTTGCCGACCACGGGTTCAAGGAGCTCGGCAGTGCGTTTGCCCAGGTGCCGGTGACAGACGACCCGATTGCGGAACTCTTTGCCATGGCCTTGACCTGTCGTCGAGTGGCCCGCGAGAACCCGCACTTGTACGACCTGATGTTCGGGCTGTCCACGCGTGCGACATACCGGCCACTGTCGGAGGCGGACCTTCGTCTGAGCGGGCATTCGCCGGCCTTCCGAGACGCCCACGCCCATGTTCTCGCAACGTGTCAACGGCTCGTGGGTTCCGGCAGGGTCGAGCGGCAGGTACCCGAGGTCATAGCTGCCCAGCTGTGGAGTCTGGTGCATGGCTACATCACTCTCGAGTTGGCCGAGCACTTCGTCGAGTTCGAGGACGCGGTGGTGCAGGTGCTGCTGCCGATGGGCGTGAACTTCTCGGTCGGTCTGGGCGACCGGCGAGAACGCGCCGAGGCCTCGCACGAGGCGGGGGCGCGCCTGTACGACTCGATCGTTCAAGGCCGGTGAGAATCCGGGTGCCGGGCGCCGCCGCGTGCGCGGTTAGGACGACCTGGCTTCCGTGGTGGAGGCATCGGTGCCCGGCGTGACTTGGTCATGCCTCCCCAGCGCCGCGACCTCACGTTCGAGGGACGGAACCGCCCGGGCCG
The DNA here is from genome assembly GCF_055656965.1 of Streptomyces sp. NPDC111656. Classification (NCBI taxonomy): domain Bacteria; kingdom Bacillati; phylum Actinomycetota; class Actinomycetes; order Kitasatosporales; family Streptomycetaceae; genus Streptomyces; species Streptomyces sp. NPDC111656. The sequence continues at coordinate 1,093,673 of NZ_JBVKCA010000001.1, forward strand.
CGAAGCGCCTCGCCCAGGGCCACGCCAGCGGCGAGTTCATCGCCGCCTTCGCCCAGTTGGCCACGACGACCGCGCGCGGGACGTACACACGGCTGCGTCGGCGTACGAGCCCGTCGACGATCGCGGCAGCCGCCCGGTCGGCGCTCGTGGTGACGTTGCCCGGATAGGGCAGCCGTCGACGCAGGCCCTGGAACGAGGGGAGGTCCGCCTCGGCGCCCCGGACGAGGTCCGTGTCGATCCAGGAGGGGTGTACCAGGCCGACCGTGACCCCGAGATGCGCCACCTCCTGGCGGTAGGTCAGAGCGAGCAGCTCGGCCGCGGCCTTGCTCGCGCCGTACGACGCCATCGCGGCCAGCGGCATGAACGACAGCGCCGAGGCCACGACCAGCACGTGGCCTCGGCTGCGCTCCAGATGGGGCGTCGCGTACTTGAGGGTGCGGAACACGCCGTTCAGATTGATGTCCATGACCCGTTCGAACGATGCCTCGTCCGTCTGTCGCACCGTCCCGTACGCCACGACGCCGGCATTGGCGACGACGAGGTCGATGCCGTCCATGATCTCCGCGGCGTCATCGATCGCCGACCGCAGGGCGGCGCCGTCGCGCACGTCGGCCTCGCGCCAGGAAGCGGTGGGGCCCAGATCGCGGGCGAGGTCACGGAGCCGATCGGGCTCCAGTCCGATCAGGGTCACCCGAGCGCCCCGGGAGGCGGCAAGGCGCGCGACCTTCTCGCCGATGCCCCGTGCCGCGCCGGTGACAACCAGTTTTCTGCCCACCAAGTCACGTTTCATGGCGGCAACATAACTTCGTTATTAGCAGAACGCAAGACCGTGGTACGCATCGGCCGCGCGCGTCGCAACTGCTGGGTCTCACGACTGGACGAACCTATGCTGGCTGTCATGAGGCGGACATCCTTTGCACAGTGGCCTTGCTCGATCGCGCGGACCATGGACTTGCTCGGTGACTGGTGGACGCCATTGGTGCTGCGTGAGGCGTTCTACGGGATCCGGCGGTTCGACGCGTTCCAGGAGTCGCTGGGGATCGCCCGCAACACGCTGACGGACCGGCTGCGCCGACTGGTGGAGGAGGGGCTGCTGGAGAAGCGGCCGTACCAGACGGAGCCGGTCCGGTTCGACTATGTGCTCACAGAGATGGGGCGCGACTTCTACGGCGTGCTGCTGGTGATGAACCGGTGGGGAGACCTCTGGCTGGCCGGTGAAGCGGGACCGCCGGTGTCCATGCACCACGATGTGTGCGGGCAGGAGACCCATGCCGAGGTGGTGTGCGCCGCCTGCGGCGAGCCGATGACCGCGGACAACACCCGCCCCCGGATGGGCCCCGGCTATCCACCGCATCTGGCCGAGCGGCCGGATGTGCGGGAGCGCTTCGCGGACTGACTCGGTAGTTCCGCGGTGCCTGTGTGCACCCTTGACAAGCAAGTCTATCTACGCAACTTTACTGGTCAGTACCTCATGTGAGGGTTCTCGGTAGGGGCAGGGAGGCCGCAGGATCATGGAGTGGACAGGCGCGCGCTATGCGGACAGGCCGACAGTTGAGGTCCACACGTGGATCGCCGCCCCGCCGACACAGGTGTGGACGCTGGTCTCCGACATCGAGCTGATGCCGCGTATGAGCTCCGAGCTGCAGTCGGTGGAATGGCTGGACGGCCGCAGCGGCCCCGCGCTGGGAGCCCGATTCATCGGCCGAAGCAAGCATGACGCGTTGGGGGAGTGGGCCACCACGTCCCACGTCGTCGAGTACGAGCCGACGACGGTGCTCGCCTGGGCGGTCGAGGATCCGCGGCACCCGACGGCAATCTGGCGGTTCACGTTGGAGCCACAGGACGGCGGCACTCTGCTGCGGGAATGGATGCAGATGGGACCGGCGCGTTCAGGCCTCTCCTTCGCCATCGATCGCATGCCGGACAAGGAGCAGAAGATCGTCTTCGTACGGATGCGGGAGTTCGAGGCCAACATGGCGGTCACGCTCGAAGAGATCAAGAAGCTGGCCGAGAGTGCCCAGACCTCGAGCGAGGCGGGTCTCTGATGCGTACCTCCACCACGATCGAAGCCTCCGGGGGCGACTGGCGGGAGATCGTCGACTACGTGACCGAGGCGGAGAAACTCGGTCTGGACATCTGTTGGGTGGCGGAGGCGTGGGGCTCCGAGGCGCCCTCGCCGCTGGGCTACCTCGCCGCGAAGACCGAGCGCCTGCTTCTCGGATCGGGAATCATCCAGCTCGGCACCCGTACGCCGATGGCCATCGCCCGCGCCGCGATCACGCTGTCGCAGATCTCCCAGGGGCGCTTCCTCCTCGGATTGGGCCCCTCAGGACCGCAGGTGATCGAAGGACTGCACGGCGTGCCCTTCGACCGGCCGCTGTCACGGATGCGCGAGACCGTCGCGATCGTGCGACAGGCAGCCTCCGGGGAAAAGGTCTCCTACGCAGGGCGGGAGTTCCAGATCCCGCTGCCGGGCGAGGCGAAACCCATGCGTCTGTCGATGCGTGCCGAGTACGACATCCCCGTCTACCTCGCGACCCTCTCGCCGAAGATGCTGCAGCTGACCGGTGAGATCGCCGACGGCTGGCTGGGCACTAGTTTCGTACCCGAGGGCGCCAAGGAGGCCTACTTCGACCACCTGGACCAGGGCCTGGCCGCCGCCGGTCGCACCCGCTCCGACCTCGACATCTGCCAGGGTGCCGAGGTTGCCTTCGCGGAGGACGAGGGCGCGTTGCGCGCGATGGTGGCCGGACGCAAGAAGGAGCTGGCCTTCAGCCTCGGCGGCATGGGCTCAGCGAGCACCAACTTCTACAACAACGCCTACAGCCGCCAGGGATGGGCCGAGGTGGCGTCCGACGTCCGGACGCGTTGGCAGGCCGGGGACCGGGACGGCGCGGCCGGTCTGGTCACCGACGAGATGGTGCTGGCGACCACGCTGATCGGAACCGAGGGCATGGTGCGCGAGCGGCTGCGGGTGTGGCGCGACGCCGGTGTCGACACCGTTCGGTTCTATCCGGCCGGGGAGACCCTGGATGCCCGGCTCACCACTCTGGGTCGGGCCATCGACCTGGTCCGCGACATTGAAGGCGAGGCCGCACGGTAGCGCCGGGCCATGGCGGCCGAGGAGGGCCGCTACGCACCGGCCCCCGTCCACGAAGCCCCGGTTCAGTTCAACTGCGGGCGTTGACGCCGTCGGCGGCCAGGCCCGAGATCAGCAGGGTGATCGCACGGAACGTCCTGGTCAGGGCGGCTTCCCGGTCCGCCGCGGCGGCGATGATCTGATTGCCCTCGCACAGGGCGGACAACAGTAGTCGGGCGACCGTGGCGACGGGCACGTCCGGTTGCAGATCACCGCGTTCGGCCAGAACGGTCAGCAGCCGTTCGATCGGCGGCTGGGCGACGGTGTCATTGATGTGCCGGTACTGCTGCCCCAGGACCGAGGGTGCCTGCGCCATCAGCTCACGATGCAGGGGGTCGTCGAGGGTTCGCCGTAGGAAGGCGTGCGTGAGGTTGGACACGGCGGTCATGGCGGGCTGGTCCGGCGTGGCACGGACCGCCTCGGACGTCGCGTCGCCCAGGGTTCCGACCTGCTCGATCAGCTCCGTGTAGAGCTCGGCGAACATCGCCTTCTTGTCGGGGAAGTGGTGGTAGAAGGTGCCCTTGCTCACCAGCGCCGCCCCGGTGATGGCCTCGACCGACGTGCCCGCGAACCCGTTGTCGACGAACAGTCTGCACGCGGCCGCCACCAGGTCCGCCCGGGTCTGCTCCGCGTACATCTGTCGTCGGTTTGGCCCTCTCATCCGCTCCGCCCACTCGCCCGGCGAGTTGGCGTTCGGGTCGCGTGAGGAGCACGAAATGATCTGCCGCGTCGGCGTCCTCCGCATCGACGCATGGCACACCGGCATCCCCATGGCCGACGGTGTCTCCTGGCGGAGGGGGCATGCCCCGAGCTGTCCTGGGAACCGATGGAGTCACGTGCCTGCTCCCATAGAGGTCCGTCCGGCACGGATGGTGACGACGTCGCGTGGGATGTCGCCGACATCATCTCGGGGATGCTGGGCCGATGTCGCTGAGGGCGGCGTTGATCAGTGATTCTGCGATGCCTCGTGCGCAGGCGCCGGTGTGGCCGCTGTTGAGCGCGGTGCCGCGTGCGGCCGCGCCGTCGAAGAGCAGCGCCAGTTGCTCACCCAGGGTCTCCGGTTCGGCGGCCCCGGCCTGCCGTGCGATGTCCGTGAGGCGGCTGGCGAACTCCTTCTTGTACGCCGCGGCCAGCTGACGGGCGGAGTGCCCGGGGTCGGACACCTCGACGCTGACGTTCAGGAATGGGCACCCCCGGAACGGAGCGGTGGTTTCCGGCGGCTTCCAGTCGAAGACGGCGAGAAGCTGCTCACGCGGGCTCGGTGCCGGCCGGTCGGGCGACGGGGGGACCGGTAGGAGATCGTCCACCAGGGACTGCAGATATGCCCCGACGAGCTCGTCCTTGCTGGGGAAATGCGCGTAGAGCGTGCGCTTCGACACTTCGGCGACGGTCGACAGCTGATCCATCCCCGTCGCGTTGATCCCCTGAGCCGTGAACAGCTCGGTCGCCGCCCTGAGGATCCGCTCCCGGGCGCCACGCCCGCGACGCCGGCGTATGGGATGAGTTTCGGTCACAGGCTTAAGGATACCGATCGTTTTACATAGGCCGATGGGCCAGCTACGGTACTCCTAAGTACACCGATCGTCTTACTTAACCAAACCTCCGCATCGCGCCGCACGCGGATGGGTGGTTCGTCGGCGTCGCATCCGTCCCTGGCGCGCTCGGCGACCCCGACCGCCCCCGCAGGGCCATCGTCCTGACCGGCGGCTCACCCGCCACCACCCGTCCCGACGATCGATGCGAGATCAGCACCAAGGAGACCTGATGCGTTACACGACCTTCGGACGACGGACAGGACTGCGCGTTTCCGAGTACGCACTTGGCACGGGGAACTTCGGCACCGGCTGGGGTGCCGGTGCGGAGCCGGACGAGTCGCGCCGGATGTTCGACAGGTTCGCCGAGGCCGGCGGTACGTTTCTCGATACCGCGGACGGCTACCAGTTCGGCGAGTCGGAGGAACTGGTGGGGAAGTTCATCGCCGCCGACCGGGACCACTTCGTCCTGGCCACCAAGTTCACCAACGGGGCCGCTCCGCGACCCGGTATCTCCAGGACGGGCAACAGCCGTAAGAACATGGTCGCTTCGCTGGAGGCGAGCCTGAAGCGACTCGGCACCGACTACATCGACCTGTACTGGGTCCACTTCCCCGACGACCTCACGCCCATGGAGGAGATCCTGCGCGGGCTGGACGACCTGGTCAGCTCCGGCAAGATCCTCCACGCCGCCCTGTCCAACTTCCCCGCATGGCGTGTCTCCCGCGCCGCCACTCTTGCGGACCTGAAGAACTGGGCACCGGTCGCGGGCATCCAGATCGAGTACAGCCTCGTCGAAAGGACCGCCGACCGCGAACTGCTGCCGATGGCCGAGAGCCTGGGACTGGGCGCGGCCCTGTGGTCCCCGCTCGGTGGTGGGTTGCTCACCGGCAAGTACCGCGGCAGCAGCGAGGGGAGGCTGACCGATCTCAAGGCGGTCATCCACACCGAGAGCACCGAACAGAAGACCGCCGTCGTCGACTCCGTCCTGGCCGTCGCCGAGGAAACCGGCGTGACGCCCGCCCAGGTGGCGGTGGCCTGGGTCCGTGAGCGTGCCGCCCAGGCGTCCACCTCGTTCGTCCCGATCATCGGCCCGCGCAACCTCGCGCAGCTCGACGACTACCTGGGCGCCCTGGACGTGCAACTCTCACCGAAGCAGCTGGCCCGCCTGTCCGACGTCAGCGCAGTCCCTCTCGGCGTGCCTCACGAGGCGATCGCCGGCGTCCGTGACGCCGTCCAGGGCGGTGACGCCGCTCTCATCACCCAGCCCGCCGTGCCCGCGGCCTGAGTCGCGGATCCTGCCGCCGGTGGCCCCGGGCCGTTGACGCCGCCTTGCGTTCCGTATCACGCGCACGGTCCGGGGCGGAACCGTCCGCCGGGGCCACTGCTGGTCCTGCCCTGCCGTCACGGCCCCATCGTGTCGATCGATTTCCGCCAGGAACCGATAGTGCGTCGACGCGCGGCCATCTCGCCCACCGGTTCTGCGGTCCGCCGCCGAACCGACCACTGGCAGCGTGGGGCCTCGCCCCCGCCTCCCGCGAACTCCCCCGGCTGGCGCAGGGCGTCGGCGACCGTGGCACCGGCCTGTCGGCGACTCACCAGGCGAAGAAGAGAGACCGCGATGTGGCATTTCGATCAGTGTCGGTGGCACCCTCGCGCCGCACGACCACCATGAGAGGGAAGCCATGAAAGGGCGTGACAGCTCGGCCGAGCGGCGCGAGGAGGGCAAGAGCCGTCAGGTGGACGCGGTGACAACGCGCGTCTTCGACGTGCTGGGCAAGCGCTGGAGCGGTCCGCTCCTCGTCGTGCTCCTCGCCGGTCCCGCGCACTTCGCCGAGTTGCGCCGTGCTGTTCCCGGCATCAGCGAGCGAATACTCTCCGATCGGCTGGCCCACCTGGCGGCGGCGGGTCTGGTTGTGCGCGAGGTGAGGGAAGGGCCGCCACTTCGGGTGCGGTACCACCTGACGCAGGCCGGAGTGGCGATCCGCCCGGCCCTGGAGGAGCTCCGTGGCTGGGCACTGGCCCACCTCGGCGATCCTGCTGGGGGCGGCCCTCCCTGACCATGTACCGAGGCAAGGGAGTCCCAGGATTCGCCAGGCTTCGGTCGGGCTGAGTTCCGCCGTGAACCATGCCAGGGTCGTGCTGTAGAGGCGGCCTTCCTCGTGCCGGGTCCAGGGCCAGTCGCATCCCCACAGCACCCGCTTGCCGCCTCCGGTACTCAGCAGGTCTCGCAGCATCGCTGTGGCCGCCTGCGGCGCCGAACGATAGGGTGCGGCCGCCTTCACCCACACATGCTGCGCGTTCAGTAGCCGGGAGAGCGCGGCGGAGCCCGGGTAGGACAGCGACGAGACCACCGGTAGCCCCAGATGATCGACGACCACCGCGTCGGGCCGGCGAAGCAGCCGCGGCTCCAGCTCCTCCCGCTGTCGCTGATGGGCCTGCACTTCCAAGTGCAGGCCAGGGGCGGCGAGTTCGTGGGCGAGTCGCCGCCAGAGCGGCTCACCCGGCGGGGGTACCGGGCGGCTGATCAGGTTGAGGCGGATCCAGCACACGCCCGCCTCCACGAGCCGGTCGAGTTCTTCTCCCGGCGTGTGGGAGTCGATGACGGCCACGCCGCGGAGGCGTTCCGGTGTCTTGCCGAGGGCGTCCATCAGGTAGGAGTCGTCCGATCCGAGGAAGCTCGGCTGCACCAGAACCCCGGCCGCGAGGTCATGAGCGTCCAGCAGCGACAGGTAGGCGTCCGCCGTGGCGTCGTAGTCCGGGGTGTACCGCCGCTGATGCGCCAGCCGCAGACCGCGCGTGAGTACGGTCTGCCCATGTCGGGGTCGGTTTGCACGTCGAAAGTCGACGCTGATCGAACTCGCCCCGGTGATGATGTCGTTGGGCAGCTTGACGTAGGTGTCGGTGCCGCTGCGATGGGGCGGGTGGGCTCGCGCTGCGACAACGCCGTCTCCGAGGCGTTCAACAGCGTGCTGCCGGTGGAGACGTCCACCGGCAGCACTTTCGCGCCCGGGCCGAGGCCCGGATCAGGATCGGCACGTGGATCGCGGACCTCTATGACACCCCGCGGAATGCATAGCGTGTGCGGTTTCGCCAACCCGGCGCCGTTCGCACGGCAGAGCCGCGCCGAGCAGGATGGACAGAGCGGGATCAGGCCGGATCGACGAATAGGTCGAGCGCGAGATCACCCTCAAAGCCGGCAGGGCTGTAGACGGACAGGTCGGTGACGCCTTCGGCCGACAGGACCTCATCGTCGATGAACAGGTTGGCGGTGCACTTCCGCGCGTCACGGGTGAGGATGGCGTACGCGGCGTCAGCCATGACCTGCGGACTGCGGGCCTGCCCGGCGCCGCCGACCACGTTGCGTACGGCGGCTGTGTCGATCAGGGTTCGCGGCCACAACGAGTTGGCGGCGATGCCGTCGTCGGCGAGCTCCTCGGCGAGCCCGATGGTGCACAGACTCATACCGTACTTCGACAGCGTGTAACCGAGATGCTTCCCCACCCAGTACGGCGCGAGGTTCAGCGGCGGGGAGAGCGTGAGGATGTGCGGGTTTTCCGACTCGCGCAGGTGCGGGATCGCGGCCTTGCTCAGCAGGAACGTGCCACGCGTGTTGATGTCCTGCATCAGGTCGTACCGCTTCATCTCCAGCTGCTCCGACGACGACAGGTCGATCGCGCTGGCGTTGTTCACCACGATGTCGATGCCACCGAAGGCGGACACCGCCGCGTGGACGGCGGTGAGCACATCGTCCTCGTTTCGGACGTCACCGACGACGGCCAGCCCCTTGCCGCCCGCGCGCTCCACCTCTTCGACCGCGGTGTGCACCGTGCCTTCGAGCTTCGGGTGCGGCACGGCGGTCTTGGCGAGCATCACCACGTTCGCACCGTCGCGGGCCGCGCGCAGGGCGATGGCGAGCCCGATCCCGCGGCTGCCTCCCGACATCAGGACAGTCCTGCCGGCCAGCATCCGTGTCATGGTCGAACCTCCAAAATTGATCGTGGAGCGAATGATACGTGATGCTAATGATACGGTCCGCGCATGACTTTCACTCCCACACGCCAGAGCGACCGGCTGTACCACGAGCTCCTGGCACCCAAAGAGACACAGTCCGTTCGGGCTGCCGTGCGCCGGATCGCGGAGCGCGAAGTGGCTCCGCACGCCACGGCGATCGCGGGAGGCGACGAGCGCACGGACGGCTTCCCCCGGCAGGTGTTCGACGCGCTCGCATCGGCGGGGGTCTTCCGGACTCCCTTCCCCGGCGAGGTCGGCGGCGACGGTCTGACCCACCCGGCTACCGCCACCGCCGCGGCCATCGAGGAACTGGCCTACTACTCCAGCAGCGTCGCGGCCGTCTTCGACGTGCACTGCATCCTGGCGGGCAACGCTCTGCGGCAGGGCACCGAGGAGCAGCAGCAGCGATGGCTGCGAAAGGTCGCGGAGGGCTCGGTGGTCGGCGCGTTCGCCACCACCGAGCCGGATGCCTCCAGCGACCTGTCCCCGCAGGCGGTTCGGACCGAGGCCATACGCACCGAGGTCGGCTGGGTGCTGAACGGCCACAAGCGGTGGATCTCCAACTCGCCCGTCGCCGGGTTCGTGGTGGTTCTCGCCCGGACCGGCACACGGCTGAGCATGTTCATCGTCGACACGGCACTTCCGGGCGTGGAAGTCGGCCTTGCCGACCGCAAGATGGGCAACCGCGGTCAGCTCACCGCGGACATCCGCTTCACGGATGTGCACCTGTCCGACGACGACCTCCTCGGTGGCTCCGAGGGGCACGGGCTGCGCCACGCGCTGTCCACTCTGACCTACGGCCGGATCGGCATCGCGGCCGCCGGGGTCGGCATGGCGCAGGCCGCCTTCGACCACACCGTGGCCCACCTGTCGACGAGGCACGCCTTCGGCAAGCCGGTGGCCGCCAACCAGCACTGGCAGTTCCTCCTCGCCGAACGGGCCACCGAGATCGACAACGCCCGTACGCTCTGCACCAAGGCCGCCCTGCGCCTGGACGCCGGCAACCCGTCCCCGGAACCCGAGGCCGCGATGGCGAAGTACTACGCCACCAAGCTGTCGGTGGACATGGCACGCGACGCCGTCCAGGCCTTCGGAGGCCTCGGCTTCGCGCGCGAACTGGGTGCCGACGGCAGCCCCGGTCCCGTTGAGGCGATCTACCGGGACAGCAAGATCGGCGAGATCTACGAGGGCACCAATGAGATCCAGAAATGGGTCATTGCCCGGCAGATCTTCGGCCGGAACATCGTCGGCTGACGGCTCTGCACGTACCGCACATACCCTGCGCCGCGAGCCCCGCTTCTGTGCATGGAGATCCCTTCCGCGGTTCGGCCGCCCCGGGCTCTCTCGTACGATGGAACCGGATCATACGTAGGACTAACCATGGGCGGGATAAATGATGTCCGAGGCTCCGCTGGTACCGGGGACGGTGGCCGAACACACGGTCTGCCTGCTGGTCAAACTCGGGCAGGTGGCATTCAGGATCGCCGAGGTCGGCATCAGCGGTACCGGCCTGCGAGTGCGGCACTACAGCGTCCTGCAGGCCTTGGCGGACAACGGGGCCATGCCGCAGCTGGCGCTCGGCACGTTCCTGCGCATCGACCCGGCGACAATGGTGACGAGTCTTGACGACCTGGAGCGGGCAGGATTTGCCGAGCGGACACGCGATCCGCAGGACCGACGTCGGTACGCCGTCGATATCACCGAAGACGGGCGCAAGGTCCTGGCCGACCTCAACCGCACACTCGTCGGTCTCGACGGCGAAATCCTCGCCGACCTGGGCACCACTGAACGACACTCGCTTCATGTCCTGCTGGGCAGCCTCGCCGAGAGTCCCGCTTTCACCTCGATGTTCGACGCCGTCCGGGAGCAGAGCGGCGCGAAAAAGGCTTAACAACAAGAAAAGCTGCTGGACATGGGGCTGGCCGGTTGAGGAGCAGGGGTGGTGAGGGATGTGATGGTTTCTGAGGAGTCCTCCGGCTCCGATGCTGATGGGGATGTTCGTGAACTTCGGCGGGATCGTCGTCGGGACGGCCACGTTCGCGTCGGAGGGGTGCCCTTGCCGAATACCTCATCCATGCTGGTCAGGCGGTATGTCGGTACTTGTGGAGCGTGCCACCGGGCCGCGCTCGTCATCGAATGTCCAGATGGGTGATCCGGTTCGAGTCCTCGATCGGGGCGGGCGGCGGGTGGAGGGGGGCGGGCGTTGGCGAGTGTCTGGTGCGGCCTGCGCTCGTTGTGGAACCTCTCGAACTCGCGTAGTGCGTGGAGCAGGTGGTGCTGGTTCCGGATCAGGGTGCGGTCCAGCAGCTCGCGCCGACAGGGGTCTGCACCCACCGTTCCATGATCGAGTTCATGCGAGGCATCCGTACTCCGCTGAGTACTGCCTCGATCCCCGCATCGTTGAGGACGGCGTCGAACAGGGCGGGAAACTTCCCGTCCCGGTCCCCTATCAGCAACCTGGCCCGGCAGCCGGCGTCTTCGAGGTCCATGACAAGGTTCTTCGCGGCTTGCGTCACCCACCCGCCGGTGGGGTGCGCGGTGGCGCCGAGGATCCGGATCCGGCGGCTGGCGTGCTCGATCACCGCGAACACATCCATGCGTGCCCCGGACAGGGTGATCGTTTCCAGGAAGCTGCTCCGACGGAGAATCCGCTCCTGGCCAGGACCGACCCCTCACTGGTCGCCACGGCGCACCTGGTGCGCTCCGCGAACGTGGTGGCTCGCGCGGCAGGGCTGCTCGGCGATGGCGAACCCGCCCGGCACTACGCCGAGTTGGCGGCGCGGGTCCGGGCGGCCTTTTCCGGGGAGTACGTCACCGCGGGCGGCCGAGTGCTCGGCGACACGCCGACCGCGTACGCGCTGGCGCTGGAGTGGGCGCTACTGTCCACCGAGGAACAGCGCCACCGCGCCGGCCGGAACCTGGCGGACCTGGTCCGCGGGGCCGGTTTCCGGATCGCGACCGGCTTCGTCGGCACCCGCTGATGGCCGACGCACTCACCGCCGCCGGCGAGGTCGATGCGGCGTACCGGCTGCTCCTGCAAACCGGCTGCCCGTCCTGGCTCTACCCGGTCACCATGGGCGCCACCACCGTCTGGGAACGCTGGGACAGCATCCTGCCCGACGGCAGCGTCAACCCAGGCGAGGTGACCTCCTTCAACCACTACGCGCTCGGCGCTGTCGCCGACTGGCTGCACCGCACCGTCGCAGGACTCGCCCCCGCCGCCTCTGGATACCGGAAGCTGCTCGTCCGTCCGCTGCCCGGCCGCGCCCTCACCTCCGCGTCGGCCCGCCACCTGACCCCGTACGGCGAGGCCGCCGTGTCCTGGCAGCGCTCCACGGCAGATTCACCCTGCGGGCGGTGATGCCGGTGGGCAGCACCGCCACCGTGCACATCCCGGGACAGGAACCGGTCCAGGTCGGACACGGTACATATGCCTGGGAGGCCGACGACCCGTACGCGACGCCGACGGAACTCCCCGCCGAGCCGACCGTCCGCGACACGCTCGACGCCGAGGAGATCTGGACGCGTGTCGTCGCCGTCTCGGTCGAGGCCGGTGCGGCGGACGACGAGGCTTCAGCGGCCGACTGCCTCGCGCGCGTCCTCAACGAGCCCGCCGCGAGGGCAGCAGACGCGTTCACCGTTCTCGATGGCGGTCCGGGCGCGGACGACCTCCGACGCCGCCTGGCCGCTTTACTACTCACCGCCAACCACAGCTCCTGGGCAGACATCGACAACTGGTTGCCCCGCAAGACCTGAGCGCGGCTCGGTAAGAGGAAAGGCGCTGCTGGACGGCATGGGCCGTGGCCGAACGCGTCGCTCCCGCTTCGTGGGCGACGACTGCGGAGTAGGTGCTCGACCTGCCTGGCAGACCGTTGCCCGGCGGTGTTGGATTCGGCCGTGGCGGCGAGCCGGCCGCCGCTGCTGGGGGTCCACCCGAATCGAGACCCGCGCCGACTTGCACGTCAGTGACGATCAAGCGCTGCTCCCGTCTCGGCCGATGCTGCGTCGTCGGGTCACCAGCGCTCCGGTGGTTCGGTGTCGTGCCGCAGGGGTCGTTGGTAGGACAGGTCGGTCGTGTCGCGGGTTCCTTTGACGAAGCCCTGCTTGGTGAAGAAGGAGGACCGCAGGAGGGAGGCGTCGGCGGTGAGGGCGAGTTCGACGGTGGAGCGGCGTGCCGCGATCCGCCAGGCGCCGTCGCGGCGTTCGAGTCGGTCGAGGTAGCGGCCGCTCATCAGCTGTGCGGTCTTTCCGTCGTGGTGGAGCAGGCCAACCAGTACGTAGCTCTCGCAGTGGGCGGTGTCGCCGTCGATCTCGCAGGTGTGGGTGGTGATGTTGTGCGTGTGGAGCTGGGCGCTGGCGGCGTGCACGGCGTTCGCCCAGTCCGCGTACTGGGGGCCGGGGTTGACGCTGTGCCCGTGTTCGTCGATGCCGTCGGTGTGGTAGGCGGCGGTGAGCAGGTCGCTGTCGTGGCGGTCGTGGCCGCGCGCGTGCTGGGCGACGCAGTCCAGGATGGCGGTGCGGTCCATCAGATACCGCACGTTCCGCTCCAGTTGGGCGAGTCGGCTCGAGCCCGAGTCCGCTGTTTCGTTGGGTGCAGTGCCACTTTGCCGGGGGCTGGCGTCGCCCGAGTCGGCGGGGCGAGTGCTGGTGTCTTCGTTGTCTTTGGTGGTCATGCCGTGGGTGTCCGTTCGCCGTCGCCGAAGTGTCGTGCCGTCGGCGGTGTGGGCCGGTAGGTCCCGGTCGTAGGGGCTGGTGTCACGGCGGTGCGGGCCGCCTCGGCAGCGCGCGGAGTCGGTAGACCACCGTGCGGGTGCCGAGGTAGCGGTCCTCCTTCTCAGGCGACTGCTTCCCCGCCGACCAGGGTGGTGCGGCGCATGAGCCTTAGCGACGTCGGCCGGTAGGGAGGGTGCGATGCGGCATTCCGGATCGTCGCCGTGCGATCTGCCGCGGCGTACCACCGCGCCCCTTCGTCGCAGGGCCAGTCACCGCTGCCTGCCCAGGTCCGCCTGGCCCGCGGAGGTCTCGGGGGTGTCGCGTCGGCGCGCGCTCCTGTGGACCAGGCCGTAGAGGTTCGTCACCCGGAGCCGTACGACCATCCGCCGGTCCCGGATCATGCGGTGGTCGAAGGCCGGCCGTTCCGCCTCGCCGTTGAACACCGTGTTCACTGCATGCAGTTCGTCTATCGCCGGCTCACCCGGCGCGGTGGCCGGGCCCAGGCTCACGGTGCCTTCCACGACGGCGAAGTTGAAGAAGTCGGGCCCGGGAACATGCAGTACCGCGCGGGGATCGCGCAGCAGGTTACGGCCCTTGGCCCGTCCCGCTGTTGTGGAGATGCGGATGGTCCGCAGGCCGTCGCCGGGGCCGTCGTCGGGGACGTAGTACACGTTCGACAGGTGCGGTCGACCATCGCGGCCGATGGTGGCGAGCACGCCCTCGCGGGCACCGACGACGATCTCCCAGAGCGCCTTCTGACCGGAGGCCCTCACGGTCGCGGTCCCTGGGTGAACCGGCGCGATCCCGCCGCTGGGTGCCGCCTGGCGGGAGCGGTGTGCGCATGCGGTCCGTCCGCCCGGCACGAGGGGGAGACGTCGCCTTCGATCCGGCCGCCCAGGGGCCCGCACCCTGCGGCCCAGCCGTTGACCAGCCATCGCGGACCGGCCGACATGGCAGCGACTCCGCCAGAACTGTTGTCCACGTGCACGGTCTCCTCCGCTCTCCGAGCGCACCACCACGAGCCGGTCCCCGCACCGGACGCCGTATTTAGTCAACTGCCTAAGTTCCGGTTTAGTCAACTGCCCAACGCGTGCAGTTCGGCCGGTCATGGACGGCTACAGTGGCCGAGTGCCTCTGCCTTGTACCTCCACCGAAACGCCTCGTCCGCAGGCGACGCCATGAGCGGTACGCGTCCGGCCGGAGCTGAGGATTCGAAGACCCGCACGGCACTGCTCGACGCGACTGTGCAGCTGATGCTGGAGTCGGGGTACGCCGCAGTCAGCACGCGCAAGGTCGCCGCGAAGGCGGGAGCCAATCCAGCGCTCGTCTACTACTACTTCCGCACGATGGACGAGCTGTTCCTGGCCGTGTTCCGGCGCGGCGCCGAGGCGAACCTCAGGCGCCTGGAGCACGCCGCGGCGGGCGACCATCCGCTGCGCGCGCTGTGGAAGGTCGTCAGCGAACCCCACGACGCCGCGCTGACCATGGAGTTCATCGCCCTCGCGAACCACCGCGAGGCTGTCCGGAGCGAACTCGTCGCCTACTCGCGCAGGTTCCGGCACATGCAGAAGGAGGCGCTCACGAGCGCCCTGCGTACCCGAGGCGTCGACACCGGCCGACTGTCCCCGGCCGCCCTGACCGTCCTGCTGGGCGGCCTGCCCCGCATCATGGCCATGGACGGTGTACTCGGCATCACCGACGGACACGACGAGGTGCTCGCACTCATCGAGGAGTACCTGCAGCGCTTCGAAGGATTCCCGCCAGGCGGTGACCACGTCCCTCCGGGTCGGCCTGTCGAGCCGCCGCCCGTCTGATCCGGCTGCCTGACGGAGCCAGGAAACGCGAACAACTGCCCTGCGGGTCACCGGCAGTGGGGCTGCCGACGCCTGTGCAGGCGTCGGCACTGGAGGCGACCCTGCGCGCCTGCAACAGGGCCGCCACGCATGCCTCCACCGTCGCTGATCGTCGGCATGGAGTCCCAGTCCCGCACCCCCGACGTGGGTGACCCGCCAGGGGCATATCGAATCTTTGATTCGGGGAAACCGGTTGAGTACCGCCTCGAGGGCGACACGTCCCTCGAGCCGGGCGAGTGCCGCGCCGAGGCGACAGTGCACGACGTGGCTGAACATGGCGTGCTGTCGTTTGGATGACGGACTCGATCAAGGCTGGCTTGGAGTCGAAGCTGTCAATCCGCTCGCGGCGTGGAGAGTTCCTGGGCTGCTTCCTGCAAGACCTGCTCGGCCCGGTACTGCCGAACGAACTGCACCGGGCTGACGAAACCGCACACGCTGTGCATTCGGCGGGTGTTGCAGAAGCCCGTGATCCACTCCGGTCGGTGCGGTGGTCCTCCTCAGGGCGCCGACGACGAAGTCGAGCGCGAGGGCGAGGACGGATCGCGTCAGTCGTAGTCCTCGATCCGCCACTCGTCGTGCCAGTCCACGAAGGCCACCTCGCCGTCGAAGCGCAGGGGCAGCCACACGTAGTCCGCGATCGAGGTGTCGGGCTCCAGCAGTTCCTTGGGGAAGGAGGCGGGGGTGGCGGCGGTGGGCTCCGGCGCTCTGGCGTAGTGCCTCTTCATTCCTTCCTGGATGCGCTGGGTCAGCTCTGGAGCCAGCCCGGGCAGCCACCGGTCGGCGAGGGCTATGTACAGATCCTTCTTGTGGGGATGCTTGAACACCTGGCTGATCTGGGAGCGGTGGGACGTGCCGAACGCGTCGTCGGGATGTGGGTCGCCCAGTACGGTCCAGGGGCCGTGGTGCGAGCGTGCGACGGCCACCTCCGAGCGGTTGGGGAAGTAGCCCGAGGTGCCCGACGTGATCAGGTAGTGCAGTCCGCCCCGGGTGAAGTGGGCGGGGGCCTCGCGGACGTACGGCGGGTGCGGGTGCGGGAAGTGTGTCGAGTAGTAGCCGGTGACGTCGGTGTAGTCGTCGGTCAGGTCGGCGCAGACCAGCTCGCTGTGGATGCGTTCGAAGTAGTAGTACGCCTTGCCGTCGGCCGGATGGACGGCAAGGTCGAAGTCACCGGCGTTCATCCCGAGCGGGCGCAGCCCGGTGCGTACGACGCGGTAGGGGCCGAGGAAGTCGTCGGCCACCAGGACCGTGCTCTCCTGGGTGTGCCCCTCGCCGGTGATCTCGCCCATGATCTTGAGCCAGCACACGTACTGCTTCGTCGACGCGTTGTAGGTGATGTGCGGCCGGTCCACCTGCTTGGCGGGGTGAAGCGGGGAGCCGGGGTCGTCCGGTTGGGGCGGGATGATCAGCCCCTTGTCCTCCCAGTTGTAGAGGTCGGTGGAGGCGTAGCAGCGGATGCCCCAGTGCCAGATGCCGCTGCCCGGCTTGGTGTTCTCCTTGTTCTCGCCGTACCAGTAGAAGGTGCCGTCGATGTGGGTGATCGATCCGCCGTGCGCCTGGATGCGGTTGCCGGAGGTGTCGTACCAGGGCTGCCCCGGGCGTATCGACGAGTGAGGTGCTGCGCTCATGAGCGGTTCCTGTTCGGGGGGTGTGCGGTGACCGGGCGAGGTGTCGTCAGGGCCAGGGCGTGAAGCCTTCGTGCTGTACGGACCAGCCGGCGGCCGGGAAACCGGGGCGGTCGGCGCCTGCTCCGTCCCAGCCGGCGGCCATGAGGGATACGGCTGCGAGCAGGGCGCCGTTGGAGGGCAGGTAGACGGGCAGGAGGCTGCCGATCTGGGGCGTGTGGCCGGTGGGAAGGTAGTGGTTCTTCGGGGTCTCCATGAGCAGTGCGTCCACTGCGAGGTCGGGTCGGCCGACGCGCGTGGCGGTCATCGCCATGACCGGGAAGTCCCAGCCCCAGGCGCTGTTCCAATCCCAGTTCTCCTGGACGTCCTGGAGGGTCGCGGTCATGACGCCGGGGTCGACGTGTGGGGTGGCCGGGAGGAATCCGAAGGCGCACAGCAGGGCGGGGTGGTCGTCACGGCGCAGGTACGGCTCGGTGGCGATGGCCGTGTACAGACCGTCGCGCCGGTGCGGGGCGGCCAGGCCGTCCTGGATCCGCTGCCACTGCTTGTCCCGTTCACGGCCGGCGCGCTCACGCCACCTCTGGGCGATCTCCAACCCCCACCACCAGTAGGCGAGTTCGAAGGTGGGGTCCTCGGTGGTCGTTGCGTCGTAGAACTCCTGAGCGGGGACCAGGGGAGCCCGCAGGTGGTAGGTGCCGTCGTGTTCCTCCACGAAGGAGGCCATGAACGCGGCGGTCTCCTCGACGAGTTCGGCGAAGCGTGGCACCAGATGCTGTCGCTCACCCTCGGGGCGACTGCGGTGCAGCAGTTCGAGGAGGTAGAGAGGATGCGGCTGCTGCCAGAGAAGGAACACCCCGATGTCCGAGGGGCTCTCCCGGCCATCGGGGCTGGTCTGTTTGGGCCAGCGTGCCCCCTCGTAGCGTTGGCGGCGGGCGGTGGCCCGGGCCTCGGGGAGGATGGACAGGTACCAGTCGAGGCTGCGTTCGAGCAGTTCCGGGCGCCCCCAGGTGGCGAAGTGGGCGGCGTGCCACCAGTGCATCTCCAGGTGGAACTTGCCGTGCCAGGAGTTGGTGATCAGCC
This sequence comes from Streptomyces sp. NPDC111656, assembly GCF_055656965.1. Classification (NCBI taxonomy): domain Bacteria; kingdom Bacillati; phylum Actinomycetota; class Actinomycetes; order Kitasatosporales; family Streptomycetaceae; genus Streptomyces; species Streptomyces sp. NPDC111656. The sequence continues at coordinate 1,111,626 of NZ_JBVKCA010000001.1, forward strand.
CGGTCTCCTGCGGCGGTTGGGTGCCGGAGCAGTTGACCGCCGTGAGGTACTGCGAGAGCACGACCCGCCGCTCCAGTTCGGCGGCCCGGGGATCGGTGCTGCCGGTGAAGTCGACGGCGGCACCGGAGTTCCAGAAGTTCCGCCAGCGCGCGGCTGCGGCCTCCGCCAGCGAGGTGAAGTCCCTGTCAGCGATGTCTGGCTTGCCGTCCGGTGAGAAGGATGCGACGAGTTCGAGGATGTCCGACGTCGTGGTCAGCACGTACTCGTGGGGGTTCTCCGTCGGTCGTACGGAACCTGCCGACCAGGTCAGCCGGACCGTGTATGTGGTGTCGTCGAGGGTTCGGAGGATGACGCAGCCGTGTTCGCCGGCCTGCCGGAGGTCGGTTTGGTGGCGCTCGGGTGAGGCCCAGTCACTGGTCTGGAAGAAGCCGTCGCTCGCGTAGGGGAAGCGGATCACGATTCCGGCGAGGCCGCTGGTGAGCAGCGGGGACTCGATGCGGAAGGCGACGCGGGTGTGCTCGGGATCGGCGACGGTGGTGACCTTCACCCCGTGGCCGGCATAGGTGAACCGGCTGCTGATGGTTCCGGTCCACAGATCGAGGCTCTGGTGGGTCTCTGCCAGTGCTTCGGGTGTGGTCTCGGGCTCGGAATCGCGGGATGGGCGCAGCTGGAGTCCGATATGGCCCAGGTCGAGCCGCTGCGGGTTGACGCTCAGCCAGGCTCCGGGCCGGAAGTCCTCCGGCAGGTCGCCGCCCATCATGGCGGCGAGGCCGAACTTGTCCGGGTAACTCACGTTCCCCCGGGCCGTGTTGTGCTCGGACATGGCGTCCGCGAGGGTGTACCCCTCGGGATTGGGCATGGCGTGCCAGCCCCAGGTGGTCATCGTCGCGGTGTTCACCGCCAGGCGGCGTTCCGCCATCGCGGTGGCCTGGTCGTGGTAGGCGGGGAACGACTGCATGCCCGTGATGTCGGCGGTGTAGGCGAAGTCGCCGTTGCCGACCGTCAGCACGTGGGACGGGTCGGGCCGGTCGATCTCGACGGTGTGGCGGCGGACGAGGGATTGACGGTCGATCATTATCATCGTTCCTGGTAGGGGTCGCTCTGCGACTATGCGGGGGGCTATTCGGTCGTGACGACGACGTCCACCGGATCGCATCCCGGCGCGGTCGCGGTCAGCAGGATCTTGCCGGCAGCGGTGGGGCGCAGGACGGCCAGCGCGCGGCCCTCGTACGTACGGCGTTCCGTGGTGTCGAACCGTTCCTCGGTCGACGGGGCGGCGCTGCCGAACCCGATCAGCTCCCCGGCACCGGAGACCTCGACGCTCACCAGGCGGTCGGCGGCGGTGTGGCAGGTGCCGTCCGCGTCGGTCAGGGTCAGGGTGACGTAGGCCAGGTCGCCGCCCGTCGTCCGGACAACCCGGCGATCGGCTTCGGCGGTCAGCCGGACGGGGCCGTTGGCCCACCGCAGGCTGGTGCGGCTGGTCTCGACGCCGTCCCGGTAGGCGACGGCGACCAGTTCTCCGGGTACGTAGACGATCTCGAACTCGGCGCGGAAGCGGTGCTCGGCGCCCACCGGCCGTCGCCCGAAGGAGTTGCCGTTGCCGATGAGTTCGACCTCGTCGGCATCGCTGTAGACCTCGACGGTGATCGGCTTGCCCTCCCAGCCGGGCCAGGTCCAGCTGGCGATGCTGTCGCTCCAGGCCCAGGGGCTGCCGATGGGAGTCAGAGCGTGCCTCTCGGGTCGCTGGACGGCGATGTAGGGGGCGGTGCGCAGGCCGAAGACGATCTCGCGGTAGTAGGAGGCGGGGCGCCGGTGGCCGGTGATGTCGATGTCGCCGCAGCCCGCGAGGAGGTGGGGGAAGGGAGCGGTGTGGACGGGCCGGGGGTGCTCGGGGGTCGCGTACTGGGGGCGGCCTATGCCGACCTCGCCGAGGTAGTCCCAGCCGGTCCAGGTGAAGTCGCCGATGACGTGGCTGTACTGCTCCACCAGCTGCCAGTTGCGGTCGATGCGGGTGGGGAAGGTCTCGGTGCCCAGGATGACCCGGTTCGGGAAGAGCTCATGGTCGAGGGCGTAGCGGCTGTCGGCGTAGTTCATGCCGGCGACGTCGAGGACGCTGAAGGTCTCGGCGGTGCGCCGGGTGACCAGGTCGGAGGCGCTGACGGCGTTCAGCATGTCGCTCGCGTCGGCCATCTGGGAGTTGACGCCCGCGCCGCTCTCGGCCGCCTGCTGCTGCACCTGCTCCGGCTTCTGGCGCAGGGCGGCGAGGTCGGACATGACGGCCAGGAAGCCGTTGACGGCGTTGGTGACGTAGCGGTCGCTGTCGAGCGAGCGGATCTTCTCGGCCAGCTTGCGTCCCCAGGCGGCGCCGAAGGGAGAGCCCGTCTCGGGGATCTCGTTGCCGATCGAGTACATGATGACGCTGGGGTGGTTGTAATCCTTGGCGACCATCGCCTCCAGGTCGCGCTCCCACCACTCGGGAAAGTGCAGGCTGTAGTCGAAGCCGCTCTTGGCGGACGTCCACACGTCGAAGGTCTCGTCGACGACGAGCATGCCGTGCCGGTCGCAGGCGTCCAACATGGCCTTGCTCATCGGCTGATGGGAGATGCGGACGGCGTTGAAGCCGGCCTCCTTGAGGAGTTCTACCCGTCGTTCCTCGGCGCGGGCGTAAGTGGCGGCGCCGAGAGGGCCGTTGTCGTGGTGGACGCACGCGCCCCGCAACTTGACACCGCGGCCGTTGATGCGCAGGCCCCGCTCGGGGTCGAGCTGCAGCGAGCGGATACCGAAGTCCGCGCCCTCGCTGTCCACCAGCTCGTCGGCGTCGCTCAGGGTGACCCGGCAGCCGTACAGATGCGGACTGTCGACGTCCCACAGGCGTGCCTCGCGCAGGTAGAGGCGCGAGCGGACGATCGACTCCTCGCCAGGCAGCACGGTGACCTTGGTGGTGTCGGCCGCCACGACATCCCCTGTGGCGTCGTGGACGTTCACGCCGAGGTCGAGGGTGCGCAGGGCGATCGAGTCGTTGCGCAGCCGGGTCGCGACCTCGACCACCGCCCGGTCGTCCTCGACGTCCAGCGTGGTGACCCGTACTCCGTCCGGGACGATGCGCACCACGTCGCCGGTCAGCATCCAGGTGTCTCGGTAGATGCCGGCCCCGGTGTACCAGCGGGAGTCCTGGTGGGCGCGTGCCTCCACGCGGATCTCGTTGTCCTGGCCGTAGCGCAGGTAGGGGTCGGCGTCGATGTGGAAGTGGGAGTAGCCGTAGGGGCGTTGGCCGGCGTAGTCGCCGTTGATGTGGACGGTGGCGTCGCGGTAGACGCCCTCGAACTCGAAGAGGACGCGCTTGCCCCGCAGTTCCTCCGGTACGAAGAACGTCTTGCGGTACTCGAAGACGCCGCCGGGGAAGTAGGCGCCCGCGCCGCCCTCCATGGTCACGTCGCCCTCTGGTGGGATGCGGTCCTGGCCGATCATCGCGTCGTGCGGCAGGGTGACGGACTGGAACGGGGCGACGGGGCCGGACAGTTCGGCGAAGGGATTCACCTTGCGCCGGGTCTGCCAGTCGTCGTTGAAGGAGGTGCGGAGCATTTCCTGCCTCGTCTGTCGTACGTGGCCGGTCCCGGGGCGGGGGCCGACCGCGGGCGGAAGCCGGTTCATGGGTGGGTGGTTCAGGCCGCCTGGCCTGCCTCCACGGTGTGGATGCGGCGGGCCTTCGGGATCGCGGCCACCAGCAGGGCACCCAGAGCGCACGCTCCGGCGACGAGCAGGAACCCGTTCGCGAACCCGCCGTCCAGGTAGAACTGCGTGCCCCTCATGACCGTGCCGTCCTGGGCCAACACCGTGAACACCAGTTGGCTGACGATCACCTGGATGACGCTCTGGATCAGCCACTGGGAGCCGTTGGCCAGGGCCTGCTCCTCGGGTGCCACTGACTGGATGACCATGATCGGCAGTACGGAGACGACGAGCCCCATGCCCGGACCGGCGATCAGGCCCATCAGCACGAAGTGCCATATCTCTGTGTGGAGTTGGGCGGCGACGGCGAAACCGGCGGTGGTCAGGAGGCCGCCGGTGGCGAGCAGGACGCGCGTGTCGAAGCGTCCGGCGAGCTTTCCGGCGAAGACTGCCACCACGATCACCAGAACACTGATCGGAGACGAGACCACCGCGCTCTTGGTGACCGACCAGCCCAGTCCGTCGGACACCGTCGGGATGTGGGGCATGAGGGTGAGGAACATGGTGACGGTGCCCACCGCATACGTGGCGCCGGCGCCGACCGAGGTGGCCAGGAAGACGCTCCACACCCGGCGCCGCTTGATCAGCGACAGCGGGAGCAGGGGATCGGCGGCGCGGGACTCGAAGGGAAGGAACAGCAGCACCGCGAGCGCGCCCAAGCCGATCCAGGCCAGGGTCCTGCCGCTCGTCCAGCCCCAGTGCGAACCCTCACCGATGCCGTAGACGATGGCGCTGAGACCGCCGCCGAGCAGCAGCCCGCCGATCCAGTCCATCCGGCGTGCCGCCTCCCGCACCGGGCTCTCGGGGACGCAGAGCAGTTGGAGCAGCAGGCACACCGTGGTGGAGACGGCGAGGAACCACAGTGCGCCCCGGAAGCCGTGGTGGTCGATCAGCCAGGCCGACAGGAACGGACCGCCCAGTCCTACCAGGCCGATACTGGCCGCCATCACTCCGCTGGCCGTACCGACCAGTCGCTGCGGGAAGATGTCGCGGGCCATGGCGTAGGCGATGAACACGGTGGCCCCGTAGGCGCCGGCGATGACTCGCCCGGTCAACAGCGTCGAGTAGTCGGTGGCGAGGGCCGCGATCACGTCGCCGAGCAGGCCGATCGCCGTGGCGACGACCATGACGCGCTTCTTGCCGTACATGGCGGCGGCCTTCATGGCGAACGGCGTCAGGAACGTACCCAGGAGCGCGCCCCCGAGGGTGAACCACGCGATCTGCGTGGTGCGGAAGTGGACCGCCACCTCGGCCTGGGAGTTGCCTCCGAGGAGACCCGCGATGGGGTTCAGCGCGACGGTCCACAGCAGGGCGACCAGGGCGAGGAGATGCCGCGAGGAGAACCTGGCCTCCTCGGCTTGCGCGTCTGGGACGGTCTCGGTGGATGACATGGGTCGCCTTTCGGACGGAGCGGGTGGTGATCTGGCGGACAACAAATTACTGAAACGTTTCAATCGAGCGGGTGTGGGGGTCTCTCGCGCGTTCGGCAAGCGGGGACTGGCTGCGGGGCGATGAGGGTGGAGGGTCCGGCCGGGTCGGCTGTCCGGCGATGTCGTGATGCTCAGGATTCGAATGCTTTCCGCCGGTGATGCGCGTCAGTGACGCGCGTCAGTAGAAAACATCAGCCGTGCCGCGACAGCAAGACGCGCCGCAATAACGAATTGATAACGCGCGAGGCGGGATGGCCTGGCAGGGCTCAGGCGGAGAGGCGCTCGATCAGACGCAGGCCGGCTCCGGGGCCCGGCAGGGGCGCGTTCCGCCCCGCGAGGCCGGCCACCACGGCTTCGGCCCGGTGCCTGCCGGCTTCGTGGAGGTCGAAGTAGACCGTGGAGAGCGGGGGAGCCGCGAAGCGCGCCATGGGGATGTCGTCTGCGCCGACGACGGCGAGGTCGTCCGGAGCGGTCAGCTCCAGGTGCCGCATGGCGGCGAGCAGCGCGATCGCGTGCTCGTCGTTGAACGCGCACACGCCAGTGACTCCTTCGTCCGTCCACTGCTTGAGCACGTGGGTCAGGGCGGCGATCTCGAGGTCGGCGGCGCCGAGGGCGAGCGGCGGTGCCAGGCCGGCGTCCCTACAGGCGTCGGTCACCCCCTGCAACCGTTCCTCGCCCATCCGGAGGAACCGCGCAGGCGAGGGCAGCAGATATCCGATCCGGCGGTGACCGCGGCCGATCAGGTGCTCGGCCTGCATGCGCCCCAGGGGCGGCATGGCGGAGAGATGGGTGTCGGCCGCGGGCAGGACGACGCTTACGCCGAGCCGGTGCAGGGCCTGGACGGTGGCCTCGTCGAACCCCTCGAAACCCAGAACGGCTGACGCGCCCACGGTGGCGCACACATCCGGCAGCGACCTTCCGCGAGCGGCCATCAGATGGGTCACCAGGGTCAGGCCGTGTTCCGCGAGGGAAACGGTCAGTTCCTCCACGAAGCGGCTGATGCTGGGGCCGATGGGCAGGTCGGGAATGGAGAGCAGCACGATGTCGCTGCGGCCGGCCGCCAGCGCTCGGGCGGAAGCGTGGGGCCGGTACTGCAAGCGCGCGGCGGCGTCCAGAACGCGCCGCCGCGTCTCTTCGGGGATAGCCTGCCCCGGCCGGTTGTTGAGCACATAGCTGACGGTCGTGCGCGAGACGCCGGCCGCCTGGGCGACGTCGGCGCTCGTGCTCCGCTTCACGGGACGCTTCATGACCCTCTGATCGTCCGAGCCGTCGGCGCGGCAGGCCCCGCGGCTCAACCGCCGTGCCCGGCCCTGCCACCTGCCGCGGGCGTCAGCAGGCAACCCGATGATACGCGTCCCGCCGATCAGTCACTGACGCGCGTCAGCCCAAGGGATGGCGGCTCCTTCACCGTCGGCCGGCGGGGCGCGCCGTCACTCGCCGGCACGGCTGCGTTCCATCAGGCGTCGCGGCGTGTCGTCCAGGGCGGACCATCGTCCTCACCGGCGGCAGCGAAGCGCTCGTCACTCCGCTGATCATGGCGGGGTTTTCCAGGAGGGGCGCTCTCCGGACGCGGTGACGACCCGCAGGGCGCCTCCCGGCCCTTCGACGTCGGCCGCGACGGCTTCGTCGTCGGCGACGGGGCCGGTCTGCTCGTTCTGGAGCGGACCGAAGACGAGAGGGCCCGTGGTGCGCGGATCCGGGCCCGGATCACGGGGCACGGCAGCAGCGCCGACGCCCACCACATCACCTCCCCGCACCCCGAGGGACAAGGCCTGGAACAGGCGATCCGCCAGGCCCTCGCCGAAACGGGCGGCACGGTCCGGGACGTGGCCCACGTCTACGCCCATGGCACCTCCACTCCGATGAACGACCTGGTCGAGGCCCGCACTCTGCGCCGGGCCGGGTTCTGCCCGACGGTCCATGCGTCAGCTCCACCAAGGGGGCACGGGTCACCTCCTCGGTGCCGCCGGAGCTGTCGAGGCCGCCTACACCGTGCTTGCCGTCGAGCATGGCGTCATTCCATCCACAGCCAACCTCACCACCCCCGACCCGGAGATCGACGTCACCACAACCATGGTCGAGGCCCGCCGCAGCATCGGCCTGGCCCTCAGCAACTCCATGGGATTCGGTGACCAGGACACCGTGCTGGCGGTGAGCCCCGCATGGCCGGGAGCGGGAGGTGTATTCCGGCGGGGCTATCGTATCCGCTAACATAGAACAATTAGATAGATAAATGGCCTAGCGCTGTCGAGGAGTGGCCGTGGACTTCGGGCTGACCGACGAGCAGGATCTGTTGCGCGCGACGGCACGGCAGTTCGTGGCCGACGTGTGCCCGGCCGAGAGGGCCAAGCAGTGGGACGAGCAGGGTGTCGTGCCACCCGAGTTGTTCCGCGGAATGGCCGATCTGGGGTGGTTCTCCCTCCCGTTCAGCGAGGAGGAGGGCGGTGACGGCGGTGGCCCGTTCGAACTCATACTGATCGCCGAGGAGTTGGGCCGGGCCAGTTTCGACGTCGCCATGTGCTACATCGGCGTGCTCATCCCGGGGATCACCGTGTTCCGGTGGGGCAGCGAGACGCAGCGCGACTTCATCCGTGAGCAGGTGATGACGGGACGCCACCGCCTCGCCGTCGGCCTCAGTGAACCGGACAGCGGGTCCGATGCCGCCGCCCTGCGCACCACCGCCGAGGACCGCGGCGACCAGTTCCTCGTCCGCGGCCAGAAGGCGTGGTGCACCGGGGGCGGTCTGCCCGACACGACCATCGCGACCTACGTGCGTACCGGGCCCCGCGAGCCCAAGCACGGCGGCATCAGTCTGCTGCTGGTCGACCCCGCGACGGACGGCGTCGAGGTGCGCCGGACGCCGACACTGGCCCGGCACATCCTCGGCACCAACGAGGTCTTCTTCAACGACGTCCTGGTCCCGAAGGAGAACCTGGTAGGCCCGCGCGACGAGGGCTGGAAGGTCATGCTCTCCAACATCGAACTGGAGAAGGTGATCATCACCGGGGGGTATCTGGGCGCCGCGCAGGCCACGCTGGACGAGATGCTGGAGTACTCCCGTACCCGGCACGCCTTCGGCCGTCCGATCGGGAACTTCCAGGCCCTCGCCCACGCCATGGCCGACCTGCAGACCGAGATCGACTCCGCCCGGCTGCTCGCGTACCGGGCGGCCTGGCTGCTCGCCCAGGGCAAGCCGTGCACGCGGGAGGGCTCGATGGCCAAGCTCAAGGGGTCGGAGACGTACGTGGCGGCGGCCCGGCTCGGGATGCAGGTCTGTGCCGGGCACGGTTTCTCGACGGAGAGCGTGATGAGCTTCCGTTACCGGGAGTCGATCGTGGCGACAATCTCCGGGGGTACCAGTCAGATCCAGCGCAACGGGATCGCCCGCAGCATGGGGCTCCGGTCCTACTGACCCACGCCCTTGGCCTCCTGGTCGGCCAGCCACGCCTCGTGCCGTGCGAAGTGGCCCTGGTCGCGGGTCACCCAGATCCCGGAGGCCCGGGCCAGCACAGCGCGAGTGGGCAGCAGCACCATCTCGCCCGCGATGTACCAGCGCCGGCCCTCCCGGCGCTCGACCCACGCCCGGACCTCCAGCGGCCGTTCCACCGGCACCGGCTTCACGAAGCTCACGCTCAGTTCCGCCGTGACGCTCAACACCCGGTTCAACAGCGGGAGATGACCGAGGCAGTCGTCCAGTACGGCCGCCGTCCAACCTCCGTGCGCGACATGGGGCCCGCCCTCCTGGTCGCGAGGGCAGGCGAGTTCGAACAGCGCCACGCCGTCCTCGTCGAGCCGTTCGCCGGCCACACCCAGCCGACAGGAACCCGCGACGCGGCACGCGCCGCACAGCGCCACACCGCCGGGAGTGCGGGGCGGATCCTGGAAGTCAGGGTCCGCCCGGTCTTTGGTCGGCGTCGTGGCCCTCGCATCCCCGGGGAGGGAATCGGCTCTCGTGGACATACGGCAATCTCCTCGGATCAGACGTCGGCAAGCAGCGGGCGCAGCTTCCCGGCGATGAGCTGGACCTGGCGGGCCACCATGTCCTCGGGCATCCCGGCCAGCGAGGCCCACAGGAACACCCCTTCGACCGGCAACCCCGCCACGTACGCCCTGACGGCCTCGGCGATGTCCTGCGGGGTGCCGTACAGGAACTGACCGACGCCGGTCGCCCGCAGCCCCGTCTCCCGCCATTTCTCGGGATCGATGGGGCGCGGGGCGGGCTGGTCGGTGCCCTCGACCATGTACCGGCGATAGCTGTCCCACTGGTACGTCAGATGCTTGCGCACCAGCGGCCAGTCACCGTCGGGGTCCTCGGTGACGAACGTGGTGAACGAGCCCTGCATTCGCGCCGCCGACACGTCGTGGCCGCCCTCTGCCAGCCCGTCCCGGTAGGGCGTCAGCAGCGCAGGGTTGAGCGACAGCAGTCCTGTGCCCAGCCGTCCGGCCCGCCGTGCGCCCTGCGGGCCCTGGTAGCCGAGCCAGATCGGCAGCGGGTCCTGGACCGGACCGGGGGTGACCAGGGATTCGGACCACAGCCCGCGGATCTCCCGCACCCGCTGGTCCGTCGTGGAATAGCGCTTGGCGAGATCGGCGCCGTAGAGCCGGTACTCGGGGACGCGGTAGCCGGTACCGAGCCCGAGATCCAGACGGCCGTCGCTGATGATGTCGACGATCGCGGCCTGTTCGGCGATCTCGGGGGCCGCGTGCAGGGGTGCGGGGATGACCGCGGTGCCCAGCCGGACCCGGCGCGTGCGGGCCGCGGCCGCGGCGGCCATGGTGAGCGGCTGCGGGAGGTATCCGTCCTCGAAGCCGTGGTGTTCGGAGAACCAGATCGAGTCGAGCCCGAGCCGGTCCGCCTCCTCGCACATCTCCAGGGCGAATCCGTAGACGCGTGACCAACTCTGCTTCCAGGGCGGGGGATTGCGCATGTCGAAGTAGATGCCGACCTTCATGAGGGGCCACCTCTCCTTGTGTCGTCGGCGAGTCGGATCGTGACGTGGGCGACGGCAATGCCGTCCCCGGGCGGCAGCAGTCGTACGGGCCGCAGCTCCATCGACTCGATCTCGGGCAGGTCCTCGACCATCGCGGAGATCCGCAGGACGGTCTCCTCGAGAGCGGCCAGATCCACGCCCCGGCCACCCACCCGGCCGTCCAGCAGCGGGGCCGCCCGCAGCGAGCGGACCATCTCCCGGGCGTCACGGTCGCTGAGCGGGGTGACCCGGTGGGCGACGTCGGACATGAGATCGGCGTAGTCCCCGGTGAGTCCGAACGCGATCACCGGGCCGAAGACCGGGTCCGCACGGACGGAGAGGAACGCGTCCGGGCCCGGAGAGCCCGTGTCTCGTACGGAGATGCCGTAAGAGTCCAGCAACTCGGCGGCGATCCGCGCCGGCACGGCTCCGGGAGCGCACCCGGAGACCAGCGAGCGGGCCCGCTCCGCGTCGACCCCCGGCAGGTCCGGTACGACGCCCGCGGGGGTGCCGCGCCACGCCTGGTATGCGGCCGCGTGACCGAGCGAGGCCGCCGCGGACTCGGGGAACGCGTAGGTCGGGACGACGAGTTCGCCCCGGTGCAGGAGATCGGCGACGCCCGCGCCGCCCAGGAAACTCGCCACCACCGGCTTCCCGGGCGCGGCCTCGGCCGCATCGAGGATCGCCGCCGCCACTTCGTCGGGCTTGTCCGCCAGCGGGGGCATGAAGAGGACCACGGCGGCGTCGATGCCGTCGTCGGCCAGCACGGCGTCCAGTGCCTGCCGGTACTGCGCGGCGGTGGCCATGGGCGTGAGGTCGATCGGGTTGGCGACGTCCACGCGGGGCGGGAGAGCCGTACGAAGGGTGTTCCGTAGGTGCTCACCGAGTTCGGGCACCCGCAGTCCGCTCGCCTCGCACGCACCGACGGTCAGCGCGGCGGGCCCGCCCGCGTTGGTGATCACGGCGACCCGGTCGCCCGGCGGGGGCGGCTGATGCGCGAGCAGGAGCGCGACGTCGAAGAGTTCCTGGAGGCTGCGGGTACGGATGACGCCGGACTGGGCGAAGAGCGAGTCGACCGCCGAATCCGCGTGCCCCGGATGCACCGCGACGATCGGCTTGCGTGGTGCGACCCGGCGCGCGACACGGGCGAACCGGCGGGGATTGCCGAAGGTCTCGACGTGCAGCAGGATCACCGAGGTCTCGGGATCCTCCTCCCACCACTGGAGCAGGTCGTTGGTGGAGACGTCCACGGCGTGGCCCACCGACACGAATCCGGAGAAGCCGAGCCGCAGCCGCCGGGCGAAGTCGAGCACCGCGAGGCCGAGCGGCCCGGACTGGCTGGACATCGCCACCCGGCCCGGAGTCGGCAGCGCAGGCGAGAAGGTCGCGGCCAGCCGGGCCGCGGGTGTCGTGTTGACCACGCCCATGCAGTTCGGGCCCACCAGCCGCATCCCGGAGGCGCGGGCGAAGCGGGCCAGTTCCAGCTCGGTCTCCCGACCGGCCGCCCCGGTCTCCCCGAAGCCGGTGGAGACGACGACAACCGCTTTGACCCCGGCCTCGGCACACTCCCGTACGGTCTCGGGCACCGCCTCGGCCCGCACGGCGATCAGCGCCAGATCCGGCACCTCGGGCAGCTCCCGCACGCCCGGGTACGCCCGAGCCCCGGCGATCCGCTCGGCCCGCGGATTGACCGGGAACACGGGGCCGCGGAAACCGCCCCGCAGTAGGTTGGCGACGATCTCGTGCCCGATCGTGAGAGGGCTCCGGTTCGCCCCGATCACCGCGACCGAGCGAGGTTCGAGCAGCGGTCGCAGGGAGCGCCGTACGGCCGTGTGCTCGCGGCGTTCGGCGCGGGCGACGGCCTGGGCCTGGGGATCGATCGCGATCTCGAAGTGGACGATCTGGCCGGGTGGTCCGGCCTCGACGCGGTAGCCCGAGCCGAGGAACACGTTGATCATGCGGGAGTTGTCGGCGAGGACATCGGCCTCCAGGACCCGGATGCCCCGGGCCCGCGCGGCGCCGGCGATCTGCTCCAGAAGCAGCCTGCCGAAGCCCTCGCTCTGGTGGTCGTCGCGGATGGTGAAGGTGACCTCCGCGTGCTCTGGTTCCACGGGATCACGGACATAGCGCACCAGGCCCGCGATCTCGTCGCCGGCCAGGGCGACGAGTGCCAGTTCGTTGAGGTAGTCCACGTGGGCGCCGCGGCGGATCACGTCGTCGCGGGCGCGGACCACGGGGCCGAGCGAGCGATAGGCCAGGGTCGCCCGGGACAGCCCGCCGACGAACGCGACCAGGCGGTCGGCGTCCTCCGGCCGGACGGGCCGGACGAAGGTCGACCGGCCCGTCCTGACCAGTCCGGGCTGTTCCAGGTCCTCGGGGTACGGGGGAGAGGTCGCGGGTGTCCCGCCGCCGGCGCTGCTCAGACGGCCGCCTCCTGGGGAGTCTGCTCGGGCAGGCGGAACAGTTCGTCGAAGGTGCCGCGGGTGACGCGCTCGCGGATGTCCGCGGGCACGCCGTCGAACAACTCGCGCAGCGTGGACTGGGTGTGGCCGTACGTTCCTTCCAGGTGGGGGTAGTCGTCGCCCCACATGACGTTGCGGTAGCCCGTCGACTCGACGATTTCCACCGAGCTCTTGTCGTGCTGGAAGGACGCGTACACCTGCTGCCTGATGATCTCGCTGGGCAGTCGGCTGAGCTTCGGCCGGACGAACATGCCGTGCTGACGGTAGGCCTCGTCCATCCGGTCGCCGATGGCCGGCACCCATCCCGCGCCGCCCTCCGCGATCAGGATCTTCAGGTCGGGGTGACGGTCCAGGGCACCGCCCGCGACCATGTGGGACACGACACGCATGCCCGGGTAGGTCGTCTCCATGTAGTTGACGACAGCGCCGCCGGGCCCGCGGAAGACGACGTTCTCGCCGCCCGTGCCGATGTGGAAGCCCAGTACCAGACCGGCCCGCTCGGCCGCGGTCCACAGCGGCTCCCAGCGATCGAGCGCGTACTCCTCGCCGGGCCGCGTCTGACAAGGCAGGAACACCGACTGGAAGCCCATCTCCGCCACCCGCTCCACCTCGGCGACCGCGTCGTCGACGTCGGCCGTGGAGACGCAGGCGGGTGTGATGACGCGCTGGTTGCGGCCGAGGATGTCGGAGTGCGCCCAGTCGTTCCAGGCCCGCACGGTCTCCCGGGCGAGTTCCCGGTCGGTGATCGACACCAGCCAGAACCCCATGGAGGGGAAGGCCAGTTGACCCCAGACGCCCTCCTGGTCCAGGTCCTTCAGCCGGACGTCGAGATCCCGGGCGCCCGGCGGCCGCATGGCGTCCATGAAGTCGTTGAGCTGGCGGTCTATGCGCTCGCCGTCGATGTACAGCACCTCGTACTTGTCGCCGCGCTCACTGCGCGGCGCCCGGTCGGCCAGGCGTGGCGGCAGCGCCCGGATCCACAGGTCGTCGGGTTCCATCACATGGGAGTCCCCGGAGTTGACCCAGATCTTCGTCATGGCGCTCCTTCGGGTCAATGGATGCAATCAGTTAGCGATTTTAGTGGTATCGACGGCCGGACGGAAGGCCGGGAGACCGGAGATCAGCCGCGGCGCCGCTCGAGCTCCTCCGCCAGCTGCGGGAGCACCTGGAAGAGATCCCCTACGACGCCGTAGTCGGCGAGTTCGAAGATGGGGGCGTCCGCGTCCTTGTTGACGGCGACGATGGTCTTGGAGGTCTGCATGCCCGCGCGATGCTGGATCGCCCCGGAGATCCCGGCGGCGAGGTAGAGCTGCGGGGAGACCTGGGTGCCGGTCTGGCCGACCTGGTGGCTGTGCGGGTACCAGCCCGCGTCGACGGCGGCACGGGACGCCCCGACCGCCGCGCCCAGGGCGTCGGCGACACGCTCGATCACGGCGAAGTTCTCGGCGCCGTTCACGCCGCGGCCACCGGAGACGACAATGTCGGCTTCGGTCAGCTCGGGGCGGTCGCCGCGCTCGCGGGGCGTGCGGGACAGGACTTCGACGGCGGCGGAGGCGGGGCCGAAGGTGACGTCCCGCTTCTCCACTTCGGGGGTGACGGGGGCCGGTTTTGGGGCGGCGGCGTTCGGCTTCACCGTGATCACCGGTATGCCTTGGGTGACGTGGGCCGTCACCTGGTACGTCGCCGCGAACGCGGACTGCTCGGTGACCGGGCCGCCGTCCTCGCCCACCGTGATGTCGACAGCGTCCGTGATCAGCCCCGACTCCAGTCGGAGCGCCACCTGTGCGGCGGTTTCCCTGCCGTCCGGGCTCGACGGCAGCAGGATCGCCGCCGGGGCGCCGCTCCTGGCGATCTGGGTGAGGGCGTCGACGGCCGGAGTGACGAGGAACTTCTCGACCTCGGGGGCGTCGACGACGTACACCTTGTGCGCGCCGTACCGGCCGAGGGCCTCGGACGCGGCGTCCGCTCCCGTGCCGAGGAAGACAGCGGAGGGCTCGCCCAACCGGCGTGCCAGGGTGAGCAGTTCGAGGGTCGGCTTACGGACGGTACCGCCGGTGTGATCGACGAGTACGAGGATCTCGGCCACGGTGCTGCGCTCCTTGGATCGGTCCTGGGGTCGGTCAGGCGAACTTCCGGGCGGTGAGGAAGGCGGCCAGCCCCGCGCCGGCCGCCCCGTCGTCGGCGACGATCTCCCCCCGGGTGCGCGGCGGACGCCTGGCGGCAATGTCCACGGCCGACCGTGCGCCGGCCCGGCCGACCTGCCCGGCGCTGATCCCGAGGCCGGCGAGGCCCAGAGTCTCCAGCGGCTTCTTCTTCGCCGCCATGATCCCCTTGAAGGAGGGGTAGCGGGCGTCGCCGGAACGGTCGGTCACCGACACGACGGCCGGCAGGCCGCCCCGGACCCGCACGGTCGCCGAGTCGCCTTCGCGCCGACCGGTCACCGTGCCGTCCTCGACCGCCAGTTCTTCGAGATGGGTGAGTGCCGGGACGCCGAGCCGCTCGGCCAGCAGCGCCGGTACGACTCCCGCGGTGCCGTCCGTCGAGGCCATGCCGCACAGCACGAGATCGAAGCCGTGCCGTTCGATCGCCCTGGCCAGCACGAGCGAGGTGCCGAACACGTCGCTGCCCTCGATGTCCTCGTCGTCCACGTGCAGCGCGGAGTCCCCGCCCATGGCGAGCGCCTTGCGCAGGGCGTTCATCGCGTCCTCGGGGCCGACGGTGAGGTAGCAGATTTCGACGTCGGTGCCCGACTCCGCGATCCGTAGGGCCTGTTCGACGGCGTACTCGTCGAGTTCGGACAGCAGGGAGTCGACCGCCGCGCGGTCGGTGGTGCCGTCCTCGGTGAAGGTGCGGTCCGTCGTGGCGTCGGGCACGTGCTTCACACAGACAACGATCTTCACATCGTTCTCCCGAAGGTCTAATGAGTGCTAATAGTTAACTATATGGATCGGGTGAGCGCGAGGGGTCACCGGTAATCCGTCGAATTGGTTGACTGATTGCGCTGATAGCTGGAAGATCTGGGCAGCTGAGCCGCGAGGAGGCGCCATGGTCGGTGACACGGACACCGGGGACAGGTACTTCGAGCCACACGTGGAGACCATGTCCCGCGACCGGCTCCAGGCACGGCAGGAAGAGCGGGTGGTGGAACTCGTCGAGTACGCCTACGGCAACTCCGCCTTCTATCGCGGGCTCTGGGACGAACACGGGGTGCACCCGCGCGACGTCCGTTGCCTGGACGACTTCCGGGCGCGCGTTCCGTTCATCACCAAGGACATGGTGCGCGCCCACCGGGCCCGCACCGGCGACCCCTTCGGCGGTCTGCTCTGCGTCCCGATCGAAGAGCTGACCTCCGTCTCCTCCAGCTCGGGCACCACCGGCGACCCGGAGTTCTTCGCCGAGATCTGGGAGGACGCGCCGCCCCTGGTCACCGCGCAGGTGCGCGACCTGTGGGAGCTGGGCCTCAGGCCAGGGGACCGGGTGCTGAGCCCGCCCGGCACCTTCCGCAACCTCATGGACCCCGGCTACCAGGCGCTCGGTGCGGTCGTCATCGAGGTGGACACCTGGCTCGGGAAGATGGACGAGGTCGTCGAGGCCCTGCGCACCTACCGGCCGGCCTATCTGCAGATGATGTATCCGCAAATGGTGGAGCTGGAGCACCTGGCCGAGCGGACGGATCTCAAGGAGGCCTTCTCCTCCCTCAAGGGCGCCTCCTGCGCCGGGCAGCCCCTCAGCCGGAGGATGCGCGAGCGGATCCGGCAGGACTGGGGCATCGACGTCTACGAATACACCAGCGCCGCCGACACCGGCACCGCCTGGGAGTGCCGCGAGCACGACGGCTTCCACCTCTGGGAGGACACCGTCTTCGCGGAGTGCGTCGAGGTCGACGACCACGGCTGGCGCGACGCGGCGGAGGGTGACCTCGGCGAACTGGTCGCCACCGACCTGGACAACCGGGCCGCGCCGCTGATCCGATACCGCAGCGAGGACCTCGTCCGCCTCTCGCGGGACCGCTGCGGCTGCGGACGCACGCACGCCCGGATGTGGGTGGCCGGCAGGCGCGGCGACGAGACCTTGGTCCAGGGGCGTTCCGTGGTCCTGCGGGACATCTGGCAGGCGGTCGAGGACCAGCCCGAGACCGTCGCGGGCGTCTTCCAGATCGTCCGGGACCGGCGCGAGGTCGACGAACTGCGGCTGCGCGTCGGCTACGACCCCCGTCTCACCGACGACGTCGACGCCCTCGCCGGACGCCTGGGCGAGGCCGTGCGCGAGCGGACCGGAGTCAAACCGGTGCTCGACATGCGCACCGAGGAGGACCTGTTGAAGACCATGACCAGCGTCGCCAAGTTCCCCCGGGTGGTGAAGGGTTGATGGCCCGCGCCGAGACCCTGGCCCGGGCCCGGACACTCGACCGGCCCGAACTCGCCTACCTCGTACGCTTCCCCACCCCGGGCGGCGTCCGGGACATGGAACTGACCTGGGCCGAACTCGCCCGCGACACCGACTGGGTCACCGCACGGCTGCGGGAACACGGCCTCGCCACCGGGCAGCGGGCCCTGTTGACCACCTCCGGTTTCGAGGGCTTCTGGGGCCGTACGGTGATCGGCGCCCTACGCGCGCTGAAGGTGACGTACGGCATCGCCGAGGCGATGGGCTGGGACCACCGCCGGACCGCCGTCTTCCACCGCGAGCTTGCCCCGCACGCGGTCATCGGCCTGTCGGCGGAGACCCTGGAGGGGCTGGCCGGAGCGGTCGACATCGGTGGGATGTTCCGGTCGACGGCCATCGTGCTGGCCCGGCCGGCCGCCGTACCGGTGCTGCGCGGAGCAGGGGTGTCCGCAGCCCTGATCTCGGCTGTGGGGCCGGCCCTCGCGCTGGAGTGCCCCGAGTATGCCGGCGCACACGTCAACGCGGCCGAGTGGCGGGTCGGCGTGCGGGAGGGGCAGCTGTCCGTGGCGGCGGGGGAGGGGCGCACCTCACCACTTCGCGAGACTCCGCTCGGCATCGCGGGCCACGTGATCACCGGCCGGTGCCCCTGCGGCAGCGACGACCCGCGGGTCCTGCTCACCGAGGCCAACCAATGCACGTCGTCAAGGAGTTGAGGATGTCACAACGAGTGGTCGACGGCCGGGTCGTGGTCGTCACCGGCGCCGGTAACGGGATCGGCCGGGCGCACGCCCTGGCGTTCGCCGCGCACGGTGCGAAGGTCGTGGTCAATGATCTCGGCGGCTCGCGCGACGGAGCGGGCGCCTCGGCCGGGCCCGCCCAGACCGTGGTCGACGAGATCGCCGCGGCCGGCGGCGAGGCCGTGGCCAACACGGACGACATCTCCACCTGGGAGGGCGCGGGCCGACTGATCCGGCAGGCCGTCGACACCTACGGCGGCTTGGACGTGCTGGTCAACAACGCCGGCATCCTGCGGGACCGGATGATCGTGTCGATGACCGAGCGGGACTGGGACAGTGTGATGGCCGTCCACCTCAAGGGCGGCTTCGCCACCCTGCACCACGCCGCCGCCCACTGGCGCGAGCGTGCCAAGGCGGGTCACGACAACGACGCCCGGGTGATCAACACGACCTCCCCGTCCGGCATCTTCGGCAACCCCGGCCAGTCGAACTACGGCTCGGCCAAGGCCGGCATCGCGAGCCTCACCGTCATCGCCGCGGCCGAACTCGCCCGCTACGGCGTGACGGTCAACGCCATCGCGCCCACGGCACTGACCCGGCTGACCGAGGACATCGAGATGATGAAGCGGGCCGCCGAGGCCCAGGACCTCACCCCCGAGGCCATCTCACCGCTCGTGGTGTGGCTGGGCTCGGCCGCCTCGCGCGAGGTCACCGGCCGGGTCTTCGGCGTCGTCGGCAACCGGATCACGGTCCTGGAGGGATGGGTCAACGGCCCCGGCGCGAACGCGGAGTCCCGGTGGACACCGGAGGAACTGTCCTCGGTCGTCCCGAACCTGGTCGCCAAGGCGGCCCCCAACGCCGACGCACTCGGCAACCGGAACGGGGGCTGAAATGACGGTCACTCAGAAGCCCGTCGCAGAGGGCCTGTTCACCTGGCCACCGGCCGTCTCCGAACCCCTTCGGCTCATCGGCTCCGAGTGCACAGCGTGCGGTCTGGTGAGCTTCCCGGCAGCCTCGGACTGCGTCCGGTGCGCGAGCGACGAGCCGAAGGCACGGTTGCTGGCTGACCGCGGGACGCTGTGGACGTACACGACCCAGAACTTCCGGCCGCCGTCCCCGCCGTACGACGGCCCCGAGACCTTCGAGCCATACGCGGTCGGATACATCGAACTCCCCGGTGAGCTGCTGGTCGAGGCCCGCCTCACCGAACCCGACCCGGAGAAGCTCAGGATCGGGCAGCACATGCGGCTGACGCTCGTGCCCTACACCGTGCAGGACGACGGCACCGAGGTCATGACGTTCGCGTTCGCCCCGGCCGAGGAGGAGACACCGTGACCGAGGCAGTTATCATCGGCGTGGGGCTTCACCCCTTCGGCCGGTTCCCGGGGAAGCCGGCACTGGACATGGGCGCGGACGCGGTAAGGCTGGCGCTCGCCGACGCGGGCGTGAACTGGCCACAGATCCAAGGCGGTTACATCGGCAGCTACGAAGTGGCCAACCCAGACGCCATCGTGGCACGGCTCGGCCTGACCGGTGTACCCCTGCGCGGGGTGTTCAACGGATGTGCCACGGCCGGTACGGCGGTGGCGCTGGCGGCCCGCGCCATCGAGACCGGCGAACACGACCTGGCCATCGCGATCGGCCTGGACAAACATCCGCGCGGAGCGTTCGCCGCCGATCCGTCCGTCGCCGGAATCCCCTCCTGGTACGGACAGACCGGCCTCTTCCTCACCACCCACTTCTTCGGCATGAAGATCAACCGCTATATGCACGACCACGGCATCTCGCACGAGACGCTGGCGCGGGTGGCGGCGAAGAACTTCCGCAACGCGGCCGGAAACGAGAAGGCCTGGCGCCGCACCCCCCTCACCCCGGAGGAGATCCTCGCCTCCCCGGTCCTCAACCACCCGCTCCGCCAGTACATGTACTGCGGGCCGGACGAGGGCGCCGCGGCCGTCGTGCTGTGCCGGGCCGATCAGGCCCACAAGTACACCGGGAGGCCCGTACGGATCCGGTCCACCGCCCTGCGCAGCCGCCGGCTCGGTGCCTTCGAGGTGCAGAGCCCGTCGTTCCCGGTGGGGGAGATCGTGCGCAGTCCGACGGTGGACGCCTCGCGGGAGGCGTACGAACGCGCGGGCATCGGCCCCGAGGACGTCGACGTCGCCCAACTCCAGGACACCGACGCGGGGTCGGAGGTCATCCACATGGCGGAGAACGGCCTCTGCAAGGACGGTGAGCAGGAACGCCTCATCGCCGAGGGCGCCACCGAGATCGGCGGCCGGCTCCCGGTCAACACCGACGGCGGGCTGCTCGGCAACGGCGAACCGATCGGCGCGTCCGGACTGCGCCAGATCCACGAGATCGTCCTCCAACTGCGCGGCACGGCGGGCGAGCGGCAGATCCCCGGCACAGCACGCGTCGGCTACACCCACCTGTATGGCGCGCCGGGCGTGTCGGCGGTCACCATCCTGAGCACCTGAGGGCAGAGCGGACATGGCAGACGACATGCAGGACTTCGCGGCCGAGGCGCGCGCCTTCCTCGACGCCCACGCGGCCAAGGCACCCGACCGTACCGCCCTCACCTGGGGGGAGGGCGACGATTCGATCGCGTACTTCAGCAGCCTCCCGCCCGAGGCGGAACGGGAGCACGTGCGGCGGGCGCGCGACTGGCAGCGCGTCCGCCACGAGAACGGCTTCGGCTGGATCACGGGCCCGGTGGAGTACGGCGGCCGGGGCCTGACCCCCGTCCACGACCTGCTCTACGACGCCGTCGAGTCCGAGTACGACGTCGCCGACACCGGCGTGCTCAGCGTGATCGGCCTCGGCATGATCGGACCGACGATCCTCGCCCACGCCCAATCCGCCCTGAAGGACCGGTGGTTGCCCGCGATGTACCGCGGCGACGCCATCGCCTGCCAGCTGTTCAGCGAACCCGGCGCGGGATCCGACCTGGCGAGCGTGGCCACCCGGGCGGTCCCGGAGGGCGACGAGTGGGTGCTCAACGGCCAGAAGGTGTGGACCTCGGTCGCCCAGCACAGCCAGATCGGCCTCGCGCTCACCCGCACGAGCCCGGACGTGCCCAAACACCGCGGAATCACGGCCTTCCTTGTCCCGATGAACGCCCCGGGAGTCGAGGTCAGGCCGCTGCGGCAGATGACCGGCGGCGCCGACTTCAACGAGGTCTTCCTCACCGACGTCCGCATCCCCGACGACCACCGCCTCGGCGAGGTCGACGGTGGCTGGACGGTCGCCCTGACCACCTTGATGAACGAGCGCGCGACCGTCGGCAGCGAGGGCGTGGGCCCGGTGGCCGCCGCGCTGTCCCCGGACCACCTCTCGGCCCTGATGCGCGCCACCTGGACCTGGGACGACCGCGCCCTGCGTGCCCGGCTCGCGGAACTCCTGGTGGACGCTCTGGCCACGCAGCATCTCAACACCCGCGCCCTGCGCAGTCTGCGCGCCGGCGTGGCGCCGGGGCCCGGGATGTCCGTCTCGAAGCTGATGTACGGCCAGAACCTCACTCGCGCCGCACACTTCGTGTCCGACGTGCTCGGACCCCGGATCATCGCCGACACCGGGCAGTGGGGCACCTACGCCTGGTCCGAACTCCTCCTCGCCACCCCGGCGTTGCGCATCCTCGGCGGCACCGAGGAGATCATGAAGAACATCCTCGCGGAACGCGTCCTCGGACTGCCCAAGGAGGTGCGGTCATGACCGCTGACGAGACCGGACTGCGGGAACTGCGGTCCTCCGTACGGGAGTTCCTGGAGGCCAAGTCACCCGAGGAAGCCGTCCGCAAGCTGATGGAGAACGAGCCGCGCTTCGACCCGGCGGTCTGGGCACAGGCGGCCGAGCAACTGCGGCTGCCCGGCCTGGTGATCCCGGAGGAGTACGGCGGCGACGGCTTCGGCCCGGTCGAACTCGGCATCGTACTGGAGGAGATGGGCCGCGCCCTGCTGTGCGCCCCCTTCTTCGCGACCGTCGTGCTCGCGGCCCAGGCACTGCTCGCCTCCGGCGACCGGGACGCCTGCGCACGTCACCTCCCGGGCATCGCGGCCGGCGGGACGACGGCCGCCCTCGCGGTGGCCGAGGACAGCGGATCCTGGGACCCCGCCCTGATCTCCGCGCGCGCCGTGCCGGACGGTGCCGACGCCTGGAAGCTGAGCGGCCGCAAGTCCTTCGTCATCGACGGCACGACCGCCGATCTGGTCCTTGTCGTCGCCCGCACCGTCGCCGGCCCCTCGCTCTTCGCCGTGGACCGGAACGCCCCGGGTCTGGCTGCCGAACCCATGGAGACCCTCGACGCCACCCGGGCGATGGCCCGGCTGACGTTCGACGCGGTGCCCGCGACGCTCGTCGGTGCGGACGGGACGGGCGGACGGACCATGGCCAAGGTCCTCGACGTCGCGTCGGTCGCACTCGCCGCCGAACAGTCCGGCGGGGCACGCAAATGTCTGGAGGCGAGCGCCGAACACGCCCGCACCCGGCACCAGTTCGGCCGGCCGATCGGCTCCTTCCAGGCCGTCAAGCACAAGTGCGCGGACATGCTCGTCCAGGTGGAACTGGCCGAGGCCGCGTCCCGGGAGGCCGCGCGACTGGCCGACGAGGCCTCCGTGGAGTTCCCCGTCGCCGCGGCCGTGGCACACGCGTGCTGCTCACGGGCGTACATGTTCGCGGCGATGGAGAACATCCAGGTCCACGGCGGCGTCGGCTTCACCTGGGAGCACCCGGCCCACCTCTACTTCCGGCGCGCCAAGTCGTCGCAGCTGCTGTTCGGCGGTCCCGCCGTGTACCACGAGCGGCTGCTGGACCGTCTCGGGATCTGAAGAGATCACGACGGCGAAGGCCCCGGGTTCTTCCCCGGGGCCTTCGCCGTCGATGCCGGTCAGCCCCGGGCCGCCTCGCCGAGCAGCGCCTTCGCGATGATGACCTGCTGGATCTGGCTCGTCCCCTCGTAGATACGGAACAGCCGGGCGTCGCGGTAGAAGCGCTCGACGGCGACCCCGCGCATATAGCCGGCCCCGCCGTGGACCTGGACCGCACGGTCGGCGACCCGCCACACCATCTCGCTGGCGAAGTACTTCGTACAGGACGGCCCGATCTTGGTGTCCGTCCCGGCGTCGAACGCCCGGGCGGCCTCCAGGACCGTGGCGCGGCCGGCGTAGTAGTCCGTCATGGAGTCGGCGATCAGGCCCTGTACGAGCTGGAAGGAGCCGATGAGTCTGCCGGACTGGCGGCGCGTGCGCGCGTACGCAACCGACTCGTCGACCAGCCGCTCGGCCATGCCCACGCACAGGGACGAGATGTGCACCCGGCCGTGCGCGATGCAGCCCATCGCCGTGGCGAAGCCCCGGTTCAGGCCGGCCTCGCCGCCGACGAGGGCGGAGGCCGGTACACGTACGTCGTCGAAGTACACGTCCGCGGTCCAGGCGCCGAACTGGCCCATCTTGTGGTCCTTGGGCGCCACGGTCAGGCCCGGGGTGCCCGCCGGGACCAGGAAGGTCGAGATGCCGCGGGTGCGCGGGGCGCCGGGGTCGGTGCGGGCGAACACCATGAAGACGTCGGCGAGCGGGGCGTTGGTGATGTACCGCTTGGCACCGTTGATCGCCCAGGCATCGCCGTCCAGGTGTGCCCTCGTGGTGAGGGTCGAGGGATCGGAACCCGCCTCAGCCTCGGTGAGCGCGAACGACGCCAGTACGTCACCCGAGGCGATCCTCGGCAGCCACTCCGCCTTCTGCTCCTCCGTGCCGCCGACCATCAGGACATGCCCGGCGATGCCGTTGTTCGTCCCGAACATCGAGCGCAGGGCCGGGGTGGTGTACCCCAGCTCGAACATCAACTGGGCTTCCTCGTACATCGACAGTCCCAGCCCGCCGTACTCCTCGGGCAGAGCGAAGCCGAACAGGCCCATCTTCCTGGCCGCCTCGCGGATGTCCGCGGGCATTTCGTCCTTCTCGTCGATCTCCGCCTCCAGCGGCACGACGCGCTCGCGCACGAAACGCCGGACCTCGGACAGCACCGCGCTGAAGTCAGCCGCGTCCATGTCGACTCCCTTGCCGATCGTGTTCACTGATCCGTCTCGTCGGGCTTCTCGTCGGGCCGGTGGCATATGGCCAGCAGTGCCGCCGCGCTCGCCGTGCCGATCCCCGCCGCCAACAACGCGGGCCACGCTCCCGCACGTTGGCGGCCCAGCAGCCGGTCGAGCGAGTACCTTCCGTTGCCCAACGCCGCCAGCGCGACGGCCGCGCCGCCCACCACGCCGACGTACTCCCAGCCGCCCTTGAAGACGAAGAAGCCCTTGCCGCGGTGGTCGGTGCGGGCTGCCACGGTCATCAAACCGACGGCAGCCGCGGCCGGCAGGGGGTTGGCCGCGCCGAGCGCGATCCCCACGCCGGCCGCCATCTCGGTGCCGGCGGCCATCGCGGCGTGCACCCCGGCGGGCCGCAGACCGAGTGCCTCGAACCAGCCCGTCGTGCCCTTGAGCCCGCCAGGCCCGGCGACCTTGTTCCAGCCGTGCGCGAAGAGCATCGGGCCGAGCGTCGCGCGCAGGACGAGCGCGGCGACATCGTGGCCCCGGGACGTCACTGGCCGACTCCGGTGGCCCGTCCCGCAGGGGCGACGCCGTACAACTGCGGTACGGCGTCAACGAGTTCGTCGTAGGTGAGGGCCTTGCCTGACTCGCTGGGGTGGACGCCGGCGACGGTCCAGCCCTGTAGCCGGTTGAGCCGGTTGCCCTCGATGCGCAGGACCTGACCGGTCAGCCAGGCCGCGCTGTCGGAGGCCAGGTAGACGACGACTCCGGAGGCGTTGGCGGGGTCCCGCGGGTCGAAACCGTCGACCGCCTGGAGTGACGCTCCGACCGACAGCCCGTCCGTCATCCGGGTGGCGGCGATCGGCGAGATGGCGTTCGCGGTGACGCCGTACTTGCGCATCTCCAGAGCGGTGAGGACGGTGAGCCCGGCCGTCCCGGCCTTCGCGGCACCGTAGTTGGACTGCCCCTGGTTGCCGAACAGGCCGGTACCGGAGGTCGTGTTGATGATGCGGCCGGCGACCCGCTCACCCCGCTTCGAGGCCTCGCGCCAGTAGGCGCACGCATGCCGGGTGAGCGCGAAGGTGCCCTTGAGGTGGACCGCGATCACGGCGTCGAACTCGGCCTCGGTCATCGAGAACAGCATGCGGTCGCGCACGATCCCCGCGTTGTTCACGACGATGTCGAGACGCCCGAACTCCGCGACCGTGTCCGCGAC
Organism: Streptomyces sp. NPDC111656; assembly: GCF_055656965.1. Classification (NCBI taxonomy): domain Bacteria; kingdom Bacillati; phylum Actinomycetota; class Actinomycetes; order Kitasatosporales; family Streptomycetaceae; genus Streptomyces; species Streptomyces sp. NPDC111656. The sequence continues at coordinate 1,136,587 of NZ_JBVKCA010000001.1, forward strand.
CATGGTCTCGGTCTCCACCCAGTCCGTCACCGAGGAGTGGTTGGCGACCGCCTGCCCGCCGAGCTCGGCGATCTCGGCGACGACCTCGTCGGCGGGGGAGTCGCCGGTCTTCTCCCCGTGCACGCCGGAGCCGAGGTCGTTCACCACCACGATCGCACCGGCCTCGGCGAGCGCCAGGCAGTGCGCCCGGCCGAGCCCCCTGCCACCGCCGGTCACGATGGCGACCTTGTCGTCGAGGATGCCCACCTGCTACCTCCCGGGTATGTCGAGTTCGCGGAGTACTTCGTCGGTGTGCTCGCCGAGCGTGGGCGCGCCGCCGCGCGGTTTGTCGTCGACACCCCAGAAGGCGACGGGCGTGGCCACCGTCCGCAGCGGCGGCGCCTCGCCCATGCCGGGCTGTTCGACGAACGCGCCGACCGCCTCGGCCTGCGGATCGGCCGACACCTCGGCCAGGGTCTGTACCGGCGCCCACCACACGCCCTCGGCGTCGAACCGCTGCGCCCACTCGTCCAGCGGTCGCTTCGCGAACTCCTCGTCGAACACGGAGATCAGCTCGCTGACGTGCCCACGCCGTGCAGTGCCGGTCGCGAACCGCTCGTCCGTCCCGAGGTCCTCCCGCCCCAGTGCCTTGACGACCCCGGGCCAGTGCCGGTTGCCCTCCAGACCGACCAGCCAGAACCAGCGGTCGTCGGCGGTCCGGTAGCAGTTGTAGAGCGGGGACTCGTGTTCGGTGCGGTGGCGGGTACGGCCACGTCGGCCGAAGAAGTTCTGCAGGGCGAGGTCGTTTCCGTTGGCGTAGGTGCCGGACCGTAGCAGCGAGACGTCCACCACGCCGCCCTCGCCGGTGCGTTCGCGGCGCAGCAGCGCGGCCAGCACACCTGCCACCAGGTTGGCTGCGGCCGTACGGTCACCGAGTCCGGGCCGGATGCCGGGTGGAGGCTCCCCGGCCGGGTTGAGCATGGCGGCGATGCCGGGCCGAGCCCAAAAGGCCGAGACGTCGTACCCGGCACGGTCGCGCTCCGCTCCCGTCCAGCCGTAGCCCGTCAGTGTGCCGACGACCAGGCGGGGATGGCGGGCGCGCAGCTCGTCCGGGGCCAGACGCAGCCGCTCCAGAGCCCCTGGCCGGAGGTTGGTGACGAAGACGTCGGCGCGCTCCAACAGCCGCTCCAGTACGTCCTTGCCCTCCTCCGACCGCAGATCGAGGACGATCCCGCGCTTGCCGCGGTTGTCCGTCTCGAACGGGGGCGCGCTGTCGATGTCCTGCCCGACGTGCCGGAGCGTGTAGCGGTTGGGGTCGCCGGTCGGCGCCTCCACCTTGACCACGTCCGCGCCCCAGTCCGCGAGCATGGTGGCCGCGGCCGGTGCCGCCACCCACATGCCCAGTTCCACTGCCGAAATGCCCTCCAGTGGCCGCACGGCCCACCTCCACATCTGTCGGGGCGCCTGCTACACGCCGTGGAAGTCGCCGGGGCGGCGCTCCCGGAAGGCCTTCAGTCCCTCGGCCCGGTCCTCGGTGGAGAACAGCACCGAGACGGTCTCGCGTTCGTACGAGATCGCCGCCTTCAGATCCATCCCCAGGCCGTGGTCGATGAGTCGCTTGCCCGCCGCGAGTGCCAGCGGGGCGCCGTCCGCCAGCCGGGCGGCCAGTGCCTCGGCGGCGCTCAACACCTCGCCGGGCTCGGCCAGTTCATTGACCAGCCCGAGCGTGCGCGCCCGCTCAGCGCCGACCGGTTCGCCGGTGAGGATCATCTGCTTGGCGATCGCGGGCGGCACCAGACGAGGCAACCGCTGCGTGCCGCCCGCGCCCGGCAGGACGCCGAGTTTCATCTCGGGCAGGCCGAGCCGCGCTCCGCGCTCCGCCACCCGCAGGTCGCAGGCGAGCGCCAGCTCCAGACCGCCCCCGAAGGCGAACCCGTGGACGGCCGCGACCGAGGGCTTGGGAAAGTCCTCCAGCAGCGTGTACGCGTCGCTCAGCCGCTCGACGAAATCATGGAACTGCCAGGGCGCCGTGAACGATTCGATCTCACCGATGTCGGCCCCGGCCGAGAAGGCCTGGCCCGCCCCGGCCACGACCAGGGCGCGTACGTCGTCGTTGTCGCGTACGTCCTTCAGTGCCTGGGTGAGCCGGTCCACGGTCTCGGACCCGATGGCATTGAGCCGATCCGGCCGGTTGAGGGTCAACACGGCGATTCTGTCCCGGAGTTCGACACGCAGCACGGTGCTCACCTCAGACCATCGTGAGTCCGCCGCTGACCGAGAGCGTCTGCCCGGTCATGTAGGCGGCGTCGTCGGACGCGAAGAAGGCCACGACACCGGCGATCTCGCCCGGCTGGGCCACGCGCCGTAGCGGGATCGCCCGCACGGTCGCGTCGTACATCTTCTGGCTGTACTCGGCGACCTGACCGAGCAACGCGGTCTCGGTCGGACCCGGGCAGACACTGTTCACGGTGATCCCGTGCCGGGCGACCTCGCGGGCCAGGGCCTTGCCGAATGCGATGACCCCGCCCTTCGTCGCGGAGTACACGACCTCGCCGGACGAGCCGACCCGCCCGGCGTCCGAGGCGACGAGGACGATCCGACCGCCGCCGCTCTCGATCATCGAGTCGAGCACGACCCGCGTCGTGGTGATGGTGCCGCGCAGATTGACGGCGATGATCCGGTCCCAGGACTCCTCGGTGCTGTCGACGAACCGGCCGATCACATCGACGGCCGCGTTGTTCACCAGGACGTCCACCGGGCCGAGTTCGGCGCTCACGCGCTCCACGGCGGCTCGTACGGCCGCGCTGTCGGAGATGTCCGCACCGACTCCCATGGCGCGGACGCCGTGCCGTTCGGTGAGCCCGGCCGCGACCTTGGCGGCGGCCTCCGTGTCCAGATCGCAGACGGCGACCGCGGCCCTCTGGGCGGCGAGTCGGTCGGCGATCGCCTCGCCGATGCCACGGCCCGCTCCGGTGACGAGCGCCACCTTGTCCCGTACGCTCACGCGCCCTCCCTCGCCCGGCTGCCGATACAGCGCTATCGTATAACTACTTCAGCTAAATAAGCGAGATGTCTGATCGGAGTCCAGCATGCGCCGTACGATCTTCACCGAGGAGCACGAGCTGTTCCGGGAGACCGCCCGCGCCTACTACCTGCGGGAATGCGCCCCGTACACCGAGCAGTGGGAGCGCGACGGGCAGGTGAGCCGCGCCGCATGGGCGGCCGCGGGCAAGGCCGGGCTCATCGGCTGGCAGTTCCCGGAGGAGTACGGCGGCCAGGGAATCTGGGACTTCCGCTACAACGCCATCATGGCGGAGGAGATGGCGGCCACCAGCTCGGTCGGCATCGGGCTCGGGCTTCAGAACGACGTCGTCCCGCCCTACCTGATGCACCTCACGACCTCTGAGCAGAAGGCCCGTTGGCTGCCCGGAGTGACCAGTGGCGAGAAGATCTGCGCGCTCGCCCTGTCCGAGCCGGCCGCCGGATCCGACCTCAAGGCCATCCGCACCACCGCCCGCCGCGACGGCGACGAGTGGGTCGTCGACGGCTCCAAGACCTTCATCACCAACGGCATCCTGGCCGACCTGGTCATCGTGGCCTGCAAGACCGACCCCGAGGCCGGGCACAAGGGCATCAGCCTGATCGTCGTCGAGCGCGACGCATCGGGCTTCGAGCGCGGGCGGAAGCTCGACAAGGTCGGGATGAAGGCACAGGACACCGCCGAACTCTTCTTCCACGAGGTCCGCGTCCCCGCCGAGAACCTCCTCGGGCAGGAGAACCGCGGTTTCTATCACATGATGGGCAACCTTCCGACCGAGCGCCTGGCCATCGCCGTCTCCTCGCTGGCCGCCGCCGAGCGGGCCTACGAGCTGGCGCTGGACTACGCCAAGACCCGTACGGCCTTCGGGCAGCCGATCGGGGAGTTCCAGGCTAACCGGTTCGCCCTCGCCGACATCAAGGCCAAGCTGGGCGCTGCCCGGGTCTACGTGGACGGCTGCACGATGGCCCTGTTCCAGGGCGAGTTGACGGCCGAGGAGGCCGCGGCCGCGAAGTACTGGACCTCGGAGACCGGCTGGCAGGTCATCGACCGCTGCATGCAGCTGTTCGGCGGTTACGGCTACGTCAACGAGTACGAGATCGCCCGGATCTGGCGCGACAGCCGGGTGCAGCGGGTGTTCGGCGGGACCTCGGAGATCATGCAGGAGATCATCGGGCGGTCGCTGGGGCTGTGAGTCCGCACGCCGATGCGTGTGGTGTGCCCCTCATTGACTACCTTGGATAAATAGGTTAGCTATTTAAGCTGGATGAAGGGTGTCGGTGTCGGCCGCGGCCGACCGCCGCCTTGCGAACTTCCGAAGCCCTGGGAGCCAAGAGCATGCTTTCCGCCCGCCGCCTGACGTTCGGCGACCTCGTCCGTGAACACCGAAGGTCCTTCCCCGACGACGTCGCCCTCGTCGACGGCGAAGTCCGCCTCACCTGGCCGCAGTTGGATGAGCGCACCAACCGCCTCGCCCAGGCCCTCCGGGCTGCCGGGGTGGGCCCCGGCGACCGTGTCCTGTGGCTGGGGCAGAACTCCTTCCGCATCTGGGAGCTGCTCGGGGCCGCCGCGAAGATCGGCGCCATGGTCTGTCCCGGCTACTGGCGCTGGGCCGCCCCCGAAATGGCGTTCGCGGTCGAGGACTTCGACCCCCGGGTCGTGGTATGGCAGGACGAGGAGATCGGCGACACGGTCGCCAAGGCCCGGGCCGAACTGGGCAGCGACCACCGGGCGTTGTGGCTGCGACACGATGCCGAGGGCCCCGGCTCGTACGAGTCTTTCCTGGCCTCCGGCCCGGCCGAGGACCCGGACGCCGACGTCGACCCGGACTCCGCGCTCCTGGTCATCTACACCGCGGCGATCTCCGGACGCCAGTCCGGCTCGATGCTCTCGCACCGCAACCTCCTCGCCATGGGCGCGAGCGCCGCCTGGATGGGGGACATCGGCACCGAGACCGCCTTCCTCGGCGCCGGACCGATGTTCCACATCGGCAACTACCAGTTCTGGGGCGTCCCGGCCTTCGTGCACGGCGGCAAGAACGTCGTCGTCCGCCGCGTGGTCGCCGAGGAACTGCTCCCGCTGCTGGCGGCGGAGCGGTGCACACACGCGTACCTGATGCCGCCGACCATCGCGCGACTCGTGGCCCTGAACAGGGAAGCGGGCCACGACCTCTCGGACCTGCGCGCCAGCGTCGCTGCTCCTCTGTGGCAGGGAACCGTGCCCACCGACACCAGCCGCTTCACCCGCAACGGCGGCGGCGAGGGCCGCGGCTACGGCCAGACCGAGGTGACCGGCTTCGCCGTCACCGGAGCCTACGGCGGCACGGGCACCGGCAACGCGGGACGGCCGGGTCCCTTCACCGCCGTACGCATCCTGGACGGCACCGGCGAGGAGTGCGCGGTCGGGCAGGCCGGGGAGATCTGCGTCCGCGGCGACCTGGTGCACCTCGGGTACTGGAACCGCCCCGAGATCAACGAGGAACGCTTCCGCTTCGGCTGGTGGCACACCACCGACCTCGGCCGGCGCGAGCCCGACGGCACGATCAGCTTCCTCGGGACCACGACCCGCATGCTCAAGTCGGCGGCCGAGAACATCTTCCCGGCCGAGGTGGAGAACTGCATCGAGGCCCACCCGGCGGTGAAGGAGGCCGCCGTCATCGGCATCCCGAACGAGCGCTGGGCGCAGGACGTCAAGGCGGTCGTCGCGCTGCACCAGGGCGCCGCGCCGCTCTCGGCGGCGGACGTCATCGAACACTGCCGGGCGCGGATCGCCTCGTACAAGAAACCGAAGACGGTGGAGTTCGTCGAGGCGCTGCCGCGCACCAAGGACTTCGGCAAGGACTACGAGGCGCTCGACGAGCGCTTCGGCGGTGGCGGCTATCCCGGTGGCGACACGCTCGGCGCGGGACGGTGACGCGGTGAACGACCGCCGGCCCGTCGTCGTCGGTGTGCACGCCACCGAGCAGGCCCTGTCCCTTCCGCACCGCGACGCGATGGGCCTCGCCCTCGAAGCGGTGCGCGGCGCGATCGAGGACGCCGGGCTGACCCCCGGGGACGTCGACGGCGCCCAGGTCGACTGGCCCGGCCCGGGCGGCGTACCCGGCGAGGGCAGTTCCTGGGCCCGGATGCTCGGCCGGGACCTGCGCTGGACCAGCGACTCGATGCTCGACAACGCCGGCTCGCGGGGCCTGCTGAAGGCCGCCGCGGCGGTACGGGCGGGGTTCGCCGACACCGTCGTGGTCGGTGGCTGCAAGCTGGTCTCGCGCGGTGCGGGTCCCGTCGGCGCCGGGGTGCCGCTGGAGTTCGCCGACGTCTGGGGCAGCTATGTCGTCGCCCAGTTCGCGCTGGTGGCGGCCCGGCACATGCACCAGTACGGGACGACCTCCCGCCAGCTCGCCGAGGTCGCCGCCACCGTTCGCAACAACGGCACCACCAACCCGGAGGCGATGATGTACGGCCGCGGCCCGTACACCGCCGACGACGTGCTGGCCTCCCGCATGGTGGCCACACCGTTCCACCTGCTGGACTGCTGCATCGTCGGCGAGGGGGGCGCCGCGCTCGTCGTGACGACCGCCGAACGGGCCCGGGACCTCCCGCAGCCGCCCGTCGCGGTGCTCGGCGGCGGCATGGAGTACCACCAGGCCGCGTACGCCAATCCCGCGCTGTACCGGGAGGTCGGCCGGCTCGGCCGGGACGCGGCCGGCCGTGCCTATGCCATGGCCGGCGTGAGCCCGCACGACGTGGACGTCTTCTCCCTCTACGATCCCAACTCCTTCGAGATCATCCGCCAGTTGGAGATCCTCGGGCTGTGCGACGAAGGGGAGGGAGGACCCCTGGCCGCCAGCGGTGCCATCGCCGTCGGCGGCAAGCACCCCGTCAATCCCGACGGCGGCTGCCTGGCATACGCGTGGAACGGAACCCAGCAGATGACCCTCAAAGTCGTCGAGGCGGTACGGCAGTTGCGCGGCACGGCCGTCCACCAGGTCGAGGGCGCGGAGCTGGCGGTCGTCGGCAACGCGGGCTCCGGTGCGCAGCACTACGAGATGAGCGTGCTGGGGAGGATGCGATGAGCCGCCCCGTGCCCGTGCCCACCGCGCTGTCCCGGCCGTTCTGGGACGCGGCCTGGCGCGGTGACCTGGTCGTCCCGTACTGCCCGGGCTGCGGCCTGCGCTTCTTCGTCCCTGAACCCGCTTGCCCCGGCTGCATGTCGGCGGACTGGCGGTACGTGCCCAGTGCCGGCCGGGGCACCGTGTACTCGGTGACCGTGGTGCACCGTGCACCCGGCCCGGGCTTCGCGACGCCCTTCGCGCTGGCCGTGATCGACCTGGACGAGGGCGGCGCACTGCTGTCCCACGTCGATGCGGGAGACCCGGACAGCGTGCTCGTCGGCATGCGGGTGCGCGTGGACTTCCGGCCCCTGACCGACGAGATCACCCTGCCGTACTTCGTACCGGTTCCGGCCGACTGAAGGAGATGGATGCCGTGACGAACACGCCGGTACGGGTCCCCAAGATGGCCGAGCTGGTGGCGGCACAGCTGCGCCGCAAGATCGTGCGCGGCGAACTGGCCGCGGGGGAGGCGCTGCCCGCCGAGACGGCCCTGATGGCGGAGTTCGCCGTCTCCCGGCCGACCCTGCGCGAGGCGTTCCGCGTCCTGGAGTCCGAGTCGCTGATCAGCGTGCGCCGGGGCGCCCGGGGCGGGGCGCGGGTCCAGGTCCCGGAGGGCACGGTCGCGGCCCGCTACGCGGGATTGGTCCTCGAATACCGCGGTACGACCCTCAAGGATGTCTACGACGCCCGTACGGTCATCGAGGCACCGTGCGCCGGTCTGCTTGCCGAGCGCCGCACGGACCGGGACCTGGAGCGGCTGCGGGCCTCCGTCGCCGAGGCCGAGGGGCTCATGGACGACCCCTCGGCGTTCATCCGCGCCCACATGGAGTTCCACGCCCTCGTCGTCGAACTCGCGGGCAACGAGACGCTGAGCGTCCTCAACGGCATGGTCCGGCACATCATCGACCAGGCGAACTGGTCCCACGTTGACCTCGACGCCGGCAGCCCCGAGAACATCCGGGCCAACCGCCGGGGCTTCCGGGCCCACGGCGCGCTCGTCGATCTGGTGGCCGGGCGCCGCGCCGAGGCGGCCGAGGAGCTGTGGCGCGTCCACCTCCAGGAGGCGGAGGACTACCTGCTGCAGAGCAGGTCCATGACCACGGTCCTGGACCTGCTGGGCTGACGTACCGTCAACTCCCGTGCAACTCCCGAACGATCGGCTCCCACACCTCGGCGTCGATCTCGTAAGCGGTGTAGAAGGAGACCCGGTCCACCAGAGTGCCGTACCGGCGGGTGATCTCCGCCGCCACCCGGTCCGGCTCCGCGACGACCGCGAAGCTGTGCAGGACCTCGTCGTCGACGAGCCCGCCCATCGCCTCCCACTTGTCCTCGCGGGACGACTTCGACAGCGTGTTCAGCTCGTCGCCGAGTTCGCCCCAGCCGTGCAGTTCCAGGACGCCGCGATAGGCGGGGGTGCTGCCGTAGAAGGCGATCTGGCGGCGGGTGCCGTCGATCGCGCGGGCCAGTTCCTCCTCGGTGCGGCCGGTCGCGGTGAGCAGCAGATGGGAGACGGAGAAGTCACCGCGCGTGCGACCGGTCCGGTCCAGGCCCGCCTCGACGGTCGGGAGGGTCACCTCCCGCAGATACCGCTCGGTGGTGAAACCGTGCGCCAGGAGGCCGTCGGCGACCTCGCCCGCCACCCGGGTCATCGCCTCCCCGACCGCGGCCACGAAGACCTTCGGCGCGCCGCCCGGAGCGGGCGGGGGTGAGAAGAAGGGAGACATGAGCGTGTGCGTGTAGAAGTCGCCGCGGAAGTCGAGCTTCTCGCCCTCGTTCCAGGCGGCCCAGATGGCGTGCAGCGCGCTCACGTACTCCCGCATGCGGGCGGCGGGTCGGCTCCACGGCATGGCGAAGCGCCGCTCGATGTGCGGTTTGATCTGGCTGCCGATGCCGAGCGAGAAGCGCCCGCCGGCGTAGGCCTGCAAGTCGTGTGCGGTGTAGGCGAGTTGCATGGGGGAGCGGGCGAACGCCACCGCGATTGCCGTACCGACCTCCAGCCGGTCGGTGTGCTCGGCCGCGAGAAGCAGCGGCAGGAACGGGTCGTGCTGGGACTCCGAGGCCCACAGACCGTCGTAGCCCGCCTTCTCGTGGTGCCGGGCCTCCGCCACGACCTCCGAGGTGCCCCACACATTGAGCTTGCCGTCGACCTTCATGCCGTTCCCTCCACCGTGACAGCGTCCAACCCGATGCGCCGCGCGAGCAGTTCGCGGTGGTACGCAGGGTCCCCGAACAGGAGTTGTGACGTCTTGGCCCGCTTGAGATACAGGTGGGCCGGGTGCTCCCAGGTGAAGCCGATGCCGCCGTGCACCTGGATGTTCTCCGCCGTCGCCTGGAGGCAGGCGTCGGAGCAGAACGCCTTGGCCAGGCTCGCCGCCGCGGGCAGCTCCGGGTCGTCGACCTCGGCGGCGAGCAGTGCGTAGTGCGCGGCGGCACGTGCCGACTCCACCTCCAGCAGGACGTCGGCGAGGAGATGCTTCACGGCCTGGAAGGAACCGATGGGCCGCCCGAACTGCTGCCGCACCTTGGCGTACTCCACCGCCATGTCCAGCGCGCGGGAGGCCACCCCGACCTGCTCGGCGGCGAGCGCCACCGCGGCCTGGTCCAGTACCTCGGACACCAGGTCCCAGCCGCCGCCGTGCGTACGCAACCGGGTCGCCGGTACGTCGTGATAGTCGAGGCGGGCCTGCCGGCGGGTCGGGTCCATCGTGGGCACGGGAGTGCGGTCCAGTCCGTCCGCGTCGCCGTCCACCCAGAACACACCGATGCCGTCGTCGGCACGGGCGACGGTGAGGACGACATCGGCGGTGGCGCCGTCGAGCACGAACATCTTGTGCCCCGTGAGCAGCCAACGCCCTGTCGATTCACGGGCGTTGAGCTGAACCCTTGTTGCCTCCCAGCTGCCCGAGTCCTCGGTCAGGGCCAGCGTCCCGACGAGTTCACCGGAGGCCAGGCCGGGCAGCAGACGCTTACGGGCGTCCTCGTCCGCGCAGCGCAGCAGCGTGGTCGTCGCCAGCACGGCCGAGGCGAGGAAGGGCGCGCACACCAGCGCCCGGCCCATCTCCTCCATGACCACGCCCACTTCGACCGGCCCGCATCCGGCACCGCCGTACGCCTCGGGGACGGCCAGCCCCTGAAGTCCGAGTTCCGCCCCCATCCGGCGCCACAGCGCCCGGTCGAAGCCCTCCGGCGTCTCCATCAACCGCCGCGTCTCGGTCTCGGGCGAGGTGTTTGCGAGGAACGCCCGTACCGTGCGCCGCAGTTCCTCCTGCTCGTCACTGAACGCGAAGTCCATTACCTCAGCCCTCCGCACCGGCTCGGCGACGCCCGCGCGAGGCGGTGATCTTCTCCACCGCGGCGATGTGCTCCGGGTCGTGCATGCTGTCCCGCTCGGCGAGCAGCGCGGGCTCCAGTACGGCGGCCATGGCCTGCTCCAGGTGCAGGTTCACCGCCTGCTTGGTCCCGCGCAAGGCCCGCGCGGGCAGGGCGGCCAGCCGTCCGGCCAGGTCCATGGCCTCGTCCATGAGCTTGTCCTTCGGTACGACGCGGTTGGCGAGGCCGAGCCGGACCGCGTCCTCGGCGCTCACCCGGTCGCCCAGGAACAGGAGTTCCTTCGCCCGGGTCGGACCGACGAGCAGGGGCAGGACGAGAGCGCCGCCGTCGCCTGCGACGAGACCGACCTGGACATGCGGGTCGGCCACGTAGGCGTCGTCGGCGATCAGCACCAGGTCGCTCAGCAGGGCCAGGCTGCAGCCGAGGCCCACGGCGGGCCCGTTGACCGCGGCGATCACCGGCAGCGGGCAGCGGACAAGGCCGGTGATGATCCGCCGGGCCTCGTCCACGTTCCGCTGCCGGAAGACGGGGTCGCGCTGGACCCGGGTCATGATGTCGAAGTTGCCGCCGGCGCTGAACGCCCTTCCCCGTCCGGTGAGCACGATCACCCGTGCCTCCGGGTCGTCGGCGACCGTGTCCCAGACCGACGCGAGGCCGGAGTGCAGCTCCTCGCTCATCGCGTTGAGCTGGTCCGGCCGGTTCAGCTCGATCAGCCGGACCGGCCCGACGGCCGTCACCACCAGATCCGTCATCTCCACCGCCACCATCCAGGAACAGTTCAGTAGAGTTGAATGCTATAACTAATTGAGCTTTATGAGAACCAGGTCGCGGAGTGACGAGCCCGACGGAGGACGCGCATGCCGGAGCAGGAGTACGAGACCGTGCGGGCCGAGGTGACGGACCGGATCCTCACCGTCACGCTCAACCGGCCCGAGAAGCTGAACGCCTTCAACCCCCGGATGATGGGCGACCTGCTCGACGTCCTGGACGCGGCCGACGCCGACGACGACGTACGGGTGATCGTGGTGACCGGAGCCGGGCGGGGCTTCTGCGCGGGCGCCGACGTCAGCTCCGGCGGGTCGTCCTTCGACCACCGCGCGGCGGGCACCGGGCACCGGGACACCGGGGGTCGGGTCGCGCTGCGGATCTTCGCCAGCACCAAACCGGTCATCGCGGCGATCAACGGACCGGCGGCGGGTGTCGGCGCCAGCATGACCCTGCCCATGGACATCCGGCTGGCCTCGACCTCGGCGAGGTTCGGCTTCGTCTTCGCGCGCCGTGGCATCGTGCCGGAGTCCGCGGCGAGCTGGTTCCTGCCGCGGGCGGTGGGGATGCAGCGGGCGATGGAGTGGGTGGCGACCGGCCGCGTCTTCGGCCCCGACGAGGCCCTGTCGGCCGGGCTGGTGCGCTCCGTCCATCCGCCGGAGGCACTGCTGCCCGCGGCGCACGAACTCGCCCGTGAGATCGCCGCGAACACCTCGGCGATCTCGGTGGCCCTCTCCCGCCAGATGATGTGGCGCATGCTGGGCGAGCCCCACCCGATGACCGCGCACCGGCTCGACTCGCGGATCATGGGTCAGATCGGCGGCGGCCCGGACCCGGTGGAGGGCGTCGAGTCCTTCCTCGCCAAACGGCCCCCCGAGTTCCCGGGCCAGGTCAGCAAGGACATGCCGGCTGTCTACCCCTGGTGGCGGGAGGAGGAGTTCCGGCCCTTCGGAGATCCGACGTCACCGGAAGAAGGGGACAGGTGACGGCGTCCGACCAGATCGTGCGGGACGCCGGGTCGGTGGGCTGCGCCCGCGCCGAACGGCCGCGTTGCGCGCAGGGTTCGGCGCCGGGCGGTCGGCGGCTCCGAACTCCGGGGGGCGGAAGGGGCGTTGCGCATCCCGACGGCGCCGCGGCCTGAGCCACTCCGCGAACAGGCCCTCGCCGCCGGTATCGGACTCCTTGGGCACCGCCTGTGCCTTCCTGCGCCAGGCGATCCGCCCCGGGCTGCTCGCGGTGAGCCCGACGAGGAACGCGAACTCGGCGTCATCGTTCTCGGCCATGTCCTGAGCCCGCTGTCGAGGGCAGCCGTCGTATCACCTTGGCCGACCCCGAAGCCCCCTCGCGACCACTGCCGAACCACTACCGTTCCGCGTACGACCGCCGACCGGATCATGGCCGAAACACCATCCGGCTCCCGCCGTCCGCGACGACCAGGAGATCACCGACGCGGGCCTTGACCACGGCCGCCGCACCATCGGAACCCGCGCGATCGGCCCAGCCGGGGAGCCGCGTGTATGGCATCGTCGGCCTGCGGATCGTCGACCGCTCGTTCCTGCCGACCATGGTCCCCCGGCAACCTCGACGAGCCGATCGAGGCGATGAACCGGTGTCCCGCCGGCCCCGTGCCGGACAAGGCCTGACCCCTTCGCGGCTCTTTGACGGACCGATGAGATCTGTCCGAAACATTGTCGTCGTTTGCCTGAAGTGTTAGCGTCCGGACGGCGAGCATTCAGTTGAATGCGTTAGCTATTCGGCCCGGGACGGTGACCATGAGTGATGGTTTCCTGCATGAGTCCTTTCGCGGTGTCGACTGGGGAGTCGCCACCGCGGACGCCATCACGGCCCCGCCGCCACCCCTGCCGGAGCGTGCGGGGCACTTCCGGCAGTGGACCGATGACATCAGGCAGCTGGTCGGTGTCACCCCCGACATGCACCGGATGGTCGCCGGCTGGCCACGGCTCCAGCCCGACGGCCCCGGCACCTGGGACCGCGCGGCCCTGGCCCGCTGCGACCGCGAACTCGACTCCCTGCTCGAACTCGGCCTGCGGCCGTGTCTCACCCTGTTCGACCGGTCGCTGCCGCAGTGGCTGGAGGACCGCGGAGGCTGGCTCGACCGCGACACCGCCGAGCACTTCGCCGGCTACGCGGCCGAGTTGGGCCGCCGCTACGGCGACCGCGTGACCCGCTGGATCACCTCCACCGACCTCGCGGGACCCACCCTCGGCGACCACGTCGCCGGGATGTACACGCCGGGACGGGGTATCGGCCGCGCCGGACTGTCCACGGTCCACCACATCCTGCTCGCGAGCGGACTCGCGACCCGCGCACTGCGGGCCGCGGGCGTCGGCGGAGCGATCGGGACCACGGTCACTCTCGTCGGCGGTTACGCGGCTACCGAGGACCCGTTCGACCGGATCGCCCTGGACCGCCTGCTGAGCTGGACCAACCGCCTCTTCCTCGACCCGCTGCTGCTCGGCGAGCACATGGCCACCGAGGACGACGTCTCACCGGTGGAGGACACCGGCTGTGTGCGCCCCGGGGATCTGGACGTCATCGCCACCCCGCAGGACCTGCTCGGCATGTCCTGGCACACGCCGTTCCGCGTCACCGCCCCGGAGAACCTCGCCCGCGCCCTGCCGGCCGACAAGTGTCAGAGCAGGCTCAACGAGGTCAACCGCCTCCTCGTCGGTCTGGGCTTCGCGGTCGTCCCCTTCGACGACGTGGAGACGACGGCGTATGGCTGGCCCATCCTCCCCGAGGGCCTGGCCGACGCCGTCGCGGACCTCCACGACCTCTACGGGGAGTTGCTGCCGCCGCTGTCCGTCGTGGACAACGGCATGGGCGACCTGGACCTCGTGGACGAGACCGGCCACAGCGACGACGCCCGGCGCCGCGCCCTGCTGCGCGCCAGGCTGTCCTGGCTGGGCAGGGTGATCGAGCGCGGTGCGGACGTCTGCGGCTACGAGTACTGGTCGGTGCTGGACAACCTGGAGGCGAAGTTCCGCTACACCCGCCTCTACGCGATGGCCGTCCCCGATCACGAGCCCCCGCCGCGACCGCCGATGCCCTCGGACTGGCTGTGGACAGGGGCCTTCGCCGGCCCCGAGGCACCGAGTCCGGCGGCCGGGCTGACCCTGGTCCCGCCCGGCCCCCGGGATCAGCGGGTCGGAGCCTCGTAGTCCCTGCCCCGGATCAGCCGCACCGGCGTGTAGACGAGCACGTCCTCGTCCCGCTGGTTGCGCACGGTGATCCGGCTGGTCACCACACCCCGGCCGGGCTTCCCGGACGGCCGACAGGCCGTGGTCTCCACGACCGCGTACAGAGTGTCACCGACGTACACCGGTCCCCGCACGGTCAGTTCCATGTGCAGGAACGCCAGGCCCGTGCCATGCAGCACGTTCGTCTGGAGGACGAGCCCTTCGGCGATGCAGTACGTCAGAGCGCCCGGCACCAGCCGCCCGGTGTAGCCGCCGTCGGCCGCGTGGGAGGCGTCCCAGAAGAGAGGCTCGTTGAAGCCGCCCCAGGTGACGAAGTTGACCAGGTCGGTCTCGGTGACGGTGCGGCGGGCGGTACGGAAGACCTGCCCGACCGGCATGTCCTCGTAGGTCAACCCCCGAGCCAGCGGGGGAATTTCGGTGCTCGTGTGCTCTGCCGTCATCGCGCGCTCCTCATGCGTACGTGGGTCACAGATCGATCGGGTGCTTGCCGCCGACGCCCTCGAAGTCCGGGGCACGCTTCTCGCGATGAGCGGCGAGTCCCTCGACGACCTCGTGCCCGCCGAACCCGAGGAACTCCAGACCGAGCGAGGCCTCGAAGATCGGCTGGGCCGTGCGGTACCAGTGATTGAGGGACCGTTTGGTCCAGCTGACGGCGCTGGCCGGCCCGGCGGCGAGCACGGTCGCCACCCGCAGGCCCTCGGCGTGCACCTCCTCGTCGTCCACGCACTTCGACACCAGGCCGATCCGCTCGGCCTCCTCGCCGGTGAGCACCTCGCAGGTCAGCAGGTAGTACTTGGCCTTGGCCATGCCGCACAGCAGCGGCCAGCAGATGGCCGCGTGGTCGCCGGCCGCCACTCCGAGCCGGGTGTGCCCGTCCACGATCTTCGCCCGGCGTCCGGCGATCGAGATGTCCGCCAGCATGCCGACGACCAGGCCCGCACCGACCGCCGGGCCGTGGATCGCGGAGACCACGGGCTTCGAGCAGTTGATCACCCCGTAGACCATGTCCCGCGCCTCCCGCATCACCCGGGCGCGCACGGCGTAGTCCTCGGTCATCGCCTCGATGGAGTCGAAGGTGCCGCCGGCCGAGAAGGCCTTGCCGGCGCCCTGGACCAGCACCGCGCGGGTCTGCTCGTCACGGTCGACGACCGACCAGACCTCCGCCAGTTCACCGTGCATCCGCGGATCG
This sequence comes from Streptomyces sp. NPDC111656, assembly GCF_055656965.1. NCBI lineage: Bacteria > Bacillati > Actinomycetota > Actinomycetes > Kitasatosporales > Streptomycetaceae > Streptomyces > Streptomyces sp. NPDC111656. The sequence goes on from NZ_JBVKCA010000001.1 coordinate 1,152,216, forward strand.
ACGGCGTTGAGGTTCGGCGCGTCGAGCACGATGCGGAGCACGCCGGAGGCGGGCCGCTCGAAGGTCAGGCTCGTGAACGAGGCGTAGGGATCTGTCACGTCGCACTCCTGGTGTATTCAGTGCGGATACTATAATTATCTAACTGTATCGAAGGGTGGGCGGCAAGCGGCCGGTACGCGCGCCGCACCGAGGACGGGAAGCCCGGCATGGATCTCACCTTCAGCGAGGAGCAGGACGAACTCCGCAGGGTCGTACGGTCGTTCCTCACCCGGCACTCCACCGAGGCGGACGTGCGCCGACTGGCCACCGACCCGCGCGGGCACGACACCGTCGTGTGGCGGCGCATGGCCACGGAACTCGGACTCCAGGGACTGGCCGTACCCGAGGAATACGGCGGCTCCGGCTTCGGCTACGCCGACCTCGGCGTCGTCTTCGAGGAGGCGGGCCGCGCCCTGCTGTGCGCCCCGTACTTCGCCACCGTGGCCCTGGCCGCCGAGGCGCTGCTGCGCTGCGACGACGAAGCGGCCCGCGAGGACCTCCTCCCGGGCATCGTCGCGGGCGAGACCACGGCCACCCTCGCCCTCACCGAGGAGTCCGGCCGATGGGACGCGCCCGGCGTCCGGCTCACCGCCCGCCACGGACCGGGCGGTTGGCGGCTGTCCGGCGCGAAGACCTACGTCCCCGACGGACACCACGCCGACCTGCTCCTCGTCGCCGCCCGCACCCCCTCCGGCATCAGCCTCTTCGCGGTACGGGCAGCCGACGCTACGGGCCTCGCCCGCACCCCCCTGCCCACCCTCGACCAGACCCGAAAGCAGGCCAGGGTGGACTTCACGGACACTTCGGCCCGCCTGCTGGGCACGGAGGGCGCGGCCTGGCCCGGCCTCGAACGCACCCTGGCCACGGCCGCCGTACTGCTGGCCGCGGAACAGGTCGGCGGAGCGGCCGCCACCCTGGACGCGGCGGTCGACTACGCCAGGATCCGCGAGCAGTACGGCCGACCCATCGGTTCGTTCCAGGGCATAAAGCACAAGTGCGCCGACATGCTCGTCGAGATCGAGTCCGCCCGCTCGGCCGCGTACGCCGGACTGTGGGCCCTGGACGCCGGCGACGAGACGGAGATCTCCGTCGCCGCGGCCCTCGCCCAGGCCTTCTGCTCGGAGGCGTTCACCAAGGTCGCCGGCGACAACATCCAGGTCCACGGCGGCATCGGCTTCACCTGGGAACACCCCGCGCACCTCTACCTCAAGCGGGCCAAGAGCTCCGAGGTACTGCTCGGCACCCCCGCGTACCACCGGGAACTGCTCGCGGCCCGGCTCGGCATCTGACACCCAGGAGAAGCAGACATGGAAGTGGACTTCGGGCCCGCTGTACGCGACTTCCGCGACGAACTGCGGGACTGGTTCGCGGACCACCTCGTGGGGGAGTTCGCCGAGCACCGGGGTGTGGGCGGCCCCACCGACGGCGCGGCCTGGGACGTACGCCTCGCCTGGGACCGCGAACTGTCCGCCGGGAACTGGCTGGGCGTGGGCTGGCCGAAGGAGTACGGCGGACGCGGGCTCGGCCTGATCGAGGAGATCGTCTTCGAGTACGAGTACGCCCGCGCGAACGCCCCCTACCGCGCCACCGTGAACGCCCTCGACCTGCTCGGCCCGATGCTCCTCGCGAGGGGCGACGAAGCCCAGAAGAAACGCTTCCTGCCACCGATCCTCACCGTCGAGGAACTGTGGGGCCAGGGCTTCAGCGAACCCGGCGCCGGCTCCGACCTGGCGTCCGTCCGCACCCGGGCCGAGCGCGACGGCGACCAGTGGGTGGTCAACGGGCAGAAGGTGTGGACCTCGTTCGGCATGCACGCGGACTGGCTCTACGTCCTCACCCGCACCGACCCCGACTCCCGGCGCCACCGGGGCCTGACGCTGCTGCTCCTCCCGGCCGACCAGCCGGGCGTGGAGATCCGGCCCATCCGCAACCTCGCCGGACAGGACGAGTTCGCCGAGGTCTTCCTCTCTGACGCGCGCACCGGCGCCGACATGGCCGTCGGCGAGGTCGGTCAGGGCTGGCGCACCGCGATGGCCACGCTCGGCATCGAACGCGGCACCACGCTGCTGCCCCAGCAGCTCAGTTTCGAGCGGGAGGCCGAGGCACTGATCGACCTGGCCCGCGCACGGGGCGCCCTCGACGACCCCATGCTGCGCCACCGGATCGTGGACGCCTGGATCTCCGTACGCATCATGCGCACCACCAACCTGCGGACCATCGCCGAACTGACCGCGGGCCGCACACCGGGGGCACAGGCCACCACGGCGAAGCTCTACGCCTCGACACGGCACCAGCAACTCGGCCACCTGGCCATGGAGCTGGCCGGACCCGCCGGACAGATCGTCGGCGCGGAATACGGCCTCGACACCCGGCAGCGCTCGTTCCTGCTCTCCCTCGCGGAGACCATCTACGGCGGTTCGAGCGAGATCCAGCGCAACATCATCGGGGAGCAGCTCCTCGGTCTGCCCAAGGAGCCGCGGCCGTGACCTCGATCGAGGACCGCCTCGACCGGATCGAGTCGCACCAGGCCGTCCAGCAACTGCCCATCCGCTACGCCCTGGCCGTGGACTCGCGCGACCTCGACGCCTGGGTGGGCTGCTTCCGCCCCGACGTGGACATGGGGCGCCACGGCCGAGGACGGCAGGTGCTGCGGCAGCACATCGAGCCCCTCGTGCGCGGCTTCCACCGCTCGGTGCACCAGATCTGCGGCCACCGCGTCGAGTTCACCGGCCGCGACACCGCGACCGGCGCGGTCTACTGCCGCGCCGAGCACGAGGTGGGGGACCGGTGGATCGTGATGGCGATCTGCTACTTCGACGACTACGCGCGCGTGGACGGCGACTGGTACTTCTCCCGGCGCCGCGAACGGCACTGGTACGCGGCCGACGTGAGCGACCGCCCGCAGGCGGTGGGATTCAACGGCTGGGAGGGCGCGGGAGAACCGGCGCTGCCCGACGCCTTCCCCTCCTGGACGGCCTTCTGGAAGGAGACGTGATGGCACGGTTGTCAGGCAGGACGGCGTTGGTCACCGGCGGAGGCCAGGGCGTGGGCCGCGGCATCGCCCTGGCGCTCGCGGCCGAGGGCGCGGCCGTGGTCATCACCGGCCGCACCGAGAGCAAGCTGAAGGACACCGCCGGGGAGATCGTCGAGCGCGGCGGGAGGGCGTACCCCGTGGTCGGCGATGTGGGGGAGCGGGACGACGTCGACCGGATGGTGGCCGAGACGGTACGTGAGTTCGGCGGCCTCGACGTGCTCGTCAACAACGCGCAGTCGTCCGTGCAGCGACGGCTGGAGAAGACGTCGTACGACGATGTCGAACTCACTTACCGCAGCGGTCCGTTGGCCGTCTTCCACGCGATGCAGGCGGCCCTGCCCCACCTGCGGGAGAGCCGCGGCAGCGTCGTCAACCTCGGTTCGTCGGCCGCCGTGCAGGGCGAGGTGACCTTCGCGGCCTACGCCATGGCGAAGGAGGCGATCCGCGGGTTGAGCAGGGTCGCCGCGCGGGAGTGGGGGTCGTACGGGATCCGGGTGAACGTCGTCTGCCCGGCCGCGCTCAGCCCGGCGGCGGAGGACTATCTGGCCGCGCATCCGCACAAGGCGCGGGAACTCGCGCGGGAGATCCCCTTGGGCAGGCTCGGCGCCCCGGAGGCGGACATCGGCCGGGCGGTGGCCGCGCTGGTGAGCGACGACATGGCCTATCTCACCGGCGCGACGCTGATGCTGGAGGGCGGGCGCACTCTGATCGGGTGAAGTCGCTATACGACACCCCGCGCACGTAGTTCCACTAGCTGATGTTCCGTCACTCCAACTAGCGTGAACAGGACTTGGGCGGTGTGCTCGCCCAGCGCGGGCGGCGGGGCGTAGCTCTCGACCGGGGTCGCCGTGAGCCGTATCGGGTTGGCGAGCAGCGGCAGTCGGCCCGACACCGGATCGTCCACCTCGACCAGCATCCCCCGGTGCCGGATCTGGGGGTCGGCGAAGACCTCGGGCAGTTCGTTGAACGGGCCTGCCGGCACGTCGTGTTCGTCGAGCAGGGCCAGCCACTCGTCCCGCGTCCGGGTCCGCATGATGTCTTCGAGCACCGGCAGGATCTCCTCCCGGTGGGTGATCCGGGCGGACGTCGTCGCGAACCTCGGGTCCTGGAGCAGGTCGGTGCGGTCGGCCGCCGCGCAGAACGCGGCGAACTGCTTGTCGTTGCCCGCGACGAGGAACAGTGGCTTGTCCGCGCAGTGGAAGGCCTGGGACGGGATCCCGCCGTAGCCGCCGTTGCCGCGTCGGCGCGGAACCTCCCCGGAGACCAGGTAGTTCATCGCGAAGTGCGACAGCGAGGCCAGCCCGCAGTCCAGGAGTGAGAGATCGATGAACTGGCCCTCGCCGGTGGCGTCCCGGTGCCGCAGCGCCGCCAGGACGGCCGTGGCGGCGTACAGGCCGGTGAGGATGTCGACCATGCTGACCCCGACCTTCATCGGCTCGTCGGGGAGGCCGGAGACGCTCATCATCCCGGACATGGCCTGGAAGATGCCGTCGTATCCAGGGCGCCCGGCATACGGGCCGGTCTGACCGAAGCCGGTGACCGACAGGTAGACCAGGCGCGGGTTGAGGGCCAGTAGGCTCTCGTGGTCGAGGCCGTACTTCGCCAGCGTCCCCGCGCGGAAGTTCTCGACCAGGACGTCCGAGCGGGCGGCGAGGGCGCGGATCAACCCCTGCCCCTCGGCGGTGGCGTGGTTGACGGTCACGGACTGCTTGTTGCGGTTGCAGGAGAGGTAGAAGGCCGCGGCGTCCGTCCCGGGGGCGAAGGGCGGACCGTATGTCCGCGAGTCGTCGCCGGTTCCCGGCCGTTCGACCTTGATGACCTCCGCGCCGAGGTCGGCCAGCATCTGGGTGGCCAGGGGTGCCGCGAGGATGCGGGACAGGTCGAGGACGCGGATCCCGGCCAGGGCGGTCGACGGCATCGAGGTCTCCCTCTGTTCACAGACAGCGAATGAGTTATATAAATAATACATCTGGCGTCCCGGCTGCGCCTCGGATGATTGCTTCAACTATCCAATTCATGTAACTATATGGATCGGCTGACCGGCCGAGACCGGAGGGCGTGCGGATGACCGTCGCGGCGAGAACCCTCACCGACCAGGAGCAGCGCGAACGCCGCGAGTGGTTCCGGGCCCGCTGGGAGCGCGGTGTCGCGTTCAACCGCCGCTGCCGGATGCGCATGGTCCGCTGGGACCCCGACGGCGTCGAGGTCGTCCTGCCCTACGCCGAGGCGCTCTCCGCCCACGAAGGTGTCTTCCACGGCGGCGTGCTCTCCGCGCTCATCGACACCGCCGGCGCGGGAGCCGTGATCGCCGGGCACGACTTCCAGAAGGGGAGTCTGCTCAGCACCGTCTCGATGTCGGTGCAGTACCTCGCACCGGCCCGTGGCCGGGAGGCCGTCGCCTACGCGCGCTGCGTCCGCCGGGGCCGCAGGCTGCACTTCGCCGACGTCGACGTGATGGCCGACGGGGTCGTCTGCGCCCGGGGGCAGGTGGTGGTGACCATCTCCGGTGAGCGACCGGGCGTCGGCGAACCCATCGAACCCATCGACCCCATCGACCCCACCGACCCGTTGAACGAGGAGTGACGCGATGCCGGACGGACCCGCCCAGGACCTGGTGCTGTACGAGGTCGACGAGGACGGCGTCGCCACCGTCACCCTCAACCGGCCCGAGCGCAAGAACGCCTGGAGCCTCCCCATGGAGCGCCGCTTCTTCGCCCTCCTGGACGAGGCCGCCGCCGACTCCGCCGTCCGCGTCGTGATCATCACCGGCGCCGGCCGGGCGTTCTGCCCCGGCATGGACGTCCAGCGACTGGAACAGAACGCGCAGCCGGGCCAGTCCCTGGACCTCGGGACCCGCGTGCCCATGTACAGCCGACGGAACATGCCCAAACCGCTCATCGCTGCCGTCAACGGCGCCTGCGCGGGCATCGGGCTGGTCCAGGCGCTGATCTGCGACGTACGCTTCGCCGCCCGCGGGGCACGCTTCACCACCGCCTTCACCCGCCGCGGCCTGGCCGGCGAGTACAACCTCCCGTACGTGCTGCCGCGCGTCGTCGGTGTGGAGAACGCCCTCGACCTCCTGCTGTCCGGCCGGGTCTTCGACGCCGACGAGGCGAAGCAACTCGGCCTCGTCAGCCGGGTCGTGGAGCCGGACGACCTGCTCGACGCCGCGCGCGCCTACGCCCGCGACATCGCCCGCAACTGCTCACCGCGCGCCATGGCCGTCGTGCGCCACCAGGTGTACGGCGACCTCGACCGGACCTTCACCGACGCGCTCGCCCGCTCCTACTCCGCCATGGAGTTCTTCGCGGGCTCACCGGACTTCCGCGAAGGGGTCGCCAGTTTCGTGGAGAAGCGGGAGCCCAAGTTCGAGGGGCTGCCCCCGGACTTCGACCCGGACGAGGCCACCCGCGACGCGTTCCTGCCGTACTGACCGCGAGGAGCAAGAAGATGACAGGGCAGCCGTTCCCCGTCGAGGCCGGGCACATCCTGATGTTCGCCCGGGCCATCGGCGACGAGAACCCGGCGTATCTCGGCGAGAGCGCGCTCGCGCCGCCCACCTTCACCATGGCGAGCGCCCACCACGACCCCGACTACCGGCTGCGGCCCAAGCCGGGCGAGGAGTGGTTCGGGTCCGGCGCCGGACCCGGCGCGATGCCCGAGGGCGGTGGCGGCCTGCACGCCGAACAGCACTTCGAGTACCACCGGCCGGTGCGCGCCGGGGAGACCCTGTACGCCACCACCGTCGCCGGGCGCAGCTGGGAGAAGCAGGGCCGCACCGGCCGACTGCTGTTCAGCGAGCGCGTCACCGAGTACCGGGACGCCGAGGGCGAACCGGTCGTCAGCGCCCGGACCGTGGCCGTCGTACCCGAAGGCCCCGCGACCCGGAAGGACGCCCGATGACCCTGAGCGTCGACGACGTGAAGGTCGGCGAGACCCGCGAGAGAGTGCTGGTCGACGACCTGAAGCGCACCCGGATCGTCCAGTACGCGGGCGCGTCCGGCGACTTCAACCCGCTGCACACCGACGAGAGGTTCGCCACCGAGGCCGCGGGCTACCCCGGCGTCTTCGCCCACGGGATGCTCACGATGGGCATGACGGGACGGGTCCTGACCGACTGGGTAGGCATCGAGTCGCTGCTGACCTTCGGGGTGCGCTTCAAGGCCCAGGTGTGGCCCGGCGACACCCTGACCGCCACGGCCACCGTCGAGTCGGTCGAGGACACACCGGCCGGTCCGGTCGCCCACCTCTCGCTGCGTACCGTCACCCAGGACGGCGCCGAGGTGGTCACCGGCACCGCGACGGCCCGCCTGGAGCCCTGAACCGATGGGCGGCGACACCGAGCCCACCTGGACAGGGATGGTGGTCGTCGCCCACGACCACTCCCGTCCCGCCGTCCGGTTCGGGGACCTCACCTGGACCGGACGCGAACTCCTCGACCGGGCGGGAGCCGCCGCCGACTGGCTGGACACCCTCGGCCTCGATCCCGGCGCCCCGGTCCCCGCACTGGCCGCCACCTCCGCCGAAGCCCTCGCGCTGGTGATCGGCGGCGCGGGCTCCGGTCACCCGCTCGCCCCGCTCGGCGTCCGTATGACGCCGCACGAGATCGGGGCCGTGGTGGAGGCAACCGGTGCCCAACTTCTCATCGTGCAACCGGAGTTCGCCGAACTAGGCAAGCAGGTCGCCCGACTGTCCGACCGCCGCGCCGTCGTCGTCCCCGAACTGCCCCCGAGCGCACGGACGTTGACCGCCGAACCGAACGACCTCGCAGCCGTCCTGCACACCTCGGGCACGACCGGCCTCCCCAAACCCGTCCGCATGACCCAGCGCCGCCTGGCCGCACGTGCCCGCGTCAACGGCCACCTCTGCGCGCTCGATCCCGACAGCTTCTACGGGGGCAGCGCACCCTTCCATCACATCGCCGGCCTCGGCAACATCGCCGTCGCCCTCGCCGCGGGAGCACTGATCACCGGGCTGCCCCGCTTCACCGTCGAGGGCTGGGCCCTGCTGCGCGAACTCGGCACCACCCACACCAGCATGGTCCCGGCGATGCTGGAGACCCTGCTCGCCACCGGCCAGGCACACCACGAAACGCTGCGCGTCCTCCAGTACGGGGGCGCACCCGTCCGCCCCGGCACCCTGCGGCGGACGTACGAGGCGATGCCCGGCGTGCGCATGCTCAACATGTTCGGGCAGACCGAGGGCTCACCCATCAGCGTCCTCACCCCCGAGGACCACCGCGAGGCGGTCGCCGGACGCACCGAACTGCTGCGGTCCGTGGGACGGCCCGCCCCCGGGGTCGAACTGCGGGTCCAGGACGCCGGACCGGACGGCGTCGGCGAGATCCACGCCCGCGCCGACCACCTCTTCCGGATCGACGCCGAAGGCTGGCTGCACAGCGGCGACCTGGGCCGGGTGGCGCCGGACGGCTATCTCTACCTGTACGGCCGGGGCACCGACATGATCATCCGAGGCGGCGAGAACGTCCATCCGCTGGAGGTCGAGACCATCCTTGCCGCACACCCCGGCGTGCTGGACGTGGCGGTCACGGGTGTTCCCGACGAACGCCTCGGCCAGACCGTCGTCGCCTTCGTCGTACCGGCCGACCCCGACGCCCCGCCCGAACCGGCGTCGCTGAGAGCACACGTCCGCGCCAGGCTCTCCGGATTCAAGGTCCCCGACCGCTGGTGGTTCGTGGCCGAGCTGCCACGCAACGCCAACGGCAAGGTCGTACGGCGCCGGCTGCGCGAGCCCGGCCGAGGAGGAGCACATGACTGACCACCCGGTCGTCGACCCGGAGACCGCGGGGGTGGACCCGCACCGGCTGGACGTCCTGCTGCGCCGCGTCCGCCTGGAGGTGGAGCACGGGCCCTTGCCGTCCGCGCAGGTCGCCGTCGCCCGCCGCGGTCGCCTGGTGGCCTTCGAGACCTGGGGGGACGCCGGCCCGTACACCAGGTACGTCCTGCAGTCCGTGGGCCGGTCGATCGTCGCCGGCGTGGTGTGGAAACTCCTCGGCGAGGGACTTCTGCACCTGGACGAGCAAGTCGCCGCGATCATCCCGGAGTTCGCGCCGAACAGGAAGGAGACGGTGACGGTCGAGCACGTGCTCACCCACACCGCCGGCTTCCCCTTCGCACCTCTCGGGTATCCGAAGACGCTGGACCGCGAGCAGCGGCTCGCCGCCTTCGGGCGCTGGCGGCTCGACACCCCGCCGGGCACCCGCTTCCAGTTCCATCTCACCGCGGCTGCCTGGCTGATCGCCGAGATTGTCGAGCGGCGCACGGGGCTGCCCTTCGCCGGGTACCTCCACGAGCGGATCGTCCAGCCGCTGGGCCTGTCCTCGATCGAACTCGGCGTCCCGGTCGAGCGGCAACCCGGCACCGTCGCCCCGATGATCGCCACCGACCGCACCGACGACACCCAGGAACCCGACCCCTGGGGACCGTGGTACCTCTCCGACCCCCGCGTCCTGGCGGCAGGCGAGCCCAGCCACGCCCTGGTCGCCAACGCCGCAGACGTCGCGCTCTACTTCCAGGCACTGGAGCACTCGGGCCTGTGGAAGCCGGAGGCGGTGGCGGACGGCACCCGTATCCGGCTGACCGAACTCCCGCACGGGGAGCGGATCTACGGGGGCGGCGGCAGCCGCCGTACCAGCATGGGCCTGTTCGTCACCGTGGCGGGCCCGGACGCCGGCAGCCAACTGCCCTCCACCGGCTCGCCGTCACTCTTCGGCAGCGCGGGAGCCGCATACCAACTCGGCTTCATGGACCCGGAGTCCGGCCTGTCCTTCGCCTGCCTGAGCAACGGCTACCCCCTCGCAGGCTACGACCACACCCTGCGCGGCACGGCGCTGCTCACCGACATCGCGAACCTGGCGGCGGACCTGGTCTGACGACCGGGTCCGCCGCCAGGCGGAGGCGTTCGACGCTCAGCGGCTGATCAGTTGCTGAGCGTTGTTGTACATGATGTCGTCCTGCACCGACTCGTCCAGTTCCGCGAGGAGTTTGCGGTAGTCGGCCGGGTTGGCGATGCCCTCCGCGTGCGGGAAGTCCGAGCCCATCACGACCGACTCGTGGTAGCCGAGACGCTTGACCAGGCTCGGGATGTCGTCCTCCGGGTAGGGCACCACACGGATGTGCTTGCGGAAGACCTGGCTGGGCCGCTCGCCCAACTGGCCGCCGATCCAGGGGCCGTTGCGGCCCATGCCGCGGCTCTTGTCCATGTGCCGGACGAAGTGCGGCGCCCACTCGGCGCCGAACTCGGAGACCAGGACGTTGATGTCGGGGAAACGCCCGAAGAGGTTGTCGAAGATCAGCGCGGACAGCGTCTCCTCGATCGGACGCTGGCCGTAGGTGTTCATCCACTGCCACGCGGACATCCGGAAGTGGATCGGGCTCGCGTCGTGGCCCCAGGCCGGGGCGACGTTCGAGTTGTAGTAGAACTCGCTGATGTGGTAGCAGACGCTGGCCTTGGCCTCGTTGACCAGTTTCCAGAACGGGTCGAAGTACGGGTCGCCCGGTGAACGGCCGTACTGCGGCCCGGTCGGCAGCATGATGAACCGGGCGCCCTGCTCCAGGACGTACTCCAGCTCCTTGACCGCGCTGTCCAGGTCGCGAAGCGACAGCAGCGCGGGGGAGTAGATGCGGTCCTGGTGGTTGAAGCCCCAGACCTCGTTCATGTAGCGGTTGAACGAGTGGTAGTTGGCGTAGAGCGGCTCGACGCCCTGCACGTACTCCTCGGCGACCAGTGCCCAGCCGCCCGGGTAGATGATCGTCTGGTCCAGGCCCTGCTCGTCCATGACGCGCAGGCGGGCCTCGCGGTTCTGGTACGACTCGTGCATCGGCTCGAACTGGTACGTCTCGTCGGGGTTGCCCGAGGCCATGGCCTTGAGCATCTCCTTGAGCGAGCCGGGCCGGTAGACCTGCCCGAACTCCGGTTCCAGGCAGACCACGATCCGGTCCCCGGCGAGGATGACCTCGCGGCCGTCCGGGAGCGTCACCGGGGCCACCGCCTGGCCGAGGAACTCCTTCGGGAGGTAGCGGGTGAAGGAGTCCCGCTCCTCGTACATGTGCTGGTCGCAGTCGAAGATGCGCTTGCGCTGTTCGGCCATGCCCGTCGCCTCCGGACCCCAGATCTATTCAGTACGCCTCCTATAATTATCTAACTGTTTCGGAGGTGCAAGGGGTGAAGGCGGGAACGTCCCGACGGTGTGCGGGCCGCCCGGTCAGTCGATGAGTTCGAGGACCGTCTTGGGGCCGGCCCCGTTCACCACGTCGTCAGCGCCGTTGATGTGGCGCTGCCACAGCTTCTCGGCCTCGTCCGCCTTGCCGGACTCGATCAGGCCGACCAGGCGGACATGGGCCCGGTGCCCCTTGAGGGCCTGTGCCTTCTGGGTCTCGGCGTCGGTGGCGGCCGCGGTGTACGAGGCGTTGGCCCGGTCGATGATGTTGCGCAGCATGCCGCACAGGAGGATCAGCGTCTGGTTGCCGGTCAGTTCGACCAGGAGGGCGTGAAAGGCGTCCTGGGCTTCGACGAGGCCCAGCGGGTCGTCCAGGACGGTCTTCTCGGCCGCCACCGCGTCGCGCAGCCGCTTGACGTCGTCCGCGGTGTGCTTGACGGCCAGTTGGCGCACGCACGGCGGTTCGATGAGGGCCGCCGCGCGGTAGACGTCGCCCAGGGTGGCGCCGCGGTACTCCAGGATCAGACCGGCGAAGCGGGCGGCGACATCGGAGTCCGGGGCGCTCACCCGGGCGCCGCCGTGCGCTCCGCGGCGGACCGTGATCAGCGACTCCGACTCCAGGACGCGGAACGCCTCGCGCAGCGTCGGCCGCGAGATGCCGAACTGCTCCATCAGCCCCGACTCCGGCGGCAGGGCGTCGCCGGGCTTCAGCTCGCCCCGTACGATCTGGCGGCGCAGGTGCGCGGCCACCAGTTCGGCGGTCTTCGGGACACGCACCTGGCGTCCGACGCGGCCACGCGAGGGGGCGGGCACGGTCGGCGTCTCTGCGCGGGCTGCCTCGGCCACGGCGGGCTCCTCCATATAGCAAAATGAATCGTCTTAGTGCATCGAGGGTACCAGGTCAAGGGGTGGACGATCTTCCCTTGGCGGGACCCTGTCTGGCGCCCGGGACGCCGTTGGGTATATAGATGATTCATCTAGCTATAAAGCCAACGGGCCGTGGGAGTGACTTCGATGACCGCGCATGCGACCCCGGTGATCCTCAGCGAGCTGACCGGCGACGGAGTCATGCTGCTCACCCTGAACCGGCCCGAGCGGCACAACGCCTGGACGCTGGAGATGGAGCTGCTCTACAACGAGCTGTTCGACCGCGCCGAGGCGGATCCCGCGGTACGGGCCGTCGTCCTCACCGGTGCGGGACGCAGCTTCTGCCCGGGCATGGACATGAGTGTCCTGGACGGGGCGTCCTCCGGTGCGCGCCCGTGGCCGACCGACCGGCTCCCGCCGCGCACCCGGCCCATGTCGTTCCCCAAGCCGCTGGTGGCGGCCGTCAACGGCGCCTGCGCCGGCATCGGCTTCAACCAGGTGCTCATGTGCGACGTACGGTTCGCCGTGCCGGACGCCAAGTTCGCCGCCGCGTTCAGCGCGCGCGGCCTGGTGGCCGAGGACGGCGTGTCGTGGCTCCTGCCGCGGATCGTCGGTTACGGGAACGCGAGCGACCTGCTGCTGTCCTCGCGCCGGATCACCGGCACGGAGGCGCGGGCGATGGGCCTGGTCAACCGCCTTGTCGAGCCCGAGGAACTGCTCCCGACGGCGCTCGCGTACGCCATGGAACTGGCCCGCTCGGCCAGCCCGTACGCGATGTCCCTCATCAAACGGCAGCTCGCCGACGACCAGTCGCGGAGCTTCACCGAGAGCCGCGACAGCGCGGCAGCGCTGCTGGCCACGGCGAAGCGCGCCCCGGACTACCGCGAGGGCGTGCGCAGCTTCATCGAACGCCGCCGGCCGGAGTTCGCCGGGCTGGGGGAGAACACGCCCGAGCGCGCGGAGGCCTCGTCGTGAGCCGCGCCGAACTGCCGCTGCATCGCCGGACCATCACCGTCACCGCCCACCAGGAGCCCGGCGGCGACGAGATCTCGGTCGAGGCCGAGCTGCGTGACGAGCGGCCGTGGGCCGAGCCGGCCGCCGCCGACATCCACCGGATGGCACTGGCCGTACGGATCCGGCTCGCGGACATGACGATCGTGGCCGCCGACGCGGACATGCTGACGTTTCCGCACGCCGAGTGCCCGTTCATCACCCCGGTCTTCGACAGCCTGGTCGGTCTCGGCGTCGCCGCCGGATACAACCGGGCGATCCAGGAGCGGTTCCGGGGTGTCGCCGGCTGCTCCCACCTCTACGAACTGACCCGGGTGCTCGGTCCCGCGGTCGTACAGGCGGCGATGTCGGCCAACGCGCGACGTCGTGACGCGGGCGAGCCCGCGAACGGCCCGCGTGCCACGGCCGGGGTGCTGAACAGCTGTCACATCTGGGCGCCGGACGGCGTGGGCCTGCGCAAACTCGACGCGGGCTGGCGCCCGGGGGCCGGGCCGCGTCCGGTACCGGAACTCGGGACGTTCGAAGTCCCCGAGTGAGGCCGGGGCCGCGGCGTCGGCGGCCGGTCACGTTGCGGCGGGGCCGAGGTGGCCGGGGCCGGCTGCCAGGAAGCGGGACAGGCCCGGCCGGGTGCACAGGGAGTCGGCCCGGCCGGGCGCGGTTGCGGTCCGGCCTCAACCGGCAGTGATCCTGGGCTCGCGCGGCAGCCCCAGCACCTTCTCCGCGAGGATGTTCCGCTGGACCTGCGAGGTGCCCGCGTAGATCGTGCCGGAGCGGGCGATCAGGTACGTCGTGGACCAGGACGCCGAGGAGTTCGCGGCGCCGGGGTCGTCGGTGCGGTAGGTGCGCAGGGGCGGCCGGCCGGTCGGTACCTGGCCGTGCAGGCCCATGATGTCCATCGCGAGATCGGTGACCTTCGTGTGGTACTCGCTCCAGAACAGCTTGGCGATCGACGACTCGGGGCCCGGCTCCGCGCCCTTGAGCCAGCCGGTGAGGGTCCGGTAGCCGAGACAGCGCATGATCTCGACCTTGGACCAGCACCAGGCGATCCGCTGCCGGATGACGGGGTCCTGGTCCCTGCCGTACAGCCGGGCCAGTTCCACGAGGCGGTCCACCTCGGCCCGGAACAGGATCGGGTTGGTCGCCGCCTCCTCCCCGCGCTCCACGCCCAACAGGCTCTGGGCGACCGTCCAGCCGTTGTCGACGCCGCCCACGACGAGGTCGGCGCGGGTGCGGGCGCCGTCGAAGAAGACCTCGTTGAAGTGGAGTTGGCCGCTCATCATGCGGAACGGCCTCACCTCGACGCCGGGTTGGTCCAGTGGGACGAGGAGGAAGGAGATGCCGCGGTGCTTGGGGGCGTCGCGGTCCGTGCGGGCCAGCACGAAGATCCAGTCGCTGTGGTGGGCGCCGGACGTCCACACCTTCTGGCCGTCGATCACCCATGAGTCGCCTTCGCGGACGGCGCGTGTCTTCAGGGAGGCCAGGTCCGAGCCCGCGTCGGGCTCCGAGTAGCCCTGGCACCAGGTGTCCTCGCCGCTGAGGATGCGCGGCAGGAAGTAGCTCCGCTGCTCGTCCGTGCCCCAGCGCAGCAGCGTGTTCGCCAGCATCTTCACGCCGAAGGTGTCCTGGGGCAGCCCGAACGGCACACCGGCCAGGGCCAGTTCCTCCATCAGGACCACCTGGTGGAGCTTGGACAGGCCCCGGCCGCCGTACCGCTCGGGCCAGGTGAGGGAGAGGTAGCGGTGCTCGGCGAGCCGGCGCCGCCAGTCCCGGGCGAAGGACCAGGCGGCCTCCTCGTCGAGGGCGCCGATGCCCTTCCAGTCCGCGGGCAGCGTCTCGGCGAGGAACGCCCTGGCCTCGGTGCGGAACGTCTCGGTCTCCGGGGGATAGCTGATGTCCACCTGGGTTCGCTCCTCGTCCGGCCCGGCGGGCGGGACGGCGCCCCTCCGCACAGCCGATCTCTGTATTGATTGTTTCAGCGTAATAGGTTATCTATTTAAGAGGAATAGCGTCGAGTCAGGGGCGGGCTGACATGGGACTGCTGGACGGCCGGCACGCGGTGATCACCGGCGGCGCACAGGGCATCGGCTTCGAGATCGCCGGCGTTCTCGGCGCCGCGGGCGCATCCGTCGTCCTCGGCGACATCAACGCGGACGCGGCGGCAAAGGCCGCCGAGCGCCTCGCCAGGAACGGTGTGGCCGCTGCCTCGCTGCGCTGCGACGTCACCGACGAGGACGAGGTCGCGGCCCTGGTCGTCCACTGCGCCGACATCTTCGGGCCGGTCGGCGTCATGGTCAACAACGCCGGGATCACCCGGGACGCGACCCTGCGGAAGATGGCCGTGTCCGACTTCCGTGCGGTCGTCGACGTCCACCTGACCGGCGCCTGGAACGGCACCCGGCATGCCGCCGAGGCGATGCGCGCGCACGGACACGGCGGCAGCATCGTCAACATCTCCTCCATCGCCGGCAAGGTCGGCAACTTCGGCCAGACGAACTACAGCGCCGCCAAGGCCGGACTGGTCGGCCTCACCAAGGCCTCCGCCAAGGAACTCGCCAAGGCGGGCATCCGCGTCAACGCCGTACAGCCCGGCCTGATCCGCACCGCCATGACCGAGGCGATGCCGCCGGCCGCGTGGGACGCGAAGCTGGCCGAGATCCCCCTGGGCCGCGCGGGCGAGCCCGCCGAGGTCGCCCAGGCCGTTCTCTTCCTCGCCTCCGACATGGCGAGCTATGTCACCGGAGCCGTGGTCGAGGTGACCGGCGGCCGGTACATGTGACCCCTCATGAAAGGCATGGCTGATGCCCGCCCTCCTGCGTGATGCGGTGATCTGCGAACCCGTGCGTACCCCCGTCGGTGGCTACGGAGGCGTCTTCCGCGACGTGCCGGCGACCGAACTCGCCGCCGCCGTCGTACGCGCCGTGCTGGACCGCACCGGCGTACCGCCCGCCGCGGTCGACGACGTCCTGCTGGGGCAGTGCTACCCCAACGGCGAGGCTCCGGCCATCGGCCGCGTGGCCGCCCTGGACGCCGGTCTGCCGGTGGAGGTGCCGGGACTGCAGATCGACCGCCGCTGCGGCTCCGGACTGCAGGCGGTCATCACGGCCGCGATGCAGGTGCAGACCGGCGCGAGCGACCTCGTGCTGGCCGGTGGCGTCGAGTCCATGAGCCAGGCCGAGTTCTACACCACCGGCGTCCGCTTCGGCGTACGCGGCGCGGGCACCACCCTGCACGACCGGCTGGCCCGCGGCCGGGTCACCTCCGGAGGCGTCAACCACCCCGTTCCCGGAGGCATGCTGGAGACCGCCGAGAACCTGCGACGGGAGTACGCGATCCCCCGCGAGGAACAGGACCAACTCGCCCTGCGCTCCCACGAGAAGGCGGTCACGGCCCAGCGGGAGGGCCGCTTCGCCGACGAGATCGTGCCCGTCACCGTACGGACCAGGAAGGGCGAGACGGTCGTCGACACCGACGAACACCCTCGCCCCGACTCCTCGTTGGAGAAGCTGGCGAGTCTTCGACCGGTGCTCGGCCGTCAGGACCCGGAGGCCACCGTCACCGCGGGCAACGCCAGCGGACAGAACGACGGCGCCGCCCTCTGTGTCGTCACCCACCCCGAGCGCGCCGCCGAACTCGGCCTGCGCCCCCTGGCCCGCCTGGTCTCCTGGGCCGTCGTGGGCGTGCCGCCACAGACGATGGGCATCGGCCCCGTGCCCGCGACCGCCCGTGCCCTGGAGAGGGCCGGACTGAAACTCGCCGACATCGACCTGATCGAACTCAACGAGGCCTTCGCCGCCCAGGTGCTGGCCTGCACCCGCGAATGGGCCCTGACCGAGGCCGACTTCGGGCGGTTCAACGTCAACGGCTCCGGCATCTCGCTGGGCCACCCCGTGGGCGCCACCGGCGGCCGCATCCTCGCCACCCTGCTGCGCGAACTCGACCGCCGCCAGGCCCGCTACGGCCTGGAGACCATGTGCCTCGGCGGCGGCCAGGGCCTGGCCGCGGTCTTCGAACGGCCCCCGCACACCACCGACGCCAATGGAGGACGCTGATGGCCGGACTGATCGCATACGGCGCCTACGTGCCCTACCACCGTCTCGCCCGGTCCGACATCGCCGCCACCCTCGGGACGGCCGCGTCCCGGGGCACGCGCGCGGTGGCGGGCTACGACGAGGACACCACCTCGATGGCCGTCGAGGCGGCCCGGTCCACCCTGGCCAGGGACGGACTGCGGACCCGCATCGGCCAGCTCTTCCTCGCCACCGCCGCGCCCGCCTACCTCGACAAGACCAACGCGACCGCCGTCCACGCCGCGCTCGGCCTCGACCCGCACGTCCTCGCCGCCGACATGGCGGGCTCCGTCCGCTCCGGCCTCGGCGCGCTGGTCACCGCCGCCCGCTCCCCGGTGCCGACCCTCGCGGTCCTGTCCGACCTGCGCACCGGCCTGCCCGGCGGCGGCGACGAGAGCGCGGGCGGTGACGGCGCGGCGGCGTTCGCCTTCGGCGGCCACCGCAACGGAGCCCCCGTGATCGCGGAACTGCTCGCCCACGACACGGTCAGCGACGAGATCCTCGACCGCTGGCGGCTGCCCGGCGCGCCCGCCTCCCGCGTCTGGGAGGAGCGCTTCGCCGAGGAGATCTACGTGTCCCTCGCGGACAAGGCGCTCAGCGCCGCCCTCGACCAGGCGGGCCTGGACCGCGGCGCCGTCGACCACCTCATCGTCTCCGGCCTGCACGCGCGCGCGTGCGCGAGCGTGCGTCGTACCGCAGGCGTACGGCCCGAGGCGGCGACCGCGGACCTCACCTCGGAGATCGGCAACGCCGGCACCGCACAGCCCGGCCTGCTCCTCGCCGATGTCCTCGACCGGGCCGAACCCGGCCGGATCATCGCGCTCGTCGTACTCGGCGACGGCGCCGGAGTCCTGCTGCTGCGCACCACCGACGCGCTCCCCGCCCACCGCAGCGCCCGCCCGGTCGCCGCGCAGATCGCCGCGGGCAGCGCCGCCATGCCGTACGCCACCTACCTCTCCTGGCGCGGCCTCCTCGACCGCGAACCGCCCCGGCGCCCGGACCCCGAGCCGCCCTACGCGCCGCCGGCGCACCGCCGCACCGGCTGGAAGTACGGCTTCGTCGCCTCCCGTTGCGAGAAGTGCGGCACCCGGCATCTGCCGCCGGACCGGGTGTGCGTGTCCTGTCGGAGCGTCGACGCCATGACCGACGAGCCGATGGAGCACGTGACCGGCACGGTCGCCACCTTCACCGTGGACCGGCTGGCCCACACCCCGAGCCCGCCGATGCTCGTCGTGGTCGTCGACTACGACGGAGGTGGTAGGTTCCGCTGCCAGCTCACCGACGCCACCGAGGCCGACGCCGTCATCGGCGCCCGGGTCGAGATGACCTTCCGGCGGACCGTCACCGCCGCCGGCGTCCACAACTACTTCTGGAAAGCCCGGCCGGTGCGCACGGGCGAGACCGAGGGGACACACGGATGAGCTCGCACGGAATCCGGGACCGGGTCGCGATCGTCGGCATGGGCTGCACGCCCTTCGGCGAACATTGGACCCGCTCGGCGGACGACCTGCTGGTCGACGCCGTGGGCGAGGCGGTCACCTCGGCCGGCATCACCCTCGACGACATCGACGCGTTCTGGCTCGGCACCCAGGCGTCCGGAGTCTCCGGACTGACCCTCAGCCGCCCCCTGCACCTGCCGTACAAGCCGGTCACCCGCCTGGAGAACATGTGCGCCACCGGCTCCGAGGCGCTGCGCAACGCCTGTTACGCGGTCGCCTCGGGCGCGTACGACGTGGTCATGGCCGTCGGCGTGGAGAAGCTCAAGGACTCCGGCATGTCCGGACTCTCGGGCACCACGATGCCGGGCGCGGGTGACGACAGCCGCGGTGAGATCACGGCCCCGGCGAACTTCTCCCTCCTCGCCCCCGCCTACGCCGCCAAGTACGGCCTGGCGGAAGCGGAGTTGAAGGACGTCATCACCCGGATCGCCTGGAAGAACCACGTCAACGGTGCCCGCAACCCCCGCGCCCAGTTCCGCAAGGAGGTGCCGCTGGAGCGCATCCGCTCGGCGCCGATCGTCGCGGGCATGCTCGGTGTGTTCGACTGCTCGGGGGTCTCCGACGGATCGGCGGCTGCGATCGTCGTACGCGCCGAAGACGCCTACCGCTACACCGACATGCCGATCTTCGTGAAGGCGCTGTCCTTCGTCGCCGGCCCCGCGGACGGGCTCCTCGACCCGGAGTACGACTTCACCACCTTCCCCGAGGTCGTCGTCTCGGCCCAGGAGGCCTACCGGCAGGCGGGCATCACCGACCCGCGTGCCGAACTCGCGCTCGCCGAGGTCCACGACTGCTTCACACCGACGGAGTTGGTGCTGATGGAGGATCTGGGCTTCTCCGAGCGCGGACAGGCATGGAAAGACGTCACCAGCGGGGCGTTCGACCTGGACGGTTCGCTGCCGGTCAACCCGGACGGCGGCCTGAAGGCCTTCGGTCATCCGATCGGCGCCTCGGGCCTGCGCATGATGTTCGAGGCGTGGCTCCAACTGCGGGGGGAGGCACCGCCCGAGCGGACGGTCCGCACGCCGGCCGAAGGGCGCACGCTGGCCCTCACCCACAACCTGGGCGGCGGACCGGGCGAATGCGTCTCGTTCGTGTCCGTCGTCGGCAGCGAACTCACGGACTGAGAAAGGTGGTTGAGTCATGAGACGACTCGACGACAAGATCGTGATCGTGACCGGAGCCGCGTCCGGCATCGGCGCCGCCACCGCGCGCAGGGTGGCGGCCGAGGGCGCCCACACGGTCGTGGCCGATCTGAACCTCGACGGAGCCAAGGCGGTCACGGAGGAGATCCGGGCGGCCGGCGGCTCCGCCACGGCGGTCCCGGTCGACCTGGGCGACGTCGACAGCGTTCGGGCCATGGTGGCCACTGCAGCTGACACGTACGGCGGCCTCGACGTCCTGTACAACAACGCGGCGGCCACCCACCTGGCGGCCCGCCAGGACCTCGCCGTCCTGGAGGCCGACCCGGCGGTCTGGGACGACACCATGCGGATCAACCTGCGCGGCACCATGGTCGCCATCCAGGCAGCGGTCCCGCACCTGATCGCCCGCGGCGCCGGATCGATCATCAACACCTCGTCCGGCGCCGGTCTCGCGGGCGACCTGCGCAATCCCGCGTACGGCGCCTCGAAGGCCGCCCTCATCAACCTCACGCAGTACGTCGCCACCCAGTACGGCAAGCAGGGCGTACGGTGCAACGCCATCGCCCCTGGGTTCATCGTCACACCGGCGAGCGCCGGTTCGGCGCACGGGGCGATGCGGGAGTCGATGCTGCGTCATCACCTCACTCCGCGCCTGGGGCGGCCCGAGGACGTCGCGTCGGCGGTCGTCTTCCTCGCCTCCGACGAATCGGCCTTCATCACCGGGCACACCCTGTGTGTGGACGGCGGCCTGCTGGCCCACCAGCCGTACGTGGCGGACCTGCGGGACGCCTGAACCGTCGTCAGGTGAGCGTCTCCGGCTCCAGGTCGCCCAGGTAGGCCGCCCGGACCGCCGGATCGCGGCGCACCTCGTCCGGGGTGCCGGCGCAGATCCGGCGGCCGAAGTCGAGGACGACGACCTGGTCGCAGACGCTCATCACCATGTCGACGTCGTGCTCGACGAGCAGCACACCCATGCCCCAGTCCGCGGCGAGCCGCCGCACCAGGTGGGACAACTCCCGGGTCTCGTCGTCCGACAGCCCCGCCGCCGGTTCGTCCAGGAGGAGCACGGACGGCGAGGTCGCCACCGCCCGCGCGATCGCCAGCAACCGCCGTTCTCCGTACGACAGGTCGCCCACCGGCCGGTCCAGACTGTCCTGCAGCCCGAACTCCCGGACAGCGACAAGCACTTGGGCGGGCAGCGGGCGACTGCCGGGACGGACCAGGTCGGTGAGCCAGGCCCATCGCCCGGGCCGCTCGCAGGCGGCGTAGAGATTGTCCAGTACCGTCATGTCCTCGAACAGTTCCAGCGACTGGAAGGACCGGCTCAGGCCCGCCCCGGCCCGTCGGTGCACCGGCACCCGGGTCACGTCCAGCTCGCCGAGACGGACACTGCCGGACGCGGCCCGAGTGAAGCCGGTGACGGCGTCGATGGCGGAGGTCTTGCCGGCGCCGTTGGGGCCGATGAGACCCACGACCCGGCCCGGTTCGACGTCCAGCGAGAGCCCGTCGACGGCGACGACACCGCCGTAGCGGACGGTCAGATCCCGCACGTACAGGGGGAGCGGTACGGCGCGGGGCACGTCCGGGAGGGGTTCCGGATGCTCCTCGGGCGCGGTTGTGTCGCGCTCCGGGGACAGCCTGCGTCGGAGGCCCGCCGCCTGCTTGCCGAGTTCCTTCCCGATGCCGTCCTGGTTGCCCACCAGGGTCAGCACCAGGACGATCCCGCCGATCAGCGGCATCCACTCGCTCAGCCCGGGCAGCACCAGGTCCCCGAACCGGGCGCCGACCGTACCCGCGGCGAACGTCGCGCCGAACAGCGGGCCGACGAGGAAGCCGACGCCGCCGATGACGGCGAGCCCGAGCGCGGTGACGGAGTCGAAGCTCGCGAAGTCGGAGAACACCACCGATGTCGAGCGGAAGCCGGTCAGCACTCCGGCGAGCGCGGCGATGGCCGCGGAGAGGCCGAAGGCGTAGAGCTTCGTGGCGCGGACGTCGATACCGAGGGCGGCGGCGGCCCGCTCGTTGGCCCGTACGGCGACGAGGCGGCGGCCGGTCCGGCTGCGCCTGACGTTGGCGACCACGAGCGTGGCGGCGACGAACAGGATCAGGACCATGGCGGCGTACCGCTGTGGATGGTCGATCCCGGAGATGCTGATGCCGAAGAGCGTCTGCCTGCCCACCGCGATGCCGTCGCTGCCGGACGTCGTCGACAGGTCGGTGTTCTGGAAGACCATCGCCTCCAGGGTGGTGCCGAGCCCGAGGGTGATGATCGCGAGATTGACCCCGCGGGTGCGCACGGCCGGCAGCGCGAACAGCAGGCCGATCGGTATGGTGCCCAACACGCCTGCCACCAAGGCGAGTTCGAACGGCCATCCCCAGTCCGCCGCGGCGTGTCCGGCGATGAAGGCGCCGGTCCCGGCGAGGGCGTACGCCGCGAGCGACACCTGCCCCGCGTAGCCGGTGACCACGATGATCGACAGGATGATCAGGGAGAGCACCAGGGTGTTGGTGATCGCGTCGGCCCACAGTGGCGTGGACAGGCTCACCAGGCCCAGTCCGAGGACGACGGCCAGGGCGAGGGGCACGGGACGCACCCTGCCGGTACCCAGTGCCGGGAGCCGGTCGAGGAACGTGCCGCGCAGCGGCAGCGCCCGGCCGCGGGCGACCAGCACCAGGGCGATGAAGAGGAACGGCACCGACGAGGCGAGCCCCGTGACGCCGGAGCCGAAGCGCGTCAGTTCGGACTGCGCGACCCCGATGGCCAGACCGCCCGCGAGGGTGGCGGGGAACGACGAGAACCTGCCGACCAGGGCAGCGGCCAGTGCGCTCAGCAGCAGCGTGGTCAGCCCGGTCACCGACAGACCGATCACGGGCACGATCAGGATGGCTGTGAGCCCCGCGAGCGCGGAGCCCAGTGCCCAGTTGCCGGCGGCGATCAGGTCCGGGGACCAGCCGAGCGCGGCGGCGGCGCCCTCGTTCTCGGCGACCGCGGTGGTGCCGAGGCCGAACAGGGAGCGCCGGTAGAGGAGATGGAGGACCGCGGTCGCGGCGATCGCGATGCCGAGCAGCCAGACGCGGTCCTCGGAGACCGTCGCCCCGGCGAACGTCAGCAGCCGGGTGGGCAGTTTGCCCGGCACCAGTTGCAGACTGTCGCCGTAGCGCTTGACGGCGATCGCGGTGAGCACGATGAACACCGCGAGGGTGCCGACCAGCCGGGCCAGAGTGGAGGCCCTGCGCAGCGGGCGGATCACCAACAGGTGGGTGAGCAGGCCCAGTGCGGCGGAGGTGAGCACGCCGCACGCGGTGGCGGGCCAGTACGACACACCGTGGTTGACGGCGAGTTCCCACTGGACGTAGGCGCCGGCCATCCCGATCGCGCCGTGCGCGAAGTTCAGGACGCCGGAGCCCCGGTAGACCAGCACGATGCCGTGCGCGGTGAGTGCGTAGAGGGCGCCGAGCCCCAGGCCGAGCAGCGCGAAGCGCAGGATGTCGTCCATCCGAGGAACCTCCCAGGGGCCTACCTCTTCGGTCTCCATGAGTAGCGAAAGCCGGGCGACCCGACAAGCCAGACAGCGCATTTATTTAAATAATTGTGCCGAGAGTACTTCACTAACCAAACGACGGCATCCATGCTGTCGGCATCTCGACGTCGCCCATTTCGGGCGCGAGCCCCGCGGAGGGACCATGAACGACTCACGCCGACGCAGAACTGCCGCAGCGAGCTGTCTCGCGGTGACCGGAGCCCTGCTCGCCGCAGGGTGCGGCGGTGAGGCGGCCGGCAGCTCGGCCGAGACCTCGTCGCTGAAGGGCACCCCGGTCGAGGTGATGGTCTGGGCGCCGGAGAACACCCAGGGCAGCGCCCAGCCCGGGATCCGGCTTACCGCCCAGGCCTACGAGAAGTGGATCAACAATAACGGCGGCATCAAGGGCGGCCCGCTGAAGGTGACCTTCTGCAACGAGAAGAGCGACCCCGACGAGGCCGAGAAGTGCGCCCAGCAGGCGGTCGCCGACAAGGTCGCCGCGGTGGTCGGCTCCTACAGCCTCGCCGGGGACCGCTACATGCCCATCCTCCAGAAGGCCGGCATCCCGTACATCGGCGGCACCGGCGTCTCGGCGGCGGAGTTCTCCAACCCGCTGTCCTTCCCGGTCAACGGCGGTACCCCGGTGGTGTTCGCCGCGCACGGTCGGCAACTGGTGGAGAAGGGCTGCAAGAAGATCACCGGCGTCCGGTACGACGTGGCCGCCGCGGCCGTCGTCTCGCAGTTCCTCACCCTGGGCGTGACGTCCGCCGGAGGGGCGGCGCCCAAGGACCTCAAGGTGCCGCTCACCGCCACCGACCTCGCCCCGCAGGTCGCCGCCACCAAGGGCAGCGACTGCGTGAGCGTCATCCTGGGCACCGCCTCCGACCTGTTCGTGAAGTCGTACGTGCAGTCCGGTGACAAGACCAAGCTCGCCAGCGTCGTCGGCAACCTCACCCCGCAGCTGGCCGCGAGTACCGGTGGGAGCAGCAGCCCGCTGGAGGGCGCCGCGATCACCGGCTACTACCCGCCGACCTCCGACCCCGTCTGGCAGGACTTCGTGGCGGCGGCCAAGGGCAAGGACATCGACACGACCAACGGCGCCAACGCCACGACCTGGGTGGCCTTCAAGGTCTTCACCGAGGCCGCCAAGAAGCTGCCCACGATCACGGCCGAGGCGCTGGCGCAGGAGCTGAACACGACCGACGGCATCGACACCGGCGGCCTGACCCCGCCCCTGAACTGGAAGGCATCGACGGCCCTGCCGATCAAGGGGCTGGACCGCATCCACAACACGACCGCCACCGAACTGACCCTGCGCGACGGGAAGATCGAGTGGGCGAAGGCCGGATCGACCTTCGTCGACGTCCGGAAGGCGCTGACGGCCGCGTCGTCCGGCTGAGTCCGGTGCGTCCCGGTCGACTCCGGTTGAGGAGAGACCCCGTGCACGACACAGATGTGCCCCTGATAGCGACCCACGCCCTGTCCGCCGGATACGGCACGCGACCCGTCGTGAGCGACCTCGACCTGGAGGTCCGGCCGGGTGAGGTCGTCGCCCTGCTCGGCCCCAACGGCGCGGGCAAGACCACCACCCTCAGGGCGCTGTCCGGCGACCTGACCCCGATGAGCGGCGAGGTCCGCTGGCTGGGCACGCCCGGCCACACCCCCCTGCACCGCCGTGCCCGCGAGGGCCTGTCCTACGTCGGTGAACGCGCGGTCTTCACCCGCCTCGACACCACCGACAACCTACGGGTCGGGCGCGTACCGCCGGACCGGGCCGTCGAGTTGTTCCCCGAACTCGAAAAACGCCTGAAGACCGGCGCGGGCATGCTGTCCGGCGGCGAGCAGCAGATGCTGTCGCTGGCGCGAGCCCTGTGCCGTTCCCCCCGGCTGCTCCTGGCGGACGAACTCTCCCTCGGCCTCGCCCCGCTGGTCGTCGACCGCCTCCTGCGCGCCGTCCGGGAGGCGGCCGACCAGGGCCTGGGCGCACTCCTGGTCGAACAGCACGTGCGCAAGGTGCTCGACATCGCCGACCGCGTCTACGTCCTGCGCCGCGGCCGTGTCGTCATGACCGGCACCCCGAAGGAGCTGCGCGGAGACCTCGACGCGATCGAGTCCTCCTATCTCGCGAAGAACCCGTCGTCCTGACTGATGGAGGTGGTTGCCGTGCCCAGCGCACGTGAGCAGATCCGGGCCCTGGTCCGGTCCGGCAAGACATTCGACCAACCCGCCCGAGAGACAAGGGAGTTGCAGCTCGAAGCGGCGCGGGAGGCCTTCACCGCCCACCGCGAGCGCATCCCGCTGCTGCGTACCCGGGCGGACGAGAGCGGCGTACAGGGGATCGAGAGTCCCGACGACCTCGTACCCCTGCTGTTCTCCCACACCAGCTACAAGTCGTACCCCCTCTCCTTCATCACCGGCGGCCGATGGGACCGGCTCCTGCGCTGGTACTCGACCGTGTCGGTGGTCGAGCCGGGAGAGGTCGACGTCGAGGGCGTGAACGACATCGACGAATGGGCCGACCGCGTCACCGCCGCCGGCCACCGCCCCTACATCACGAGCGGCACCTCGGGAAAGGTCTCCTTCCTCAACTGCGACGCCGGCGATCTGGGGTTCCTGCACGACATCCTGGAGAACCTCACCTGCTGGCCCGACCCGCTGCCGCCCGAGCCGACCCGCCGCGGCTACCTCCTCGCACCGGCCAGCGGTCCGATGCGCTCCATCGACGGCTACCGCTGGCACGCGGAGGTCTTCGCCCGGCCCGGCGAGACCCGGCTGCTGACCGAGGACCCGATGCGGGTGTCCGAGCTGATGAGCAGCGCCCTGCTGCGCCGCCGCATGGCGGAGGGCACCGCGACCCCGCAGGAGATCAGCTCCTTCGAGGCCGCGTCCGGAGCCCGCGAGGAGGAACTCGGCGCGGCCGTCGCACAGATCGTCGACGACATCGCCGCACACCGGACCGAGCCCCTGCTGATCGCCGGCATGAACAACCAGCAGTTCACCTTGATCCAGGCCCTGCGAGCCCGAGGTGTACCCGACGGAAGCCTCCACCCGGACACGCTCGTCCTCAGCGGCGGCGGCAACAAGGGCGGGGTCCTGCCCGACGACTACCAGCAGCAGTTCGCCGCCTTCTACGACGGCGCACGGCGCGTGCGCAGTTATGGCATGACAGAACTCCAGGGCTCCTGCCTCGCCTGCGAACAGAGCAACTACCACGTGCCACCGTGGGTGATCCCACTGATCCTGGACGAGCCGGGCGAGAAGCTGCTGAACGCCGAACGCGGCGTGGTGGAGGGCCGGTTCGCCTTCCTCGACGTGTCACTGGAGGGCCGGTGGGGTGGCCTCATCAGCGGAGACCGGGTCCTCGTCGACTTCTCGCCCTGCGACTGCGGCCGGGCGGGACCGACCGTCCTACCGGACATCAGGCGCTACGGCGACCTCGGCGGCGACGACAAGATCACCTGCGCCGCGACACTCGACTCCTATGTGCGGGGGATGATCCACGGATGAGCGCCACCACGCTGCCAGGTGTGCCCTCGGCGAGGACGGAGGTCGTGCACGTGGTGCGCGGCGAGGTCGACCACGGCTCGCCCGTCGACCACGGCCGTGCCGGTTCGGCCTTCACCGCACCGGCACTCGACCTCGACCGCCTCGTCTGGTCCCGCACCGAACCCGGGCCCGCCTTCCACGTGCCCGTCGCGGAGATCGTCGACCTGCTGGTGGAGACCGGCGAGGCACTCAAGGCAGACCGCGAGGGCCTGCTCGCCGAGGCCCTCGACCGGATGATCCCGGTCAGCCCGCTGCCCGCCGAGGTACTCGAACGCGCCTATGCCGTGTTGTGGCGAAGCTTCCGACGCCCGGGCCTCTACGCCCAGATCGACCACGAACTCGGCGGAGCGGACGTACTCGACGGCTGGCGCGAGGTACGCCTGCCCGAGAACCGGACCGCGGCCACCCGCGCGTTCCCGCCGCGTCTCGTGCACATCATCGCCGGCAACGCACCCGGCGTCGCCGCCATGTCCGTCGTGCGCGGCGCCCTCACCAAGGGCGTCAACCTGCTGAAGCTGCCCTCCAACGACCTGTTCACCGCGACCGCGATCCTGCGCACGATGGCGGCGGTCGCCCCCGACCACCCCGTGGTGCGCTCGTTCTCCGCGGTGTACTGGCGCGGCGGCGACGAGGCGGTGGAGAGCGTGCTGTTCCGCCCGCAGTTCTTCGACAAACTGGTCGCCTGGGGCGGCGAGGCCACGATCCGTGGGGCGCTGCGGTACGTCGGTCCGGGATTCGAGCTCGTCTCCTTCGACCCCAAGACCTCCATCTCGCTGATCGGCCGGGAGGCGTTCGAATCCTCCGACGCCCTCGCCCGAGCCGCTGACGCGGGCGCCGCCGACGCCACGTTCTTCAACCAACAGGCCTGTGTGGCCAGCCGTTTCCAGTTCGTCGAGGGCTCCTGGGAGGACGCCGACCGCTACGCTGCCCTGCTCTGCGAACGCCTGGGCGTGGCAAGGGAGTTCAGTTCGGCCGACGGCCCCCGGGTCACCGCGGCACTGCGCGAGGAGATCGACGTCCTGCGGTCCCTGACGCCCGAATACCGGGTGTGGGGCGGCTACGACGGCCGAGGCCTGGTCATCCGCTCTCCCGAACCGGTGGACTTCCACCCCGACGGAAAGATCGTCGACGTCGTCCCCGTGGCCGAGTTGAAGGAAGCGGCCGCGTACGCCGGAGTCGCCACGCAGACGGTCGGGGTGTACCCGGACTCCCGCAAGGCGGAACTGCGCGACGCCCTCGCCTGTGCCGGCGTCCAGCGCGTGGTGTCCCTCGGCAAGGCGGGCGGGATGCCACCGGGCCTGTCCCACGACGGCTTCTATCCGCTGCAACGGCTCATGCGCTGGGTGAACGACGAGTGACACAGCGGAACTCCGGTCAGGTGAGCGTCGCACGCCGGTTGTGGCCACCTTGTCCGGGCGCGCGTCGGTCCTCGGCCAGAGGGCGTATTCCCGACAGGCATGCGGCTACAGGATCCGATCTTGTGGGGCCTACGCGTGCGAATGCCCCCGGGCCAGACGTAGTGGTTGTCTTACCAGTCGCATCCTGGAACTCCGTGGGGACGCGGACGGCATGGCCCCGACATCGGCTGCCCGCAGACAGGGGCCCGCTCGCAACGGCTCAGGAACCCGGCCGCACCTGACCGTGCTGCCAGGCCCAGGCGTCACATGCGAGTGCAACTCCGGCCGGAAGTCGAACATTTGGTGCGGCGGCTCGAATTCCGCGTACCCGCGTGCTGTCGCCGCGTCAGTCCGGAAACACCGGGCCTGCGACGAGATCGGCCAGTCCGGGGAACGGATTGTCCGGCCGGTGCTCGCGATACACGAGGTCGACGAACGACACCGGCGCCCACTTCGACGGCTGCTCGTCGATCTGGTGCACCAGCTGCGCGTGGATCTTGCTCCGCAGATCCAGATAGGCGAACGCCTCGTGCGCCGCGTCGAGCACGGCCCGGTCCACTTCCTCGACACCGAATGCGAACATGTCGGCGCCGATACCGAAGTGCGCGAGGGCGACGTTCAGATGTTTGTGGGCCGCGATCCCCGCGGAGGTGTGCAGCGCCACCGCGTCCCAGATCTGGTCGACCGCGGTGTCGGACAGGCCGTGCTCGCGGGCGAAGCGGGCGGCCCGGAACGCACCGTCCACCTCGAAGCGGTTCGGACCCTGCCCCTCGTCGGTCATGCCGATGTCGTGCAGCACCGTGCCGATGAAGAGCGTCACGTCGTCGTAGTCCGTCCCGGCGACGAGGACCTCCCGCGACGACCGGTACACCCCGTCGGCCGACCGACGCAGACAACGCGTCCTGGACCTGCTTCACACGGACCCCGACCGTCATTGGCACACTCGCGACCTCGCCCGCCACCGAGCGCTATCCCTCTCTCTGCTCCTGGGCGACAGCATCCCGCCCAAGGCCCAAGGCCCAAGGCCCAAGCCGGGAGCCACCTGAAGCCGCTCTACGACGTGTCGCACTGGCTCGGGAAGCCGACGGCCCTGGCGGCAGGCGCCTTCCTCGCCTACCTCATCGGAAGCGTTCGGCCGTCGTCGAGACGGCCGGCATGACACCGGGATCTGCAGTGGGCGTAGTTCTGCTCAGTACCGACTGGGCGCTCGCTACTGATGTTCGCGGTCCTGCTGGAGGAGTGCGTCCTACCGCGTACCGCCCGCCGCACGCAGCCGGTGCGCGTGTGCGACGCGCACGCGGGCCCGCTGTCCGGGGTCGGTGCACAGGTCTATCGCGGTCCAGGCCAGAGCCGTCGCGGCGTCGAGGATGGCCGCGTCAGCCTCGGGGGAGGCGGCTGCGGTGGCGAAGCCGGGGGTGTGCGGGACGGTGTCGCAGCCGAAGCCGATGGCGGGGTGGATCGCGGGCATGACGTGGGTGACGTTGCCCATGTCGGTGGACGCTCCGACGGAAGCCGTGCGGCGGGGGTCGCGGCCGCGGGCGGTGATGTTGGCGGCGTAGGCGTCGGTCAGCCACGCGTCCTGGCGCAGCTCGGCATAGGCGGGCGACGGCTCCGTGACCTCCAGCTCGCATCCGGTCGCCACGGCACCCGCCTCGAAGCAGGCCCGCACCCGGGGCCAGAGTTCCTCCAGCTCCTGAAGAGTGTCCGCGCGCAGTTGCCAGCTCATCCCGGTGCGCGCGGGGATGATGTTGTTGCGGGCGCCGCCCTCGGTGACGATGCCGTGCACCCGTATGCCGTCCGGGAGTTGCTGGCGCAGCAGTCCGATGGCGGTCTGGGCGATCACGGTCGCGTCGGCGGCGTTGACGCCGAGCTGCGGCGCCGCTGCGGCGTGCGCGGCCCTGCCGTGGTAGGTGATTTCGAAGTGCCGCGAGGCCCGGGAGCTGCTGCCGATCTCGTCGCCCTGGGACGGATGCGCCATCATCGCCACCGTCACGTCGTCGAAAGCGCCCCCGTGCAGCAGATGCACCTTGCCGCCACCGCCCTCCTCGGCGGGCGTGCCGACCGCCTTGACGCGCACGCCGAGTGCGTCGGCGACCGCCGCGAGGCCGATCGCCGCGCCCGCGCCGGACGCTGCGATCACGTTGTGGCCGCAGGCGTGGCCGAGTCCCGGCAGCGCGTCGTACTCCAGGCACAGGCCCACCGTCACATCGGCGTCCCCGGGTCCGGCCACGGCGGTGAAGGCGGTTGGCAGACCTGCCGTGCCCTTCTCGATCTTGAACCCGGCCCGCTCCAGGAGTCCGCTCACCCGGGCTGCCGAGCGGTGTTCTGCGTAGGCGAGCTCGGGGTCGGCGTGCAGCTCCCTGCTGAGCCGGCGCAGTTCGTCGGTCCAGTGGTCGATGCGGTCCGCGACGGTGGTCTTGAGGGTGGTGAGGCGCATGATGGGGTGTTCTCCGCGGGGTGTTGGCTCGGGGACCGGGTGCCGTCAGGCCGTGGCCTGGGTGGCCGCCATTCCGCGTCGGCGGGCTGGCATCGCGATGACCCAGCAGCCCAGGGCGAGCAGGCCGGCGCAGATCAGCCACACCGTCTGATAGGCGCCTTCGGACGGCGCGCCGCCGCCGGTCACGGGCAATGCGGCGAGCACAGAGGCGAACACGGCGCCCGCCACGCTGCCGCCGACATTGCGGGAGACCTGGTAGACACCGGTGGCGACGCCGGTCTTCTCCTTGGGGGTGGCGTCGACGAGCACGGTCGGCAGGCCGGCGATGACGGCGCCGACCCCGATGCCCGCGACGACGTTGGCGAGGACCACCTGCCAGACCTGGTGGTGGGCCCAGGCCAGCAGCACATAGCCGGCGGCGGCGAGGGCGAACGCTCCGGCGATGGCTCGCCGCCCGCCCGTGCGGCTGACCATGGCACCGAACACGTGCGAGCCCACGAACTGGGACAGGCCCACCGGTAGCGTCACCAGGGCGATGCCGAGGGTGGCGTAGCCGAAGCCGTACCCGAGGGCGGGGTCCGCGGCCGTGAACGTGGCGAGCGCCGACTGGGTGCCGAACAGCGCGACGCCGACGACGAGCGCGGCGACGTACAGCGGAAGAACGGCCCGGCGACTGGTGAACCTCAGATCGACCATCGGGTGCTCGCGCCGCAGCTCCACAACGGCCCACATGCCGAGCGCCACCACGGCGCCCACCATGAGCGCGGCGAAGCCGTCAGACGTCCAGCCCATGCGGCGCCCTTGCGAAAGGCCGACGAGCAGCGTGCCGAGGCCGAGCGTGAGTAGCACCGCGCCCAGCACATCCGCGCGCTCGCGCTGGCGGCTGTCGGATTCCGGCACCCACAGCCACACGATCGGCAGGCACGACAGTGTGAGCACAGCGGGCACCGCCAGCGCCACCCGCGGGTCGGGGCTCAGGTGGGAGACGACACCGGCCAGGAGCGTGCCGAGGGAGACCCCGAGGACGAGTCCGCCGGTGAGCTTGGCAATGGCGGGGGCGGTCCGCTCCTTGGGGAGCCGGTCGCGGACGATGGCGAACTCCAAAGGGAGCCACACCGCCAGGAGACCCTCGAGGACCCGGCCGATCAGCAACACCGGGTAGTTGGGGGCGAGGGCGACCAGAACGGTGCCGACGGCGACACAGCACAGCGTGATGCGCAGCAGCCTCCGGTGGCCGTACAGGTCACCGAGCTGGGCGAGGACCGGCACGCACGCCGCCGAGGAGAGCAACTGGCAGATGCTCACCCAGTTCAGCCCGGCCGCGTCCACGCCGAGCCGCTCTCCCAGCGCGGGCAGCACCGGCGAGATGGAGCCCTGGATGACGCCGCTGCTGATCTCTACATAGACCAGCAAGGCCACCAGCAGGCCGGGGGACAGGGTACGGACGGGGCCCGGTGCCCCGGGGGTGCGCACCGGCGCGGCATTGTTCGGCACGGCCTCTCCTCTTCGCTCAAGCGCGGCCCGGCCGGAAGCCCGACCGGGCCGGCGGTCAGGGGGTGTGGGCATCGTGCGCGACAGCGACGTCAGGGCACCCGTGGCGCAGGATTTCTGCAGAACGACCAGGCTCCATGTGGGATATCCCCACCATTCCTCAGTCGTCGTGCAAGGGCGCCGGTGCTGGGTCGGTGCGCGGAACCGGATCGCTCCACAGGTGCAACGGCACGCTGCCCACGCCGCGGCCGTCCGCCGACAGCAGCCGGCCCATGCGTTTGATGAAGCGCAGGGCCAGGGAGCGGTCCACGATCTGCAGGGACGGCTCGCGGCGCATGATCTCCGCTTCGAAGCGGCTCGCCTCGGCGACCGAGCGCAGCCACACCTCGATCCGCAGGTTCGCCGGGCCGCCGGTCAGCGCCGCGCACAGGCGCAGACCCGGCAGATTGCGCAGAGCGGCGCCCGCCTGTTCGAGCCGGTCGGGCGGGACCAGCGCCCACAGGTTCAGGGTCACCGGTACGCCGGACCAGGGCTGGGCGACTTCCGCACGCAGCACCAGATGTCCGTCGTGCAGGAGGCGGCGCAGCCGCCGAGTGACCGTACTCTCGCTCACTGCGAGCCGCCGGGCGAGTTCCGTCGCGGTCATCCGCCCGTCTTCGCTCAGGGCGGTGCTCAGCTCCCGGTCGAGGTCTGTCATGGGCCGTGAGCCCGAAGCCAGCGGGGCCCTGGCCGGGCGGTGGGCTGCCAGCAGGGCCTGCTGCTCCGCGTCGAGCGCGCGTAGTCCCCAGTGGCTGGCCTCGGCGAACAGCCGCGTAGACACATAGGTGCGGGTCGCCCGTACGCCCGGGACCTCACCCAGGTACTCAAGGAGATAGCGCGACAGGTCGGAGAGCTCCGGCATGAGGACGGTCAGCAGCAGTCCGCTGGCTCCGGTGGTGTGCTGCACCGTGACGGCGTGCACCGATGAGGCGAGTGTCCGCCCGACCCGTGCCGCGGCGCCGGCGGCACAGTCGACCTGGATGTGCGCGCTGCTCATCTCGTGCAGGTCGACGTCCGCCGGATAACAGGTCACCCAGGCACACCCGGTCCCGGTCAGCCGGGCCCAGCGGCGGGCTGCGGTCATCGGGTCGATGCCGAGCGCCTGTCCCACGGCCGTCCAGGGTGCGCGCGGCGCGATCTGCAGGGCGTGCACGAGCGCCAGGTCGGTCTCGTCGACGAGGGGTGTGGACGAGTAGGGCGACTGTTGCATGGGGGCGGCTCCTGCACGTGCTGTGGCCCCGCCATTGTCGTGTGCCAAGGACCTCTGCGCGAGGGGCCGCATCCAGGTCAGGCCTGCGATGTGATCGTCATTCGACCATCCTCGGCGGTCCGAAGGGCCTGGCACAGCATGTGACGCCGTTTCCCCGGCACGGCGTCACGAGGGCCACTGAAGCTTCCCCTTGATCATGGACACTTCGACGGCGACCGGCCCAGCCGGCGCTCAATCTCACGGACACCGACGTCCTGAGCACGCCACACGGCGATGTCCTCGCGCTCGGAAAACGACAGGCAACGCCCCGACACGGTCGGTGAAAGGTTCGGATTCACGCCGCCAGCGTGGCGAAACCACCTGGTCCCGACCGCAGGCGACACACCGGCCTCGGCCGCCGCTTCGCCGTCGTGGAACTCATGTTCTCAGCCGGCTTCGAGCTGGTGGTGCTTAAGGACGATGTCCCGTACCCGAAGTACGGCGGCCACGGCGATCCGGGCCGGGACCCGCGGAGCGCATGCCAGTCGGCCGTATCCCCGTTACGCGCCCGCCGGGTGGGAAGCGGGCCCAGTCACATGCTGTGCCCATGAACGTCGCCAGGCCGAAGCGCCGCGCCGACGAAGTCGTCC
Source organism: Streptomyces sp. NPDC111656 (assembly GCF_055656965.1). NCBI lineage: Bacteria > Bacillati > Actinomycetota > Actinomycetes > Kitasatosporales > Streptomycetaceae > Streptomyces > Streptomyces sp. NPDC111656. The sequence continues at coordinate 1,186,327 of NZ_JBVKCA010000001.1, forward strand.
GTGCCGGGAGCAGCAGGGCCTGGCTGCGGCCGGATCCCGCCCGGGTCTGGGCGGATCCGGGCGGGTCCGGGACGCGGTGGGTTTCGTAACGCGCCCGATTCATCGGTTGTCCGACCGATCCGGTATGCCGCTGCACGGGCCATCGTGGCGGCATGACTGAAACCCCCCACCACGAACCTGCGGAGCAGACCGACGCCACCCGCAGATCCATCCTCGCCACCCTGGGTGGAGCAGCCCTCGGCGTGGCCGCTCTCGGAATCCCGGCTTCGCGAGCCGCAGCCGCAGCCGCAGACCCAGGCGACACACCCCAGGCCGGCGCCGGACTGGCCGCTGCCTGTGTCCTGACGCCCGAGCAGACCGAAGGCCCCTACTATCTGGACCTCGAGACGGTCCGCAAGAACATCACCGAGGGCAAGGCGGGCGTCCCACTCACTCTCCGTGTGACGGTCGTTGACATCGCGACCTGCTTCCCGTTGCCCAACACGGCGGTCGATATCTGGCAGTGCGACGCGCTCGGTGTCTACTCCGGCTACGTCGCGGGCGGCTCAACACCGGACACGACATTCCTGCGAGGCGTGCAGCTGACCGACTCCGCCGGCGTCGCGGAGTTCACCACCCTCTATCCCGGCTGGTACGTCGGCCGCGCACTCCACATCCACCTCAAAACCCATGCCGGCGGGACCGTGTCCAACGGGACCTACCACGGAGGCCACGTCTCCCACACGGGCCAGCTCTATTTCCCCGAGACGTACAACACCAAGATCGCCGCGTTGACCCCCTACCGGAACAACACGGCCACCCGCACCCTCAACGCGAGGGACGGCATATACCGCAATGGCGGTTCCTCGACCCTGCTCAACATCACCCTGGCCGGCAGCGACCTCGGCAAGGGAGTAGTCGGCACCGTCATACTCGGTGTCAATCCCGCCGCAACACCCTGACGCCCCCTCTCGGGCGGCCGAGCCGATGAGACCGGAAGGTTTCGCCCAGGAAGCCCGCGGCCAGGAATCGGGGATGACCGGGCACAGGACATGCGAGTTATGCGGAGCGGCGCTGACCGCCGGACCACACGGCGGTCGGCCAGCTCGGTATTGCTCCAATGCGTGCCGGCAACGGGCGTTCAGGAGACGCTCGATACACAAAGGCTCCAGAGGGAAACGACCAACTTCACCGGATGCCTCCCCTCCGGATTCGGGTCGCGGGCTGCCGCGAGCGCTCGACTCCTTCGTGGGGCGACGCCAGGAACTCTCCGTCCTGCGCACCCTGCTGAGGACATCGCGCTTGCTCACGCTGACCGGAGCCGGAGGCGTCGGCAAGACGCGGCTGGCGCTGGAGTTCGCCAAAGGGCTGCCTGGCCGCTACGCGCGGGTTGACCTGATCGAACTCGACTCGCTGCACGACGACGCTCCGCTCGCGCAGTCCGTGGCCACCGCGCTGGGCGTGGGCGAGCGAGCGGGGCGATCCGGCACCGACGCCCTGGTCCGTGCGATCGGCAACACCTCCCGGCTTGTCATCCTGGACAACTGCGAACATCTGGCAGAGCCGTGCGCTCAGCTGGCCGCGACCCTGCTGAGTCACTGCCCCCGGTTGCGGATCCTTGCCACCAGCCGGGAGGCGCTGCGGGTTCCCGGAGAGACCGTGTTCCGGGTCGGCGAGCTGTCTCTGCCGCCGACCGGCACCGGTGACGACCCTGCCGCCCTCCTGCGCTCGGACGCCGTCCGCTTGTTCGTCGAACGCGCCGCCAGTCGTGCGCCCGGCTTCACCCTCTGGCGTAGCAACGCTGCGACCGTTGCCGAGATATGCCGTCGGTTGGACGGTCTGACGCTCGGCATCGAACTCGCGGCGCACCGCGTCGGCACGCTCCCACTGGGCGACATCCTCGCCGGACTGGACAACCGGCTGTTCCAGCTGTCGCTTCTGACCGACGGAAGCCGGACCGGTCCCCGTCGTCACAACGCACTGACCGCCGCGATCGACTGGAGCCATCGGCTGCTCGAGCCGACGGAACAGGCGGTTTTCCGGCGCCTCGCGGTGCTCGTCGGAGGATTCGACACGGGCGCCGCCGAGGCGGTCTGCGCCGGCGGCGGCGTCGCCCCACGCCAAATTCTCGGCATCTTGTGCGGACTTGAGGCCAAGTCGCTGATCGTACGGCTGCCGGGCAACGCACACCCCGCGCGCTTCCGGCAGCTGAACGCCGTTCGCGCCTACGCCATGGAGCGTCTGATCGTGTCGGGCGAACTGGACGCCGTACGGCGGCGGTCCCTCGACTGGCTGGACAGCCTCGCGGAACTCACCGGTGGCGAGGTGTTCGCCGACCAGGCCGGTGGGCCGCTCACCGGCGAACGGGACAATCTCGCAGCGGCCCTGGCCAGCGCCGGCGGCAGCGATGGCCCCTCGAGCGACCGGCTGACCCTGGAACTGGCCCGCGTGTACTACCAGCATGAACAGCCTTCGGCCGCCCGCTCGCTACTGGACGGACTTCTGCGGCTGCCTGCCGGGCCTGGCCTCGGCGGCGCGGTAGCGGCACTCGCCACCCGTGTCGCCTGCCAGCAGACCGACCTGGCCGCAGCACTACGCCTTGGTGAACAGGCGGTACGCCAGGAACGTACGCGTGACCACCCCGCTGGTCTCGCCAACGCACTGGACGCGCGGGCGGCAGCACGGCTGTGCCGTGGTGAATTCGCCGCCGCCGTCGCGGACCTGCGCTATTGCCTGCGTGTCGTCTCCGCGCTCGGCCGACGGGAGGACACAGCATGGTGCACCCATCACCTGGCTTGGGCCCTGCTTCAGGCGGGCGAGGAGGCCGAGGCCGACTTGCTCATGGCTCGCTGTCTTCCGGTGCTCAGGGCGCGGGCGCACTGGAGCCGGGCTGCCGCCGCCCTTCACACCGCTGGCGCCGTACGGCTGTCCCTGGGCCGTCTGGACAGCGCCGAGGCACTGTTCGGCGAGGTGCTCCGGATCGTCCCCGAAGGAAGCTTCCACGCGCTGTACCCGGTCGAGGGCCTGGCCCTCGTGGCCGCCGAGAGCGGTGACTTGCGGCGAGCCCTGCGTTTGTACGAGGCGAGCGCGCAGGCACGCCGTCGGATGGACACCGAGCCGGAGGACCCGTGGCGCCGACGGGTGGAACTGACCGCGGCTCGTGCGCGAGCAGGGCTGTCGGCAGCTGCGCAGGACGCTGCTGTCAGCGGTGGCCGCCGGCTGCGGGGAGACCGGCTCGTCGCATACGCCCTGCGGAGAGGGAGCGGCTACCTTAGCTCGGCCTCTGACGCCACGGCGGCCATCGTGGACCAGTTCCCGCTCACAGGCCGGGAGTTCACGGTCGCCGAGCTCGTCGCCGAGGGACTGACCAACCGCCAGATCGCTGCAAGGTTAGGTCTTTCAGAGCGTACTGTCGCCACCCACCTGGACAAGGTCCGCGACAAACTCGGCCTGCGCTCACGCACCCGGATCGCTCTGTGGGCGGCCGCACGAACCAGGGACAATTCCTGACGACGCAGGGCCCCAGTACCCAACAACTGCGCGTATCGGACCCGAGTCCCTACCTCGGCAAGACGGGTCCTTCTCGGACGAGGCGGCGCTCAGGCACTGAGCTGGACTCCCGCGAGGCAGGTCGCCTGGAACGGCGATTCCGCTCACTTCGTGAGGGATGCATTCATCCTCGACGCGGCAGTTGCGGAAGATCTGTCCGTTTCCGTGCGGGCGACTGGCCTGCTCGACGCGGGTGCGGACCTGGCAGTGAAAAGTGTTGCGCTGCCCCTTCTCCGCAGGTTGTTCCTTCGCCCAGGTGCCGTCAATCGGGCGGAGAACAGCCACCAGCCGACGAGACAGCGCGAACGCGCGATGAAAGGCTTTCGCAGCGTCGGCGGGGCCCAGCGGTTCCTCTCCGCGTCCAGCGGCATCTCACCCCACTTCCGCCCCCGGCGTCACCTGATGACCGCACCCGGCTACCGCACCGAATTGCGCCACCGCTTCACCATCCGGAACGAAATCACTGGCGCCGCCAGCCTGCTACGCCCTGAGTACGCAGCCGGAGCCCAGCCACACCACGCCCTCGCCCGCCAAGTTGACACCGCCATCGTCAGGGTTCCTCTCATGAGTCCCATCTGACCCCCTGTCACACATCTCCGCATCTCGGGGGAAGCTCAATCCGACAGGTGTCACGATGCCGGCCCCTGCCGACCCCGGGGGAGCCGCCAGGGGCAGGCACAGGCCAGTCTCGTGTACTGGTCCGGAGACATCTGGGCGTCCGGGGCGCTGATGGCGGTTCTCAGCAGTACGCGGAGAGTCAGGTCCGGAGTGCAGATGCGAGCGCAGTCGATGAGCGTCGCCCGCACCTCGGCCTCCTCCAGGAACCGTGTCTCCTCGAGCGCGGCGAGCACCGCGTAGATCTGGGTCTCGCCGGCCTCCGCCGAGTAGTGCGCCGATGCCGTGCGGTGGTGGCGCTCTACTCGTTGAGGCTGTCTCGCCGTCCGCCTACGACTGAGGGCGGCTGGTCCAGATGACGTTGCGGTCTTCGCGTTCGAAGTCGGATCCGACGGGGTCTTCTCCGTCGCGCTCGGGCCGGTGGGCGCTCCGGTGCATCGAGGAGACCGGTGAGATTAGTGTCTTTTGTTAACGGAGTTTGAACGGGGTTGTGGGGTGGGGTGCTTTACGTGGTCCGGTCGTCCCCATTGGTTCACGAGACGGGCCCTGCCGAGCCGTGGCCTTTTGGCTCGGCAGGGCCCGTGTGCTGTCGGGCCAGGTCGGCCCTATCCGACGTTGAGGTTGTCGTCCATGAGGAACTCTGGGTAGCCAAAGCGCTCACCGAGGGCGGTGAAGGCTTCGCGATGGTTCTCGTCGATGGCCACGACGTGCCGCGTGGGGCGGGCGGAGTCTGTCCGCCCGTCCCCGCGCCTCGGCGTCAGTCGGTCCGGTCGTTGAGTCCTTCGCGCACCACCCAGTACGGGTAGCCGAACCGCTCACCGAGGGCGACGAAGCTGCCGTAGTCGACGGTGCGGGCCAGGGACGCTGAGGCTGCCGCCGCTGGTCAATTAGCCTCCTGGCGCCCAGGGAAACGGAACTGCACGACGCGTTGTTCTTCTCAGCAGGACGGGCGCTTCACCTCGCGAACGCCTACGAGGATAAGTGCCAGTACGTACTCCGAGTAAGCAACTTGATCACCGCCCACCAGGCAGACCCGGCTCTTACTCTGGAAGAGGTCTTCGCCGCAGTGCCAGCGGACAAACTGCTGGGCGGCACCCTGCACAGTCTGGCCGCCCACGCGATGGGCCAGACCATGGACATGAGCACCCTGCACAAAGCCAGGGAGGCCCGGAACTTCATCGCCCACGAGGGCGCCTCGATCGGGGACATATGGTCCGCGAACAGCGACCGCATCCTGCGACACGCCGTCAAACTGCGGTCCGCAGTGAAGGACCTCGCGCACGGCGACAACATCATCTCGCAGTGGTGCCACGGGCTGGACGAACCGCACGAGCTCCCGCCGCCGGACTGGATCAAGCGCTACCCCGAGACCGTCGACACCTGCGTCTTCGGCAGCCTGCGCGCGCTGCTCCCCGTCGAGCAGCCGGAACCGGATTCGGGCTCCCAGACGCCAGCCCGGTGAGCTCGTTGGGCTGCACGAGGGACGGCTGCGTTTCGGAGAGCTGCAGCGCCGGGCTCGGTGCCTTGGGCCGCAGCGCCGTCCAGGCCGCGGTCGAACGCCCCGCATACCTGATCGTTTTCGACGTATTGAGACCGGGGGGACCGAGCTGCTCGCCCGGCCCTACGGCCAGCGGCGCGCGATCCTGGAGGACCTCTTTGCCGGCGAGGTGCTCGCTGCCCCGTTCACTCTGTTCCCTGGTGACGGATGTTATGGAGCCGGACGTCCACCACCTGGGCTGTCGTGCGAACTCGCGGCTCTCTTCGATCATGCCGCGATCTCAACAGTTCAGTCTGTCCATATGCTCAAATGATCTGGAAGAACACCTGTGTCGCGACTTCGCTCGTCCGTCGGGAGCCTGATGGGCAACCCGAGCTGCCCGCCTATGGTGCGATGAAACGGGCGGTCAACAGCCCGCCGAGTCGGCCGCCGTCACCTACGGCCCGGAAGGCATTCGTGTCAACGCCATCGCCCCCGGCGCCACGGCGACCGAGATGATACGCACCTGGGACGAGGGATCACCCGGTCTCCGAGAGAGACTCACGGCGCACACCCCGCTGCGCCGCACGGCCAACCCGCAGGAGATCGTCCAGGCCGCAGCCTGGCTCCTCAGTGACCGCTCCTCATACGTGACCGGCACGGTCCTCCGGGTCGAGCTTCGGCGGACGGCCACCGCACCCCACCTCGCCGCGATCGTCAGCCGGACATCACGCGTCCGGCTCGGTGTTCAGGACCATGCCGGACGTGGAGCTGATCATGCGGCGCAGGACGGCGTCGGCCCGCTCGCTGTCGCGGGCCATGACCGCGTCGAGCAGGTCGCGATGTTCTTTGTGGACGGCCTGGTCGGTCCAGCGTTGCGTCTCTGCCGGTGTGGGTCGACTCCACCGTCGGTACAGTTCGGCCTCTTCCCTCAAGGAGGCGGCCAGGTCGCGTAGCCGGGGGTTGGCGCAGCCGGCCAGGAGCGCGGTGTGGAAGTCGGCGTGGGCGATCAGCCAGTCCTCGCTGGGCTGGTCACCGTCGCCGCGTGGGGTCTGCTCGAAAGTGTGGTGGGCGGCCAGCACCTGAGCCTGCCACGCGAGGCCGCCCTCGCTGATGGCGCGGCTCAGGGTGAGGGACTCGATCTCGGTGCGGGTGTCGGTCAGGTCGGCCAGCCCGCGAGCGGTGACGTCGGTGACCTGGAAACCGTGGTGCGCCTCGGAGCTGACCAGGTTCTTGGCGACCAGTTTGAGCAGGGCTTCGCGTACGGCGCCGGTGCTCACCCCGTACTGCTCGCTGAGCTCGGGGAACTTCAACCGCTGGCCAGGCCTGAGCCGGCCGCCCAGGATGTCGGCCCGGATGCGGTCTTGCACCACCTCGCTGCGGGTCTGCTGCCCAGCTCCTCTCGCCACGGGACGGATCCTACAACATTTGACAGCTGGCATGATTTTTAAAAGTGTGGTTGATTATTGAAAGTCAGAAGGTGCAAGCCTGGCTTGATGGGAGACCAGATGAGCAGTCCGTACGACACCATGCCCGCCGTTCCCGAGTTCGCCGTCACGAGCGCGGACGTCGCCGACGGGGGTCCGTTGCCGGTGGCGCAGTTCGCCGCCATGAGCGGCGCCGCCGGAGCCGAGGACCGCTCCCCCCAGTTGTCGTGGGGCGGCTTCCCGGCCGCCACCCGCAGCTTCGTCGTCACGATGTACGACCCGGACGCCCCGACCCCGTCCGGTTTCTGGCACTGGGCGGTGGCCGACATCGCCGCCGACGTGACGTCCTTCGCCGCCGGCGCCGGCACGCCCGGCGACGGCGGCCTGCCGGACGGCGCTTTCCACGTCTCGAACGATGTGCGCGCGACCGCCTACGTCGGCGCCGCGCCACCGCCGGGAACCGGCAGGCACCGCTACTACATCGCCGTCAACGCACTCGACATACCGTCCGTGACGGCCCTCGGCATCACCCCGGAGTCGGCCCCGGCAGCCCTCAGCTTCTTCATCCTCCAGCACACGCTCGCCCGAGCCGTCCTCGTGCCGTGGGCCGGCGAGTGAGGCCCGGGTGCGGTCGGCCGATCCTTCCGGGTGGCTCGTCCTGATGACTTCATTCGAGATGCCTTCATTCGAGGCGAGTGCGGGACGCCGCTGCCACAGCGTCGTCAATCCCGTGCACACATCCGTGTACTTCGCGCCGGAGCAGCAGGACGAACTCGCGGCGCTCGGGCTGGAGCGCGGCGCCATGGCCTACTTCGCGGGCCGCGCGGCCCCGCTCGGAGAGGTCGGCGCGGGCACCGTCACAGCGACGTTCTACAACTTCAACCACGAGCACGTGGCCCGGTACATCCCCGCCGCGTGGGCCGTCACCACGCCGGAGGCGGTCCTCGCGGCCCGGCTGCGCGGCGCGGACGGGACGCTGCGGCGACTGCTCGGGGAGGAGGCCCTCATGTCGAAGGAGATGGTCGAGACGGCCGAGCTGGCGCTGCGCGCCACCGAGGCGTGCCGTCGCGAGGCGCGGCCGCTGTACGCCGCCAACGCCGGCCTTTCCGTGCCCGAGGAACCGCACTTGGCCTTGTGGCACGCCGCGACGCTGCTGCGCGAGCACCGGGGTGACGGTCACCTCGCCGCTCTGGCGGTGGCCGGCCTGTCCGGGATCGAGGCCCTCGTCCTGCACAACGCCACCGGTACGGCGCCGACGTCGGCGTTGTTCATGCGGACCCGCGGGTGGTCCGCGCAGCAGTGGTCCACCGCCCGGGACCGGCTGTGCGAGCGCGGGCTGTTGGACGAGGCGGGGGACCTCACGGACGCGGGCGCGGCCCTGCGCGGTGAGGCCGAGGCGCTCACCGACCGCCTCGACGCCGCCCCGTACGATCACCTCGGCCCTGCCGCCACCGCGCGCCTCACCGAGCTGGCCGGAGGCTTCACCAGAACCCTCAGGGCAGCGGGCGCCTTCCCCGCGGAGCACTTCGGCAAGGGCTGAGACCGAGGGCCGGGGCCTCGCTCGGTCGCGGAGGTGACGGCGAGGGCCCGGCCGAGGGGTCCAGGGGCGTACAGCAGGGGCGTACAGCCGAAGAAGCCGCTGACGCCGGGCGTCTGGACCACCGCCGCGAGTGCGGGCAGACCAGGCGGGATACGGCCTGACCGCTTGATCACGATCTTCCCTCGCAACGAACCGGGCCAGCGGGCCAGAACCTCCCGGGGAGCCGGTTCGTTGATCCGCTTGGCCTGCTCTCCCAATGATCAGAAGGACTCGTCGTGAGCGGTGGTATCCCAGTGGACGACAGCTGTATCAGCGCCTTCCAGGAGTTGAAAAGCAGGCGGGACATCAACACAGTGATCTACCGGCTCAGCGACAACCTGGGGACCGTCATCCCCGACGCCAAGGGAAACCTGACACACGACGAACTACTGAAAGCCCTGCCGGCCGACGAGCCCCGGTACGTCGTCCACGACCTGCACTTCGCCACAGCGGACGGGACCCGTCAGGAGAAGACGGTGCTGATCTCCTGGTGCCCGGCGGGGACGAACGCCGAGGAGAGGATCGCGCACTCCTCCGGATACAGCACGCTCCGGAACCTGCTCGACGGTGTCCAGGCCCACGTACAGGCCACAGACCTGTCCGACGTGGAGTACAAAGCGCTTGTCTCCAGGGCATGTTGACCCACCCTCCTCCTGGCGGTGGCGCGGACTGGATCGGCGACATGCCGTGGTGGGCGATCAGCACGCCCCACCGAGTGCCGAACCCCGGTACGAGGTGTCAGCGATCCGTGCCTTCCCGGGGACGGGCTGACCCGCCGAGTCCTCTGTTCCCGACGGCCACGCTCCCGGGCGGGGCCACACCAGTTGGGCCTGGCAGTCATGTGAAAGACGGCCACCGATCGGCGACCCACTCGAGCCGGCCATCACCGGGGACAAGTGTGACTGAGCACTTCCGCTGGTTCTGACCGCGGTTGCGTGATGCCTACGGCTGGATGAGGATGCGGGCTCTGATCAGGGAGAACGATGCCGGTCCGTACATCTGGCGCTTGATGGTCTTGATTCGGTTGACGTGCCCTTCGACCGCTCCCGAGCTGTAGGGGAGGGTGAGGCCGGCGGTGACGGCGTCGAGGTCCTGGCGGAGATAGCCTGCGAAGCCCCGGATCGGGGCGGGAGCGTCTCGTTCTGCCTGCTTGAACCATTCCAAGAGCAGGTGGCCGCGCCGGTGGCGGGTCAGGTCGGTGAAGGCTCTGGCGAAGTCACGGGCTGTGGCGATGTCCGGACAGGCGAGCCGGGTCTCGTCCAAGGCTGCGGCCTCCGTGTGGTTCAGCGTTTCCCGCGGGCGCATGATCCAGGATGTGATCGTGCGGGGTGCGGGGAGCACTGCGGTTGCGGGCACGGCGGTGTTATCGCGGAGCTGGGCGACGTAGCGGCTGACGACGTGGCGGCTGCCGGCGTAGCCGAGGTCGCAGATCTCGCGGTTCAGCTGGAGGGAGACGGCGCATCCGGCGGTGAAGCGGGTCTGGATGTAGGGCATGTACGGGGTGAGCACGCCGACGCCGCGGTCCCGGGCGGATGCCAGCAAGGTGTCGAGGTCGTCGTTGCGGTAGCGGCGGACCGTCTTGCGGTCCAGGCCCAGGCGTCGGGCGATCGCGCTGAGCGACCAGCCCGCCTGTGCGAGTGCCTGGACGTCTTGATGGCGTTGCCGGACCCGTTGCGGGAGTGGCGTGCGAGGCACGCCGGGAGGTCCGCTCGGCTGGGGTGGGAGGTGCCGGGTGGCGTGGGTGCGCAGGCAGTCGCGGTGCTGGCGGCAGGTCTTCTCCACCGCGGAGGAGAGGTTCTCCAGGAGGTGCCATCGGTCGGCTACTTCCTGGGCCTGTGGTGCAGCCTGGTGGATGGCCTTGGTGAACACCATGGAGCGGTCGCGGCAGACGATCTCTGCGCCGGGGTGCTGGCGCAGCCAGGCGGCGACCGTCACTGTGTCCCGGTCGGGCAGCACATCAACGGGTCGGGAGGTCTCGATGTCGACGAGGATCGTTCCGTAGGTGCGTCCCTTGCGGAATGCGAATTCGTCGATGCCTAAGACTGGCGGGGCTCGTTGCGGTGCGGGCGGAGCCGTGAGCATGCCCAGCAGCCGCGTCCGCCCGCCGTGCAACAGCAGCTTTCGGCACAGGCGTTGGGCGGGCCGGCTGCCGAGCTCCACGGCAACCATGCGCCACGCCGAACGCAGGGACGGCGTTGTCCGCCGGTATCGTTCAGTCAGCCCGCAGACCGGTTCGGCGAAAGTCTTGCGTCGGCACCCGGCGTGATCACAGAAGAACCGACGGACGCGGAGGCGGACAACCATCTCCCGCCCGGCCACGGGCAGGTCGGCGAGGCGACGCCAGTAACGGCTGTGGACCCGGGGGGCCCGCGGGCCGCAGTCCGGGCACAGCCCCGGAGGGCCGCACCCAGCAGCATCGACCACCAACACGCCCTCCACCAGGCTGACTTGGCACACCACAACCTGCGATCCTGGCAGCAGCAGGTGCCCCAACGTCTCGGCCCTCATGAGTGAGGCATCCCCGGCAGCGGTGATCCGCGCGCCTGCCACCGGACGCAAGAAGTCAGCCCTGACGGGCGCATCCGGGGGCGCTCTTGGCCGCACTGACGGTTGACGGCCAGACCACCTCCGCTCAGCCACGACACCGGCTCAGGCGTGGGTCGTGCTCGTCACAGAGGAACGGGCAGACCCCTCTGGTCGGCCGGTCCGGCCAACCAGAGCACTCAGAGGGACGGGTGATGGGTCTAGCTCGTCAGGGCTGTGCGTGTTGCTGCGGCCATGCGACGTACCGATTCGGTGATCAGTTCAGGTGAGGTGGCCAGGTTCAGTCGGGCATATCCGCCACCCCCTGTTCCGAAGGAGGGGCCGGAGTTGAGGGCAACCTTGCCATGTTCGAGGAAGACGGCCGCGGGGTCGTTGCCCAGGCCCAGGGCCCTGCAGTTCAGCCAAGCGAGATAGGTGCCCTCGCCCGGCCGGTAGCGGACGCCGGGCAGGTGCTCGGTAAGGAGATCGACAAGGAGCCTGCGGTTGGCGTCGAGGCCGTCCAGCAGCGCGTCGAGCCACGGTACGCCGTCACGCAGGGCAGCGGTGTGGGCGATGACACCGAGGTGGCTGGGACCCTCCTGGACCCAGGCGGGGATCCGGGCCAGGTCCCCGGCGGCGGCCGGACCGGCGAGGGCAACGGCGGCCTTGAGGCCGGCCAGGTTCCACGCCTTTCGACGCCGACATCATTTCCGTGACGACTACGACGAGTGCATCGTCGGCCTGTACATCGTCGAGCCGCCCCTTCACGCAACCGCGGTCAGAACCCTTCCGCTGGCCACTCCGAGCACCGAAGTTGGTCGCCCCGAGCCAAAAGCTGAGGGGTTCATCGGTCGCTGGGAGTAGGTCCTGCGCCTCAGGCGCGCTTCCTGCCTGCTTGGCTAGGGTCGGTCCGCATGGAGACCACGGGAATCGTTCGCCGCCAGACGGCGGAGCGTATGCGCGACGCTCTGGAGCGGCTCGTTACCGAGCGGGATGTATGGGTGTCGACGGCTCACCCTGATCACGGGCCGCACCAGGTGCCGCTGTGGTTCTTGGGGATGGGCGAGCAGTGTGGATGTGCACCGGCGCCACTTCCGTGACTGCGCGGAACGTCCGCAAAGAGCCGCGCGTGCGCCTGGCGCTACCGGACACCTTCGATGTGGTGCTCCTCCAAGGTGAGGCGGAGTGCTTCCCGGACCAAGAGGTGCCCGGAGGCGCAGCGGAGGCGTTCGCTGACAAGTTCGGGTGGGATCCACGCGTGGAAGAGGGTTCCTTTCTGTATGTACGAGTGGTCCCGAGGACTGTGCGTGCTTGGCGCGGCGAGCCGGAACTACGCGGGAGAGCCATCATGCGCGACGGCATGCGGCTGGAATAACGGCCGCCCCTCGCCGACGCGCCTCTCTCGGATCACGATCACCATGCGCCGCGGCCTGGTTCGAGGTGCATTTCGGCTCGCCGATAGCCTGAGTCCTCATGACACGCGCTTGGATCTTGCCGACGCTGCTTGTGCTCTGCGGCTCAGTCGTTGCGACGGGTCTGGTCTTCAGGGGGAAACCCGGCGCAGCCGCAGCGCTCCTGTTGGTGTTCGTGCTGCTCGCAGGCGTGAACTCACCTCTGATCTTCCCGAGGTCGATCGGTGCGCTGGAGGCACAACGCCGCAGCGCGGTCGACGGCCGGCCGGTCGTCTTCTGGCGGTCGGGCTGCAAGTACTGCCTGCGGCTGCGTATCCGGTTGGGCCGTAGCGCCCGCCAGTTGCACTGGGTCGACATCTGGCGTGACCCGGCTGGGGCGGCAGCGGTCAGGGCGGCCAATGATGGCAATGAGACCGTGCCGACCGTCGTCGTGGAGGGCCGGCCGCACGTCAACCCCGACCCTGAATGGGTGCGTCAACAGCTCTCCCGTTCCATGTGATCGGGAGCGGTGCCAGAAGCGGACCCGGACGGCAGTGGCTCGGCGCGCTCGTACGATGGCGCGGTGGGGCAGGCCCGCTGCCCTTGCGGGGTGGGAGGAGCGGATGGCAGCCCGTCGGCGGCGCGAACGCGACGACGTGCCGGTGGAGTTGCAGCGGCTGGTGGGGGAGTTGCGGCAGTGCAAGGACCGGTGTGAGCTGAGCCTGACGTCGCTCGCCGCCAAGTCCGGATTCAGCGGCAGCTCCTGGCAGCGCTACCTCGGCGGCCGCTCGCTGCCTCCCTGGGAAGCCGTCGACGCGCTGGGCCGGCTGGGGCAAGCGGAACGTGGCAGGTTACGGGTGGTCTGGGAAGCGGCTGCCGACGTCTGGGCGGATACCGACCGACCCCGTACGGCACTGGACCGGGGCCCCTCGCCGAAAGCCGGAGCGGGGCAGGAAGCGGCCGGCCCTGCGGGGGAGGAAGGGACCGGCCTGGCGGGGGGGTGCCCCTATGTCTTTGGTCAAGGGAAACGGGGGTGCGTTGGGTCGGGGTGCCGGGCAGCATGGCGGGGTGGCTGATCTGCTGTGGGAT